>NZ_AULJ01000038.1 GCF_000425225.1 Pontibacillus marinus BH030004 = DSM 16465 | reverse complement strand
GTTAACGGACCCATGGCTGAGATCATTTTATCTCTTGCTTAAGGAAACTGTATTTTAGCTCTACATATAAGGCTTTAGATCACTTTGGTGCATATATGACTCACCCCCATAATTTACATCAGAAAACCTTACGATAGCTGCGGTTCCGTTATTCACCATTCGGCTAAGGTGGGCTGGGAAATGGGTTGACTCCAGCGGAAAAACGGGCTAGCGAGACCCCGCAAGGAGCGAATAGCGGATGAGGAGGCTCGATAGTTCGTCCGCAGGAAAGCAACCCATTTCCCAGCCCACCCGCTCTCAATTTGGCAACGGAACCACTCTAAGCCTTATTCCACAATCCTGCCATATTGCTGAATAACGTCTTATCTGCGTCCAAAGTGTAATAGAGTCCCAAGACGGGTACTTTATTACGGAGCTACATCATAGAAAGGAGTTTCTGATCATGAAGGCTGTTGTTATTGAACAATACGGAGGTAAAGATCAATTAAAGGAAAAAGATATTCCAACACCTCAAATTAATGAAGATCAAGTTCTAATTGAAAGTCACGCAACTTCCATCAATCCAATTGACTGGAAAGTACGCGAAGGATATTTAAAAGATATGCTCGATTGGGATTTCCCGATTATTTTAGGTTGGGATGTTTCAGGCGTTGTAGTCGATACAGGTTCTAACGTTACGAAATTTAAAAAAGGTGATCAAGTTTTTGCCCGCCCAGCTACTACACCGAACGGGACCTATGCAGAATTTGTAGCGGTGGAAGAACATCTAGTTACTTCTATACCAGAGCGAGTTAGTTTTGAAGACGCAGCTGCTACACCTCTTGCTGCCCTGACATCATGGCAATGTCTTTTTGAAGTTGCGAACCTGCAGAAAGGACAAAAAGTATTAATTCATGCTGGCTCAGGTGGTGTCGGAACGTATGCCATTCAGCTTGCAAAATGGGCAGGTGCCTATGTTGCCTCAACTGCTAGCAGTAAAAATAAAGAATTATTAGAATCTCTAGGAGTAGACCGTTTCATCAATTACGAAGAAGAAGCATTTGATGAAGTTCTTGAGGACTATGACGTCGTATTTGACACTCTAGGTGGAGAAATTCATGACCGAAGCTACAATATTTTAAAACAAGGCGGCCATTTAGTCTCTGTTACGAAACAACCTGATGAGGATTTCGCAAAACAGAAAGGCGTAAATGCTCAGTTTGTATTCCTTAATCCAGATGGTGATCAGCTTGCAAAAGTGGCTGAGCTTATGGAAAAAGGAGAAGTGAAATCTATTGTGGGTAAAACCTTTCCGTTCAGTGAGAAAGGAATTCGAGATGCACATGAATTGAGTGAGACCCACCATGCAAGAGGTAAGATCGTTGTACAAATAAAACCTACTGATTGCTAATGTTAACCTAAGGTTTCTCTCTCTCTCCAATAAGGAGGGAGAGTTTTTATGTATTGAAATCATTACGTGAATATGAAATTCTTATGAATTCAAAATAAAATGATTTACACGAGGTTCGAACATGTATAGAATGTTTTTATATCTGAGTTTTTTGATAGAAAGGTTTATTCCAGTAAACCATAATCCATAGGAAACACTTGTGAAAAGGAGGGGGCACATGTTCCACTCGATTTTGTTTGATTTCATGTTAATTGGTGCATTGGGTGTTGGTTCTCAATGGATTGGATGGAGATATCGTATTCCAGCCATTGTAGTAATGTCCATCGTCGGCTTGTTAGCTGGTCCAATCTTCGGATTCATTAATCCAGCAGATGACTTTGGAGAATTATTTGATCCCATCATCTCAATAGCAGTTGCCATTATACTATTTGAAGGAAGCTTAAACCTTGATTTTCGTGAAGTAAAAGGCTTAGGTAAACCTGTAATGAGAATTGTAACCGTAGGAGCGATCTTAGCTTGGCTTTTAGGATCTTTAACCGCTCATTATGTAGCAGGTTTATCCTTAGCTGTTGCCTTTGTTATCGGGGGACTTTTTATCGTAACAGGGCCTACCGTCATTTTACCTTTGTTACGACAGGCGAAATTAAAGCCTCGTCCTGCAGCCATATTAAAATGGGAAGGTATCATTGTTGATCCGTTTGGTGCTTTACTATCCGTTTTTGCTTTTGAAATTATCGTCTTTTTTATGGAAGATGATGTAACAGCAGATGCTTTGCTCTTCTTCTTTATGGCATCGATATTTGCTATTATTATCGGTTACTTATTAGCAAAAGGACTCGGGTTTATGTTCGAGCGAGGTCATGTGCCGGAGTTTCTAAAATCACCGGTTATGTTTGCATCCGTGATCCTCTGTTTTACACTAGCTGATGAAATTGCTCATGAAACAGGTCTATTAGCTGTAACGGCTATGGGAATGACATTAGCAAACATGCATATTTCTTCCATTGGGGATATGCGTAACTTTAAAGAGAACATTTCTGTTTTACTTGTATCCACAATCTTCGTGATGTTAACAGCATCATTATCCGTTGATACATTATTACAAATTTTAGATCTAAATATTATTGCTTACGTTCTTCTTATGTTATTTATCGTACGTCCTCTATCCATTTGGTTATCCACGATTGGAACTGATTTATCGGTAGGGGAACGTATCCTTGTTGGCTGGATTGCGCCTCGAGGAATTGTTGCTTTAACTGTAGCAGGTTACTTTGCAAACGTGCTTTCTGATGCAGGTTTTGAAGATGCTTCCATTCTAACATCTTTAACGTTTGCACTCGTTTTTGCCACGGTTTGTGCACACGGATTCTCCATTGGTTGGCTTGCGAAAAAATTCAACCTAGCCAATGATGAACAGCCAGGCGTCCTGATTGTAGGGGGAAGTAGCTTTAGTACGGGATTAGCTAAAGCTCTTCGAGAATTAGATGTTCCTACGATGATAACGGATTCTTCTTGGCAGAGGCTTGAGTCTGCGCGCAAAGAAGGTGTTCCGTTTATGCGTGAAGAGATCTTATCAGAGCAAACAGAGTATCATCTTGATATGACACCATATGAATATATGGTTGCTGCTTCTGAGCTAGATTCTTATAATGCGCTAGTATGTAATACATTTATCCCTGAAATAGGACGTAACAACTTGTATCAGCTCACACTTCATAATCGTCGTGGAGATGACCTGGAGGATATGGGACATACAATCGGAGGAAGACTGCTCTTTAACGAACAAGCAACATGGGAGCGTCTAAATGAAAAGGTTGAGGCTGGTTATGTCTTTAGAAAAACAAATATTACTGAACAATATCCATTTGATCAGTACTCAAAAGAGTTGCACCCTGAAACGTTACTCATGTTTGTTTTAAAACGTTCGGGTAAAATTGCGTTTTTCACTCATAAAAATAAACCTAAAGTTGAAACTGGAGATGTAGTGGTAAGTCTAATGCCACCAAGTAAAGAATTTAAGAAAATCCAACAAAAGATAACCGAAAAACGTGAAGAAGAAAAGGAAAATCAGTAAATAGGAAATCCACATGCGGCTTAATTTAAAACGCCGCATGTGGATTTTTTAATGAGATATTAGTTAACTTATACGTGATAAACAAACGCTTGCGGTTTTCTTATACTTATTGAAAAAGTTTAAGAATGAAACAAGAGGGTTCTTACATACTTTAGTAAAGGAGAATGAAGTCGTATGTAGAGAGGATGATGGGGATGATACATGATCCTGATTTCCACAGTGAGCAGGCAAAAATTTATGAACACTTAGCGAGGCAATATCAACAGACTCACGGGAAATTATTCGAACACTTTTATGCGTTGCATCGATACCACAGATTGCAACTCCAATCGTGCCAAGATAAAGATTCAGATCGTATAGCTCCCTCCATAGATCAGGAATAGAAAAGCCCAGCCTTCGATGCATGAACGAAGGCTGGGCTTTTTATTACAATAGCAAGCATTCTTAAGAGACCTTTTTCGTAGCAGCTACGTACTTGGAATTTCTTCTAGAGCGATCTAATAAATATCCTAACAATGCACCAACAAGGGCTGGTACAATCCATCCTAGACCTTCCTCAAATAGCGGGAAGATGGATAATGTACTTTGAAGAGGTGCCCAAGTGATCTTGGCAGCGCTTAGTCCACTATATAGGCTAAAGAAGCTTGTGAATATAAGTGCACCGCGGTATACATAGCTTGACCCCTTGAAAAAGCCATGGAAGAAGGATAAGACCATTAGTACGATGGCTAACGGATAAATAAAGTATAGAACTGGAACAGAGTAAGAGATGATTTGAGATAGTCCAAGGTTCGCTACAAGAAAACTAACAATAGTTACTCCTGCTGCAACGTGTGAATATTTTAATCCAGTGAAAGTGTTTGAGAAAAACTGACTGCATGCAACAGTAAGTCCTACACAAGTTGTAAAACAAGCTAAAGCAACAATAACACCTAATAGAATAGCACCGAATGAACCAAATAAATGATCCGCACCTGCAGAAAGAATGTCAGCTCCACCTTCGAATGAACCGAATGTTGCTAATTTTGCACCCATCCAACCAATGGAAGTGTAGACGACTGCAAGACCAATGGCTGTGACAGCACCAATCTTTAATGTGTGTTTGAAAATGGATCTTTTCTCTGTTACACCTCGATCTTTCAACGCTGTAACAACAATGATTCCAAAAGCTAAACCAGCGATTGCATCCATTGTTAGGTAGCCGTTCACAAATCCTTTGAAAAATGGAGCAGCTGTATAAGTTGTTTCTGGTGATTGTAACGGTGCATCAAGCTGAAAGAAGCTTGCAATACTTAAAGCTACGATGGCTAATAACAATGCAGGTGTTAACCATTGCCCGATACGGTCGACGATTTTAGATGGGTTTAAACTAACAAATAATACGATAGCAAAGAAAACAATAGTAAATAAGAAGAGTGCCATCGTACCACCTGATCCGAGAATCGGCATAACGCCCATCTCATACGCAACGTTTGCAGCACGTGGAATTCCAAAGAATGGGCCGATAGCTAAATAAATGATTGCAGTAAACACAAGACCAAACATAGGGTGCACGCGACTTCCTAAAGCTTTGGCATCATCACTTACAAGAGCAATGGCTGCAACGCCTACAATAGGTAACCCTACTCCTGTTAAAATAAATCCCAAAATTGCTGGCCAAAATGATGTCCCGGCTTGGATTCCGAGCTCAGGAGGGTAAATTAAGTTTCCGGCTCCAAAAAATAATGCAAATAACATAAAACCGATTGTAAATGTATCTTTTCTAGTCATAACCCTACCCCTTTCTCAATTGTTTTCATTATTCATTAAAAAAACCCGTCCCTTACGTTATAAGGACGAGCGTTTCGCGTTACCACCTTAATTCTATGACAAAATTTTTAGAATATTTAGCCATAGCTCTTTGGTTGTGTACAATCATACACATTCCTTGGTAACGGAGGAAAACCCGGCATGGCTTACTGTAGGTTCAGCCAAGCATCTCAGAGGTGATATTCGAACAGGTGCAGTATGTCAACTTTCAGCAAGTGTTGACTCTCTGTGATACTCCAATCTATCTTACTCTTCTCATCATAGATGTTTGCTTCGTTGTTTAAGATGATGTAATCGTACCAACATCAAAATTTTTTGTCAATTCAATTATCAAAAATTTTAGAATAGAAAAAACTTCTATGGAACTGTAGTGGTAATTTGAAACGTAATGTATTTAGTTTTAGGTTTTTTTACGAATGATAGAGGAATATGGCAAATGCATGGAGAAAGAATACTTAAATACCAGTTCGTCCTTATTTAAATCAATAGATGGAGGTGGTTCAACTGAATTTGGTTCAAGGAAACCCCCAACATTCCGCCTACAATTCTATCGTACGTAGCAGTAACCATTCTGTCCAAAATCAAATTGATTCAAACCATAGTCAAAAGAATGTCTCTTCGTCTAATCGAGAAAAGGTAGCTTTAGATACGGAAAAGAAGGATCTTCACTATGGGGAACAGCTTTCGCCAGAGCAAAAAAGACAAATTTCTGAGCTGAAAGCTGTAGAACAAAAAGTTAAAGCTCATGAACAAGCTCATCAATCTGTTGGTGGGAATTTCGCAGGGGGCATTAGCTATGATTATCAGAAAGGGCCAGATGGTCAAGAGTATATTGTAGGTGGAGAAGTGCCTATTCAAATGCCGAAAAGTGAAGACCCTGAAGAAACCATTCAGGCAATGGAACAAGTCCGTCGTGCTGCATTAGCACCTGCAAATCCTTCTTCACAAGACATGCAAGTAGCGTCAAAGGCTTCACAAGCTATTTTAGAAGCTCAATCTGAAATGAAGAGCGAGGAAAATAAAAATGCAGATGAACAGCACCATGAAGATCTTCGAAACCAGGCCATTCAAAAATATCAACAACAGCAAGGAGCATTTATGAGAAAACCTCAGACAATATTTGATCAGTCAGCGTAGCCTCTTTGCCTATATGAATAAACCAAAAAAGAGCCCTTACATAGGTAAGGGCTCTTTTTCAGTCTTAAATTTCTTTTGAATGAAACGCTTCTTCATAAAAATGAGCTACAATTGTTTTAACAATCGCGTAAAATGGTATTGCGAATAGAAGACCTATAAATCCAGCAATACTCCCGGCCGCTAAGATGAGTGTAATGATCGTAAGCGGGTGTATTTGAAGAGCTTTCCCCATGATATTTGGTGAAATAAGGTTCCCTTCAATTTGTTGGGCGATAATCATAATAATGATCACGTATAACACCATCATTGGATCTTGGAAGAATGCTACTAAGATAGCCGGTACAACGGCTAAGTATGGCCCTGCAAATGGGATGACATTCGTTAGCATCCCAAATAAAGCAAGAGATAAAGAGTAAGGAAGACCTATAATGACATAACCAATATATAAAAGAACACCCACACATAAACTAACGGTTAGTTGTCCTTGGATAAAAGAAGATAATGTGTGGTCCATTCTTTTTAATAGCCGATCTAGACTTTTCGCTCTTTTCTCCTTAAAGAATTGAGTTAAGAATGGTTGGAGCTTGTCCCCATCTTTCAACATATAGAATAAAAAGAATGGTACAAGTACTAATAGGAACACAAACTGAACGATTTGGGCAATGAGTGTGAAAATAAAGTTTGGTAAACCTACTGCAAAATCCTTTGCAAAATTTATTAGAGAATCAGTTGCATTATCAATTGGTTCAGATAACTGATCTGGGATAATGACTTGATTGTTCTGCCATGATTCAATAATAGATTGAACTTCTAAAGACCATTCATCTGTACTATCTATGAAGCGCGTAAACTGCTCTTGAGCGATTGGAGCAATATAAGTGATAACTAGGTATATTAATACAATAAACAGCACAAATATGATTAATATAGCTGCGATCCTTGGTACTTTATATGCTTCTAAAATATGCATGAGGGGGCGTGAAATATAGTAGAGCAGCCCGCCTATGATAAACGGTAACGCAATGGCTCCGATATATGTATAGATTGGATGAAACATATATTGTGTTTCACGAAATAGTAAAAAGATTAATAGTACAAGCATTAAGACAATTAATGTTTGAAACCAACGCTTTTGATACATAAAACCAACACCTTCTTCAATATAAGAAATAAAGATTAATATATACGCTATATTAAATCCTCGGGAAGTTAACCCATTTCGCCATCTTCATAATAAAATCCTTCCTTACCCAGTATGACTTAATAGATTTTTTTCAAACCTTCAATATGCCATAACTTAAAGTTATGGCATTATCACATTTTGGTATTTCCTTATTTAACTTAGCTCACATTATAATTTGGTTATAGAGAGAATTTTTCACTTAGCATTTCTCCTAAATGTTTAGAAATCGAATATAAATACATGTCCCTTTTTAAAGGTTGTCCTTTAATAGGTAGAAAAGTAATGCCTTTATATTGGATGTGATTCGCCATAATTCCCGGGAGGTAAGCAATACCCATGCCTAGAGATACAAACCCAGCCATTGCATGGTAATGCGTTTCAAAGATCTCCTCAGGATAAGGGTAATCTTCCATAATACTATGAAGTTGGTTGTATAACCTTGAACCTTTGGGTGTTATGATCTGTGGTTTTGAAAGGCATTCCTCCATAGTGATTTCTTCTTGGGCTGCTAATGAGTAACTTGATGGTACAGCTGCAACGAAAACGTCTTGAAATAAATGTTTAGAATAAAGTCCTTCTGTATGAGGGATATCTTGGATGATAGCTGCATCAATTTCATGTCTTTTAAGGAGAGGGAGTAAGTCCTGACTATCATCCTCTATAGCAGTAACATAGATGTTTGTATATTGTAGCTTCTCGTAATGTTCATGTAGGAAATAAGAGCTTAGGAGTGGGGTGGATCCAAACCGAATAATACCATTATTTTTGTGGCGTTCAACGGTTTTGTCAATGTTTTTAAAAAGGGGATCTAGTTCGTGATATAGTGCGTTCCCTTTAGAAGTCAGTTCAACCCCTTTAGAAGATCGATTAAATAGGGTGAAGCCTAACTCTTCCTCTAACAATTTCATCTGTTTACTAAGTGCTGGTTGGGATATGAAAAGTTGGTTAGCAGCTCTGGTGTAACTTTTATAATGAGCAACTTCTATAAAATATTTGAGCTTATGGAATAGCATTATCATCACCCGCCATTTTATAAGTAAACGTAATCTATTTATATTCTGTCAAAGAAAGGTGTGAAATACAATGTTCTTCATTCGAACCTTCCAATATCTGATCGGTATGACCATTATATATCTTGCTACAACATTAGTTGTTAAATCGACTATTGGTGCCGGTTTCTGGTCAGCTTTATTTGTGGGTTTAAGTGATTCGCTCCCTTTTTCAGTTGGAGTTTGGTTTGCTGCTTCCCAAATTCTTATTGTCTTTATAAATGCATTATTACTAAAAGGGAAGCCTGAGTTATTAGCTTTTATTCCAATATTGCTAGAGAGTATCATATTTGATTTCTGGTTAGAAGTTGTTTTTAAAAACATTCATTTCACAGACTTTCTTTTAATAACACGTATAGGAATATTTATGTTAGCCCTAGTCATTGCTGGATTTGGTGTTGCGCTGTATATTATGACGGGTTTTCCGCGTTCGCCAGTAGATCAATTGTTTATTGCAATCTCCTATCGATTTAAATTTAAGATTGGTGCTTCTCAAACATTAGTTGCGTTTACAGTATCAGTTGTTGCCTTTTTGTTAGGTGGACCTGTGGGAGTCGGAACAATCCTGTCCGTATTTTTGCTCGGACCATGTATTCAATTTTGGTTGCATAAAATTGACAAAGTAAAATTATTAAAGCATGAGCCAAATCACGCTCACGCTTAACAACCACGTAAGCCCCTTTGAAAACTGTAATAAAAATGGAATTAATCGAGAAAAAAATCCTAGTTCCTATTTCCTTGAAAGCGTTTATAGTTTATATTAAAATTACACGTTTTTTATGAGAAGGGGGCTTAAGTGTTGGAAGTTTATGTTGCTAGGCAACCGATTTTAAACAACAAGTGTGAAGTGTTTGCCTATGAGCTCTTATACCGTGGTAGTAAAGAGAACAACTTTTTTCCTCAAATAGATGGAGATAAGGCAACAGCTGATGTAGTATTTAATAGTTATTTTAATATCGGTTTAGAGCAAATTTCAGAAGGCAAAAGTGTTTTTGTTAATTTCACAGAGAACTTACTTAAAAGTGAACTTCCCTTATGTTTTCCTCCAGACACACTTGTAATAGAAGTATTAGAAAATATAGAACCTACTAAAGAAGTTATTCAAATATGTAGGATGTTAAAAAAGAGAGGATTTCGGATCGCTCTAGATGACTATATTCTTAACGAAGACTGCCCTTATACTTATGAATTATTGCAGTATGCAGATATTATTAAAGTAGATATTCAAGCAACCTCTGATGAATTACAAAGAAAGATGTTTGAAAAACTAGAATCATATGAATTGGAATGGTTAGCAGAAAAAGTGGAGACTTACGAAGAATATCAATCATGTGTCCAAAAAGGGTTTACATACTTTCAAGGGTATTTCTTCAGTAAACCAGTCATCTTAACCTCATATGATGTATCGATTTACCCATTTCACCATTTAGAACTCATAAAAGAACTCTCACAAGAAGAACCAAACATAAAAAAGGTTGCTCAAAAAGTGGAGATGGATGTGGCGTTATCTTTCAAACTATTACAGTTGATTAATTCTGCATCATATCGACGCATAGAGCCTATTAAATCCATAGAGCAAGCAATTGTGTTACTAGGATTAAAAGAAGTAAAGAAATGGGCTTATGTTTTAACACTAAGAGAATTAAAATTTCAGAATAACAAAGTTCCAAGCGAAGTCATAAAACTTAGTTTCATGAGGGCCAAAATGGGAGAACTCATTGCCAGCCAACTAGGAAGAAAGCAAGAAAGTTCAAGCTACTTTTTAACTGGGATGTTATCTTGTATTGATACCTTCATGCAGAGACCTTTAGATGACATATTAAAAGATCTTCCTTTGCATGAGGAAATTAAAGATGCGATTAAGGGGGAGTCCAATTCCTATAGAGCTGTGCTTGAATTATGCCAGCTCGTTGAAAAAGGGAAATGGGACGAGATAGAGATGAAATCCCATGAATTAGGGGTTTCTATAGAAGATGTTTTTCAATATTATAAAGATTCATTAGAATGGACACAAACTATAATGGAAACCTTTTATAAAAAAGGCCAAAGCGTTAAATAGGATGTAGTAAAGACTCTTGTGATAAGAGTCTTTTATTTTTTACGTTAAGAAAATATAAAATTTTAGCAATGGAGTAAATCGACGTAGTGAAAATTTTGGTAGCATGAAGTATAAGCCAAGGCTAAACCTCTGTCTCCGCCTTAAAAGGCTTGCCAATCGGCAAGTTTTCTTTATGCGGGACTCAATTAACTGGTTACATATGGTATAATTCACCTATATTCTATAAGCGCATATAAGTCTATTCAACTGATGTTATAGAGGAGGAGCAGGATGAACTGGCAAGATACATATCAAAAATGGGATCAGTATCAAAACTTAGATCCAGATTTACGAGAGCAATTAACGAAAATCTCTTCTGATGAGAAAGAATTGGAAGATGCGTTCTATACAAACTTAACTTTCGGAACGGGTGGCATGCGAGGAGTATTAGGACCTGGAACAAATCGCATGAATCGCTATACTGTAAGGAAAGCGGCTGAAGGATTAGCTCAACACCTAGAGGAAAATGTAGAAAATGCTCAGCAAAAAGGTGTGGCCTTAGCTTATGATTCACGTTATATGTCTCCTCAGTTTGCCCTGGAGACAGCTAAAGTTATGGGAGCTCATAACATTCGTACATACATATTCGAAACATTACGTCCGACACCGTATCTATCTTTTGCTGTACGTCACCTTGGGACGGCGGCAGGAGCGATGATCACTGCAAGCCATAACCCACCCGAATATAATGGGTTTAAAGTATATAATGAGGACGGAGGTCAAACACCTCCGGAAGAGGCTGATCGCATTATTTCGTATGTGAACGGTGTAGAAAATGAATTAGAAATCAATGTTTTAGAACAAGATGAGCTTGAGAGTAAAGGACTTCTCACATGGATCGGTCATGACGTGGATCAAGCATACCTTGAACAATTAAAAGGAATTGTAAAAAATCAAGAGGTTATTCATGAACAAGCCGATCAGTTAAAGATTGTATTTACTCCCCTTCATGGGACGGCATACAAACCAATTTTAGATGGATTAGAGAAACTAGGATTTCGTAATGTATCTATTGTAGAGGAACAAGCTGAACCAGATCCGGAATTTTCAACAGTAGAGTCGCCTAACCCAGAAGAACATCAAGCCTTCCAAAAGGCAATTGAATTAGGGAAAGAAGAGGATGCTGACATATTAATTGGTACGGATCCTGATGCAGATCGACTAGGAGTAGCTGTAAAGGATGAACAAGGTGAGTATGTTGTATTATCAGGAAATCAACTTGGAACGTTAATGCTTGATTACGTGTTATCTCAAACGAAAGATATCCCTAAAGATGCACAAATGATCAAAACCATTGTAACCACAGAAATGGGACGAGCTGTAGCAGACTATTATAATGTTAATACATTAGAAACCTTAACTGGCTTTAAGTTCATTGGTGAAAAGATGCGTCAATTTGATGAGCAAGGGGAAGGCTCATTCATGTTTGGGTACGAGGAAAGCTATGGCTATTTGATCGGTGATTTTGTTCGAGATAAAGATGCTGTACAGGCTGCAATGACAGCATGTGAAATGGCGGCATACTGGAAATCAAATGGGAAGACAATCATTGAAGCGCTCCATACTCTTTTTGAGCGCCATGGATATTACCTTGAAGGACTTGAATCTATGACCCTTAAAGGTAAAGATGGTTCGGAAAAAATTCAAAAAATGATGAAGTATTTCCGTGACTATGATGAAACCAAAATGGGACCTTTTACGATCGAGACCATAGAGGATTACGATACAAGCGTTCGTACATTTATAACAGATAATAGCTCAGAAAAAATAGCGTTACCGCATGCCAATGTAATTAAATTTAATTTAGAGCAGGATAGCTGGTGTTGTTTACGCCCTTCTGGTACAGAACCAAAGATCAAATGCTATTTCGGAGTGAAAACAGATTCTTATGAGAAGAGTCAGGATCGTTTGGCTCAATTGAAAGAAGATGTAGTAACAAAAATGAAAAACATATAAGTAATCTAAATGACCGTATTCCTTTAACTGAGAGGGGTACGGTATTTTTATTATTTCTAAAGATTGGGTGACAAGTAACCTTGATAAAAAGTCCATGAAACTTTTAATGGCTGCATACGTATAAAAGGTAAACCAATAATACGGAGGGGTATCATGTCTACTATTTATTTTACAGACAATTTCTTTTCTGCAGGTAAAACGGAGATTTATAATGATCAAAAAGAACAAATAGGGACCTTGGATTTAAAGGGTGCATTCAGCTCTGATGTTATGATTTTAAATAATAATGAAGAAGTACTTTTGTCAGGTGGGTTCCGATTTTTCTCAAGAAAGTGGTTTATACAAGATCAACAAGAACAGGAAATTGGAGAACTAGCACAAAGGTTTGCTTTTTTCTCCAAGAAATATGAATATGAAGCATATGATCGTGGGCTATACCGAATCGAATCTGAATCGTTCTCTAGAGATTATGAGATATATGATGAACAAGAAAGTTTAGTAGGTGAGTTTCATAGGACAGATGGTTTCTTTGAATCACCTGCTTTTTGCTTAACCAACCATACTGAGGTTCTAACAGATGATGAACTGATTGCTGTCGTTATGGGTGTGAATATGATTGAAAAACGAAACTCCTCCAACGCAGCTAACGGAGCAGGAGGAGCTACTTAAAATTGGGAAACCCCCATTAATATAGTAAACGAAAGCTCAGAGTATTCTCTGGGCTATTTTATCTTCCTTAAAAGCCCCCTATTGTTGAAGACTTGGTATCGAGATAAAGTTGTGAGGAGTCCGTTGCGGAAAAAGAGTAAGGGGTTCAGTGAAACGGCAAGCCTCCTGTGGAAGACCAGCCGAGCTTCCTCGTTCGCAAGCTCTCTGCGGGATCTCGTCAGCCCTTTGCTACCACTGGAGTTTGCCGTTTCCCTCACCCCTTTGCCGCTCTGCATAAAAGCAACGGAACCACCCCGCACCAGCTTATTCCAGATAACTTCCATATTGCTGAATAATATGCCTATACGAAACTCACATAGGATAAAGAGTCGAATTTTGTCGAAATCTTCTCGCCAAAATTATACCTATAAAAAACCGAATCTATTCCACTATTACCAAATTTGTTATAGAATTTAATCTAATAGACCTACTCGAATTTTGTTGAGGAGTGGTGGATTTGAATGAAATACAAGGAAGTTGGGACGAAGGTATTGTCGTCCTATCAATACTTATAGCAGTACTTGGATCTTATATTTCTTTAGATATCTCTCAGCACATCCCCAAAGCGCACAGAGAGATGAAACGAATTTGGTTAAGTATGGGGTCCATTACAATGGGATTAAGTATATGGGCTATGCACTTTATTGGAATGACAGCCTTACGTTTAAACGTAGAGGTTTATTATGATTGGTTAGATACATTCTTATCCATACTACCTGCCTTTGGAGCAGCATTTATAGCTTTTTACTTAATAAATCGTACCAACGTAAACACTCTTCAAATCCTGGGGTCCGGTGTTTTTATGGCCTTAGCCATTGTCACGATGCATTATTCAGGGATGCAAGCGATGGTCATCCCTGGGGTGGAGATGGTATATGATGAGGCCTATGTTACCTTATCTATTGGAATTGCACTATTCGTATCTATAGTAGCCTTGTTTTTGTTTAAAAGAATTCAGTCCAGCCACTCTACTCTTATTAAGATCGGCAGTGCATTGCTAATGGGAATGGCTATTTCTAGCATGCACTATGTGGCAATGAAAGCAACTCACTATCAAGAAACAGCAGATTACATCTTTTTCCCCAGTCAAGTAGGTAATAAGGAATTCTTGATCTTAAGTGTCTCGGTAATCATGACTGTAGTACTTATGGCGGTTATCTTGATGAATCGAATGGAAAATCGACATGCTTTACAGATCGCACACTATGATTTACTAACAAAGTTACCAAATAGGAGTTACTTTGTTCAGCAGTACGAGTACTTATTAAAACGCGCAAGAAAAAATGAAACGATGCTCTCATGTATTTTATTTGATGTTGATCACTTTAAACGGATCAATGATACGTTTGGATATGAGGCTGGAGACAGAGTTTTGCAACAAATTGCCCAACAAATGAAAGGGTTCCAGAATAAAAATATCATTATTGCTAGGTTAGATGGGAATCGTTTTGGGTTATTAATCCAGAAGGAAAAATCACTGGAAGATTTAAATGGAGTTTTAGAAAGAATTCAGTTGAAGTTCGATCAATTAAATTTTTCTCACGGTCAATTTGAATTCCATCCTACTCTTTCTATTGGGGCTTCTGTTAAAGAGTTTGCACCTGATATTTATGATGATTTATTTATTCAGGCTGAACAGGCACTCCACTATGCTAAAAATCAAGGAAGAAACAATTTTCAATTATACAATCCAGAAGTTCACTCTCAAAAAAGAGAGAACCTTATTATCAATGAACTAAAACAAGCTGTTTCTAAGGAAGAGCTCTCTCTCTATTTCCAACCCAAGATAACCGTTAAGAGCATGCAAGCAGAAGAAGCGGAAGTCCTCTTACGTTGGAATAGCGAAAAATTAGGGATGATATCACCAGGTGAATTTATACCAATTGCAGAAAAGAATGGTCTTATCGTGGAGATCTCTGAATATGTTTTGCGATCAGCCTTTAAGCAATTAAAGGAATGGGAGGATACTGAGTTTCCAATTTGTTGTCTGGCTATAAATATTTCACCTGTACATTTCCAATATGGAAACATCTATCAAATGCTTGTAGGCTTAATTGAAGATTATCAAGTCGATCCATCCAAGGTTGAACTGGAGATAACTGAGACATCAGTTATGAAAAACATCGATCAAGCTGTGCAAACCTTGGAAAGCTTGCGTGAATTAGGCTTCAGAATAGCTTTGGATGACTTTGGGACGGGGCTATCCTCATTAAATTACTTACAACAGCTACCGATTGATACATTAAAAATTGATCGGACATTTGTGAATGATTTAGATCAGGACACCACTAAGCAAGCCATTGTAAAAACAGTCATTCAATTAGCAAACCATCTAGGAGCGAAAGTTACAGTAGAAGGTGTTGAGACGAAACAGCAAGCTCATATGTTGCAGCTATTACATTGTGATCATCTTCAAGGATACTACTTTTACAAACCAATGCCTTGTCGACAGCTTGAAAAGGTTTGTGATGGAGAGAAGGTTCATATGTAATCATTCTTATTAAACAAGAAGACTTACCGATAGGTAGGTCTTCTTTAATTGCTCTATTTTTATTGATATCATAAGGACACAAACTATTAAACAACGTAGAGGTTAGGGGAGGAATAAATATGGGGAAGGCAACAAATGATCGTTCATCGCAAATGATCTATCTTCAAAACCGAATCCAAATGCTTCAGCAAGTCATTGAATCCATGGATGGAGAGACAGCTGATCCATCTGATCTCGATCGTTTGTTAAGCATGATAGAGGATCTTAGGTTAAAAGTAGAGCGGTATAAGAAGGATTGGGAGGAAGGCCGTTCATGAAAGAACTTAAATCAATCCTTTTAGCGTTTTGGCTGTTATTTATTTGTTACGCTTTATTTCTTACACCCGTAGAAGGGAATTTGAATTATGTCGCAACATTGTTCTCTTTAGATGAACCTGAACCACTTATCATGGCTGTTTTCTTGTTACTAGGTGTGTGGCCTGTAGTTTTTGGGCTACTCTTGTTAGAAAATGATCAATCAACTATTTCAGCCTGGCCCTATGTTATGTTCTCCTTTTTATTTGGTGCATTTGCGCTTTTACCCTACTTCATTTTTCATCGGGATCAACGTAAAAGAGAAAATCGAACGTCCAATCGCACACGTGAATTGATTAAAAATCCTTTCTTCCCTTTCTCAATCCTGATATTTACTATGATTTTTATCATTTATGGGCTTGTCTATGGAAATGTTGGAGTCTATCAAGAGGCGTTTGTTAACTCCCGTTTTGTCCATGTTATGACGCTTGATTTTTGTGTACTTACTCTACTTTCTGTAATGGGGATTAATCACCATGCTTATCATAGAAATGGTCATGGAACTCGTTTTTCTTTACTTGGGTTTATTCCGATTATCGGGGCGCTCGTTTATTTATTTATTACTCATTGGCAAGATAGTGAACGTTAGTACAGGCTTACCGTTTTATAAGAAAGCCTGTACTTTTTCACCTACTCTTGCTTTACATACCGTTTATCTTTAAGGAAGAGTCTCCAGAATAAAATAAAGGCCGGAACAAGTATAGAAAGGCCGATAATATATGCAATTAATAGCTGATAAAACATTGCTGGATTTGTAAAACCATCACTGATTGTGAGGTGTGGATAAACCATATAGGGTAAGTGAGCGGATCCATAAGCATAAATGGCAAAACCGTATTGAAGAATAACAGCAATAACTGCCCACCTCGTATAGCCGACCTCTCCGTTTGGTTTTTTAACAAATAGAAGGATGTAACCAATTAAGAAAAACGCGATGGACATGCCGAATCCGTATAAATTTTCACCTACATTATCCACAAGCCAAGAGGCCTCGCTCGGCATAGTAAAAATGGTTAAAACCGCAATGACCATGGTTAATGGTCCTAGCCAAATTGTATGCATACGATATGTCCTGAACGCACTCTGATCTCCTGCTTCACGGGCATAATCTGTTAAAAACAAGGCCGATAAAAATAGTTCTGTACTTAAGCCAAATAGGATATGCATGTAAGTGGTAGAGCTCGACAATAGTTTTCCATACATAAGTTGTGGATACCCATTCTCCATTTCTATAAATCCACCTAAAGTGATGGGTAAAATACTCACAAGTAATGCAGGTATCAACAATCCAGTCAGTCCTGAAGTTACCCTGAGCATGTCACCAAACTTCTGAACATGATGGGCAAAAACCATGAAGGTCGTACGAATCGTTAATAAAATTAAACCTAATCCAATTGGCACAAGTAAAAGTGTTCCGAGCATAGACGTTGCAAATGGAAAGAAACTCACAAGAGCAACAACGAGTAAAACAAGGAACACGTTGGTCACTTCCCAGGTTGGGGATAAGAATCGATTAGCGATTGCAGAGGCGTTTGTGTTTTTATTTTTCCCATACACCATCCCCCAGAACCCTGAACCGAAGTCAAGTGATCCCAGCATGGAATAGACGAACAAAAAGCTCCAGAGAATCGTAACTGCTATTAAAGATTCTTCCACAACCTATCACACTCCTCGTTGCTCTAATTCTTTTTGTACAGGGTTGCGCTTAAAATAAAATGACATAACAAAGACTGTTACGAATAACAGCACTACGTATAGAGATATAAACAGGACGAACAAGACTCCTACATTGTTCGCTTTGGTTGCAGCATCTGCCGTTTTTAATACGTTTACGATTGTGTAAGGTTGTCTACCGATACAGCTGAAACACCAACCTGCCTCAATCCCAATTAATGCAAGTGGGCCTCCAGCAACAAAAAGAGCAAGCACCCAACCCGGCCAATCCTTTTTCAAGACATGACGCCAGAAGATTGCAAATAGAGATAATGCAATAAGTACACTGCCGATTCCTACCATCACATTAAATAGTGTATGGACATATAAAGGTGGCCAAAGCTCCTCAGGATACTCATTTAAGCCTTTTACTTCTGTATCAAAGCGGTCTCCAGCTAAGAAGCTTAGTGCATATGGAATTTCTATAGCATAAAGGACCTCTTCTTTTTCCCTTGAAGTCCAACCTCCAATGGATAAAGGGGCATAGTCTGTTGTCTCAAATAACCCCTCTGCAGCGGCTAGTTTTCTAGGATTATACTCATGAAGCATTTGAGCCGTTTCATGTCCATTTATGGCTGTGGCAAGGGACATGAAAGCACCTAGATAAACGGCGATCATAAAACTTTTTTGATGGTACTTTCGTTCTTCGGAAGAAATACTAGAACGTAATAACCGTAATCCAGCTATAGACCCAATTAAAAACGCAACTGTCATATATGCAGATACAGCTACATGGGTGGCTGTTACGAAGAAGCTAGGATTGAAAAAAGCTGCCCAAGGATCTACGTTTATCACTTCACCATTAGCTGTCATTTCGAAGCCTGCTGGTGTATTCATCCAAGCGTGGGCATCCGTTATTAATATAGCTGATCCAACTGCTCCGATTGCGACAGAAATTATGCTCACAAGTCTCATCCATGCAGGTAAACGGTCAGCTGCATACAAGTAGATGGACATAAATACAGCTTCAATTAAGAAGGCAAAAATCTCGATTTGAAAAGGTAATGCAATGACTTGGCCGACAATCTCCATAAAGCCTGGGAAGAGTAAGGACATTAAGACACCAACAATTGTTCCTGAAGCGATGGCCACGGCTAAGAGAATGGCAAATCCTTTCGTCCAGCGTTTTGCCATTAAAGCATAGTCCTTATCTTTTTTGATTATGTACATAACCTCAGCAATGATGATCATAAGAGGAACTCCTACACCAATTGTTGCGTAGATAATATGAAAACCGAGCGATGAACCAAACAAAGCACGGGCCAAATCTACTGTATCCACAAGCTTCACCTCAGTTTTGCTTTCTATGTATTCTATCTGTCCTATTTATCCCGAATTAGGTAAAAGTTATGCACAAAACAAGGAATATCCACAACGCTCGAGAATACATAATCAAGAAGGGAGTCATACAACTGTGGATAAACTTATAGACTGTTTCAAAAAACAATCTGGAACATGGGGGATATCGGTTCACTCTGCTCAAGATCTAGATAGATCTATACAAATTAACGAGTTGGAGACGTATCCACTCGCATCAGCTGGAAAGGTAGCAATGGGATATGGGATCGCTAAGTTAGTAGAGGAAGGGGAGATGAACTGGGACGACGTAGTGTCTGAAGTAAAGGTGGATCCACGAGAAGATAGTGAACAACTTTATCCACACTGGCAAAGGCGTGATACTTTGCAGCTTAGGCAAGTTGTAGAGGGGATGATTGCGTGTCATGATGTGGAATTAGCAAAGGCTTGTGCAAATCAATTGGGAGGCTTTTCTCGTATCCAATCTCAGATCGACAAGAATTTTTTGAGTATAAATGTTACAGAGGATCCCCGTGATGAGGAAAATCGTGGACAGCTTGTGGAGATTGCAAAATTAGTTCAAACGATTTACAACAGTTATCAACAAGATCCTGATACATGGGAACCTGTTATTCAGGGGATGGTACGGATGCAAGACAAGCATGTAAGAATTCCATATTATCATCAAGTCAATATGACAGGTGGGTTACCTGGGTCATTAATTGAAATCAGTGTATTAGGAGCTTTTCAAGAAAATCCCTATATTGTGGTGATTGCTGCTAAAGGTTTAGAGAATAGAGAAGAAGCGGATCGTTTGGTGGATGATATCATGTACCCTCTTTATAACATGTGGAAAAACAAGAAGGATGAGTGATTAGTGGAGATCAATAGTTATGGGGAAAGAGTTATCCCCGCCAAAAGTGTGATTAGGTTATATCAAAATGTTGGATGGTGGGAAGATATGAAAGAAAGCGAAATAGAAGACATATTAGAGAGAACAATCTCAGTAGGGGCTTGGATTGATGATGAATTAGTTGGATTTGCTAGAGCTGTATCTGATGGGAAGTTCCGAGCCTATGTAGAGGATGTTGTCGTCCATCATCAATATCGCCGCAAAGAAATAGGAACTCATATTATTGAACGTTTGCTACATGAGTTGGAGCATATCGATATTATTAGCTTATTTTGCGACGAAACGTTGATCCCATTTTATGAAATTGAGGGATTTCGAAGTAGTTCATCTCAATATGTATTACATCGTACAAAGAAATAAGATAGCCGGAAGGTTGGGCAAAGAGAGAGGGTATCTGTTGAGCGGAAAAAGATTATATCAAAAAGAGATCGATACGTTTCTAGCTTTAGTATAGTTAGAAAGCGTATCGATTTTTGATTTGATTGATCTATAACACAAGGATATATTGAATGATAAAAGCCCATGACACATAAAAATAGTGTTGTGGGTTTTTATGGTAAATATGGAATCTAATAGGTGTTGGGGGTGAGAAGCTTGAAAAATAAAAAATTATGGCTGGGTGTACTTCTTTTTATCTTTTTTCTCTACTCGTATATTGATATAGGTCTTTTCTTGGAGGAATTTGTATTTGATCCACATCCTGAAAATGATGGGAAACTAGTTTTATATATTATCTTACATATATTCGAAAGTCTTCAAGAAGGTATTAAACAAGTAATCGATTTCCTCTTATCTTGGAAAGGTATTGCTTTATTGGTCATTTACTTTACACAAAAGAATGTGAGTAGAGTTATAAATCTGAAGAGCGACTAATTACTAAAGAGGGGGATTAGATGAGAAAGGTCTATTTCATTCTAGCTGTTATAGGTGCTATTCTACCCTATTATTTCTTTACCAGCTTTTTAATTGAACACGGGCTGGATCTAAATTTAATTATCAAGCAGCTATTCGCTAACCAAATATCCACATTTTTTGCTGTAGACTTTCTTATTTCTTGTGTAGTGTTTTGGGTGTTTATGTTTGTTGAAACAAAAAAATACCAAATAAAAGAATGGTGGATATGTCTGATCTTGACGTTAACAGTGGGGCTTTCTATGGCATTACCCTTATTCCTTTTCTTCCGCCACCCGTATATTCATGAACATCAACATAATCAATAATGAATCAAAATCGTTTTTATTATCATAAAGGAATTGGCGATAGAATTATCGAATATATGTTTGGGTTAAATTTATCTAAGGAGAATATTATGGAATTTTATATGAAGCAATCCCATGGCCGAGAAGCTTTAAAAGATGTAGGGAGGGCTATTTCAACAAAGACCACAATCCCGATCTTAACAGGTATTTTCATTAAAACTTCTAAGGAAGGCGTAACGTTTATCGCAAGTAACTCGAACATTATTATAGAAAGACATATCCCAAAAGAGGATGTCGATGTGGTTGAATTTGGGAGTATTGTGGTACCCTCTCATCATTTTATAGAGGTGGTAAAGAAGCTTCCGGACCTTATACACATCTTAACTAAAGATCTTAAAATGTACATATCTTCGGATGACATTCAGACAAGTTTAAATGGAATGGACCCAGAAGATTATCCGAAACTCCCTAATATTCAAGAAGAAGCATCTTTCCAATTTTTAGGTAGAGATCTTCATCACTTAATTCATTCAACCGTATTTGCTGTATCGAAACAGGAATCTAGTCCAGCTTTAACTGGAGTAAATCTATCAATAAAAGATGGGGTGCTGCAAGCTGCAGCAACAAATTCGCACCGTTTAGCTTTGTCCAAACTCCAAATCCAGGACTCTTTAATGGGGGATTTGATTGTTCCTGGAAATACTTTAAATGAATTAGACAAATTACTTTCTGACAGCGAAGAGGTACATGTTGTTTTTTCAGATGCGAATATAAGCTTTCAAGCACAACGATTTACCCTCTATTCAAGATTGATAGAGGGTAAGTTTCCGAATGTATCGGAATTGATTAATGTATCTTCATCTACTTCCCTGCTTTTAGATCGTACTGATCTAATGAAGAGCATAGACCGGGCTTGTTTATTTGCGAGTGATTGGCAGCATTATAATGTAACAATGAAGGTGATTTCAAAAGGTCGACTCAATATTTATTCAAATTCAAGTGAAGTTGGGAATATACAGGAAGCCATTAGGATAGAGAAAATGGATGGAGATGATTTCCAAATAACATTTAATGGATCTTTTATGATGGAGGCTTTAAAGACGTTAAGGAATGATAGGGTGAAATTAGGTGTAGGTGGTGCAATGCGACCGATTACGATACAAGGAGAGGGTGAACAGAATCAGCTCCATCTGATCTCACCAGTGAGGGCTTATTAATGTTATGTAAGAGGATCAAGAGCGTATTGAATTTATCAATATAAATGAAAAGACCCGAACCATGTATTTCATGGTTCGGGTCTATTTATTAAAACTTGGAGCTTAAGACGACATTTCCTCGTGGTTTTTTGCTTGTTGCATCAGGTTCTTTTGATATGGCGATCATATCCCATGTTTTATCATTAGGAAGCTGTTCCATTGAAAATGAAACGGCACCTTCACCATTTTGGTTTGCAACGAAGCTTCCTGCACGATAAGGAGTTTCTCCTTCAAGCAGCCATACCTGATATACCTCTTCTCCCTCTAATTGTTGAAGGTTTTGGGCATCCACAGATAAAACTTGGTTTTCATTTTGTTTAATGATAGAGGCAGTTGCCTTACCAGAAGCTTGGCCTTGTAACGTAACACGACGAACAACTTGATCGATTGATTCTTCTTCTGGATCTGGTTGTGTAGTTTCGGGTTCTTGTAAAAAGGCATACATATTTCCGATAAGCGATAACATTAACGCAGCAGCTAGTGTAGTAACCATCCATGGTTTTATTCCTCGTGGCTGTTTTCGAGTGTAGCGTGATGCTAATTCATTTTCAGATTCCTCTTCATAATCGGATGATACTGCTGAGTGATTGGTTGATGAGCTTTCCTGAACTTCATCTTTTGTAATTTCTTCACCAAAAACACCACTTAAAACGCGGTCTTTCATTCCTACAGCTGGTTCTACAGGTTCCGAAGCAAACGGTAGGTCTTCTGTCATTTCTTGAAGTTCAGCTAGTTCTTCCTTACAATCTGAACAGGTTTCTAAGTGTTGTTCAAAAGCTTCTTCCTCTTCTTTTGAAAGTTGACCATTAAAATAATCTATTAACAGATCACAGTTATTACGCATCACGCACACCCCCTTTCTCTTTGATGTTCGATAACTCTTTTCTTAAATGTTTTAAAGCTAAGCGTATTCGTCCCTTCACTGTTCCGAGGGATAAATCGCATTTATTTGCGATCTCTTGCTGAGTTAACCCTTTGAAATAAAATAATCTTATAATTTTGCTTTGATCTTTAGATAATTTCTTTATGGCTTTTCGAATAAGTTCTCCCTGTTCTCGCCATTCAGCTAAATCTTCAGCTGAAGGTTCTTCTTGGTGCAGTGTATCCCGTTCTTCTTCAAGAGAATAGTTATGGTTCTCCTTTTTCCGAACGGTATCAATACTGGTATAGCGTGTAATCGTCATGATCCAAGAGGAGAATTTCCCTTTAGACTCATCGTAAGTAGCCCTTTGAGTCCATAGTTTGATAAAGACCTCTTGTAAAATTTCTTCTGCCATTTCTTTTTGACCACATGTTTTATAGGCAAAAGAAAATAATAGTTTTTCATACTTATCATAGATCTCCTCTAACGCTTGTTTATCTCCATCAAGGACCCTGTGATAAAGTTGTAAATCCCGATCACTCATAAGATTCTCCTTTATTTTCTCGGCATAAGGCTAGGATAGCATAGGGGATATCACATTTTATACTTTTCTGTAAGTGATCTTCGCTAAGCAATCGATTGAGCTGTATAGTTAGATCACTCTTCGGTGAAAAATGGTTTAAAAATTAAATGATAAGGGTATAAGTTATAGTTTGTTTTCCGTTTCCAATCGATTGAATCGTTTAAGGCCCCCTAGTGTGCCAAGTGTAAGAACGCCTGTCCACTCACGTTTTGCTTCTTCCCATACATCCATATAATCATTCCATGCCCATGTTGGCTCTACTACACCATGCTCTTCAATTTTCTCTACAAAATAATCTAAGTTATCTTCGACTTTAAATTGAGGGATGCCGTATGTTTTCGATTCAGGACTTGCTACAAATTTAAGAGGGAATGGAACGTACTTCTCCCAATTTTCACGGTCTAGTTTTACAACAGCTTGTACCGCACGTTCCAGTTGTTTCTCCACTTTCTCTGTACGCTGTGATGGAACCATAGCGAGTAGGCGTAAGTAACAATAAATCTCATGTTCTGATGGAAACTCTTCCAATTCTAAAAAGTGTTGAACCGCCTGATCCACAAGTTTGGGTACATTTAAGGCTGCTACATAGTGTTCAAAAATATGGAGGTAGCCAATTAACTCTGCACTAGGGTTCCCCCAGTTGTCATCAATCCATGACATCCCGTTATCATGTACCGACCACCAAAAGGCGTGTGGATAATCATTTATTTCTTTAGGAACAGCCAACCAGCCTTGACGTTCTTCAAGAAAAGAATATTCCAGGTAGCGGATTGCTTCTTGAATCATGGTTTCAGCTTTAGGTTGGTCAGCGAATTGAATTAAATGTTGAAGACCTACTGATGTAGCCATGGGGGAGGATTGAGGCATGCGAAAGTCGGCTTCTAAACCATGGCCAAACCCACCATCTTTATTTTGGAATTTTGAAAGTTCATCTAGGACATCATCTGCTGAACCATTTTCATACTCGTATGAGAAAAGAGCCTGCTCCAAAGGGCGTGCTTCTGTCATGATCCAGTTTCGTGCTTGTTGAAATGTATTTTGGGATAAAGTTTTCATGTATTATGCCTCCTAAAAATCTTTCTTCTTTCTAGGATACAAGAAACGATTATGAAAATCCTTTTTGAAAGAAGGAAAAAGGGAAAAAGAATGGAAGAAATAAAGGTTAGGAGGAAATTCGATGTCAGTACAACTCAAAAGGATCTATGAAAATGTTTCCAAAAAGGACGGGAAACGAGTGTTAGTGGATGGCATCTGGCCAAGAGGTGTTTCAAAAGAAGACGCACAGTTGGATGAATGGTTAAAAGGCATTGCCCCAAGCTCTGACTTGCGTAAGTGGTTTTCTCATGACCCTAATAAATTTCCAAAATTTAAAAAGAAATATAAGCAAGAGTTAGAAGAAGATGATGATAAGAAAGATGCTTATCAAAAGCTAAAGAGTTGGGTTAATCAAGGATAAGTAACCATTTTGTTTGCTACAAAAGAAGAAAATTATAATCATGCTAAAGTACTTGAAGAACTTTTACAGGGGGGAGAATGAATGAAGTTTTTTCGCTTTGATGAAAAGGTAGCAAAGCCGATTACACAATACGAATCTACGTTTTCTATGTCACCGTTACTGTTAACAGAGGAAGGGGCGCATGTAGGATGTATGCACATCCCTCAAGGTGGTATGGTTGGGGAGCATCAGGCAGCTTGCGACCAGCTCTTCGCTGTTATGGAAGGTGAAGGTTGGGTTTATGGAGAAGATGGTGTTACGTATCCGATTCAAAAAGGGACTGCAGCTTTTTGGGTGACAGGAGAAAGCCATGCTTCTGGCTCTGAAAAGGGTATGACAGTGATGGTGATTGAATCAGGGACATTAAAGCCAGAGGACAGAATGCAAGAAGTAACCTTACAACCTCAAGACATATAAATGGAGAAGAGATGCATATAAAGAGTTGGTTTCAACTTTTATATGCATCTCTTTTTATTGGTTTACCTAAAATTTCCTTATTTAACTTTAAAATAATTTGAAAATTTGAAATAATAATTGATGTAAGGAGGAGAACAATGATGTACACATTTCAACCGATGACTCAAAAGGAAGCAGAACATATAGCAGGTCAGTGGCATTATGAAGGGAAGTATTCCTTTTATGATATATCAGCAGATGAAGAAGACCACGAGGAATTTTTAGACCCTAAACAGCGAGAGGGTAAATCCTTTAGTGTTTATAAAAATGGTAGCTTAATTGGCTTTTTTAGTTTTACTAAACCTGAACCAAATGTTGTAGACATTGGCTTGGGATTACGCCCGGATTTAACAGGTAATGGAGAGGGGCAATACTTTTTAGAGCAGGGGATTGATTATGTAAAAGATTCTTTTTCCCCTCAAAAGCTGACGTTATCTGTAGCTACCTTTAACGAACGTGCGATAAAAGTCTATGAACGAGTTGGATTTAAAAAGGTTCAAGCCTTTATGCAAGATACAAACGGAAGTACCTTTGAATTTGTAAAGATGGAATATGAGGTGGGTGAGTGAGGGGTGAAGGTTAAATACGCAGACCGCTCTCATTGGAACCGAGTGAAGGAACGCTCCTTTTCAGTTCATCATGAGAATAGTGAGTCGTTCCAAGGTGCAGTGGCAGTCTTACATATACATAAAGTACAAACTAGACTAGTGATTCCATATGAAGACAGTAATATTTGTATCGCGGATGACGGGTACGTATGGGTGCAGCATTTTCCGAAAGGTGAGCATTTTACGGTTACGGCTATGATTAACCAAAATGGAAATGTTGTGCAATGGTATATTGATATGATTCATGCGTATGGTGAAACGGAAGATGGTATCCCATGGTATGAAGATTTATATTTAGATGTAGTAGCATTACCAAATGGGGGTTACTATACACTGGATCATGATGAATTAGATGCGGCATGGAGATTAGGAGATATCACGAGAGAACAATATGACTTAGCACTGAGAACGCACAGAAAAGTAACAAGTTTATTGGAATTAGGGCAATTTGATATCTTAAGAGAAGCGGAAAAATGGGTGGGTAGTGATGAAATCTGATATTTTATTAACCTCCAATGGCTTTTTCACTGATGAAATTAAAGAGTGCTTTATGAAAGTTATTGCGCATAAACAGGATACTGCTACAGTTATCATAACGACCGCATCGAAGGAAAAAGAACAGAACAAATATGCACGAAAAGCTGAGTCGGATTTGTTGGAAATGGGAGTAAGTGTAGTGGACTTTTTAGATGTGGAACATGATGCTCCTTCGTTTATTCAAAACTACTCGATCATTTACATCAATGGAGGCAACCCTTATAAACTTCTGTATCACCTAAAAGAAAGTGGTGCAGACAAAGATTTATTCGATTTTGCTGCCCAAAAAGAAGGGGTGATTGTTGGAGTGAGTGCAGGTGCCATGGTTCTAGGTCCCCATATTAATTTGGTTAACGTCTTCACTCCATTTATGAATGAAGTTGGATTAAGAAATTTTTCAGGGCTTTACTTACATGATGATATTATTTTTCCTCATTATGATAGAGAGGACCTCTTTCAATCGGACCAAACTATTGAAGAAAGGCTAAGAGAATTTGAGTCAAGTTATGATTGTAATGTTATCAGGATGAAGGACAGGGATTTTTTGTTGAAACAGCATTACATAAAAAAGTGATGATTTAGCAAACATCACATCGTACCATTTGGATTATGTGATTAGATTTCGGTATGATAGGGGGTATAGGTGGTGAAGCCAATGTCCAAACCAATCTTAGAAGGGCAGACGGATGAGAGAACCTTAGGTCAGGTTATTGAAGGTCAAAAGACAATGGTTGTTTTCGTGCGTCACCTTGGTTGACCGGTTTGTCGTGCTTATCTCACGCAGTTGCGTGAGCGAATAGATGAAGTTGAATCCAAAGAATTTCAGGTTGTCGCCATTGCTCCATCAAGTGCATCGTTTATCGCGCAATTTATGGAGCACTTTGGGCCATTTCCATTCGGTATATATGGAGATCCTTCCCGACAACTATATAAAGAACAAGGTACTGTGACAATGCCAAAGTGGAAGCTACTATCAAAAGCGCTTTGGGGTGCAATGACAGGCAAGGTGAAGAACTTCCTGCCTAACAATGAAAACCAAAAAGAATTTGTAAAAGAATCAATGAAAACGCAGGATGTCTATATTCAAGGTGGAACCTGGTTATATGATCAAAAAGGTCAAATGATCTGGCATCATATTGATTCATCACCAGAGGACCATGCACAGCTAGACAAAGTCTTGCAATACATGGAGAAACATAACAGCGAAGAGTAGGAGGAACCAACATGGCAAAACATCATTTTCACTTAAAAGCTGACTGGCCAGGTGGGCGAAACAGTGTAGGTACAATTGAAGCAGACAAGTTGAAGACAGAAATCTCTGTTCCAACAGAAATGGACGGGCCTGGTATTGGGACAAACCCAGATGAAATGTTACTAGGAGCAGCAGCTACGTGTTATATCATTACACTCGGAGCAATGATTGAACGCGCTGGTCTTCCGCTAGATGAGATGGACATGAGTTCAGAGGGTGTAGTAGATGTAACAAAAGGTGTGATCACATACGAAGAAATCATCCACCGTCCAGTAGTAAGGCTAAAGCCAGAAGCAACAATGGATGATTTAACCAAGCTACAGCGAATCGCAGAAAAAGCAGAAGAAAGTTGCATGATTTCCCGGGCTATTAAAGGGAATGTGGATGTAAGACTAGAAGCTGACTTAACTGTTAATGAAGGATAAAAGGCTCCATATTATGGAGTCTTTTTAGTTTAAAAAATCAAATGCTTTATATTGAATTTAGAGAATCGACTATTTCTATAATGCTTTTTGGTTTTCACCAACAGAATGAGACTGAAAGCACTCTATAATTAAGCTTCTTTCGCTTTCGTCTGGAGTTTTGAACGTGGTTAAGTCTACATCAATTATTTACTCATGATCATCAAGGACAATTATTCCTTCAAAAGTTCGTGTTCCTTTTTTGTTTGGTAGTTCCAACTCAATCCACCATAGTAAACCTTTTCAAGTGATTTGGTGTTTATTAATTTCTTTATTACTGAAACCTTACTAGTCTAATATTCTTTATCAAATTTCTTGAATCATGTAATCTGGAATAACTATATCTTCCCTCATATCAGTGAATACTTTAACTAAGTTTCCATCAAACTGTCTCCACGAACACTTATGCAATTCTTCGAAAGCGTCGTCATAACTTAAGGTATTTTTTTTATAATTGCGCTGATCAATTGTCATAGTGTCAAAGGCGTCGCAAATCGAAATAATTCGACCCTGTATTGTGATTTCATCGCCTACTAATCGACGCGGGTACCCCTTGCCATCCCATCTTTCATGATGATCTCGAATAAACTTGGCTGCCCTAGTCAATCCAAGGTGTTTCCTAACAATCACGTTTCCTATATGACAGTGGCTTTGAATTATAGAGAACTCTAGATCACTTAGTTTTTCTGGTTTCAATAAAATATTACTAGACAACCCCATTTTTCCTATATCATGCAATAATGCAGCTACTCGTAAGTCCTCATCATAACAGTTTACCCTTTTTGCTAACATACCGGAAAGAAACATGACACGTAGAGAATGATATTTAAACATTTTAATAATTTCATTATCTTGAGCAATATCATAAAAAAGGCTTTCTGGATCCCGTCCTAAACCACTGAATGTAGCGTAATCATCAATGTTATTATCTTGACTTTTATTAATTTCTTTACTCCCCATAACATCAATTTCTTCGTTCTGTCGTAGTTCAAACACTTCATCAACGTTAGTAAATATTTCGTTAAATGATAACCTTTCATCCCTTTTGTTCATTATAAATTTAATGATTCTTAAATCTAGATCATCAAAATATTTTTCTCCATTCTCAATAAGGGCTTGATGGTTTAATCGGAATTCAAGCTCATTCATCCAGTTTTCAATAACGTTTGGGCTCTTCTCTACAACAGAAGAAATCTCTTGTAGGCTGTATTTTTTCATTTCCTCTACTACAACTCCTTTTAATATAGGATTTTGAATTTACACTTATTTCGTTTAAAGTGATAAAATGTAAAAGCAAAATTTTCTTATATTTTATCATGGTTAATATTTTCCTTCTGTTTTTTTGCTTAAGTTTATATAAAATTAATTCTTTAGTCCTCGCGTAACCCATTTATTCCCAATCAGCTAATGCCATTGATGATGCAACGTTTAGTTGGAATTGGTGGTTTATTAGTTAAACAAATTAGATCCCATAATTATACAACAGACTCTATCTCTTGAAATCTAAATATATATAAGGGTATTATGAAGATACAACTTAATACAACCATCCGTTTCTTAACGGATGCCTTCGGGGTCGGGTGCAAATCCCAACCGGCGGTGATCAAGCTTGTCTTGCTAGCCCGCGACCCGCATAGCACTGCTTTGCGGCTGATTTGGTGAGAAACCAAAGCCGACGGTAACAGTCCGGATGGGAGAAGGAAGTCGAACGAGTCAGGAGAGTACTGATTTTTTTGAACTGCTTGTAAAATTCTGCAAGTATGTCCGTTTTATAAATGATGACTCAAGCACAGGTGAACTGTGTCTTTTTACACAAATTCTTTCGTGACTAAACTTAGACCCTGGGGAACGTATATCTTCCTCAGGGTTTTTTAATATTTTTTAGGGGGTGAGAACCGTGAATCAGGATGAACAATATATGAAATTAGCTATCCAAATGGCAGCTTCCACTAAAGGGCAGACGGCACCCAATCCATCGGTTGGCTCTGTTGTTGTCAAAAATGGTGAAGTCATTGGTATGGGAGCGCACCTAAAAGCTGGTGAGGCTCATGCTGAAGTACATGCATTGAATATGGCTGGTGAGCGTGCGCAAGGTGCAACCATCTATGTAACACTTGAACCATGCAGCCATTATGGGAAGACGCCCCCATGTGCTGAAAAGATTATTCAATCAGGGATATCCCGTGCTGTTGTAGCGACACTTGATCCGAATCCAAAAGTTGCTGGAAGAGGCATTAAAATGCTTGAAGATGCAGGGGTTGAAGTGAAGACACATGTCTTAAAAAAGGAAGCAGATGACCTGAATGAAGTGTTTTACCACTGGATTCAATCCAAGCGGCCTTTTGTCACGTTAAAAACTGCGATGTCACTAGACGGAAAAATCGCTACGACAACTGGTGAAAGCCAATGGATTACGGGCGAGGAAGCACGTAGAGATGTTCATCAATACCGTCATATACATGATGCAATTCTTGTTGGTGTAAATACTGTTATTCAAGATAAACCGAACCTCACCACAAGACTCCCTCATGGTGGGAAGCATCCGATTCGCGTTGTGCTCGATACGCATCTTCGAACACCGATCGACACGCCTCTCATTCAAAACCCCGAGGCCCCGACTTGGATTGTAACAGGTAGTGAAGTGGAGAAAGAAAAAATTGATCGTTTTACACATTACGAACATGTAGAAATCATTCAGCTTTCAGAACCGACGATATCAATAGAAGAAATATTGCAACAGCTAGGAGAGAAGGACGTAACCTCCGTATTTGTAGAAGGTGGCGCAAAAATTAACGACGCTTTTCTTAGAGCAGGAGCAGTCCAGCAAGTCATTAACTATGTCGCACCAAAGCTGATTGGTGGTCAACAATCTCCAACTCCTATTGGAGGAGAAGGGATTGCGAAGCTTTCGGAATCCATGCAGCTTACCATCACTGAAGTAACCCAGTTAGGGGAAGACGTAAAAATCATTTCAAAACCAATTTAGGCAGGGGGGATCCCATGTTTACTGGAATTATAGAAGAGCTTGGCACAGTGAAACGTATCCAATCGGGTCAAGAATCGATGGAAATCATTGTGCAAGCCAGTAAAATCCTTGAGGACGTTCATTTAGGTGATAGTATATCCGTTAATGGTGTGTGCTTAACTGTGACACACTATACGAAAGATGAAGCAAGCTTCGATGTAATGCCTGAAACGTTTAAAGCAACGAATCTAAATGAACTATCAAAGGGTAGTAAAGTCAATCTAGAACGAGCCATGAAAGCAGATGGTAGATTTGGAGGACATATGGTATCAGGTCATGTTGATGGCCTTGGGACCATTACAAGCAAAAAAGCGGAATCCAATGCTGTTTATTATGACATTGAGCTTCCAACTGAATTACTTGATTATTTTGTTTATAAAGGATCTGTCACCGTTGATGGCACGAGCCTAACGGTTTTTGGCGTAAATGATAAAGGGATTACGATCTCTCTAATTCCACACACAATGGAACACACCATTATAGGGGATAAAGGCGCTGGTGATCATGTGAACATTGAGATCGATATGTTAGGCAAGTATGTCGTGAATTTTTTAACAAAACAATTTGGTTCAGATAAAAAGTCATCGTCCATTACAGAGTCCTTTCTACAAGAGAACGGGTTCATGTAGGTTGAATAAATGGGAGTGAAGAACATGTTTGATAAAATAGAAGATGCCATAAGAGATCTTCAGAATGGCAAAATGGTTATCGTGTGTGATGATGAAGATCGAGAAAACGAAGGTGACCTGATTGCATTAGCCGATAAAGCAACACCACAAGTGATCAACTTTATGATTACGCATGGAAAAGGTCTTGTGTGTGCTCCGGTTTCTCAGGATATAGCTGAAAGTCTTGAACTTTTTCCGATGGTAGAGCGAAACACAGATCCACATGGTACAGCTTTTACCGTTTCCATTGACCATAAAACAACGAGCACAGGAATTTCAGCGGCAGAGCGGTCTGTAACGATCAAAGAAATGCTGAACCCTGAAGCAAAGTCGCAGGATTTTAAACGTCCTGGACACATCTTCCCGCTCCTTGCTAAAGAGGGAGGCGTACTTCGCCGTGCAGGGCATACAGAAGCGGCTGTAGACTTGGCGAAGCTTTCCGGGTCAAAGCCTGCAGGTGTAATCTGTGAAATCATAAAAGATGACGGAACGATGGCACGAGTGCCTGATCTTCGTGAAATGGCTAATGAGCATGATTTAAAAATGATTACGATCCAGGATTTAATCCATTACCGTAATTCAAAGGATAAGCTTGTACAAAGAGAAATTGAAATTAATTTACCAACTGAATATGGAGATTTCAAAGCGATTGGTTATTCCAATGTTGTTGATGATAAGGAACATATCGCTCTTGTTAAAGGAGACATTAACCCAGATGAGCCGACACTTGTACGTGTTCATTCTGAATGTTTAACAGGTGATGTATTTGGTTCGTACCGTTGCGATTGTGGACCTCAGCTTCATGCTGCCCTTCAACAAATTGAAGAAGCTGGAGAAGGCGTTCTTCTTTATATGCGCCAAGAAGGCCGTGGCATTGGATTAATCAATAAAATGTATGCCTATAAACTCCAGGAAGAAGGCCTTGATACAGTAGAAGCAAACGAAAAACTAGGATTCCCACCTGACCTACGTGATTATGGAATTGGAGCGCAAATTTTACGGGATCTAGGCATCTCTAAAATGAAGTTGCTTACAAACAATCCTAAAAAGATCACCGGTTTAAAAGGATATGGACTCGAAGCAGTAGATCGTGTACCAATTCAAATGGAAAAGCGTAAGGAAAATGAAAAATACTTGAGTGCCAAGCAAAGTAAGCTAGGTCATTTATTTCACTATTAAATTTTAGGAGGCCAATTCAATGGGACAACAATTTGAAGGACACTTAGTCGGGACAGGATTAAAAGTAGGAATCGTCGTTGGGCGTTTTAATGATTTTATTACAAGTAAGCTTCACGGTGGTGCGATGGACGCTTTCAAACGCCACGGTGTTAGTGAAGATGATATTGATGTAGCTTGGGTACCAGGCGCATTCGAAATTCCTATGATTGCAAAACGCATGGCGGATACAGGGAAATACGATGCTGTGGTTACATTAGGTACAGTTATTCGCGGTTCAACTCCACACTTTGATTATGTTTGCAGTGAAGCGGCTAAAGGGGTTTCCCAAGCTTCTATGCAGACGGGTGTACCTGTTATTTTCGGTGTCATTACGACTGAAACGATTGAGCAGGCAATTGAACGTGCTGGTACAAAAGCTGGTAACAAAGGCTGGGAAGCAGCTACAGCAGCGCTTGAAATGGCGAACTTGAATAAAAGCTTTGATATGTAAAGATAAAACGCTTGGAGCAAAACAGCTCTAAGCGTTTTTCTTTTTAAGGAATAGATAATCTTAACCTCTCCACAGAGGACATAAAATGATCACCTTTGATTCATAGTAAGAGTGAAAAGAATAGTGGCATATATAATTGGTATAGACAACTATATGTTAAGATGATAATATGACGTTGAAGCGTTTTCATCATTTTATTTTCAGCAGGAGGAAGATTAAACATGCTTAATTTCTTACAACGAATCGGGAAATCATTAATGTTCCCAATTGCAACTTTACCTGCAGCAGCCATTCTTGTGCGACTTGGTATGGAAGATATGTTGAATATTCCATTCATGACGGCAGCAGGGAATGGAATATTGGGGAATCTATCATTGATCTTTGCAATTGGTATTGCAATGGGATTTGCGAAAGATGGTAGTGGAGCTGCTGCATTGGCCGGTGCGATCGGTTACTTAGTGTTAGACAGTGGTATAGAAGCTATTAATGAAGACGTCAAAATGGGCGTTTTTGCAGGTGTCATTGCAGGTATAACAGGTGGAATGCTCTATAATCGCTTCCATGATGTGAAGTTTCCAGATTACCTCTCCTTCTTTGGAGGCAAGCGGTTTGTGCCTATTATCACTTCCGCTGTTATGGTTGTTCTTGCATTTATATTTGGTCATTTGTGGGTATATCCACAGCAAATTTTAGACTTTACAACGAATTGGATCTTAAACTCTGGTGCTGCAGGTGTAGGGGTGTATGGTGTACTCAACCGTCTCCTTATTCCAGTAGGATTGCACCACGTTATTAACGCATTAATTTGGTTCGACTTCGGTTCCTTTACGACAAGTGGAGGCGATGTGGTCCATGGGGAAATCAATCGCTTCTTAAATGGTGATCCTGAAGCGGGTTACTTCTTAGCAGGATTCTTCCCTGTTATGATGTTTGGTCTTCCCGCGGCTTGTCTTGCGATGTATGCTGCAGCGAAGAAACATCGTAAAGCAGCTGTAGGAGGCATGTTCTTAAGTATTGCATTAACATCATTTTTAACCGGTGTTACAGAACCGATTGAGTTTTCATTCATGTTCTTATCACCTTTACTATATGCGGTACACTCTGTTCTGACAGGTTTATCAATGGTTATCGCATATCTATTTGAAATTCGTCATGGCTTTGGATTCTCAGCAGGTTTAATTGACTACGTATTGAACTTTGGTATTGCTGAAAATCCATTAATGCTACTTCTAATAGGAATATTGATGGCGGCAATATACTTCTTTGTATTCTATTTCCTTATCGTGAAACTTGATCTGAAAACACCAGGTCGTGAAGATGAGGATGAAGACTTTGTAGAAGAAACGCAAGAAGTTGGGCAACCAAATGATGAAACGGATGATTTTGATACAAAAGCATATTATTACCTAGATGCATTAGGCGGACCAGATAATATTGAATCTCTAGATTATTGTACAACTCGCTTAAGAATGCAGTTGAAAGACAGAGATCAAGCGAATGAAAATAAACTTAAAAGATACGGATCTAGAGGTGTAATGAAAGTTGGAAAGCGCAACTTACAGGTTATAGTAGGAACAAGTGTAGAATTTCTTGCTGAAGCCATGAAGAAACGAATGGAACAAGGGAATATGAATCCGCCACAAGAGCAGGGTCAAACTACAAATTCTGAGAATGACAAACCTCATGATCGTAGTCTTAGTGGGAAAGACTTTGTGATGCCGATGGATGGTAAGGTTCTTCCTTTAGCTGAAGTTCCAGATGAAGTTTTTGCACAAGGGATGATGGGTCAAGGTTTTGCTGTCGATCCTCAAGGGGACACATTCCATTCTCCGGTAGATGGAAAAGTGGTTCAGGTATTCCCAACCAAACATGCTATTGGATTAGAATTAGAGAATGGATTAGAAATCCTAATTCATATCGGACTGGATACAGTGAAGCTGAATGGTGAAGGTTTTGAAACACTAGTAGAAGCTGAGCAAACGGTAAAACAAGGAGATCCTTTAATTCGAGTTCAAATGGATGAGGTAAGAGAGAAAGCACCTTCTGTTATTACTCCGATCATCTTTACAAATCTTGAAAATGAAATGGTTACCCTTCATAAGTCCGGTTCTGTTCAAAAAGGAGAATCAGGAATTATTACAGTGGGTTCATAGGTTGATGGGAGAAGCATAATGCTTCTCCCATTCAAACGATGAGGAGGAATAAGATGCAAGGAATCATTGAAATCACGAATGTTAACATTATTTCAGAAACCCAAGAAATCGATATGGGATCATTACAGATAAAAGACGGCAAGATCAATCAAATCTCCTCTCAATTTATTGGGGGAGCAGATCATGTCATTGATGGAAAAGGTAAAAACTGGACGCTTCTACCGGGGTTTGTTGATGTTCATATTCATGGAGCTAACGGTCATGATGTAATGGATGCAACAGAAGAAGCTTTGTCAGGAATGGCTTCACAGCTGCCTAAGGAAGGAACAACAAGCTTTTTAGCAACAACGATGACACAATCTGATGAAGCTATTTCAAATGCCCTTTCAAATGCAGGGGAATATGTTGATGACCAGCCTGAAAGTGGTCAGGCTGAATTATTAGGTGTTCATTTGGAAGGTCCATTTATTTCAGAGAAAAAAGTAGGAGCACAACCTATTGATCATGTTGTTCCTCCTTCCATTGATTTATTTCAAGCCTGGCAAAAAGAGAGTCGAAACCATATTCGATTGGTGACACTAGCCCCTGAGGTAGAGGGGGGATTAGACTTCATTGAACATCTAACCTCTCAAGGTGTTGTGGCTTCCATTGGTCATAGTGATGCGACGCTAGCCACTGTAAATCAGGCAGTTCAAAAAGGAGCTCGTCATATTACACACCTTTATAATCAAATGAGTGGGCTTCATCATCGTGAGCCAGGTGTAGTCGGAGCAGCATTTTTGAATGATGATGTGAAAGTCGAAATGATTGTCGACCATATTCATGTTCAAAAGGATGCTATTCATATTGCCTATCAATTTACAAAGGCTGATCGAACAATCCTGATTACGGATGCTATGAGAGCAAAATGTCTTCCGGAGGGAACTTATGACCTTGGTGGGCAAGATGTTATTGTCAGTAATGGAGAAGCACGTCTTGCAAATGGGGCATTGGCTGGAAGTATATTAACGTTAGAAGAAGCCGCAAGAAATATGAAAGCAGGAAATAACCTCTCCTACGCAGACCTTGCAGCTATTACTTCTGCTAATGCAGCTAAACAGTTAGATGTATTTGATCGCAAGGGGAGTATATCAGTAGGGAAAGATGCTGACTTGATTTTATTAGATAATCAAGATCAGGTTATTATGACGATTTGTAGAGGCACTATCTCCTATGATCAAAGAGGTGAAGAAGCATCATGAATGTTAAGGTTTTAGAAAACTATGAGGAGCTCAGTCAATTAGCAGCTTCACTCATAGAACAACAAGTTCAAGAGTATCCTCAGTCCGTATTAGGTTTAGCGACAGGGGGAACACCTCTTGGAGCATACAAACATGTGATCAGAAGATATAAGCAAGGGAATATTGATTATTCTAATGTTTCTTCTATCAATTTGGATGAATATGTAGGTTTAGACAAAACCCATTCCCAAAGTTATCATTTATTTATGAAAGAACAGCTTTTTGACCATATCAATATCCGAGAAGATCAGACGTATATACCTGATGGAAAAACAAGCAGTCTTTATCAAGAGTGCAAGAGGTATGAAGGAATTATAGATGAGATTGGACCACCAGACCTTCAATTACTTGGGATTGGGGAAAATGGTCATATAGGATTTAATGAACCAGGTACTTCTTTTACTAGTTTGACGCATATTGTGAATCTGGAGTTATCAACCCGACAAGCTAATGCCAGGTTTTTTAATTCATTTGATGAAGTACCGAAGCAAGCGATTACGATGGGGATCGGTTCCATCCTTAAAAGTAAACAAATTGTTTTATTAGCCTCAGGCGAGCGGAAAGCTGAAGCGATCAAACGTCTCCTCGAAGGACCAGTAGATGAGCAATTCCCAGCTTCTGCTTTACACGATCATAAGAATGTCACCCTTCTTGTGGATCAAGCTTCCTATCAACTTGTTGAAGGAAAATAAGGGAGAGAGTATGTATGATTAATAAGCAGTCTCCTCTACCAATTTATTATCAAATTATAGAGGATCTGAAGAACAGGATTGAACAACAGGAGTTTAATCCAGGGGATATGATTCCATCAGAGAGAGAACTATCGGAAGGCTATAATGTTAGCCGTATGACGGTTCGGCAAGCCATAACAAACATGGTGAATGACGGTCATTTATATAGAGAAAGAGGGAAAGGTACCTTTGTTTCTGAACGTAAAATTGAACAGCCACTTCAAGGGATGACAGGCTTCACAGAGGATATGAAACAAAGGGGGATGACTGCTAGTAGTAAGTTACTCGTATTTAAGACGATCCCAATACCACAAGATATAGCGACAAAGCTCCAACTAGATATGGAACAACAAGTATATGAAATTAAACGAATACGTTATGCCGATCATAAACCGATGGCTGTTGAAACAACGTATATTCATACAGCGTTGATTCCTGACTTATCAGAAGATCTTGTTCAAGGTTCTTTATACGATTACATTGAGAACACATTAAAGCTAGAAATCGAAAAAGCTTCACAGATGATTGAAGCCACGATTGCAGATCAGCACTTATCAAACTTATTAGAAATTCCACCTGCATCAGCTATTTTACACATGGAGCGTCACAGTTTTTTAAAAGATGGTAGGGCATTTGAAGTTGTTAAATCAGCATATAGAGCCGACCGTTATAAATTCATCAGCGATATTTATCGGACTTGAGGTGACTCTAATGAGCTATTTATCAACCGCTTCAAAAATGCTTCAAGAGCTAGAGGCTTCTACCAAAAAAGATGTAGACGAAGTAAGTGATCAAATGGCTAAGGTCATTAGCAATGGAGGGATCATTCATTTATTTGGATGCGGGCATTCCAATTTAATTGCTCAGGATTCCTTTTATCGAGCAGGGGGGTTGGCTCCCGTTCGTGCTATTAACCTTGAGCCTTTTATGTTACACAACGGTGCTGAGCAAGCCAGTGAAAATGAACGAAAACAGAACATGTTAGAGGATTCCTTTCAACATGAGGATATAAGAAAGAACGATGCACTCATTGTTATTTCAACCTCTGGGCGTAACCCCGTGCCTATAGATGCTGCTTTATACGGGAAAGAAAAAGGGGCATTCATTGTTGGGCTGCTTTCTAAGGAATACAAAAATAATCTAAAATCCAAACACCCTTCCGGCTACCGGTTAGAGGAGGTTGTGGATCATACTCTTGAGACGAATGTTCCAGTAGGAGATGCCGTGATGAGCTATACCGATATAGATGAACCGTTCTCTCCAGTATCTTCTGTTATCGCAACAGCCCTTTTACAAGAGGTGTTTTCTAAAACCATCATAAAATTAAAGGAAAATGGGATAGATCCACCTATTTTAAAAAGTGGCAATGTAGATGGTTCGGATTCATCCAATCAAGCACTGCTTAACAAGTATAGAGATCGGATTTCATATTGATGATTAAGTAAGAAAGGGGAAGAGCTCATCAGCTCTTCCCCTTTTTTAATATCAATTTAGTAATAGCCTCTTCCGCCAAATCCTGCTCCAATAATGATAAGCAAGATGAAAAGCACAACAAGTAACGCGAAACCGCCACCGTAACCTCCAGACATGTAACACACCTCCAACTCATTAAGGAAATGCTTTCTTAAATACTCTATGAAAGAATTCCAAAAATGGGAGGGTTTTTTGCAAATTTTAGAGCATGAAATACGTTACGATGGATAACAGCACAGACGTAATAAACATCGCAAGTAATGGTCGGAGTGTTTTGGTACCAATGCTCTTTAGGTCGACATTTAATCCGAGTCCACTCATCGCCATAGCTAATAGGAATGTTGTGATATGGGAAACGATGGTTAAAGAATTGTCAGGTAGGGGGATTGAGTGCCCAAAAACATAACTACCTAAAAAGCTCATGATGATAAAGCCTAGTAAAAACCAAGGGAAAGACACATTTGTTTCGGCATTTTGGTCTTTGTTTTTACGTTGCATCCAATATACCAGTATGAAGCAAAGTGGAATTAATAATAAAACTCGGCCTAACTTCGCTAACAAGGCCATGGCTAATGCATCTTCTCCAGCTGGAGCAGCGGCTAAAGCAACGTGTGCAATTTCATGAAGGCTTAGTCCAGACCAAATTCCATAGGACTCAGCTGATATAGGTAACAAGGGTCCAATTAATGTGTAAGCAATGCCGAAGATCGTTCCTACAAGTGCAATGATGCCAACACTTAATGCAGTATCCTCTTCTTCAGATTTTATAATGGGAGAAACAGCCGCAATGGCCGCAGCCCCGCACACCCCCGTTCCAACAGCAAGTAACATGGAAATGGTTTTGTCCCCTTTGAACCATTTAGCTAAAAGCATGGTAACAATTAGAGCGAATATGATCGTCCCTGCTCCTCTTACAAGAAGCCCAAGTCCTTCATTAAAAACAACATCTAAATTTAATTTCAGTCCAAATAAGATAATCGCAACACGCAAAAGTTTCTTTGTAGAAAACTGGATACCGGTACGTAGTTGATTAGGGTATCCAAACAATTGTCTGTATAGGATTGCGAGTAATATCGAGGAAGCTAATGCCCCGATATGTTGAAATACAGGAAGTTGAATGAGTAGGAGCCCTAAAGCTGCAAAAACCGCTGTAAATAAAACACCAGATATCCAATTCCTTTTTTGATTTAGATTCATCCGTAACACCTCTTCTACTATCTATGGTATGAGAGTGTTTGTTATAAGGGAAATAAATGATTATAATGATAATCATAAGTGATTGCTTATGATGGAGGTGAAAGGGTGAATACAACATTACGTGTCTTTGTAGAAGTTGTGGAGCGTGGGAACTTTTCGAGGGCTGCGGAAGCTCTCTATATGACACAACCAGCCGTAAGCCAATATATCAAAAATTTAGAGAGAGACATGGGGGTTCAGGTTTTAGACAGGAGTAACAAAGTCATAAGGTTAACGAAAGAAGGACGTATCGTGTATGAGCATGCAAAAGAGATGATAGGTCATTTTGAAACGATGCATCATTTACTACATGACTTAGAGCATGAACCTAAGGGAGATTTATCAATTGGTGCAAGCTACACTTTCGGAGAATACGTTTTACCAAGGGTGATTGCTCAACTATTGAAGGGCTATCCAGAAATTCAACCAAGCATCACTATTGGAAATACGCAAGAGATTGCCGAGCAAGTGGCTGATATGAAACTCGATATTGGAATTGTTGAGGGAGATGTAGATGACGCTCAACTTCAAGTGGAATCACTAGCGGCTGACAGAATGTGTGTCATTGCCTCACATGACCATCACCTTACTCATCAGGGGGATGTGAAAGCCAGTCAACTTGAAGAGGAAACGTGGATTATAAGAGAGAAAGGATCTGGTACACGGGAAGCAACTGAAAAGCTTTTTGAACAAATGGGGATAGATCCGCCTCACCGTATGGAGTTTGGAAGCACCCAAATAATTAAGGAATCTGTAGAAGCTGGCCTAGGGATAACGCTCCTCTCATTATGGGCCATTCGGAAAGAGCTATCAATAAATACACTAGCTACAATGGAAGTGGAAGAGGGTACAGTAGATAGGAATTTTTCCATCCTATTAAAAGATAAACCTATGCATACAAGGTCTACTCTTGTTCTAAAAGAGGTGTTGAAAAAGTTTGTTGATCATCGCCATTCGTCCGTGTAAATAAATCAGATCCTTTTTCTTCTGTAAGAATATATATTCATGACCTTAGCATAAATTGAAGTAACCCTATAGAAATCAGTGAGGGAATTGACTTCAAGGAGGGACGAGATGGAGGCGTTCTGGATTCTTTTAAACATCGTCGTCATGCTTGCGTTGATAGGTGTTTTAGTGCATTTTCATCGTCAAAAGGTCTCGTTTAGTAAGCGTGTATTTCTTGGGCTAGGTCTAGGCATTTTGCTAGGTGCTATCTTGCAATGGATTTATGGATCAGAGTCAGAAGTCTTAGCTACCACAACAGATTGGTACAGTATTGTAGGTAGTGGCTATATTCGCTTATTGTACATGATTGTCATTCCACTCATTATGGTTTCGATCATCCAGTCCATCATTAATTTAAAAGCTTCATCTGAGCTTGGAAAAATGTCGGCCTGGATTATTGGGATATTAGTAGGAACATCTATGATTGCTGCTCTAGTTGGGGTAGGTACCTCAGTTGTATTTGACTTAAATGCGGATCAAATTGAGGTTGGGCAAGCCGAGGAAGCGAGAGGTCAATCCCTTGAACAGCGGTTAGAAGGTCTGGAAGGTATGTCGACGCCAGATAAAATTTTGCAATTCATACCAAGGAATCCGTTTCAGGACATGACAGGAGATCGTGCCACGTCTACGATTGCGGTTGTTATTTTCTCTGTATTCATTGGTGTTGCTGTGTTGGGAGTGCGAAGGAAGACGCCAGAGCAAGCTGAGGTTTTCACAAAAGGTATTAATGCCGCTTACGCTGTAGTTATGAGAATCGTGACACTTGTTTTACGTTTAACTCCTTTTGGAATTTTGGCCCTCATGGCAAATACCGTAGCTCATACAGATTTTGCAGGCATACTGGAGCTTGGGAAATTTGTTCTCGCTTCGTATGTTGCATTAGCTGTTATGTTTGTCATTCATCTTATGATGATATCGTTATTTGGCTTGAGTCCATTTACATTTGTGAAAAAGGTGCTTCCTGTTCTAGGTTTTGCCTTCACATCCCGTTCAAGTGCTGGAACCATCCCGTTGAATGTGCAAGCACAAAAGAGTAGTCTTGGTGTTCAGGAGGGAATTGCGAATATGTCTGCCTCGTTTGGAGCCACGATCGGACAAAATGGGTGTGCAGGAATATACCCAGCCATGTTGGCGGTGATGATTGCTCCTACGGTGGGTGTGGATCCTCTTAGCTTAGACTTCATCATATCTCTTGTTTTAATTATTGGTATTAGTTCATTCGGCGTAGCAGGTGTAGGTGGTGGAGCTACTTTTGCCGCTTTGATTGTGTTATCAGCTATGAATCTTCCGGTTTATTTAGCTGGTCTTTTAATTACGGTAGAACCTCTCATAGATATGGGACGTACAGCATTGAATGTTAATGGTGCTATGACTTCGGGGACCATTACCTCTAAGATTACAGGTACCCTGAATCAAGAAACCTTTAATAATCCATCAGCTATTGAATCGGAAACAACTGATATATAACGCTTATAACCTCACTGGATGCCATGTCTAGTGAGGTTTTTTATCGTAATGTTTTAGGATAATGAATAGAGCTATTACAACACATGAAATGACTTGTTCTGTCATTTGTGTGATAATTAAGTATGTGAGACTAATATTTATTGGAGGGATAGCGATGAAACCATCACAGCAAACATTAGAGAAATATGCTGAATTAGCGGTTCAAACTGGGGTCAATTTGCAGGAAGGACAGGCGTTAGTCATTAACGCAGAAGTTCAAAACGCAGATTTTGTACGTATCGTTGCGAGAAAAGCATACGAAGCAGGTGCAAAAAATGTACACGTGAATTGGAAAGATGAAGATCTTACATACTTAAAAATGAAAAACGCATCGATGGATGTTTTAGAAAATGTACCACAATGGCTTGTAGATCAACGCATGGACTTCGTAAATGATGGCGCTTCCATTATGACGATTTATGGTCCAAACCCGGATCTTTTAAAAGATATTGATTCAGAGCGTATTGCTGCTGCAAACAAAGCGATGGGGCAAGCACTTCGAGAATATCAGCAAGCTGTCATGAACGACAAAGTAACTTGGACAATTGTTTCTGTTCCTACAGCAAACTGGGCGAAGAAAATTTTCCCTGATGTTTCAGAGGAAGAAGCAATTGAAAAGCTTTGGGATCAAATTTTCCATATTACACGGATTGATCAAGAAGATCCAATCCAAGCTTGGGAAGAGCACAATGCAACACTACGTAAAGCTCGTGCTTACCTGAATGAAAAGCAATACAAAAAGCTTGTTTATAAAGCACCTGGTACAGACCTTTCTATCCAGTTAGTGGATAACCACATCTGGCATGGAGGAGATACAAAGTCCCAGGAGGGCGTTAAGTTCAACCCGAACATGCCAACAGAAGAGGTATTCACGATGCCTCATAAAGACGGTGTTAATGGTACGGTAACAAGTACGAAGCCATTAAACTATGCAGGTAACTTAATCGATAACTTTACCTTAACATTTGAAAATGGAAAGGTAGTTGACTTTAAAGCAGAAAGTGGAGAGGATACACTAAAGCATCTGCTTGATACAGATGAAGGAGCGCGTCACCTTGGTGAGGTTGCACTTGTACCACACGAATCTCCAATTTCTCAGTCTGAGCTTATCTTCTATAATACGCTATACGATGAGAACGCTTCTTGTCACTTAGCGCTTGGAGCGGCATACCCAACAAACGTTAAGGGCGGCTCTAGCATGGATAAGGATGAAAAAGCAAAGCATGGCGTAAATGACAGTATGGTTCATGAAGACTTCATGATGGGATCTGCTGACATGGATATCGACGGCGTACTGGAAGACGGTACAACAGAACCAATCTTCCGTAACGGAAATTGGGCAATTGACTTTGACTAAAATGAATAGCTAGTTTTAAAAAGAGACCCCGTATCACGTTTTAGAGTGATACGGGGTTTTTGGTTTGATAAAGAGTAAAGAGAAGGTAGACTCTCTACAATTCCAATTAAAGGAATTTTTAAAGTTTATATAGAAAGTTTTTAAAAAGAAAAACTCTATATAAACCGGAGGAAGCTATAAATATGAATCAAGTAAAAGGCTATCAAGTAACAGAGGAGATCTTGAAACATTGGGAGGAAAAGTTTGTTCCTACACATGACATTTTCTTCTTTAAAGAAAATCCTTCATTTTTTAAGGCTGATCATTTTACTAGAGCACGAGCTAACGAAATTTCTTTAGATGAGAAAACAGCTTTTTTAACATGGAGAGTCGCAGGAAATGCAAACTATGTCGTAAAGATTTCTAATCAAGATTTTCATAAATTAGATGAAGGTCTTCGTCAATTTATCCTGAAGGAACAATTAGATTTGGGAAGGGGAATGATATTTCGAGAGAGTGAATTATCCCCGCTTTTAAATGTGTTAAATAAAAAGGATCAAACAGAGTTTCAGACAAAGTTACAGGAAACCTCTTTTTATGATGAAGCGTCTCAAGAGAATATCTATTTATTACAAGGACAAGCTTTTCGATCACTATCTTCACGAATTAAAGCAACACTCTTAATGGCTTATGCAAATGAGTGGGTGTCAGACTATGCTTTTTGTAACGAGCTCAGTAAAGGTGAGGTTTCTGAGCTTAGCAAGAGAAATCCTATAATAGCTCCTTATTTTGATAGATTCCCTGTGGCTAACGGATCCAATTGCCTTGCAGCAGCTATCACAGGTGCTACAGGGAATTTCGAATACATTCATGAATGGATGAAAGAAGATCGTTTTTTAGACTTACTTCAAACGGAAGACTATGAAATGATTAAAGATAAAAACATACAAGAAGCTGACGTAATCGTTTGGAAGAACCAAGATGGCTTACCCATGCACGCTTCCTACATGTTAACTGAGAAATTATCATTTAATAAACACGGTCAAACCATGTTCAACCCATGGCAAGTCTTATGGATAGAAGATGTTATGCAAGAGTGGAATCAGGATGAATTTTATGTTTATAGAAAATTGTCAAAAAAGCCTAGCTGAATTTTTCTATAAACACAAAACCTTGATTTCAGACTAACCCATCCATCTCTATATTCTGGTTTCGACCTAATGTTCAATAGGGAAGAGGTCTTATAGACTAAGACGAAGGAGTGAGCATTTGGTGGATAACCAGAATCCGACTGATTGGCTAAAACGACAAATCAACGAAGTGGTGGAAGAGCTCGAGTTATCACCATCTGTCTATCAGATTTTAAAGAATCCAAAGCACTGTATTACCGTCTCGATTACTCTTGAAAGAGATGATGGAAGTGTGGAGACCTACACAGGCTATCGTTCAGTTCACAGTAATCTTCTTGGACCAGGAAAGGGCGGTATTCGTTTTCATAAAGATGTAAATGAGCAAGAGGTTATTGCATTATCAATGTGGATGACGTTGAAAACATCTATTTTAAAACTTCCATTTGGAGGAGCAAAAGGAGGGATCACGGTTGACCCTCGAGAACTCTCCAGAAAAGAGCTTCAACAATTAAGCCGTCAATATATACAGGACATCGAACCTGTTATAGGACCTCAAAAAGATATTCCAGCACCAGATGTCAACACAGATGGCCGTGTAATGGGTTGGATGATGGATGAATTCTACAAGCTACGTGGCCGTAATATCCCTGGTTTTATTACAGGAAAACCTCCAGTAGTTGGTGGATCAGAAGGTCGTGTTGAGGCAACAGGGCGAGGTGTTGTGATCAATATTTTAGAAGCGATGAAGAAGCTTGATATGGATCCACAACAATCATCAGTCGCTATTCAAGGCTTCGGGAATGTAGGTTCAGTAACAGCTGCTACATTGTATGAAAAAGGAGTAAAGGTAGTAGCTGCATCAGATATTGATGCTCTTGTAACGGACCCTAATGGTTTAAACGTCCCAGAAATGGTTAAATACGTTGAAGCGAACGGTTCTCTAAAAGGGTACGCTGATGATAAGAATCCAGATGATCTCTTTGATGTTGAGTGCGATGTGTTTATTCCATCTGCTCTTGAAAATCAAATTACAGAAGAGACAGCCCCTAAAATTAAGGCGAAAATTGTGGCTGAAGCTGCAAATGGGCCAACGACTGAAAAGGGAGACGAAATTTTAAATGAAAATGGAGTCTTCGTCATACCAGATATTCTGTGTAATGCTGGTGGGGTTATGGTATCTGCCTTTGAATGGATGCAAAATGATTCCCACGATCATTGGGCTGAAAAAGTAGTAAATGAACGTCTAGAAAAAGATATGTCTTCTGCTTTCTTAGAGGTGTATGATATGAGAAACCATATTGATAAAAGCATGCGCCACGCAGCCTATTATCTAGCGGTAAAGCGTTTAGGCGACGCAATGATCGTCCGTGGCTGGATTGATGAAGAAAGATAAACTTAAAAAGTGCCTGTACTTTTGGACGGGCACTTTTTAATGGCTTGGCACAAACCCGATGGAAAGCAGTGCCGACCCGGTGTAATCCAGCACCTACCTGATGGAATCCCACGCCCATCCGAAAGGAACAGGCAGCATGGAAACGTAACCACCCCGCACCAGCTTATTCCACATTACTGCCATACAACGGCACACCTGTCACGTCTTTCCCTCTTATTCAATCAACTGATAAATATGTTCCAAGTTTTGTTGCTCACCCACATCAAAGTAATTCGCAAAAGGGCATCCATGCTCCTCAACTCTCTCCAAAACATTCTCAATAGTGAAATCTGTTGGTGAAAGTGATTCCCCAACTTCACTCCAATATAAAGGTGTTGCAACCGTTGCATGCTCTCGGCCTCTTGGGGAATACGGTGCGATAATGGTTTTTCCTTCTGCATGTTGAACGTAATCAATATATAAACGATTTCCACGATTCTTCTTTAAGCGTTCAATCGTAAACATAGATGGCTCTTGTTTCACAAGCAATGTAGCTAGTTTTTCAGTGAAGGCTCTTGTTTCATCATATGTTAAACGGTCCTTAGGAATTGGAATATGAATCTGCATTCCTTTTCCGCCAGAGGTTTTGACAAATGAAACGAGCTCAAGCTTATCCAAGAGATGTTTAAACAACTGTGCTGCATGCACCGCCATGCCGAAATCATCGTCAGAGGGAGGGTCTAAGTCAAACACAATTTCATGGGGGTTCTGCTCATGTATACGCTCAAAAGGCACATGGTATTCTAACGCTCCTTGGTTACTGAACCAAATAAGAGTCGAGAGATTTTGACATAGCGTATAAATCTCTCCATCACGTTCAAGAGATTCAACATAATCAGGAGCATAGTCGGGTAAGTGTTTCTGAAAGAAAGATTCCTCATGAATTCCATCAGGAAAACGAATAACCGTAAGCTTTTTGTCCTTCAGAAAAGACATGATATAAGGTGCTATCCGTCTCATATATAAGAGAAGGTTTCGTTTTTTATAACCAGGCTTAGGCCATAAAACCTTATCAGGATGCGTAATATTTACGTCTGGGAATTGAGCTAAATCCCATCGCTTTTTTTGTTCGGTACAATCCTCTGGGGATAAATCAAAGCGAAATGAGTCAAACATCGGTTCTCGTAAATCATTTTTTTGTTGATGCAGACATTTTACATCTACGCATACACTCGGTTTTAGCTTATATTGCTCCCCTTTTTTCGTTCCTTTCGATGTGAAAAAGGTTCGGAGTGTTTCTCCATCCTCTGAAGATAGACCGTGCTTGCATGAGCCAAGTTCTTTCAACACGTCATCCTCAAAAACCCTTAAAGAAAAGTACCCATTTTCCTGATTATAAGAGCTGAGAATGCCGGATAATACACGCCAATTTTTTAACTTCAACCATTTATTTGTACGCTCTCCTTCTTTGTACTTGCTATTTAAACGCTTAGCCACCACTCCTTCTCCTAAATGGAGGATGACTTTTTCCCATATGTCGTCATAGAATTCATACTGTGAAACGAGCTGAAGTCGTTCCCCAGTTTTAAAAGGTAGAGCTTCAAGGTGTTTTCGTCGTTTTTTGAGAGGGAGTTCTACAGTATCTTTTCCTTTATGTTTCAGAATGTCAAAAGCTAAAAATGTCACTGGACGCTGTTCAGCCGACTCTTGGATTCGTTTCTTGTTTCCCATTCTGTTACGTTGTTGAAGCATAGGGAAATTGGCTTGGATTTTCGTATTCAAAATGACAAGTTCTCCATCCAAAACTAAAGGGAGGAACTTGGCGTATGTATCATGGTGTTCTTCACAGAAATTCTTGATTTCAGGGAATTTAGAGGTTAAATCATTTCCATTTCGGCTCACCAGTTTCACCTGATCTTGAGACCATTCTAACGTAACTCGAAACCCATCATACTTAATTTCATACACCCATTCATCACCTTTAGGAGCTTCTTCGGATAATGTAGGTAACATTGGTTTCATTTCATCACCTCAATTTCATGTATAGTGTGGCAATCGTAGGCTCTTTTCATCCATGAACATAATTTTGTAACAGAACGTAAACCATAAAGGAAAAAGGAGTGGGTGAACTGTGCATACGATGTGGAAAGGCACGATCAGCTTTGGACTCGTCAACATTCCCGTGAAGCTGCATTCAGCTACAGAAAATAAAGACATCAAGCTACGTCAGCTTCATAAGGAATGTAAAACGCCAATTAAATATGAGCGTACATGCCCAAATTGCGATGAAGAGGTTAAAAGTGAAGAAATCGTAAAAGCATATGAATATGCTGAAAATAAATTTGTTGTACTCGATGAAGAAGACCTTGAAAATTTGAAAAAAGAACAAGAGGATAAAGCCGTTGAGATTGTAGATTTCGTTAAGCTTGAGGAGATTGATCCGATTTATTTTGAAAAAAGTTATTTCATCTCACCGAATGAAGGTGGATCAAAAGCATATTCCTTACTTCGTAAAGCGTTAAAAGATACAGGGAAGATCGGTATTGCAAAAATCATCATTCGATCTAAAGAACAACTTGCGATCGTACGTATTTATGAAAATACACTTATTATGGAGACCATACATTATCCAGACGAAGTTCGAGACTATCAGGAGGTTCCTAATGTTCCTGAAGAAGAGGATCTCGGTAAAAAAGAATTGGATACAGCGAAAAACTTGATCGAACAGCTTACGACAGAGTTTGAACCAGAGAACTATAAAGATGAATACCGAACAGCACTTATGGAGCTCATTGAGGCGAAGAAAAATGATGAGGAAGTAACAACAGCCAAGCCTCAACCAACACCAGATAACGTTACGGATTTAATGGAAGCTCTAGAAAAATCACTTGAGAAGACAAAAGGGAAGAAGGGAGCAAGCAAGAAGAAGACACAGAAGAAGAAGGCTACCCAAAAGAAAACGGAGGATAAGGAAGATACCAAGAAGAAAACATCCTAAATGTTACAGCGTTACAATTTTTTTATAGAGGGATTACATTCACGTAACAACACTCTCACCCCCTTCTTACAGTTCGAACCTTTATAAGGACGAACCTAAGGAGGGTTTTGTTATGCAAAGAGAAGCGTTTTTTGATAATGCGAAATGGATCTTGATCTTTTTTGTTGTGTTTGGACATACGATTCAGCCGTTTGTAGAGAAACATGACTCAATTTATGTACTTTATCAATGGATTTATACGTTTCATATGCCCGCTTTTATTTTTTTAGCTGGATATTTTGCGAAGCCTTCAGGATCAAAAGGATATGTATGGAAGCTTACCAAGAAGCTTCTGATTCCATATTTGATTTTCCAAAGCATTTATACCATTTATTATTTTTTAATCGGAAAGCAGGACTGGCTTCATACGCCGTTTGAACCACACTGGTCTTTATGGTTCTTAATCAGTTTATTATGCTGGCACATCATGTTGTATTGGTTTTATCGACTTCCGAAACACTTAGCCCTATTGATAACAGTCCAATTAGGGTTACTCGTTGGATATATTGACATCATTGGACATAGCTTCAGTCTGTCACGCACGTTTGTCTTTTTCCCATTCTTTTTACTGGGATATTGGTTTGGACCAGAACAATTGAAATGGTTACGAAAGAAGAAAGTTCGTGCCTTTTCTCTAGTAGTACTAGGCATATCAGCAGCAGCGATTACGATTGCTCCTAGATTTTCTACATCTTGGTTTCTTGGCTCTAAATCCTACCTTGAAATGGGAATGCCCGAGTGGGGAGGCTTTATACGTTTAGGAATTTACGTGATTAGTATCCTGATGATGTTCAGTGTACTTGCATGGATGCCTCGTAAAGAAGGGGTGTGGACGAAATACGGGACGAACACGTTATATGTGTATCTCCTCCATGGATTCTTTATTCACTTTTTCAGAGAGTTCGAAGTGTTTCAGCTACAATCCACACTAGATATGGTAGTGTTGATTACCGTTGCTGCTATGATTACGTGGGGACTATCCTCACAACCTATTAAAAACCTGGCATCACCTCTGATTGAGTGGAAGGATAAAAACCATCACAAATGGAGAAAAAAGGTTCGTACAGTAAAAGAATATCGAATTTAATCATGGCGATATATCCTTTGCCGAGGGTATATCGCTAAATTTTTGTGATAGGGATCAGATATAGGGAGCATAGGATTTTATAACGATAGGATCTTATATTTAAGAATTGAATGATTGACACATTCATGTAAGCGCTTTATTATAATGTGTAACGGGTTTCATATAAACATAATTAATGAACCTGTTTTTTAATTCTTTTATATGTAACGGGTTACACACTATGAAAAAGAAAGTGGTTTTTTATGGCAACGATTAAAGATGTAGCAAAACTAGCAGAGGTATCAACTGCAACTGTCTCTCGAGTCTTAAATGAAAATGGTTATGTACATGAAGAAACGAAAAACCGGGTGGCTAAAGCGATAAAACAGTTAAATTATAAGCCTAATGATGTAGCACGCAGTCTGTTTAAAGGGAGATCAAAAATGATTGCATTATTTATCCCAGACATCATGAACCCATTCTTCCCAGAACTAGCGAGAGCTGTTGAAGATATGACAAAAAATCACGATTTCACATTTATTTTGTGTAACACGGATGATGATATTGAAAAAGAAACAGCTTATATTGATGCACTTCAACAGAAATCGGTGGACGGTTTGATTATCGTATCAAGTACCCTTACACCAGAACAGCTGCATCACATTCAAATACCAGTTGTGGCGCTTGACCGCAAATTAAACAATGGGATTGCATCTGTAACAGTAAACAACCGTGAAGGTTCTAGACAGGCGGTTCAATATTTAAAATCCCTGGGATGTAAAAAAATCGCTCATGTTGCAGGTCCGGAACATGTAGACAATGCGAATGAGCGCCGGAGAGGTTATTTAGATGAAGTCCAAAATGAAGATTGGTTTCGACTTAGCTTAGTTGAGCACGGAGAGTATCACTATGATGCTGCAAAACAAGCTACAATCAATCTTTTAAAGAGACACCCAGACATAGATGGACTATTTGTAGGAAATGATTTGATGGCTGTAGGTGCTTTAAAGGCAGCAGAATCCCTGGGTATAAACGTTCCATCTGACCTTTCTATGATTGCTTTTGATGGGATTACCTTAGGAGAAACGACATCGCCTTCTTTAACAACGATGGCTCAGCCTATATATCAGATCGGAGCAAAAGCGGCAGAAATGCTCATAAAGCAAATTGAAGAAGAAGATACACTTACTCAATCAGAAGAGTTTTCCGTACAGTTAATCAAACGGGAGTCAACGAGGAGGGATGAAGCATGAGTGAACGTCCGGCAGTTACAGTAGTGGGGAGCATTAACATGGACCTCACTGTCTCAACTGGTCAAATGCCCAACCAGGGTGAAACCGTTATCGGAGAAGAATTTGCAACATTTCCAGGCGGAAAAGGTGCTAACCAAGCAGTAGCAGCAGCCAGGTTAGGGGCAAATGTGAATATGGTTGGGGCTATCGGAGATGATGTTTTTGGAGAGAGCTTACAGAATAAATTAGAACAAGAGAATATTCATACAACAGCTATTCACAAATTAAAAGACATAGCAACAGGTACGGCAACGATCATTCTTTCTGAAGGAGATAACCGTATTATTGTAGCTCCTGGTGCAAACGCAAGATTAACTCCTGAAATCATCCGTCAGCATGAAAGGATGATTCAACAAAGTGACATCATCCTTTTACAGCTAGAGGTTCCTTTAGACACGGTACAAGCCGTTATTACGATTGCTCAACAATATGAGGTTCCTGTGATCTTAAATCCAGCTCCATATCAATCACTACCTGATGCTTTGCTATCTGGTGTAGATTACCTTACACCAAATGAAATGGAAGCCAAAGCTATGCTTGAAGATCCGAACTCTCATGTGACCAAGGAACAATTAATTGTCACGAATGGTGAAAAAGGAGTATTGGCTTATAAGGATGGAGTGGAGCAGGTTATTCCTGGCTTTCCTGTAGATGTGTTAGATACTACGGGCGCTGGGGATACGTTTAACGGTGCCCTTGCTACACAGCTAGCTAGTGGCATGCCTCTAGAAGAAGCCGTTTATTATGCAAATGCAGCTGCAGCCTTATCTATTATGAAGTTAGGAGCTCAAAGTGGAATGCCATCAGCAGAAGAAGTAAACACGTTCATCGAAGAAAGGTCTGATCGTACATGAAAAAGCACGGAGTTTTAAACAGAGACATCGCAGCTGTTTTGGCAAGGTTAGGTCATACAGATAAGGTTGTTATTGCTGACTGTGGACTTCCTATTCCTGAGGAAACACCTTGTATTGACTTATCTATAAAACAAGGGTATCCCCGGTTTGATGCAATCCTCGAAGCAATCTTGGACGATATGGAAGTCGAATCTATGACACTAGCAAATGAAATTAAAGAATATAACGAGTCACTGGATCAGCATATTCGAAACACTTATGAAGATATTCCAGTATCCTATCAAACTCATGAAGAGCTAAAGAATGAACTAAAGCAAGCTAAAGCCATTATTAGGACAGGAGAGAATACTCCTTTTGCCAATGTTATTTTACAAGCAGGCGTTATTTTTTAAGAAAAGAGGTGAGCGAGATGGCTGAAACACCTTTTGTGGAAATGAAAGCGATTCAAAAGTCCTTCTCAGGAAACCAAGTTTTAAAGGATGTGAATTTTTCAATTTCACCTGGGGAAGTCCATGCGTTAATGGGAGAAAACGGCGCAGGTAAATCAACCCTTATAAAAGTATTAACAGGGATTCATAAGCGTGATGCTGGAACGATCAAACTACAAGGGGAGGAAGTTTCATTTAATAACCCTAAGCAGGCTGAACGTGAAGGGATCGTCGTGATTCACCAAGAGCTAAATATCATCCCTCACTTAACCGTTACGCAGAACATGTTTTTAGGAAGAGAATTAACGTTTGGTAAATCTGGAATTCTCAAAATGAAAGAAATGAAGAAGCAAACCCTCCAAAACTTAGAGAGGTTAGGTGCTTCAAACATTGATCCGGATGAAGAAGCTGGGAATCTATCGGTAGGTAAACAACAAATGATTGAGATTGCTAGGGCGATGTCTACTGATGCGAAGATGATCATAATGGATGAGCCTACTGCTGCTTTAACGGAAAGAGAGATCGAAAATCTGTTTCAGGTTGTACATTCCCTTCGTGAACAGGGTGTAAGTATTGTATATGTCTCTCACCGTATGGAGGAGATTTTTCAGATCTGTGATCGTATTACAGTGTTAAGAGATGGTGAATATGTCGGTACAGAAGATATTAAGGAAACCTCCTTTGAAGCCATCGTTAAAATGATGGTTGGACGCGAGTTGGGTGAACGATTCCCTGAGCGGACGAGTCATATTGGCGAGGTGGTTCTTCAAGTAGAAGACTTAGCCAGAGAAGGGCTCTTTGAGAATGTAAGTTTTGACGTTCATAAAGGAGAGATCCTTGGTGTAGCAGGATTAATGGGTGCAGGAAGAACGGAAATTATGGAAGCTGTGTTCGGTTCACGTAAGAAAAGCGGAGGCAATATATATTTAAATGGAAGTCCGCTTAAGATTAAACACCCTCAAGATGCGATACAAGAAGGGATCGGATTCATTACAGAAGACCGTAAAGATGAAGGTCTAGTACTTGATTTATCCATTCGTGAAAATATTGCTTTAACAAACATGAAGGCGATTTCCGATAAGGGGTGGATTTCTTCTACAAAAGAAAAGCAATTAATTGATGATTTAATTAATAAGCTTCATGTTCGAACAACTGGACGAGAACAAGAAGTACGTTCCTTGAGTGGAGGAAACCAACAAAAAGTGGTCGTAGCGAAATGGCTAGGGATTAAGCCAAAAGTGCTAATCTTGGATGAACCTACACGTGGAGTGGATATAGGGGCGAAGAAAGAGATTTATCACATTATGAATGAACTTACTGAACAAGGTGTTGCCATTATTATGGTCTCTTCTGAACTCCCTGAAGTACTCGGCATTAGTGATCGTATCATGGTTATCCATGAAGGAAAGGTCGCAAAAATCTTAAATCGTAAAGACGCAGATCAAGAAAAAATTATGCAGGCTGCCACAGGAGGGGAGTAACAATGCAAGCAAGGATTATGAGGAATATTTCACAACTAGGGCCACTCATTGGCTTAGTACTAATTATGATTATACTAGGATTCTTAAGTGATAACTTTTTCACACTAGACAATATCCTAAACCTTCTAAGGCAGATATCGATTAATGCTCTAATCGCATTTGGTATGACCTTCGTTATTCTGACAGGGGGCATTGACCTATCTGTAGGATCGATTCTCGCCTTTGGTAGTGCTATTACAGCAGGAATGTTAGCAAGTGGTATGGACCCTTTATTAGCGGTCTTAATCGGTTTACTTGCAGGTGCTGTAATGGGAGCATTCAACGGTTTTGTGATCACTAAAGGTAAAGTAGCACCATTTATTGCAACACTTGCAACCATGACCATTTTCCGTGGAGCGACCCTCGTTTATACAGATGGTCGTCCAATTACAGGATTATCTGACAGCTTCGTATTCGAGATGATTGGAAAAGGATATGTATTTGGCGTACCATTTCCAGCCATCTTAATGATTATCGTGTTCTTCATTTTATTCTTTATTTTACGCAAAACCGTATTTGGTCGTCAGGTTTACTCAGTAGGTGGAAATGAAGAAGCTTCTATCCTTTCTGGGATTAAAGCAGACCGCGTCAAAATATGGGTGTATTCACTAACAGGGATGCTTTCCGTTTTAGCGGGTATCATCTTAACAAGTCGACTCAACTCAGCTCAACCGACAGCGGGTACGATGTATGAACTGGATGCCATCGCAGCTGTTGTTTTAGGTGGTACAAGTCTTGCTGGTGGACGTGGAAGGATTGTCGGTACTCTAATTGGTGCCTTAATTATTGGTGTATTAGATAACGGATTAAACTTATTAAACGTTTCTTCCTTCTATCAGCAGATTGTTAAAGGTGGAGTTATTCTACTAGCTGTCCTGCTTGATCGCAGGTCTAAATAATACCCATGGTGTTCACTAGAACATGATGATAGATTTACTAAATTTAAGGAGGTTACTCACATGAGTAAATTTTTAAAAACATTTGGCCTTTTCGCTCTGTTATTGATTTTTGCTACAGCTTGCTCTACAGAACAACCGGGATCCTCTAGTGATTCAAATGATGGTGGCGAGTCCGCTGATGATGGTAAAACGAAGATTGGTCTATCCGTATCTACTTTAAATAACCCTTTCTTCGTATCGCTACGTGATGGTGCTGAAGCAGCAGCTGAAAAAGCAGGTTATGAAATTGTTACAGCTGATGCACAAAATGATCCAGCAAAACAGGTTAACGACATTGAAGACTTACTGCAACAAAACATTGATGTATTACTCGTAAACCCTGCTGACTCTGCGGCAGTAGTTTCAGCTATTGAATCAGCAAATGGTAAAGATGTGCCGGTCATCACAGTTGACCGTAGTGCAGAAGGTGGCGAAGTAGTTTCTCACATTGCTTCTGATAACGTGGCAGGTGGAGAAATGGCAGGCAAATTCATCGCAGAACAATTAAGTGATGAAGGGAAAGTCGTTGAACTAGAAGGAATTCCAGGAGCTTCAGCTACTCGTGAGCGTGGTAAAGGATTCCACAACATCGTTGATCAGAAAGATGGTATTGAAGTTGTAGCGAAACAATCCGCAAACTTCGACCGTTCTGAAGGATTAACGGTTATGGAAAATATTTTGCAGAGTACAGACAATATTGATGCCGTATTCGCTCATAATGATGAAATGGCATTAGGTGCAGTACAAGCTCTAGAAGCGAACAATATGCTTGAAGATGTTATTGTAGTTGGATTTGACGCTACAGATGACGCAAGAGCAGCAGTTTCTGAGGGTCGCATGGATGCAACAATCGCCCAACAGCCAAAACTAATCGGTGAAAAAGCGATTAATGCTGCTGGTAAAGTAGTAAAAGGCGAAGACATCAAAGAATCCATTCCAGTTGAACTACAGCTAGTAAAAGAATAAAATAGGAAACATCAGCCTATGAGGGTATAGATCCCTCATAGGCTTTTTAAGTTTATTCAGTTAAATGGCAGTTATGTTGAAGACTTGAAACTGAGAGAAGTCCGTTGCTTTTGTGTAATTTGTTCCGGTCAGTGAAACGGCGAGCCTGTTGTTGCCCCACACGACGTGGGGTAGTTCTACGTTGCCACATGATGTGGCGGTTTTAGTAGAACCTCCATTGTATAGCCGAGCCTCCTCGTGCCTGCGGGGTCTCGTCTTCCCTTTGTTACCACGACAGTTTGCCGTTTCCTTCCCTCCACGCGATTATGGAGATTAACGGACCATAATTTGGACTTTCCCATCTCAAATTGATTGGAATTTATATTCACAGAAGTTGCTCAAAACCTTGTAATGATAGGATTATACTACCTGGAATTAGAACA
>NZ_AULJ01000037.1 GCF_000425225.1 Pontibacillus marinus BH030004 = DSM 16465 | reverse complement strand
GATGTCTCTTATCTAGTTTTGAAGGTATATCCTTCAACTACATAGGTTTGGTGGCTTTGGCGAAGAGGTCACACCTGTTCCCATGCCGAACACAGAAGTTAAGCTCTTCAGCGCCAATGGTAGTCGGGGTTTCGCCCCCGCAAGAGTAGGACGCCGCCAAGCACATTTTAAGAACCCTAGAGGATTTCGATTCTCTGGGGTTCTTTTTGTATATAAAAGCGTTGTTTAGGTTTAAGCTTTCCTTCATTATAGTCTCCTAATGTGGAAGACTTGGGTTCGAGATATAGATTCGGAGATAGATAGAGGGGAGATCAATACACATCCCTGCTTAAGTACAGAAGTGTTACCCCACATAGAGATAGATCAGTACAAATGCACCCTCTATTCGGAAAAGATAGTATTATTCAGGATAGATTTATTCAGTATGAAGCCTCTATTCGGAAAAATAATCTCATTAAGGATAGAGTTATTCCGAATGCCATCCCCTTATTTATTAATGTTTTAATTTGGAATTAACTGTGAAAGTGATACTATATAATGTGAGAAGAAAACCAAGCATAAAAAACGCTCAGTAAAGGTCTGAGCGTTAGTCTTCGATCGAATGGATCTTAATTCGATTTTTGGATGTCTCTTGGTGGATGAGGCGGTGCAGTTGGATAATGAGCAAGCCATTTTGATAGGATGCATGAATCTTATCGCCTCGAACAGGGTATGGAAGATCGATCTTTCGCTCAAATGAACCTTGCAAAATCTCTTCTTGAACGAGTTGGTGGTGTTGAGGTTGTAAAGAGATGACACCTTTAATCTCTAAAATAGCATAGTCTACATAAACATCTACTTTATCAATATCCTCTAAGCCTGGAATGTTTACATAGCATAGAATTTCATTATCTGATTTGTATAGATTGATATGAGGGATGGGAGGCTTAATGATACCCTCAAATTCTCCCCAAAAATTTTCACCAAAAAAACGGTCCATATTTTTTCGCCAGTCTTGCATGTTTTGAAATGGATCCATTGGAATCCCCTCCATTTTAAATATTCAGTTATCATAATTGCTTGTGAAAGTGGAATATATTGCGATATAGTGTATGCATAAGTTTTTTAATGGGTGAATGTCCTAAGAGCAAATGAAAGTATTTAGTGTAGGAGTTAGGAGGGACAAAACCAGTATGGGAAATCTTTTAGATAATAGCCTTGTCATGGTATTAATTATATTAGTTGTAAACATTGTGTACGTATCGTTTTTAACGATTCGAATGATTTTTACGTTGAAAGGTCAAAGGTACTGGGCGGCTTTTATTAGTGTCTTTGAAATTACAGTGTACATCGTTGGGCTTGGTCTTGTTCTAGAAAATTTAGATCAAATTCAAAATGTAATTGCCTATGCAATCGGGTTTGGATTAGGGGTCATCGTTGGGATGAAGATTGAAGAGAAGTTAGCACTTGGCTACATAACGGTCAACGTTATATCCTCCAATCCTGATATTGAATTTACGAAGCAACTAAGAGATAAAGGATATGGAGTAACGAGTTGGTTTGCCTATGGAATGGAAGGGGACCGACTTGCTATGCAGATTTTAACGCCAAGAAAGTATGAATTAGCCCTATATGACACAATAAAAACCATTGACCCTAAAGCATTTATAATTGCCTATGAGCCGAAGCAAATTCGTGGTGGCTTCTGGGTGAAGCAGGTACGGAAAGGACGTATTAAGAAGGATGGGTAAAAAGAAAAAACGTTTTACTGTAGAAGAAGGGCAGTCCATTGATGAGGTTCTTGCCCAAATGAAAGAAGAAGGTTATCAGCCTGTTCGCCGCGTTGAAGAGCCCATTTTCCAAGAGCGTATGGAAGGTGGAGAGAAGAAGGTTGATCCTGTAGGTCGCCAGATTATTTTCGATGCTGTGAAAACTGAATAACGAACAAATGAATATTTAAATACTAAATTGTTCGTGATTTGATTGCTTTTTCTATTCGCTCTTGTTAAGATTACATTGAAACGGGCGAATTGATAGTATGGCATATAATGCAATTACGAAAGCCTATTATCTTTTCTGTGTGAAAGATAATAGGCTTTTTTTATAGGAGGGTATTTAATGATTGAGCGTTATACGCGTCCTGAGATGGGGGCAATCTGGACTGAAGAGAACAAATACAAGGCTTGGTTAGAGGTCGAAATTTTGGCATGTGAGGCGTGGAGTGAACTGGGTCATATTCCAAAAGAAGATGTTGAAAAGTTACGTGAAGGTGCTTCTTTTGATATTGAGCGTATTCATGAGATCGAGCAAGAAACACGTCATGATGTTGTTGCATTTACACGTGCGGTATCTGAGACGCTTGGTGAAGAAAAGAAGTGGGTTCACTATGGTCTCACGTCTACGGATGTAGTGGATACTGCTTTGTCTTACCTGCTAAAGCAAGCAAACAATATCATTCGTGAAAACTTACATACGTTTGTTGATGTGTTAGGCGAGAAGGCGAAGGAGCATAAATACACAATCATGATGGGACGTACACATGGTGTTCATGCTGAGCCAACTACTTTTGGTTTGAAGCTCGCATTATGGTATGAAGAAATGAAACGTAACTTAGAGCGTTTTGAAATGGCAGCTCATAACATCGAGTTTGGTAAGCTCTCAGGGGCAGTAGGAACTTATGCGAATATTGATCCGTTTGTGGAGGATTATGTTTGTGAAAAGTTGGGGTTAACCCCTGCACCTGTATCAACCCAAACGTTACAGCGTGATCGCCATGCTCATTATTTATCCACACTAACACTAATTGCGACTTCTATTGAAAAATTCGCAGTGGAAATTCGTAGCCTACAGAAAACAGAAACACGTGAAGTGGAAGAATTCTTTGCAAAAGGACAAAAAGGTTCTTCGGCGATGCCACATAAACGTAACCCGATTGGGTCAGAAAACATGACAGGAATGGCGCGTGTGTTACGTGGTCACATGGTAACTGCTTATGAAAATGTCGCTCTTTGGCATGAACGTGATATTTCCCACTCTTCTGCGGAGCGCATTATTTTACCAGATGCAACGATTGCATTGAACTATATGCTGCACCGTTTTAGTAACATCGTGAAAAACTTAACGGTATATGAGGACAATATGAAACAAAACATGGACAAGACCTACGGGTTAATCTTCTCCCAGCGCGTGCTTTTAACACTTATTGATGAAGGCATGGCGAGGGAAGAGGCTTATGACATCGTTCAACCTAAGGCGATGGAAGCTTGGGAGAAAGGGATCTCCTTCCGCGAGTTAATTGAAACAGATGAAAGAATCAAATCTACGTTGTCTTCTGAACAACTGGATAGCTGCTTTGATCCAACGCATCATTTGAAAAATGTTGATCGCGTATTTGAACGAATTGGGTTGTAAGAGAATGATGTGGCACGGAACCTCTTTAATGAGGTTTCGTGCTTTTTTATTAGTGAATCAAACCAAAAAACGAACAATAAAAACATTTCAGTTAAAAACGTTCGAAAAATTACATTGACTTTTACAATCTCCCCTTGTTACGCTATAGATAGAAATTAAATAAAGGACCTCATATAATCTCGGGAATATGGCCCGTAAGTCTCTACCTGACGACCGTTAATCGTCGGACTATGAGGGAAGATCGGTTGCAGAAGTACCTGTATCCAGTCTGGGATACGTATCTTCATTGATATGCGCCTACTGTCTTCTCTCGTTATAGAGACAAGACGGTAGGCGCATTTTTTATATCATAACAATGGAGTGGTGATGATGGTGAAGGTTGGAGTGATCATGGGAAGTTTATCAGACTGGGAAACGATGAAACCTGCCTGTGAGATGTTAGAAGAATTCGGGATCGAGTATGAAAAAGACATCGTATCAGCGCATCGAACGCCCGATGACATGTTCAATTATGCAGAAACTGCACGAGAAAGAGGTGTAGGTGTCATTATTGCTGGGGCAGGTGGTGCTGCACATCTCCCTGGTATGGTGGCTTCGAAAACAACATTACCCGTCATTGGTGTTCCGGTTCAAACAAAAATAGATGGTTGGGATTCACTGCTATCTATCGCTCAAATGCCAGGTGGCGTTCCAGTTGCAACGGTAGCAATTGGAGCTGCTGGAGCGAAAAATGCAGGAATCTTAGCAGCAGAAATTATCAGTGTTTTTGATACAAATGTGGCGGAAAAGCTTGAAGATTATCGCCAGGGGCTTCAACAACATGTTCAAGAAATGAGGGGATCATTGCATGAGCAATCCTAATGTATATCCAGGACAAACGATAGGGATCTTAGGTGGCGGCCAACTTGGAAAAATGATGGCGCTTTCTGCAAAAGAAATGGGATATCGTATAGCTGTTTTAGATCCTGCACCATACGGACCATGTGCCCAAGTTGCCGATCAACACATCCAGGCTTCATTTGATGATCGGAAAGCTGTTCTTCAGTTGGCTGAGGTGAGCGAAGTTATAACTTATGAGTTTGAAAATGTGGATCTCACGTTAGCGCAAGAACTTGAAGCGAAGGGTAAGTTGCCTCAAGGAGCAAATGCCCTTCGCATTACACAGGATCGAATTGAAGAAAAGCGTGCGATGGAAGAAGCGGGAGTTCCGGTAGCTCCATATCGTGTGGTTCAAAACCCTGAGGAACTAGAGGGTGTTGTAGATGAACTTGGTTTTCCTTGCGTAATCAAAACAACGCGTGGAGGTTATGACGGCAAAGGACAATTGAAATTAAACTCTTCAAAAGATCTAGAAGACGGAAAAGCATTTGTAAATGTTCATCCTTTCTGTGTTGTAGAAGCATGGCTTCCTTTTGATCAAGAAGTATCTGTTGTGATGACCAGAGGGGAAGACGGAGAGCTTGAATTGTTCCCAGTTCCAGAGAACCAACATGAACATCATATTTTAAAGAGAAGTATTGTTCCGGCTCGTATTTCAGAAACGTTAGTCGAAAAAGCTCGAAATGCTGCTCGCTACATTGCGGAGCACCTTCAATTCATCGGTACATTTGCGGTTGAGATGTTTGTGGTTGGTGAGGAGATTTACGTAAATGAAATGGCACCACGTCCACATAATTCCGGTCACTTTACGATAGAAGGTTGTAATGTATCTCAGTTTGATCAGCACATCCGAGCGATCTGTGGGCTTCCTTTATTAAAAATAACAAGACCTTATGCTTCTGTTATGACGAACCTTTTAGGTGAAGAAGTTAGCAAGGTTATTCAAGATAAACGATATTTCCAAGGTGCACATGTCCATTTATATGGAAAAGACAAAGTAACAGAGAAGCGGAAAATGGGGCACGTAACGGTAACAGGCAATTCTTTAGACGAAGCGCTTGAAAAGGCAGAGGTTTTCAACTTTTCAGAGGTCTTGATAAACCAAAAGGGGTGACGTAATGAGGGGATCATTGCTTTATGAGGGAAAAGCTAAAAAAGTGTACACGATGCTAGGAGAAGAGTTTCAACTTATTTTGGAATATAAAGATGAGGCAACAGCATTTAACGGTGAAAAATATAAAATGTTTCGAGGGAAAGGTCGTTTAAATAACTTGATCTCTTCAAAGGTCTTTCAATACTTGCATATGAAGGGGATCCAGACTCATTTTATAGAGACGCTGTCCGAAACAGAACAAATGGTTTCTCATACAAGAATTATTCCATTAGAGGTGGTTGTGCGTAACGTAGCAGCAGGCAGTTTATCTAGAAGGCTTGGAATCGAGGAAGGTACAATCTTAGAGCCTGCGTTAGTTGAATTCTATTACAAAGAGGATAAGCTACAGGATCCCCTTATCAATGATGAACATGCTGCTTACTTAACAGGTTTAAGTCAAGAAGATTTAGAAGGCATTAAGCAGGATGCGCGATCGATTAACGCTCACTTGAAATCTTTCTTTGACGAAGCGGACCTTAAGCTGATCGATTTTAAATTAGAATTTGGCAAATTGCATGATGGATCTATTGTTCTAGCAGACGAAATTTCACCAGATACATGCCGACTATGGGATAAGAAAACGAACCGCAAGATGGATAAAGATGTATTCCGTGAAGATATTGAAGACTTGGTTGAAATCTATGAAGCTATTTTGAAGCGACTGGAGGCGAAGGTGCATGTTTAAAGTGCAGGTGTATGTAACATTAAAAGAAGGCGTTTTGGATCCACAAGGGAAGGCGGTAAGAGGTTCACTCCTTTCGATGAATTATGATGAAGTTCAAGAAGTACGTGTTGGGAAGTATATTGAGTTGTTCATAGAGGAGACAGAGAACCTTGATGAAAGAATTGATAGCATGATTGATCAATTGCTTGCTAACCCTGTCATAGAGGATTATCGCTATGAGGTCGAGGAGGTTGTCTCCAATTGAAGTTCGCTGTAATTGTATTTCCGGGATCGAATTGTGACCGCGATATGCATCATGCTATTCAAGAAGGTATCGGAGAAGAAGTACACTTTGTTCGCCATACTGAATCCGACCTTGCTTCTTTTGATGGAATACTTCTGCCTGGTGGATTTTCGCACGGGGATTATCTCCGGTCTGGGGCTATGGCAGCCACGTCTCCTATTATATCCGCTATAAAAAAAGAAGCGGAAAAAGGGAAGCCGGTTTTAGGAGTATGCAATGGGTTTCAAGTTTTACTAGAGGCAGGTCTTTTACCTGGAGCCATGCTATCAAACGAAGGTCAGCGGTTTATTTGTCGGACAGTTGAGTTGCGTGTTGAGAATACAAAAAGTATTTTTACCACCTCATATGAAAAGGGTCAGATCATTCGTATTCCAGTCGCTCATGGAGACGGAAATTACTTTTGTGATGAAGAAACGTATAAGAGTCTCAAAGATCAAGAGAGAATCTTATTCACATACGAGGATAACCCGAACGGTTCTGTCCACAACATTGCAGGAATCTCAAATGAACGAGGAAATGTTCTCGGTATGATGCCACACCCTGAGCGAGCTGTAGAGAGTTTACTAGGATCAGATGATGGCTTAAAGCTATTTCAATCCATTGTAAAGAGTTGGAGGGAAACACATGCAGTCCATAGTTGAGCTAACACCAGCATATATTGCTGAGAAAAAAATCTATCAGGATATGGGTCTATCGGATGCTGAGTTTTTATCTATACAAAACATTCTTGGGCGCAATCCTAACTATACAGAAACGGGATTGTTTTCCGTCATGTGGTCGGAACATTGTAGCTACAAAAATTCGAAACCTCTATTAAAGAAGTTTCCCACAACTGCTCCACATGTTTTGCAAGGTCCTGGAGAAGGAGCTGGGATTGTGGATATCGGTGATAATCAGGCAGTCGTTTTCAAAATTGAGAGCCATAACCATCCCTCAGCAATCGAACCGTATCAGGGGGCTGCTACTGGCGTTGGGGGCATTTTACGAGATGTTTTCTCTATGGGAGCCCGTCCAATAGCTTTACTTAACTCTTTACGTTTCGGTGAGTTGACTTCCGAGCGAGTGAAGTATTTGTTCAGAGAAGTTGTGCACGGAATTTCTGGTTATGGGAACTGTGTTGGAGTCCCAACGGTTGGTGGAGAAGTTCAATTTGATGACTGTTATGAGGGTAATCCGCTTGTGAATGCCATGTGCGTAGGGTTAATCGACCAACAAGATATACAAAAGGGGATCGCTAAAGGAATCGGCAATACGGTGATGTATGCTGGAGCACCAACGGGACGTGACGGGATTCATGGTGCTACGTTTGCATCTGAGGAGCTCTCCGAAGAATCGGAGAGTAAACGTCCATCTGTTCAAGTCGGCGATCCTTTTATGGAAAAGCTTTTGATTGAAGCCTGCCTTGAAGTGACGCAATGTGATGCCTTAGTTGGAATGCAAGATATGGGAGCTGCAGGACTTACATCTTCATCAAGTGAAATGGCGAGTAAATCAGGAACTGGGATCGAAATGAACCTTGATCAAATTCCACAGCGAGAGCAGAACATGACACCTTATGAACTGATGCTTTCAGAGTCACAAGAACGCATGCTACTCATTGTGGAAAAAGGACGCGAACATGAAATTGAAGCGATTTTTGAAAAGCACGGATTGCATGCTGTTTCTGTAGGTGAAGTGATTGAGGATCGTGTGTTACGACTAACTCATCAAAATGAAGTCGTTGCGGATGTTCCGGTTGATTCCTTAGCTGAAGATGCACCTGTTTATCACCAACCGTCAAAAGAACCAGCGTACTTTTCCACATTTCAAAACATGGAAGACTATTATCCACATGTGGACAACGCAGAAGAGACGCTTATGGATTTATTAAAACAGTCCACAATCGCAAGTAAGGAATGGGTCTATGACCAATACGATACCATGGTTCAAACAAACACGGTGGTGGCGCCAGGTTCAGATGCTGCCGTATTGCGCATTAAAGGAACCAATAAAGCAATTGCCATGACCACAGACTGTAATTCTCGCTATATTTATTTAGACCCAAATACCGGTGGGAAAATCGCAGTGGCTGAAGCGGCTCGAAACATTATTTGTTCAGGTGGTAAGCCACTAGCTTTAACGGATTGTTTAAACTTTGGTAACCCGGAAATACCAGAGTACTTTTGGCAAATGGAGCATGCAGTGGAAGGGATGAGTCGTGCTTGTGAATCGTTATCCACACCTGTAATCAGCGGAAATGTTTCGCTTTATAACGGTTCCAATCAGCAATCGATTTTCCCAACCCCTGTAGTCGGTATGGTGGGGCTTATTGAAGACCTCGAGCATGTAACGCGACAAAGCTTTCAAAAGTCTGGAGATCTAATATATGTAATTGGTGAGGCTAAACCGGAGTTTGGTGGAAGTGAACTGCAGAAGCTTCGAGAAGGACGATACTTTGGCAAAGCCCCATATCTTGACTTAGAAATAGAACAAAAAAGACAAGATCAACTTCTACAGGCCATCCAAGGTGGAGTTGTCCAGTCCGCTCATGATATTGCGGAAGGCGGATTAGCTGTTGCTCTAGCTGAAAGCTTGTTTGATCAGGAACTTGGCTGTGAGGTGGCTCTTTCTGGAGACTTAGGGGCTGAACTTTTCTCTGAAACACAATCTCGCTTTATCGTGTCGGTTTCAAAGCAGGACGCTTCAAAGTTTGAAGAAATGGTAGACGATGCACGTTTGGTTGGGACAGTGAAAGATGAGTCAAACATGAGCATCAGCCATAACGATCTTCCTGTTCTTAACCTTTCCACACACGAATTAAAACAAGCCTGGAAGGAGGCGATTCCGTGCCAACTGAAATCAAAGGGTTAAATGAAGAATGTGGCGTTTTTGCTGTATGGGGTCATGAGGATGCTGCACAAATCACCTATTATGGATTGCATAGCCTTCAGCACCGTGGTCAAGAAGGTGCTGGAATCGTCGTAACAGATGGAGAGCAATTGAAAGTTGAAAAAGGTCTTGGCTTAATTACAGACGTATTTGATGCGCAGAGGTTTGAGCGACTGAATGGCCATGGAGCAATCGGACATGTTCGCTATGCCACTCAAGGTGGGGACGGATATGAAAATGTGCAGCCCCTTGTATTTCGCTCTCAACAAAATAGCCTTGCCTTAGCTCATAACGGGAATCTCGTAAATGCACATGCGCTTAAACGTCAACTTGAAGCGCAGGGAAGTATTTTACAAACGACTTCAGATACAGAAGTTGTGGCTCACCTTATTCGTCGAAGTGGGTCCCTTCCTATTAATGAAAGTATTAAGCAGGCACTCACAATGCTGAAAGGGGCCTATGCTTTTGTTGTGATGACGGAGGACCAATTGTTTGTAGCTCTTGATCCAAGAGGGTTGCGCCCGTTGTCGCTTGGGAAAATGGGAGATTCCTATGTTGTGTCTTCAGAGACTTGTGCGTTTGATGTAGTTGGTGCGGATTATGTTCGGGAGATTGAACCAGGCGAGATGCTTATCATTGATGAAAATGGCATTCAATCTGAGCGATTTGCTGCTCCTATTCAACGAACGTTGTGCTCGATGGAGTATGTATATTTTTCTCGTCCTGATAGCAATCTTGATGGCATTAATGTTCATTCTGCACGTAAGCGAATGGGGAAAGAGTTAGCCATTGAAGCTCCGATTGAAGCGGATGTTGTAACAGGGGTACCAGACTCTAGTATTTCAGCAGCCATTGGATATGCAGAATACTCAGGTATTCCTTATGAGCTCGGTTTAATCAAAAATCGTTATGTCGCACGTACCTTTATTCAGCCTTCTCAAGAATTAAGAGAACAAGGTGTCAAAATGAAGCTTTCAGCTGTGCGAGGAATCGTAGAAGGAAAACGTGTCGTGATGGTGGATGATTCTATTGTACGTGGTACAACGAGTAGACGAATTGTAAGAATGCTGAAAGAAGCGGGAGCTAAAGAAGTGCACGTACGAATCGGTGCACCTCCCATACAAAATCCATGCTATTACGGAATCGATACTTCAGAAAAAGAGGAACTCATTGCTAGTAAGCACAATGTGGAAGAAATTCGGGACATGATTGGCGCAGATAGTTTAGCCTTTTTATCTGTTGAGGGCTTGCAACAGTCGATTGGAAAACGTGAAGAAAGCCTTATGCATGGACATTGTCAGGCATGTTTTACAGGATCTTATCCTACTGAAATCTTCCCGGAAACAGTCCATCCATATGAAAAAGCGTAGAGGGGTGACGTTGTGAGAGAATCATACAAACAAGCTGGAGTAGATGTAGAAGCGGGATACAAAGCCGTTGAAGGAATGAAAAAACATATCGAGCGTACAAAACGACCGGAAGTTATGGGGGAGATCGGTCGATTTGGAGGTATGTTTGATCTATCTTTTCTGACATATGATGAACCTGTTCTGATATCAGGGACAGATGGTGTAGGTACGAAGCTGAAAATTGCTTTTGATACTCATCGACATGACACCATCGGGATTGACGCCGTAGCGATGTGTGTGAATGATATTATCGCTCAAGGTGCTGACCCTCTCTTTTTCCTTGATTATATCTCTTGTGGAAAAAATGATCCCAAACAAATAGAAGAAATCGTAAAAGGCATTTCAGAAGGTTGTGTTCAATCAGGCTGTGCCCTTATTGGCGGTGAAACAGCAGAAATGCCTGGGATGTATCTTGAAGGGGAATATGACCTTGCTGGCTTTGTGGTAGGTATTGCTGAGAAACAGAATATTATTACAGGTCATGAAATTGAGCCTGGGGATGTCCTGATCGGAATAGGATCAAGCGGCATACATTCCAACGGTTACTCCCTTGTTCGAAAAGTGATTCATGACAAAGGAATGGATCTCAATCAAGACTATGGTATTTTTGATCAATCACTTGCTGAAGTACTTCTAACCCCTACAAAGATCTATGCGGAAGCCATTAAAGCTTTGAAAAAAGAAGTGTATGTGAAAGGGATATCCCATATAACAGGTGGAGGTTTTGATGAGAATATTCCTCGGATTCTTCCGTCTTCTTATGGGGCATTAATTGAAAAAGGAGCCTGGGAAGTTCCAAGCGTATTCTCCTTTTTGCAACAAGCAGGTGAATTGAATGAACAGGATATGTACAGTGTATTTAATATGGGAATCGGTATGGTAGTGGCAGTTTCACCAGATGATGTGGAGGATGCGTTAAAAGAATTACACGCTTCAGGGGAAAAAGCATGGTCGATCGGCCAAGTAACATACAGCTCGGGGGTTCGTTACCGATGAAACAAAGCATTGCGATTTTTGCCTCAGGTAGTGGATCGAATTTTGATACGATCGCATTAAAAGCTTTAGGGGGAGAATTACCATGTAATGTGAAGTTATTGGTATGCGATAAACCTGATGCTCCAGTTATCCAAAAAGCAGAAACGCTCGGTATTGAAACTCTAGTTTTTCAGCCAAAAAACTTTTCGAATAAGGAAGCTTATGAAAAAATGATTGTACAACGATTAGAAGCTCTCGAAGTGGATTGGCTGATTTTAGCAGGCTATATGCGTTTGCTGGGTGAAACGATGCTTGAGGCTTATCAAGGGAAGATTCTAAATGTCCATCCATCATTACTTCCTTCTTTTCCTGGTAAGGATGCCATTGGGCAAGCGCTTGAGGCGAAGGTGACGGTAACTGGTGTAACCATTCATTTTGTTGATGAGGGGATGGATACTGGGCCGATCATTCAACAGGAATCTGTTGATGTCACGCCTGATGATGATCGAGAATCCTTACAACGTAAAATACAAAAAATCGAGCACGAGTTATATCCAATCGTTATTCATAGATGTGTAGAAGGAGAGATTAAACCATGCCACAAACGAAACGTGCACTCTTAAGCGTATCCAATAAAGAAGGAATTGTAGATTTTGCAAAGCAATTGATTACATTGGGGTATGAATTAATATCAACTGGAGGAACGAAACGAACGCTAGAAGAAGCGGGACTCGATGTGATGTCTATTTCTGATGTGACTAATTCCCCAGAGATTTTGGAAGGTCGCGTTAAAACGTTACACCCTAATGTACATGCAGGTTTATTAGCGAAACGTAATGAATCGGATCACATGAAACAGTTAGATGAGTTAGATATTAATCTGATTGATTTAGTGGTTGTGAACTTATACCCTTTCAAAGAAACAATCTCTAAAGAAGGGGTAACAGAAGCTGAAGCGATAGAGAACATCGATATTGGTGGTCCAACTATGTTACGTGCTGCGGCTAAAAACTTTGAAAGTGTGACAGTAGTAGTTGATCCTCGTGATTATCCTGAGCTGATCATGCGTATGAAAGAAGGAGATTTAACGTATGAAGAGCGTAAACGTTTGGCTGGGAAGGTTTATCAGCATACAGCAGCCTACGACACTTTGATAGCGCAATATTTTCAAGAGTCGCAAGGTGAACAGGCACCTGAGCAATACTCTGTTACATATGAAAAAGTCCAAGATCTCCGTTACGGAGAAAATCCACATCAGAAAGCTGGATTTTATAAAGATCCATTATATAAAGGGGCTTCCCTTGCGAATGCTGAACAATTAAACGGAAAAGAGCTTTCTTATAACAATATCCAGGATGCAAATGCAGCCTTACAAATGGTGCTTGAATATAAACAGCCAGCAGCTGTTGCCGTGAAGCATATGAATCCTTGTGGTGTAGGCGTAGGAGATGATCTTTTCACAGCATACTCTCGAGCTTTTGAAGCGGATCCAGTTTCGATTTTTGGAGGCATCGTTGCTTTAAATCGTGAAGTCGATCAAGAGACTGCAGCTAAAATGAAAGAAATCTTTTTAGAAATCATAATCGCCCCTTCATTTTCAGAAGAAGCGATGGAGTTATTAACAGAGAAGAAAAACTTACGCTTATTGAAAATTGATACAGATCATAGTGATGATGCTACTTCACTTATCACAAGTGTTCGTGGAGGCGTACTTGTGCAGGATGCTGATCAAGGTACATTAGAAGATGTCACGGTTTCGGTGCCAACTGATCGACGCCCTACAGAGCAAGAGTGGGAAGATCTGCAATTTGCCTGGAAAGTTGTGAAGCATGTGAAGTCGAATGCGATCGTTTTAGCGAAAGGACAACAAACCGTTGGCGTTGGAGCAGGTCAAATGAACCGGGTTGGAGCAGCAAAAATAGCGTTTGAGCAAGCAGGTGAAAAAGCTGAAGCTAGTGCTCTTGCTAGTGATGCATTTTTCCCAATGCCAGATACAGTTGAAGCAGCAGCGGAAGCGGGTGTGAAAGCGATTATTCAACCAGGTGGCTCCAAACGTGACCAGGATTCAATCGATGCTTGTAATAAGCATGGTATAGCAATGGTCTTTACAGGTATGCGTCATTTCAAACACTAGGTGAAGGAGTGGGGAGCTTGAATATTCTCGTTATTGGCCGTGGTGGTCGAGAGCATTGTCTTGTGAAGAAAATAGTGGAAAGTCCTAGAGTGGATACGGTTTATGCAGCTCCGGGGAATGCAGGAATGACAGAGGCTGAGCTTGTCTCTATTTCAGAAACAGATGTGGCTGAATTAATCCGTTTTGCTAAAACGAATCAGGTGGCCTGGACAGTTGTTGGGCCAGAAGTACCGTTAATGAATGGGATTGTAAATCAGTTTAGAGAAGCGGGATTAGCGATCTTTGGCCCAACTGAAGAAGCTGCGAGAATAGAAGGCAGTAAAGCTTTTGCTAAGGATATTATGAAGAAGTACGATATCCCTACAGCAAAATATGAATCCTTCTCTTCTTCGGATGAAGCCAAAACTTATGTAAAAGATCAAGGTGCGCCCATTGTTATAAAAGCGGATGGGCTTGCTGCTGGTAAAGGTGTCACAGTAGCGACGAGTGTAGAAGAAGCCATTGAAGCAATTGATATCATAATGGAACAAAGTCAGTTTGGAGATGCTGGGAAAGAAGTTGTCATAGAAGAGTTTTTAGAAGGTGAAGAATTTTCATTAATGGCTTTTGTTCATGGTCGTAACGTATATCCTTTACTTCCATCTCAAGACCACAAGCGAATTTTTGATGGAGATACAGGACCCAATACAGGAGGAATGGGGGCTTATGCTCCTGTACCTCATTTATCCCATGGGGTAATCGAGACAGCTATTAGAGAAATTCTTGAACCAACGGCAAATGCTCTTGAAAAAGAAAATCGTTCGTTTACCGGGATTCTTTATGCGGGATGTATTCAAACCCAAGATGGTCCAAAGGTAATTGAGTTTAATGCGAGATTTGGGGATCCAGAAACAGAGGTCGTTCTTCCTCTGCTTAAAAATGACTTGATACAAGTATTAGAGGATGTTCAGTCAGGCAAAGACCCTCAACTAACTTGGAAAGACGGTTTCTGTGCAGGTGTTGTCGTTTCTTCAGCGGGTTATCCAGGGGAATATCAAAAAGGAAACCTTTTACCTGATATAAAAGGGAGTCACTCTGTAATTCCTATATATGCTGGTGTTCGAAAAGAGGATAATCAGCTTGTGAGTGATGGAGGACGTGTGTTTTTATTAAGTGCTCAAGGTGAGACGCTGGAAGAAACAATCGAATCCATTTATAACACACTTCAAGAATCACAAGTACCGAGTACGTTTTTTTATCGTAGAGATATTGCAAGGAAGGCCATTAGGACTTCCGTTTCCGGATATAAATATACAAAATAGCGACAATACTACCGATGATCAAAGCGATTACAAATGTCATATCTGTCATATATTCAGCTATATTCATATGATTTACCTCCTTCGTTTTTTGTACCGTGATGCTTTTGAGTTAAGAGCATCACGGTACTCTTTTTTTCATTTACGATGGATTAATTCCACTGTCTTCATCATGTTTTTCTTTCTTTTGATCGGCTTGTTGTTGTACCATAGCAGTAACAGGGCAATAACGAACGATCCCCTCTGCTACTTTCATAGCCCCAATCATGGCATACATCATGGAACTCTGTCTCCATGGTTGGCGCACCATACGTGCTGTTGAGTATGCCACTACAGTTAACCCTATTGTTATGCGAATCATTGCGTTAATGATTCCAATGTTTGGACGTACCATCAATAAACCATTCCCTTCAAAACATTAATGCGTTAAATTGAAAATTATGTTACCATTAAAAAATAAAACTAATGTATGGAAAATACTAGGTCTATAATGCCTAGCACACTCCCAAAAGACGAATCAAACAATGGAGGAAGGCCGATGAATGAACACCGTTACCGCTGGCGCAACAAACAACTTCGAGAGCATGTAGCTGTTATGGATGGTTCCATTGCTCCTTCGATTGTGCTGCAAAATGCTACGTATCTAAATGTGTACATGAAACGTTGGATGAAGGCTCATATATGGATCTACGAAGATCGCATTGTTTATGTAGGAGATCAATTGCCATCTCAGAGTGACGAGACAGAATACGTTGATTGCTCCAATCAGTACCTCGTTCCAGGTTACATTGAGCCACACGCGCATCCGTTTCAGTTATATAATCCCCATCGATTGGCACAATATGCATCCCAATCTGGGACAACCACATTAATTAATGACAACCTTGTGTTGCTTTTTTTATTAAAGAAAAAGAAAGCGTTTTCTTTATTGGAAGGATTGAACGATTTACCCGTTTCATTATACTGGTGGAGCAGGTTTGACTCCCAATCCTCATTACAAAATGACGAAGTATTTTTACGAGATCAAGATGTATTAGATTGGCTGCAACATGACGCTGTACTACAAGGCGGAGAACTGACATGCTGGCCAAACGTATTAAAGGATGATGACCGCGTACTCCATTGGATGCAAGAAACGAAAAGAGCTCGTAAACCAGTGGAAGGTCATTTCCCTGGAGCATCAGAACGAACTTTAACAAAAATGAAACTTCTAGGTACGGATGGTGATCATGAAGCCATGACAGGTGAAGAAGTATTTGAGCGACTCCGTCTAGGATACACAGCTGCTCTTCGCTATTCATCAATTCGTCCTGATCTTCCAAAGATTTTAAAAGAAATGAATGACCTTGGCATTGATACCTATGATCGCATCATGCTTACGACTGATGGATCAACTCCTTCCTTTTATGAACAAGGAATTATGGATCGATGTATAGAAATTGCATTAGAGAACAATATTCCTGCGCATGAAGCATATAGTATGGCTTCTTATAATGCAGCTAAATATTTTGGGATGGAGCATCGAATCGGCTCAATTGGTCCGGGTCGTGTTGCTCATATCAATTTTCTCGAAGCGAAGGATCAACCGAGACCAGTGTCCGTTATGGCAAGAGGGAAATGGGTGAAAGGTTACGGAGATGTTCAAAAGTGGAAAGACTCGTTCCCTTGGGCAGAGCATGGAATGGATAAGTTACAATTAGATTGGGATATGACCGATCATGATCTTCAGTTTTCAATTCCCGTTGGCTTACATATGCAAAATGAAGTCATATTAAAGCCCTATACTGTCCAAACCCCACCCGGACAAGACGAAGCCTATCTTACTTTGTTAGATCGAGAAGGGAAATGGAAAGTAAATTCTATGATTAAAGGGTTTACAACGTCGCTTGGTGGACTGATTAGCTCTTATTCCAATACGGGTGACTTGGTGTTAATCGGTAAAGATAAAAAGGATATGAAACTTGCTTTCAATAGGATGAAAGAAATTGGTGGAGGAATCGTAGCTGTCCATGAAGGGCAAGTCGTCTACGAAATTCCGCTGCATATTGCAGGTATGATGTCTGATGTACCAATGGAAGCATTAATTGAACAAGAGAAGGGCTTGAAGAAGCTTTTAGAAGAGCATGGGTATCCATATCAGGATCCGGTGTACACACTCTTATTTTTATCATCAACGCATTTACCTTTTATTCGCATAACACCTAAAGGAATTATTGATGTTAAAAAGAAAGAGGTACTTTTTCCTGCGATAATGCGTTAAAATAGAAGAGGATTAAAGTATAAAATGTTGTTCACAGAGGAAGGGGCCTCTTTGGACAAGTTCTACAAAGAGAAAGTCTTACAAGAAGGTGTGACAAACAATGCAAAAACGATGGATGCTATTGTTGGCAATGGTAACCATATTGGTACTGGCAGCCTGTAGTGAACAATCGAGTAAAGAAAATGAAGAATCAAGTCAAAAAGACAATAATGAAAAGCAGGAACAAAATCAAGAAAAAGAGGATCCTGTAGAAGTTGTTGATAAAGATGAGCAAGAGAATAAGGAAGAGAAAGAAGAAAAGAAAGAGCCTGAGTTTGCTCATATTTATCCTTTAACAGGGAAAGGGACTGATGAGCCTGTAAATCATCGAATTATCTCTGTTATGGTTAACAACCATTCAAAAGCACGACCTCAAACAGGTCTAAATCAGGCAGACATGGTTTATGAAATATTAGCAGAAGGACCGATCACCAGGTTTTTAGCTTTTTATCATACTGAAAAGCCTCCGCTTGTAGGACCTGTCCGTAGTGCGCGAGAATATTATTTCAGAATCGCTAAAGGATATAATGCCCTGTATCTTTATCACGGAGCAGCTCAATACATTGAAGATAAGTTGAAAGCAGGCTATATTGATCATATCAATGGGATGTATTATGATAATGACCGCCATTTATTTAAGCGTGAAAGCTTCCGCTATGCGCCTCACAACTCTTATTTAATGATTCGTAATGTGTATGACGTTGCGAAGCAAAAAGGATACGAGGTGGAGAAAGAGCATAAACCACTTCCATTCTTGAATGATGAACAAATCAAGAATATCAGTGGGAATGAGGCTACAACGATCAATATTACATATTCGGACTCACCTCGTGAAACCGTGAAATTCGAATATAATCAAGATACACAAAAATATACACGTTTCAACGATGGCTCTAAAACAGCCGATTTAAATTCTAAAGAACCCACAACAGTTGATAATGTATTTATCGTAGAAACGGGTCATCAGGTGATTGATAGTAAATTACGCCGTGCCATTGATACAGAATCAGGCGGTAATGGTTATCTGATTCAAAAAGGGAAAGTGCAACAAGTTTCTTGGAAGAACGTAGATGGGCGTATCATCCCATTTAAGGATGGGAAGAAGCTCGGTTTTGTACCAGGAAAGACATGGGTAAACATCGTACCAGAAAGTCCTGGTATTCAACAGTCTGTAACATTCACGAGTCCGCAATAATTAAAGGAGTGTCCAACATGCAAATTGATAAATTAAGAGGAAAAGAACTGGATCAACTATTTCAAGCCATTCTTGCTCTAGAAAGTGTAGAAGAATGCTATGAATTTTTCGATGATCTGGCAACTATGAATGAAGTCCAGTCACTAGCTCAGCGCTTAGAAGTTGCACGCATGTTACGTGAAGGCCATACGTATCATAAAATTGAGAATGACACAGGCGCATCAACAGCAACAATCTCCCGCGTAAAACGCTGTCTTAACTACGGAAACGATGCTTATACGATGGCGCTTGATCGTATTCATAAAGAAGAATAGTTTTTATCATTAAAACGCTCTGGTGTTATGTCGCCTAGAGCGTTTTTTTATCTGTTGTCATTGGCTTAATGTGAAACGCGTTTATGCTGAACACGACAAGAATAGCGACCAAGACGCTTAACAACCCTGCTGCAAATAGGGTGAACTGAGCCGTAGTCGCATCTACCAGGAAACCTCCGGCAACCTGCCCAAGAGGGAGCCCTGCTGCAGATACACTGTTCATAACGCCAAAGACGCGACCATGTTTCCTGTCTTCAATGGTACGTTGTTTATAAGTTGTAACCACTAGATTATAAGGACCAAAGACAAATCCCGCGAAAAAGATTGTAATAAAAGCTAGAAAAATAGTGTTCGAGTATGCGAATGCCATATTGGTAATGCCCCATAAGAGTATAATCACACTCACTGTGAACAAGGGGTTTGCTTTTATTTTAAAGTACCCCCAAATCAACGTTCCAACAATCATCCCAACTGACATTACAGACTTAATCACGCCATATATGCTAGCTCCTTGGTTTAACTCTACCTGTGTAAATAGAGGTAGCGCAGGTTCCATTGGCGCATATGTAAAATAAAACATTGTCGTAGCGATTGTGATGATAAGGAGATCTTTTCGTTTTATCAGGAAGCGGAAACCTTCTTGGAACCAATCTGAACTCTTATGTTCATCCTCTTGTTGGTTATCTTTTTCGTAATATTTATAAGCAGGAATAGTTAGCATAAGTCCGCTGAAAATCCAGAATGTTAATGAGTCAACGATCAGAGTGTAGGAAGGTCCTATAATACTAGTTAACACACCGCCAAGCGCTGGTCCGCTTAAGTAGGCGAGCTGCCAAGTAATTTGGGATAATCCATTTGCTTTTTCTAGTTGCTCATCTGGAACTAGATTAGGGATAACCGTAGCAGATCCTACGCGTGAAATGGTTGATAGAATTCCTGCCATGAACATAATGATCATCAGTGCAGGGAGAGAAAATAATTCTAACCAATAGATTATTGTGATGGAGGAGTATAAGATTCCCCTAGCTATGTTATCAAGGATGAGCAAGTATTTTCGGGAAAAACGATCAAGTAATATTCCCATAAAAAAGCTTGTTACAATCATGGGCACAGCAAAAGCAGAAAGCGCAATCCCAATAAAACTAGCTGAACCTGTCGCCTCTAAAATCAGCCATGAGATTGCAACAACATTAAGTTGGTCTCCAAGCTTCGAAACCGTTCCTCCAATCCAAAATTTCACGAAATCCTTATTTTTTAGTAATTCTTGATATTCACTCATGCTGGTCACTCCTTCTTACTTTTTATCCTATCAACTGCTATGAGATCATCCAACCATTCATAGGTCTGATGGATTCTACGACTTTTGGATGAGATAGGGGGGAGCTCCGCGCAGAAGATTTGGAGATTCGCGCAGAAGAGGGGGAGCTCAGCGCAGAAGTAGGGGAGCTCCGCACGGAAGCAAAGAGCCCTCCACCCAGCAAAAAAAAGCTCTCGACCTGAGTCCCCTCAGATCGAAAGCTTTCCCAAAAATTAACAATCCATTTTACCTTCTAAGAAGCTACGCAGCTCACTAATTGGCATGCGGGTTTGTTCCATTGTGTCACGGTCACGTACAGTTACCTGACCGTCTTCTTGAGAGTCGAAGTCGTACGTGATACAGAATGGTGTGCCGATTTCGTCGTGGCGACGGTAACGTTTACCGATAGATCCTGCATCATCGTAGTCGACCATGAAGTGCTTGCTTAGGTCAGCGAAGATCTCTTTCGCTTGATCTCCAATTTTCTTAGAAAGAGGGAAGATCGCTGCTTTATATGGCGCAACAGCTGGGTGGAACTTCATAACGGTACGAGAAGATCCATCTTCAAGCTCTTCTTCCTCATATGCGTCCGCAATGAAGCTTAGTGCTAAGCGGTCCGCGCCTAGAGCTGGCTCAATTACATAAGGAATGTAACGTTCGTTTGTTTCCTGGTCAATGTACTTGAAGTCCTCGCCAGAATGTTCAGCGTGCTTACCTAAGTCATAGTCGGTACGAGACGCAATGCCCCAAAGCTCGCCCCATCCCATAGGGAACTTATACTCAATGTCAGTGGTTGCATTAGAGTAGTGGGATAGCTCATCTGCATCATGCTCACGAAGACGGAGGTTTTCATCCGCAATGCCTAGAGATGTTAGCCAATTGTGACAGAAGTCTTTCCAGTACTTATACCAATCAAGTTCTTCACCAGGCTTACAGAAGAATTCCATTTCCATCTGTTCGAATTCACGAGTACGGAAAATAAAGTTACCAGGTGTGATTTCGTTACGGAAGCTTTTACCGATTTGGCCAATTCCAAACGGAAGCTTTTTACGCATAGAACGCTGAACGTTTTTGAAGTTCACAAAGATACCTTGTGCTGTTTCAGGACGAAGGTAGATATCATCCGTAGCACCTTCTGTAACACCTTGTTGCGTTTGGAACATCAGGTTGAACTGACGAATTCCAGTGAAGTTTTGCTCGCCACAAGTTGGGCATACAATGTCATGCTTTTCGATTAGCTTTTCCATTTCATCAAAAGGAAGGCCATCGACTACCATTTCATTACCTTCTGCTTCAAGCTTGTTTTCGATCAGCTTATCTGCGCGGTGACGGGATTTACACTCTTTACAGTCGATCATTGGGTCATTGAAGTTACCAAGGTGACCAGAAGCTTCCCAAGTTTTCGGGTTCATTAAGATTGCAGCATCCAAACCAACGTTCATTGGGTTCTCTTGAATGAACTTTTGCCACCAAGCGCGTTTTAAGTTGTTCTTAAGCTCAACGCCTAATGGACCATAATCCCACGTATTCGCAAGTCCGCCGTAGATTTCAGACCCCTGAAAAATAAAACCACGGTGCTTGGAATGAGATACTAACTGTTCCATGTTTACTGACATATTCATGTCCTCCTTATTAATTAAGTATTATAAATCGAACCAACAAAAAGATACGGGTGCAACACGAGACCATAAAAAAACTCTCATCGCTGGGCGTCGTGTTGCCCAGGGACGAGAGTTATACCCGCGGTTCCACCCTGATTGATGCTATAAAAAAGCATCCACTTTATACGTGCATATTCGGGAGTGCCGTTTCCTTCATCCGTTCTCCAGGCTTTCACCACCCCTGGATCGCTTTTGTGAAGAGGGATCAAGTACTATTTCTCCGTCATCATATGTAAATATTGATTTTGGTGAATCTATAGTAGCACAGCTCCTGCGCTAGCACAAGTCTGCACTCGAACAGCTTTAATCTTTTGGAACACGAAGGCTGTCTAAAAGAATGTAACCAAAAACGATGCCAGCTAACCTTTGATAAGTGCTATAATAATACCACTTAGTCGTAATAAAAGGTAAATATTCTTCGATTTGCAGATGGGTCCAAACCCAGAGTAAGGCAATATAAGCGGTAGGGATTCCAACTGCTAAGAATTTAATCCAATCAAATCCCCATTTTGTTTCTTTTCTAGTTAACCAACTTCCAGGTATTTTCATAGCCAAGCCTAAAAGTATTGGAAACAGCGTAACACCTATAACATAAGGGAGACGTTCATATTCTACATTCATATGCATTCTGAGGCGATATAGCTGGTATCCATTTTGATACATTATGACTCCTATCAAAATCGTCCAACCAAAATAAAACAAAAACCGTTTCATGATCCTCCACCTCCTCACTCTTTTGGAAAAAATATCAATCCTTATTTATTAATTCTACAAATTCCTACCGTTCCCCTTTCGATTGCTACACCGATTTTTGATATAATAAACAGATGGAAAATGTAAAACGGAGGCTACACCCATGTATGACATGAAGCAATGGGAGCATGTGTTTAAGCTTGATCCCAATAAAGAGATATCAGATAAAGATTTAGAAGAAATTTGTGAGTCTGGAACGGATGCGATTATTGTAGGAGGAACGGACAACGTTACGCTCGATCAAGTTCTCTCCCTCTTAGCAAGCATTCGTCGCTACACTGTACCGGTGATTCTAGAGGTATCTAACCTTGAATCGATTACACCTGGCTACGATTATTATTTTGTGCCTACTGTCCTTAATAGTTCAGAGAAAAAGTGGACGATGGATCTTCACCATCGGGCCGTGAAAGAATACGGAGACATTATGGACTGGGACGAAATTTTTGTTGAAGGTTATTGCATCTTGAATCCTGAAGCGAAAGCCTATCAGGTGACCAACAGCAAAATGCCAGACCAGGAAGATACCATAGCCTACGCGCAAATGGCTGAAAAAATGTTCCGATTGCCGATTTTTTATATGGAATACAGCGGAACCTATGGGGATCCTGAACTCGTCAAAAAAGTAAAGGACAAGCTAGACGATACACTCCTGTTTTATGGCGGAGGTATCACATCCAAAGAGCAAGCTCTTGAAATGAAGGAACATGCTGACGTTATTGTGGTTGGCAATATTATTTATGAAAACAAAAAAGCAGCCCTTAAAACAGTTAAAGCGATAAAAGAACGAGATTAAAGGAAGGTGTTTCCCTTGAACCCGTTACAAAATGATTTACTTAGTGGTTTGAATAAAGAACAGCAGGAAGCCGTAAAGAAAACAGAAGGTCCTCTCCTAATTATGGCAGGCGCCGGGAGTGGTAAGACACGCGTTCTGACTCATCGTATTGCGTATCTTCTCGGTGAAAAAGACGTATCTCCACGAAATGTACTCGCCATTACCTTCACGAACAAAGCAGCCCGTGAGATGAAAGAACGTGTTGCAGATATCGTAGGACCTGACGCAAATGAAATGTGGATCTCGACTTTCCACTCCATGTGCGTACGCATTTTACGTCGAGATATTGATCGTATTGGGATTGATCGTAACTTTTCTATTCTCGATACGACTGATCAGCTTTCCGTCATTAAGCAGGTCCTTAAAGACTTAAACCTCGATCCTAAAAAGTTTGATCCACGCGCAATGCTGGGTACAATCAGTAGTGCCAAAAACGAATTAAAAACAGCTGAAGATTACAATAAGACCGTTGGAAGCTACTACGATCAGCAAACGGGTAAAGTTTATGAGAAGTATCAAAAAACACTTCGCAAAAACCAATCACTCGACTTTGATGATCTCATCATGCAGACGCTTACGTTATTCGATCGTGTTCCAGAGGTTTTGGAATACTACCAACGTCGCTTTCAATACATTCACGTTGATGAGTACCAAGATACAAACCACGCACAGTATCAACTAGTAAAACTTTTAGCAGATCGTTTTCAAAACTTGTGTGTTGTTGGTGACTCTGACCAGTCTATTTATCGTTGGCGTGGAGCGGATATCGCAAATATTCTATCCTTTGAAAGTGACTATCCCAACGCTAAGGTTATTATGCTTGAGCAGAACTATCGCTCAACGAAAAGCATCCTTAATGCAGCGAACGAGGTTATTCAACAAAACTCTGGTCGTAAGCCGAAAAATCTTTGGACGGATAATGATGATGGTGAAAACATTCAATACTATCAGGCCCCAACCGAGCGTGATGAAGCTCTTTATGTAGTGAATAAAACAGAAGAATATATCCGCTCAGGCGATTATAAATACAAAGATGTAGCAATTTTATATCGTACGAATGCGCAGTCTCGTACGATTGAGGAAACGTTTGTAAAAGCAAACGTACCTTATCAGATAATCGGAGGCACGAAGTTCTACGATCGTAAAGAGATTAAGGACATTCTAGCTTACCTTCGTCTAGTTTCGAATCCGAATGATGATATTTCCTTCTCTCGTATTGTCAATGAACCGAAGAGAGGCATTGGAAAAACTTCTTTAGAAAACTTGCAAATGTACGCGGCGCAAAATGACTTATCGATGTACGAAGCCGTAGGAGAAGTTGAATTCGTTGGTCTGAGCAAAAAGGCGACGAATGCATTAAAAGAGTTTGGCTCCATGGTTAAGAACTGGCACCAACAACAGGACTTTCTTTCGGCTACAGATCTAGTCGAAGATGTTTTAAAGAAAACCGGTTATGAAGAGATGCTAAAAAATGAAAAGTCTCTTGAAGCTCAAAGCCGTCTTGAAAACATTAACGAGTTCTTGTCTGTTGCACAGGACTTTGAGAAGAATAACGAGGACAAGAGTTTAATTGCATTTCTAACAGACTTAGCCCTTATTGCAGATATCGATAAAGTGGACGATGACCCATTTGCTGATAACAAAGTAACACTCATGACGCTTCACTCTGCAAAAGGTCTTGAGTTCCCAATCGTATTCCTAATTGGTATGGAGGAAAACGTCTTCCCTCATAGTCGTTCAATAATGGACGAAGAGGAAATGGAAGAGGAACGCCGTTTGGCTTATGTAGGCATTACGCGCGCTGAGAAACAACTGTTTTTAACTCATGCGAAAATGCGCACGCTATTTGGTAAGACGAATATGAACCCAATCAGTCGTTTTATTGATGAAATTCCAGCGGATCTGATTGAAGGAAGAGATGAATCAGCTGGCTCGTCTCCATTTGGTGGAGGAGGTTTCAGCGACCCAGCCCCAAAAGGATTCAATTCTATGTCAGGTGGCGGTCTGAACGGTGGCATGAACCAGGCACCAAAAGCGAAACAGCAGCCTAAACGTAAAGCAACGATGAACAAGAAGCCATCTACTGGTGGAGAGAGTGTCTCTTGGGCAACGGGTGATAAAGTTTCCCATAAAAAATGGGGAGAAGGTACCGTTGTGAAAGTACAAGGATCTGGAGACTCTATGGAGTTAGATATCGCCTTTCCAGCGCCAACCGGAATCAAACGTGTCCTAGCGAAATTTGCCCCAATTACGAAAGGGTAAACCTTGAGGTGAGTGAATAGATGAGTAAAGATCAAGCAAAACAACAAATTGAAGCATTACGAGAAGAACTCGAACAATACAATTATGAATACCACACGCTAGACCAACCATCTGTGTCGGACTATGAATATGATCAAAAAATGCAAGAACTCATAAAGCTAGAGGAAGAGAATCCGGAACTGCTAACACCGGATTCTCCTTCTCAGCGTGTTGGAGGAAAACCACTTGATGCTTTCCGAAAAGTTCAGCATGCCATCCCAATGCTGAGTCTTGGAAATGCGTTTAATGAGGAAGAGCTTCGTGATTTTGACCGACGTGTCCGAGAAGGTGTAGATGGAGACGTCAATTATGTCTGTGAACTTAAAATCGATGGTCTTGCCATCTCGTTACGTTATGAAGATGGTTTGTTTGTACAAGGGGCTACTCGTGGTGACGGAACAACAGGTGAAGATATTACGCAAAATCTAAAAACCATCAAAAGCATTCCTCTTCGCATTAAAGAAGATGAAACTATTGAAGTGCGTGGAGAAGCATTTATGCCCCAGCGTTCGTTCTTATCATTAAATGAAGCGCGTGAAGCACGTGAAGAAGAGCCTTTTGCTAACCCACGAAATGCAGCAGCTGGCTCGTTACGTCAGCTTGATCCGAAAATTGCTGCTAGCCGTAATCTGGATATCTTTTTGTATGGTGTAGGCCAATGGGATGCAGGTGAACTAGAATCTCATAGTGAGCGTTTAGAATACTTACAAAAATTAGGGTTTAAAACCAATCCAGAGTGGAAAAAGTGTAACGACATCGATGAAGTGATTGACTATGTAAATAAATGGACTGAAGATCGTCCAGGGTTAAGTTATGAAATCGATGGAATTGTAATTAAAGTTGATAACCTAGATCAACAAGAGGAATTAGGTTTTACAGCGAAAAATCCACGCTGGGCGATTGCTTGGAAATTCCCTGCGGAAGAAGCGGTTACCAAGCTTTATGACATTGAACTAAGCGTTGGTCGTACTGGAGCTGTTACACCAACAGCACTTCTGAACCCAGTGAAAGTTGCCGGAACGACTGTACAACGAGCTTCACTACATAATGAAGACCTGATCCGAGAGAAGGATATTCGAATTGGAGATACAGTTGTCATTAAAAAAGCGGGTGACATCATTCCTGAGGTCGTTCGTGTTGTAACGGAAGAGCGTACAGGTGATGAAGAGGAATATCATATGCCTGATCATTGCCCTGAGTGCGGAAGTGAGCTAGAGCATTTAGAAGAAGAGGTGGCCCTTCGTTGTCTGAATCCAAACTGTCCAGCGCAATTACGTGAAGGCTTGATCCATTTTGTTTCTCGTAATGCCATGAATATTGATGGTTTAGGCGAAAAAGTGATTGCACAACTTTTCCGTGAGAATCTCGTTCACAATATAGCTGATCTTTATAAGTTAGATAAAGAGGAACTGTTGAAGTTGGAGCGTATGGGTGAGAAATCAGCTGATAACTTACTATCAGCGATTAACGAATCCAAACAGAACTCGCTAGAACGTCTCTTATTCGGGCTTGGGATCCGTTTTGTTGGTTCTAAGGCGGCTCAAACGTTAGCCGAAGAATTTGAAACGATAGATGGATTGTTGAATGCAAGCTTTGATGATTTAATTGCAGTAAATGAAATCGGGGAAAAAATGGCAGACTCAGTCGTTCGCTATTTTGAAAAGCCTCAAGTAACTGAATTAATTGCAGAGCTAAAAGAGCTTGGATTGAATATGGAGTACTTAGGAAGAAAGAAATCCGATCAACCTGAAGATTCACCTTTTATGGGGAAAACCGTTGTAATCACGGGGAAAATGGAGCAGTATTCACGTGGCGAAGCAAAAGAAAAAGTGGAAGTGCTCGGTGGGAAAGTAACCGGTAGCGTCAGCAAAAACACCGATATTCTTTTAGCTGGTGAAGATGCGGGCTCCAAGTATGATAAAGCGGAACAATTAGGTGTAGATATTTGGGATGAAGAGCGATTTATTGAAGCGTTAAAAGAATAGGGAGAGTGGGGACCATGAAGCGGGTCGCATTTATTTTGTTAAGCTTATTCCTGTTGGTAACAGGATGTGCTCCCGATTATGACGAGCAAGAGGAAGTCATACAGGAAAATCAAAAGAATGATAAACGAGAAAAGGCGATTGTGGCGAAGTACAGCATATCAAAGGATTATTACCGCCCATTAGAAAAATACAAGCCTGGTAAAGCCAGGGGTGTGCTCATGAACCAAGTTGCAAATCGCCTTGATATTGAAGAGATGGAAATTGGTTTAAGACGTCATTCCAAAGATGTATTTGACCCTGAAGATTACTTCTTTCAGGAAGGTCAGTATCTGACAGAAGATATGCTCTATGATTGGTTGGAGCGCAAATTAACGCAACAACAAGTGAATGAGTTATTAGAAGGAGCAAGCCAAGAGTTATCTGCAGAAGAATTACAAAGGGGGTTAAATCCTTCCCTTAAGGATGACGCTACAGAGGAAGATTACCGAGATCGCCCTCGCTATCTCTCCCACATTCTTGAGCATAACTTCCTTCAGAAAAATGAAGACGGAACCGTTGAGGTTGAAGGCATTTCGATAGGGCTAGCTTTACGTTCGACGTATCGCTTTCAGCCAGTTAAATACGGTGCTTATCATTATGAACAAATAAGTCGTGAAGAATCACTAAAACAAGGGAAGCAGTTGGCACAAACCGTTCTTGAACGTATTCGCAAAATAGAAGCGTTAACCGACGTCCCTATTATGATTGCATTGTATCGCCAAGAGGAGCGCGGCTCTATGGTCCCTGGTAATTTCATGACGAAGACAACTGTCAAGGGCAGCGATATGACGATTAAAGAATGGCAGCCAATTCAGGAAGACTATGTCCTTTTCCCTTCAGATGAAGCAAAAGAAGAGCATCGTGATGACTCAGAATTGATTGCAGATTTTCAAGCTAAAATTGCAGAATACTTCCCGAACTACATTGGTGTTGTAGGAAAAGGGTTTTATAAGGACGATGAACTCGCCAAACTCACGATTGATATCCCAATCGAGTTTAAAGGAAAAACTGAAGTGATTGGAATCTCCCAATATGTGTATTCCCTTATTGTTGAGAAATTTCCGACCTACTTTGCCTTAGAAGTGAATATCGAATCCCACAATGGACAGGAAAGCCTGATCTTCCGAGAACCAGGTGATGAAAAACCAACCGTCCACATTTACGGGCAATAACTAGAACCTCCTCTTTGCTAATAAGCTGAGAGGGGGTTTTTGTATGTTCTGATGCTATTGTTAGGCGGACCGCCTGAAAAATTTGATTATCGCTTGCAAATAAGAATAAATCGCCTGAATCTCACTAGCTATCGCCCGCAATTCAACAAGTGTCGCCCGAAAATGAAATGAGAGCGCCTGCAATCACATGAAGATCGCCTGAAGCTCATATTTTATTCGCATCGCTCATAAACAGGAGACTCCGCTCATAAAGCTTACAGATCGATCATAAAAAAGGATAGCCGCTCATACCTAGCCCGCATCGCTCATAATAAAAAAACTCCGCTCAAATCTATCGCATCTCGCTCATAAAGAGGTAATCAATACCTCCAATTTAGGCCCTTGCCCATTTACGTTCCATAAAAAATTATGCTATACTCATCTTAATCCTTTAAAACATAGTAAACTTATAGGGATTGTCAAAAATAAAACCAAATCAAATGAGGTGGAGACATGGGTAGGGAATTTGTTGACCTATTTGATGGCTGGGCTAAATCTTACGACAAAACTGTCTCTGGTGAAGATATAGAATATCGTGAAGTATTCGAGAACTATGACCATATATTAGATTCTGTTGTTGAACATACAGTAGGTCCAAATGTCATCGAGTTTGGTGTTGGGACTGGAAATCTAACACGGAAACTTATAAATAAAGGCTACAACGTATTCGGTGTTGAACCGTCTATGGAAATGCTGAAAATCGGGCAGTTGAAGGTACCTGAAGCTAAGATTCAGGACGGAGATTTCATTCATTTCAAATTACCTGATACCCCAATTCAATCCGTCGTAAGTTCTTATGCTTTTCATCATTTAACAGATGAAGAGAAGGAAGTCGCGATTAAACAATATCGTGAACTTTTGCCAGAGGACGGTGTGATCGTTTTTGCTGATACATCCTTTGAAGATCAGAAAGCAAAACGAAAAATGATTGAGACTGCGATTGCCTCTTATCACCACAATCTTGCCGATGATTTAACAGAAGAGCATTACTCCGAAATCAGCACACTACAATCGATTTGCGAAAAACATGACTTTGAAGTGAAGTTTGAACAAAAAAACAAATACGTGTGGGTTATGACTGCAACACGAAAATAGATATAGAGTAAACCAATTAAATGAAAAGGGAGAGGTTAGAGAATGCCAAAAATGAATGTGGAAAGTTTCAACCTTGATCACACGAAAGTTGCCGCACCTTATGTCCGACTAGTTGGAATTACAGAAGGACCTAGTGGAGATAAGATTTATAAGTACGATTTCCGAATTAAGCAACCAAATAAAGAGCACATGGATATGCCATCTCTTCACTCTTTGGAGCACATGATGGCAGAGTTCAGTCGAAACCATCACGATCACATTTTGGATATTGGACCGATGGGATGTCAGACAGGGTTTTATATTGCACTTTTAAATGACGATAGCTACGAAAATATCTTGAGTGTAATTGAGAGCACACTTAAAGATGTTCTCCAGGCAACAGAAGTTCCAGCCTGCAACGAAGTTCAGTGCGGTTTTGCAGCAAGTCACAGTCTTGAAGGAGCAAAAGCGCTAGCTCAAGATATGCTTGATAAACGTAACGAGTGGACACAAGTTTTTGCAGACGAAAAGTGAGGAGCTTGTTCGATGAACTATGTAAAAAGCGTTCAAGAATTGATTGGCAAAACCCCTCTCATTGAGTTGACCAATGTCGACATCCCTGAGGGGGTTCGTATTTTTGCTAAACTTGAGTACTTTAACCCCGGAGGTAGTATTAAAGATCGACTGGGACAAAAAATGATTGATCATGCGTTAGAAATCGGGAAATTAAAGCGTGGTGGAACAATCGTTGAACCAACAGCAGGAAATACAGGTATTGGTCTAGCGCTTGCTGCAATTGGAAGAGGGTTTCAAATAATATTTGTTACTCCCAAAAAGTTCAGTGTAGAAAAACAAACATTAATGCGCGCTCTTGGAGCTGAAGTGATTAATACCCCAACTGAACTGGGGATGAAGGGTGCTATAGATAAAGCAAAGCAAATAACGGAAAACACACCAAATGCGTATTGCCCACAGCAATTTAATAATGATGCAAACCCTTTAGCGTATTATGAAACGCTTGGACCAGAAATCTATGAAGCACTGGATGGAAGTATTGATGTTTTTGTAGCGGGTGGCGGTACAGGTGGAACATTTGCTGGAACCGCACGCTATCTTAAGGAACAAAACATTTCTACAAAAACGGTTATCGTCGAACCTGAAGGCTCCATTTTAAATGGTGGTGAACCCGGTCCACACCGAACAGAAGGAATCGGGATGGAATTTTTACCGAGTTATATGGAACCCGATCACTTTGACGCCATTCATACGATTTCAGATGATGATGCTTTTCGTGCTGTAAAAGAACTTACAAGAAAAGAAGGATTACTCGTAGCGAGCTCCTCTGGTTCTGCTTTTGTAGCAGCTCTAAAGGAAGCTCAACATGCAAAGCCAGGAACCAATATCGTAACCGTCTTTCCAGATAGCAGTGAACGTTATTTAAGTACAGGGATATATGAGGAGTGATGATATGAGACGGAAGACAAAACTAATACATGGTGGAATTACCGGTGATGAGCAAACTGGTGCGGTTTCAGTACCGATCTACCAAGTAAGTACGTATAAACAAGATGGTGTAGGTCAGCACAAAGGGTATGAGTATTCTCGTACTGGAAATCCAACTCGTTTTGCACTTGAGGAATTAATTAAGGATATCGAAGGTGGGCATGCTGGATTCGCTTTTGCTTCCGGAATGGCTGCCATTAATTCCGTTTTAATGATGTTCAAGAGCGGCGACCATATTATTTTCACAGATGATGTGTATGGTGGAACGTATCGCTTACTTTCCAAAGTCTTGAATCGTTTTAACATTGAGGTTTCTTTTGTAGATACATCAGATGTTCAGAATGTAAAAAGCGCAATTCAATCGAATACAAAAGCAGTTTATGTAGAAACGCCGACAAATCCATTATTAAAAATTACAGATCTTCAGGCTGTTTCTGAACTAGCACAAGAGCATAATCTTACCTTTATCGTAGACAACACATTCAGTACACCGTATTGGCAAAACCCAATCGATCAGGGAGCAGATATCGTGTTACACAGTGCTACAAAATACCTTGGTGGCCATAGTGATGTTGTTGCTGGATTAGTTGTGGTAAATTCTCAGCAACTAGCAGAAGAGCTTCACTTTGTGCTAAATTCTTCTGGAGCCGTGCTTGGACCACAGGATTCTTGGTTATTAATGCGCGGTATTAAAACATTAGGGATTCGCATGGAAGAGATCGAATCCAATACAAGAGAGTTCGTATCCTTCTTACAAGAGCATCCTGAAGTATCCAATATCTATTATCCAGGCCTTGAATCGCATGGTGGTCATGATGTACACGCAAAACAAGCACGTGGTGGAGGCGGAATGATTTCATTTGACGTAGGAAGCTCAGAAAATGCTGATAAGCTCCTGCGAAACTTACGCTACTTTACGTTAGCTGAGAGTCTAGGAGCGGTAGAAAGTTTAATTTCTGTACCTGCTAAAATGACTCACGCCTCCATACCAAAAGAACGCCGAGCAGAACTAGGCATCACAGATGGACTTGTCCGCGTCTCCATTGGACTTGAAGATATCGAAGACCTAAAAGAAGACTTCGCACAAGCATTAAGAGGTTAGCTATCAAGCTAGCCTTTTTTTGGTGCCTTTTTTGGTGCCTGACCCCCGCTGTAGTAATGCGTTAAAGCAGTGGGGGTCAGGCACCTGAAAAAGCTGCTGTATTTAAGGTTAAATAATAAAATTTATTTAGTAAAAGTAAAATCAACATACATGTGTACGAGATTACCAAAATATAACTATTATTATAGAATGGTTCTTAACGGAGGTTTTTATAGATAGGAGGGAGTTAGGTGGAGACGTTTGGAAGAGGTTGTTTATACATAATTGTAGCTTTTGCGCTTTTATTTTTATTAGCTATCATTACACAAAGTCATATTAATATTCCGTGGATTATTGCAATTCCTCTAATGATCTTGGCGTTTTGGATTGCAAAAAAGAAAACAGATGAAAAAAATCAATAAGACTTACTAAACAAATACATAGAATAATTAGCCTGAAAAAAGAAGGGGCCATCCCCCTTCTTTTCCTTTACGATTTAACCAATATTGCTAAATAAGACATAGCGCGTTCTAAAGAGGTTTCTGAGATAAACTCTCTAGATTCATAATTCATCTCTCCACCAGCTTTGATTCTATCTAATTGTAAATCAGATTCTTTCATTAATAAGTTTAAATCAGCAGGTGAGTAACAACGAAGGTATTGAGTTACTTTACTTTCAGGCTCACCCTTTTGCCACCAAGTATCGATCATTTTACATCCCACAGGGTCAAAGTCATATCGTCTGGCGATATGGCCGATCTCCATCTCCTCTCCAGCAACTTTCGCCCAATACCAAGGTGTATAGATATCGATTAAAGCCATACCATCAGACTTCAACCATTGGGAGACACGATTTAATAATCGCTGTTGGTCTTCATTTGAACCGATTCCAAAACCATCCCAATAGCAAACCACATCAAACTGACCTGCTATATCCACCTTATAAAAGTCTCCGTATATAATATGGAGGTTTTGTTCTACCCCATGTTCAGAAGCAAGTTTTTCCATGAGGTTAATCGCTTTAGGGACAAGTTCAATAACCGTAACTTTATATCCTCGTTTGGCTGCAGCCACTGCAAATTGTCCACTTCCAGCCCCTAACTCTAAAATATGTTCAATAGGTTGGTCGCCATAAACTTCAAGCTTATCTACCAAATCTTCTCTTAAATCATTGAAGATGCCAACTGTTTCGGATTCAGCCCAACTAAACATCTTACCGTAAAACTCACGCGTCCATTCCATTTGAAGCACTCCTTTAGGTTATGAATTAGCTTGCCTATTGAGTAACTTCAGATATTAGTAATTCAAAACCCCCATGTGAATCCTCCTTTATAAAATTTACAGATAATTCAAGATATATGTTACATTTAACAAATACTCAAATCAACTTAAATTAGAAAATAGAAAAGGCGGCGGGAATATGGCTAAACACTTTATTAGTGGAACAATTTTATTATTATGTATATCAATCTTTTATTTAGGGTTTCAGTTGCATGGTGTAGCAAAAGTAGATAACAAGGCGGAAGCTGTTGAGCATGAAGAAGATCCCTCAAAACCTTCCATTCTGAATATGGAAAAGGGATTATGGACACTTGAGGAAGCTGCTGCTTATTTAAGCCTAACATCAAAAGAGCTTGATAAAATTATTGTTTCTCAAAGGTTAATACGAATGAAGCGTTCTTCATATCCCACTTATGATTATATTCCGTATGTTCAAATCAATGGAAAGTTCTATTTTAGTAAAACAAAATTAGATAAGTGGATTAAGCAATCGACCTATGAAGAAATAGGTGGGTAAAGGGAGGACACCATGGTCAAGTCTATTTAGCAGAAATGAATGGAGAACGACTAAGGTACCTTGGTTTAATAGAAGGTTAAAAGTATTCTTTTCTTCTCTTCTAAAACCTTCTCACACGCCATACACATAAAGTTGTGCTAAAATCTAATTAGACGTGTAAAAAGTTGTAAAACGTCTAATTTCAAAGATGTACTGCTGTTTTTACACATAAGGATTCATCAAAGAATCTTAGTGCGTGGAGCAATTTTTTGAAAGCGCTTCATCAATACTTATAGCAACATGGAAGCAGTATATTGGAATTATTATTCTAAGGAGGCTGTTAAACATGGTAGTACCTTACACACACGAACCATTCACTGACTTTTCTCTACCAGAAAATCGTCAAGCGATGGAAGAAGCATTAAAGAAAGTTGAGGCGGATTTTGGGAAAGAATATCCTCTTATTATTGGCGGAGAGCGCATCTACACTGATGACAAAATCACATCTTTTAACCCTGCTAACAAAGAGGAAATAATCGGGTATGTATCTAAAGCTAACAAAGAATTAGCTGAGCAGGCTATGAAGGTCGCGGACGATACATTCCAGTGGTGGCGTAAATCAAAACCGGAAATGCGAGCAGATATTTTATTCCGAGCTGCAGCTATTGTACGTCGTCGTAAACATGAATTCACAGCTCATCTTGTAAAAGAAGGCGGTAAGCCTTGGAAAGAGGCTGATGCTGATACTGCAGAAGCGATCGATTTCATGGAATACTACGGACGGCAGATACTTGAAATTAAAGACGGGGCACATGCTAATAGCCGACCTATTGAAAACAACCAATTCGATTACATTCCACTAGGTGTGAGTGTAGTATTCTCGCCATGGAATTTCCTTTTTGCGATTATGTGTGGAACAGCAGTAGCGCCGATGGTTTCCGGAAATACGGTTATTTTAAAACCCGCAAGCCTGACTCCAATCATTGCCTATAAGATGATGGAAGTATTAGAGGAGGCTGGATTACCAGCTGGTGTCATAAACTACTTACCTGGACCAGGTGCTGAAGTAGGGGATTATCTAGTTGATCACCCACGTACTCGCCTTGTTTCTTTCACAGGATCTCGTGAAGTTGGAACTCGTATTTATGAGCGTGCTGCGAAAGTTCAACCAGGGCAAAAGTGGTTGAAGCGCGTTATTGCTGAAATGGGTGGGAAAGATACTATCGTTGTCGATAATGAAGCAGATCTTGAATTAGCTGCAGAATCAATTGTTTATTCCGCATTCGGTTTCAGTGGACAGAAATGCTCTGCATGTTCACGTGTTGTAGCGCATGAAGATGTATATGATGACTTACTAAAGCGTGTTGTTGAGTTAACAGAAGAACGAGTTACGGTAAAAGATCCACACGATGGAAAAACATTTATGGGGCCTGTAATCGATCAAGGTGCTTATGATAAAATCATGGGTTATATTGAAACGGGGCGTAAAGAAGGGAAGCTAATGACTGGTGGTGAGGGAGACAACTCAAAAGGATTCTTCATTCAACCAACGATTATTGCTGACCTGGATCCAGAAGCCGTTGTGATGCAAGAAGAGATTTTTGGGCCAGTTTTAGGTTTTACTAAAGGGAAAGACTTCGATGAGTTGATCGATATTGCAAATAACACCGAATATGGTTTAACGGGAGCTGTTATTTCAAATAACCGTCTTCATATTGAGCAAGCTCGTGAAGACTTTATGGTAGGTAATTTATATTTCAACCGTGGATGTACAGCGGCAATTGTAGGCTATCATCCATTTGGTGGATTCAATATGTCCGGTACAGACTCCAAGGCTGGTGGGCCTGGATACCTTCTACATCATATGCAAGGTAAAACAACATCTGAAATGTTATAAAGTCATAAACCCCCTCTTTCTTCATAGATTAATTAGAAAGGGGGGATTTTGTACTATTTATAAACGAATTCATGTTAAGTGATTATTGCTAGCTAGCGCAGGGTGTACCCGTTTCTTATTAAAATCTTATAATCTACTGGAAAAACAATGAAATCTGAAAAACTTTGATTTAATTTTATTCGTTTTAGTCTATAAATATAGGCGAAAGTGTGTATATTGGACATATATAATACATGTTATGAATATTTATACGTACACTTACGATTATTTAAATTTTTTGAATGTTCGAATAATATTAATATGTTATAGTGTTTTTTGTATTTCCTAAGTGCATCGTCAATAATAATTATGATATTATTTTCTGAATTGAAGGAAAATTGTATGGCGATGTATAATTTATTCAAGTAAAGTGGGAAAAGGAGGATCTTAAATGGGAGAAGAATTTGCTCTTTCAGGAGCTACATGGTTTTGGTTATTTGTTCCAATGCCAATTTTAATTATTCTATCAACGATTACTTTATTTACTGGAAGGAGAGAATAGTACCCAATGAGTACTGCTACGTTAGTTACGTTTATTATTTATTTAATTGGAATGCTTTTAATTGGTCTAGCAGCTTATCGCTTGACTAGTAATTTATCAGACTATGTATTAGGAGGACGCCGCCTAGGACCAGGTGTTGCCGCATTAAGTGCCGGAGCATCAGACATGAGTGGTTGGTTGCTACTAGGACTGCCTGGAGCTATTTATGCTGGAGGTTTATCCAGTGCTTGGATTGGTGTCGGACTAGCTATTGGTGCCTACTTAAACTGGCAATTTGTTGCGCGTCGACTACGTAATTATACGGAGGTTGCCAACGATTCAATCACAGTGCCAGACTTCTTTGAAAATCGCTTCCGTGACAACTCGCACGTTTTGCGCGTTATCTCCGCACTTGTTATTTTACTATTTTTCACATTCTATACGTCTTCTGGTATGGTTGCCGGAGCAAAATTATTTGAAGCATCCTTCGGTTTAGGGTATGAACAAGCCCTATGGATCGGTGCTATTGTTATTATTTCGTACACATTCTTAGGTGGATTCTTAGCAGTAAGTTGGACGGACTTCGTTCAGGGAATCCTAATGTTCATTGCTCTTATCGCTGTACCAATTGTTGCTATTAGCGAACTTGGTGGATGGAATCAAGTTATGCAAACAGTAGGGGAAATCGACCCTAGCCGTCTTGATATGGTTAAAGGTGTTGGCGTATTAGCCGTTATTTCTTCTATGGCTTGGGGACTTGGTTACTTTGGTCAGCCACATATTTTAACGCGTTTTATGGCATTACGTTCTTCTAAAGATGTACCAAAAGCTCGTTTCATCGGTATGACTTGGATGATCCTTGGTCTTTACGGTGCTATCTTTACTGGTTTTGTTGGTTTAGCTTATGTAAGTGATGTTGCTAATGCTGGAAACTTAGCTGAATTTGGTGTGAAAGTTGTAACTGATGGTGGAGTTCAGATGTTAGATGACCCTGAGAAAATCTTTATTGCATTCTCTCAAATCTTATTCCACCCAGTCATTGCAGGTATTCTATTAGCAGCAATTCTTTCTGCAATTATGAGTACAATTGACTCTCAGTTACTTGTATCATCTTCAGCTGTAGCGGAGGACTTCTATAAAGCTATCCTTCGTAAAAATGCATCTGAACGTGAACTTGTTTGGGTAGGTCGTATTTCTGTAGGTGTAATCGCACTAATTGCTATCCTACTTGCTTACAACCCAGAAAGTTCAGTGCTTGGCCTTGTAAGTTATGCATGGGCAGGATTTGGAGCTTCATTCGGTCCAATAATCTTGCTTTCACTATTCTGGAAGCGTCTTACTGCACCAGGAGCGATCGCAGGTATTATTGTAGGTGCAGCTACGGTAGTTATTTGGAAACAATTAGGGACAGGGCTTTACGAAATTGTTCCAGGTTTCATTCTATGTGCACTAGTTGCTATAGTTGTTAGTCTTATGAGCCGTCGTCCAAGTAATGAAATCGTTGCTGAATTCGACCAAGCGAAAAATATGTAATATCTCTATTTCACATAAAGACCTCTTCTATTTAAGAAGGGGTCTTTTATTATGTATCCACTTTTAAAAAACATAAACATTTAAATAAGTAGGAATTTGACAGTTCTCATTCACATCTGTCTTCTTGATTGTTATACGGTAATTTTGGTATCATCATATATTATGTGATGTTCGATACGAATGGAGGTTAAACAATGTCACGCATTGATAAAGAACAAGTAAAGCACGTTGCTCATTTAGCGCGTTTACATGTTTCTGAAGAAGAAGCTGATAAGTTTACAAAGCAGCTAGACGATATCATCTCGATGGCTGAACAGTTAAATGAATTAGATACAGAGGGTGTAGAACCAACTACACACGTTTTAGATTTGAAAAATGTCATGCGTAAAGATGAACCGAAGAAATGGATTACGCAAGATGAAGCATTGAAAAACGCACCGGAAAAACAAGATGGCCAAATCCGAGTGCCATCCATTTTGGAATAGGAGGTACAACGCATGTCTCTTTTTGATCACAAGCTTTCAGAAATACAAGAGTGGCTACATAACAAAGAGATCTCCGTTAATGATCTTTTAGATGAAGCCTTTAAGCGTATTGAAGAAGTTGATGGAGAAGTAAAATCCTTTTTAACACTGAACGAAGAAGGCGCACGCGAGCGTGCAAAAGAACTAGATGAATTACGAGGCACGAAAGAAGGACGTGGCTTGTTATTTGGTATGCCGATCGCGATTAAAGATAACATTGTAACAAAAGGCTTACGTACAACCGCAGCAAGCCAGATTTTGGACAACCTATATGATCCTTTATACGATGCTCATGTTGTTCAAAAGTTAAATGACGCTGAATCTGTTACAGTTGGAAAGCTGAACATGGACGAATTTGCGATGGGTTCTTCTAACGAAAATTCCAGTTACTTCCCAACACGTAATCCATGGAACACAGATTATGTTCCAGGAGGATCTAGTGGTGCATCAGCAGCGTCTGTAGCTGCGGGTGAGGTTCCATTCTCCCTAGGGTCAGATACGGGGGGATCTATTCGCCAACCAGCAGCTTATTGTGGTGTTGTAGGACTTAAACCAACATATGGTCGTGTATCTCGTTTTGGTTTGATTGCTTTTGCGTCATCCCTTGACCAAATTGGACCTTTAACTCGTAACGTAGAGGATAACGCCTATATTCTTGAAACCATTGCTGGACATGACAAAATGGATTCTACATCTGCAAATGTTGATGTACCGAAGTACACGGAAGCATTAACAGGCGATGTAAAAGACCTAAAAATTGCTGTACCTAAGGAATACCTTGGTGAAGGTGTATCTGAAGAAGTTAAAACAGCTGTTCAAAATGCAATCAAAGAATATGAGAAGATGGGTGCAACATGGGAAGAGGTTACACTTCCGCACTCTAAGTATGCTCTATCAACGTATTACCTCATTTCATCTTCAGAAGCATCTGCAAACCTTGCTCGCTTCGATGGTGTTCGCTATGGTCGTCGTTCTGAAAAGGCAGAAAACATGCTAGACATGTTTAAGCTTTCCCGTAGTGAAGGTTTTGGTGACGAAGTGAAGCGCCGTATCATGCTTGGTACATTTGCGTTAAGCTCTGGTTACTATGATGCTTACTATAAAAAAGCACAACAAGTACGTACGTTAATCAAGAAGGACTTTGACGACATTTTCGAAAACTACGATGTGATCATTGGACCTACAACACCAACACCAGCCTTTAAAGTTGGCGAAAACACAGATGATCCATTGACGATGTATGCAAACGACATCCTGACGATTCCTGTTAACTTAGCAGGTGTTCCTGGTATTTCAGTACCTTGTGGCTTCTCTTCAGAAGGCTTACCGATTGGACTACAAATCATCGGAAAGCACTTTGACGAGAGCACAGTTTATCGTGCAGCGCATGCTTTTGAACAAGCGACTGACTACCATAAGCAACAACCGTCCCTGGGAGGTGCCCAATAATGAACTTCGAAACGATTATCGGAATTGAAGTCCACGTAGAATTAAAAACTGCATCGAAAATTTTCAGCCCGAGTCCGAATATGTTTGGTGACGAGCCGAATACAAACGTGAATCCAATCGACTTAGGGTACCCAGGTGTTTTACCGGTTTTAAATGAAGAAGTTATTAACTACGCCATGAAAGCAGCTATGGCTTTAAACTGTGATATAGCTACAGATACGAAATTTGACCGAAAGAACTACTTCTACCCTGATAATCCGAAAGCTTATCAAATTTCGCAGTTTGATCAGCCACTAGGTGAAAATGGATATATCGATATTGAAGTAGACGGCAAAACAAAGCGAATCGGCATTACTCGTCTTCATGTTGAAGAAGATGCGGGTAAACTTACGCACAGTGATGATGGCTATTCCCTAGTTGACTACAACCGTCAAGGTACACCACTTGTTGAGATTGTATCTGAGCCAGACATTCGCTCGCCAAAAGAAGCATATGCTTACTTGGAAAAGCTGAAGAATATCATTCAATATACAGGCGTATCGGATTGTAAGATGGAGGAAGGCTCTCTTCGTGCTGACGCAAACATATCCATCCGTCCAATCGGACAAGAGGAATTCGGTACAAAAACAGAATTGAAGAACTTGAACTCCTTCTCTTTTGTTCAAAAAGGACTAGAGTTTGAAGAACAACGTCAGGAAAAAGCATTACTTGCAGGCGAAGAAATCCTACAGGAAACTCGCCGTTTTGATGAATCTTCTAAGAAGACGATTTTAATGCGTGTTAAAGAAGGATCAGACGACTACCGTTACTTCCCAGAGCCGGACCTTGTTCCTCTATATATTAACGATGACTGGAAAGAACGCATTCGTGCTGAAATTCCTGAGCTTCCAGATGCTCGTAAAGAGCGTTATGTAAAAGAACTAGAGCTTCCAGAATACGATGCGATGGTTCTTACGAATAATAAAGATCTATCTGATTTCTTTGAGGAAACGATCAACGCTGGAGCTGACGTGAAGCAAGCTTCCAACTGGTTAATGGGTGAAGTATCTGCTTACATGAATAAAAATTACAAAGAGGTTCATGAACTTGCATTAACACCAGAAGGCCTTGCGAAAATGATCAAATTGATCGAAGACGGAACCATTTCTTCTAAAATTGCGAAGAAAGTATTCGCTGAGCTAGTTGAAAACGGTGGCGATCCAGAGAAAATCGTTAAGGACAAAGGTCTTGTGCAGATTTCGGATGAAGGACAACTTCGCGAGATTATCACAGGTATTCTTGATGAAAATCCACAATCCATTGAAGACTATAAGAACGGTAAAGACCGTGCCCTAGGCTTCCTTGTTGGACAGACGATGAAAGCAACCAAAGGTCAGGCTAACCCACCTATGGTTAACAAAATCATCTTAGAAGAGATCGAAAAACGATAGAATAAGAACATGTCACAAATGAGGGAAAGCACGCTTTTATGGCGTGCTTTTCTATGTGTTAAATACCTCATCATCGGAAATCCTATAAAAGGATTAAACTTTTCAAATAAAGGAAAAAGAAGTATGATGATGAAAGGAAATATGGCTTGGATGGGGGTAAGACCTATGAAGCGAGCACGGATTATCTACAATCCAACCTCTGGCAGAGAAGCCGTTAAGAGAGAGCTCCCAGAAATATTGCAACGATTTGAACAAGCGGGATATGAAACATCTACTCACTGCACCGTAGGATCAGGAGACGCGACACATGCAGCAGAAATAGCCGCTCAGCGAAAGTTTGATGTCGTCGTCGCAGCCGGTGGAGATGGAACCATTAACGAAGTAATTAATGGCCTTGCTGAAAATGAGCATCGACCAAAGTTAGGGATTATCCCTGTTGGAACGACAAATGATTTTGCTCGAGCAATTTGTGTACCGCGAAATATTAAAAAAGCGATTGATGTCATTTTAGACGACTATTCAAAAGAACTGGATATTGGACGGGTTAACGAACAATACTTCGTGAATATCGCTGGTGGCGGGAAGCTAACCGAGTTAACCTATGAAGTACCAAGTAAGCTCAAGACCATGCTTGGTCAATTGGCGTACTACTTGAAAGGGGTCGAAATGATTCCTTCCCTTAGACCAACTCATGTACAAATTGAGTATGATGGGAAATGGTATGAAGGGGAAGTTATGGTCTTTCTTGTATCCAATACAAACTCAGTTGGTGGCTTGGAAAAATTAGCTCCTGACGCTTATATGGATGATGGTATGTTTGATTTACTCATTATTAAGAAAGTAAATCTAGCTGAACTTATTCGCCTTGCTTCCTTAGCTATGAAAGGCAACCATATTAAGGACCCTAATGTCATCTATGCAAAAGCAAATCGTATAAAGGTTATAACAGACGAAAAAATGCAGCTAAATATAGATGGGGAATTTGGCGGATTATTACCCGGGGAATTTGTCAATTTATATCGCCACCTCGAATTTTTTGTCCCAAGAGATCGATGGGAGTAATAAAAAGAAAAAGTAGGTGTCTTGTTACGCTCGAGGTTTGTCAAAACTGACAATATCCGAGCGTAACACGGTACCATAACAAGATGGTAAAGGAAGTTATATAGATGTCAAAACCACAGCCACCTGTGCAGAAAAATGAAACTGTAGAGCTCACATTTGAAGACTTAACACATGAAGGCAATGGTGTAGGCAAAGTTAATGGCTATCCACTCTTCGTTCCTTATGGTTTACCAGGAGAAAAAGGAAAGGTTAAAGTCATTAAGGTAAAAAAGAATTTTGGCTTCGGTAAGCTCCTTGAAGTTGAGGAGCCAAGCCCGGAACGTGTAGAACCGCCTTGTGATGTCTTTTATCAATGTGGCGGTTGTCAGATTCAACATATGAGCTATGACATGCAGTTAAGCATGAAACGCAATCAAGTGGAAAGCTCTATGCATAAAGTTGGTCATCTGAGTCATGTGCCTGTTCATCCGACAATTGGGATGGAAGATCCATGGCGTTACCGCAACAAGGTTCAAATTCCTGTTGGCAAAGACGGTGATGGCCTTAAAACTGGATTTTATCGAAAACGGAGTCATGACATCATCAATATGGATACCTGTGTGATCCAAGATGAAAAGAATGATCGTATGGTAGAAGCTGTTCGTCGTATCGCAGAGAAACACGGGCTCCAAGCTTATGATGAAGAGAAACATCGTGGCACACTTCGCCACATTATGGTTCGTACAGGTCAAACAACTGGCGATGTAATGGTTGTTATCATTACGAAAACAAAAGAGCTTCCTCATAAGAATGACATTGTAGAGGAAATCCGACAAACCTATCCTGATGTAAAATCCATCGTCCACAATGTGAACCCAAAACGTACAAATGTAGTTATGGGAGACCAAACGACGATTCTTTGGGGTGAAAAATATATCAAAGACCGTATTGGTGACATCGAGTTCATGATTTCTCCAAAGTCGTTCTATCAGGTCAACCCGAATCAAACGAAACAATTATATGATAAAGCGTTAGAATATGCTGATCTACAAGGACATGAAACGGTGATTGATGCTTATTGCGGTATCGGAACCATCTCCCTTTTCTTAGCTCAAAAGGCAAAGAAAGTGTACGGTGTAGAGGTCGTTGGACCAGCAGTATCAGACGCGAAGAAAAACGCAAAACTAAACGGATTAGAGAATGCGGAATTCTTTGTTGGCGAAGCAGAAAAGGTTTTTCCATGGTGGAAGTCTCAAGGGCTTGACCCAGACGTAATCGTAGTCGATCCGCCACGAAAAGGCTGCGATGAAAGTTTACTTCAGGCGATGATTGAAATGAAGCCGAACAAGATTGTATATGTTTCCTGTAATCCATCTACTTTAGCGCGTGACTTACGTATTTTAGAAGATGGTGGGTTTGAGACTCAGGAAGTACAGCCTGTCGATATGTTTCCTCAGACTGGGCATATTGAGTGTGTGTCATGGCTTAAAAGAAAATAGAAATATCGTATGCAGGAGTCCCGAGAGTAATAAAAGTTTCTCGGGACTTCGCTTTATAGTAAAGGTGGTATAATAGATGAATAATAAAGATCGGTTAATTCGATTAAGATATGCTCTGGATATAAAAGATCAGGATATGGTAAAAATATTTAAACTTGGTGATATGGAAGTAACATTAGAAGAAGTACGTGAAATGCTCACCAAAGATAGTAATGATGACAATCTTGATGACGAAGAGGATTCAACAGTGGATAATGGGACCATAGAGTTATTTTTAAATGGCCTCATTATTTTGAAAAGAGGAAAACAGGAGCCAAAACCAGGACAACCTGAGAGACCCGCGCTGTCTGGTGATGAAAATATCAATAATATCCTGCTTAAGAAATCGAAAATTGCACTCAAATTAACAAGTGAGGATATGCTTGATGTCTTTAATAAAGCAGGCGTCAGCGTGACAAAAGGAGAATTAAGCGCTCTATTAAGAAAACAGGGGCATAAAAATTATCAAGAGTGTGGGGACAAGTATGCTAGAAGTTTCCTGAAGGGATTAACGGTTTTATATAGAGGTTAAGAAAAGTGCCTGTCACCACCCGAAATTTGTCGTACACTATTCGACAAAACTCGGGTGGTGACAGGCACTTTAAAGTAGCTTTACTGATCTTGTAAGTTGTTATAATACTGTAACTCATTTTCAATTTCTAGCAACTTTTGCTCTTGTTTATCAACGGATCGACCAAATGACTCTAATCGTTCCATATCATCTTGTAACCTCAAATATTCCATTTTTAATTCTGCAATCTTTTGATTAACTTCTTCCTTATTCATATAGTACTCTCCTTTAGATCATTCATATATATTAGTTTAGAACATTTATCCGCTTAAAAAAAGTGCCTGGCACATCGATACACGTAAGTTGAATATACATATAAGAATGATGTATTAAAGCTTCCATAAAAGAAAGGATGGTTACGATGAACAAAGAGATCCTTCATATAGCAAGGGAATTTATAGGAACTCATTTTCCTGGTAGTCGTGCTGCTTTATTGGCCGGAAGTTTTGTTCGAGGAGATAATACCCCTTCTTCAGATTTAGATATTGTCATCCTAGATGAGGATACGTTTAGAAAATCTTATATATTTCTAGATAAACCCATTGAAGCTTTTGTATATAATGACGATTCGCTTGAGTTGGAATTATTCCTTGAAAAGCAGTATGGAATTCCTCTATTGAGTAGAATGTGCTCTGAAGGTGTGGTAATCAAAGGTGAGGAAGATGCAAGTACTTTGAAGATACAAGGGGAAGAAAACTTAAAAGAAGGGCCCAGTCCTTTGTCCTCGAGCAAAATGGATGAGTTTCGATACTTCATTTCAGATCTGCTTTATGACTTAGAGGGGTCTAGAGTAGAAATGGAAGATACATATAGTGTGGGTGAACTCACAAGAAAACTTCCTGAATTTATCCTTAGAGCGAATCAAGAGTGGATCGGTGAAGGAAAGTGGATGTTTCGGTGTTTAAAACACTTTGATCCAAATATCGCTAAGGGTTTTACAAATTGTATTCATGAGTATCATAAATCCAAAAATAAAGATGAACTCATCAGGTTTGTGGACCATCAATTAGCACCCTTTGGCGGAAGGTTATTTAAAGGGTATAAGAAATAGTATTTTATCAGTGCCTGTCACCATCCGAGGTTTGTCGAAAGGTTCGACAATATCCGGGAGGTGACAGGCACTCTTTATTATGACTTATCTTCATATACTTTGGGAATAATAGTAAAAGGCTAAATGGATAGGAGGTTTGTTCATGATCGATGAAGCGCTAGTTGTTATCGTAAGGGTTATTATTTCCTTTTTTACACTTTTAATTTTCACCAGAATACTTGGTAAACAGGAGGTAGGACAATTAACATTCTTTGATTATATAAACGGAATTACAATTGGTTCGATTGCAGCCACCTTAGCTACAGACCTTTCTTCAAAAGCCTGGGCTCATTGGGTGGGATTAGCTGGATATGCGCTTTTGACTGGTGTTTTACAATACATTACGATCAAGAATCGTTACTTAGGCAAGGTTATGGATGGAGAACCAACTGTCGTTATTGAGAATGGTAGAATTTTAGAGAAAAACTTAAGGAAGATGCGCATTAAATTGAGTGAATTAATGATGCTCCTTCGTGACAGAGGAATTTTTGATATAACAGAAGTTGAATATGCCATTTTAGAGATTAATGGTAATTTAACAGTCCTACCCAAGCCTGAATATCTCCCGGTAACACCAAAGGATTTAAGGATACCTAGTACACCAAATGGTTTATCAACTGAGGTCATTCAAGATGGGATTATCATTGAACAGAATTTAAAACAAAGGCATAAAGATGAAAATTGGTTATACCAACAATTGAAATCAAAAGGTATTGATGACGTAAAAAACGTTTCTTACGCTTTAATATTACCCAATGGTCAATTGTACACAGATCAATATGAAGACCATGTAGGTAAAGATTCAGACCTTAGTGATTATGATGGTCCTTATTAAAGTTTGAGGTGAAGGTTATGAAGAAATTTTTATTATATCTCATCCCTATTCTTACACTTGCTATTTTTATCGTTATCATGAACAGTGGCTCTATATTAAAGAAATCCTATGGCCATGATGATCGATTAGTTGAAACGGTCAAGAAGATAGAAAAAGAAGTGGCTAATGAAGAGTGGGAAAATGCTGAAGAGCATATAAAATACATAGAAGAAGCGTGGAAAAAAGTAACTAGGCGAATTCAATTTAGTGTTGAGAAAGAATTTATACTTGAAATAAGTGGAGTTTTTGCACAAATAAAGGGTGGGATTAAAGGTAAAGATGACCAAGCAGTAATGGAGAACATCTACTTTTTTTATGAACTGTGGGATAATTTAGCGCGATAAATTACAGTGCCAATCAAAGTGCCTATCATTCCCCGGGTTTGTCGAGTTCTTTATATTTGACAGGCATCGGGAGCAATAGGCATTTTTGTTATTTTTTGTTGAAAATTAAATAAAAATACAATTATATGTATTATTTATATGATAAAATAAGACCTACATCTTTATAGGGATTTAGGACCATATATGGCTATCTTATAAATTATATCTCAAAATTGAGAATTTAGAGTCTCTATTAGAATACTAAACACTTAAAAATAATGAGGGATTACTATGTTAGCATCAAGAGGTTTGGCAATACTTACCTTAATTATTAGTAGCATTGTATTTTATGGTTGGATTATAACATTTAGTGATAATTCTAGTATTAGGTTATTAGGAGTATCTATTATCTCAATAGTTGGTGGTACATTAAGTTCTACGTGGTTATATAAAGTGTATTCTTCAACTTCTGAGAAAGAAAGTTACTTTTGGTTATTATTATGTCTTGGTACATTACTTTACGTAATTTCCAATGGTATTTGGCTGTGTTTTCAAATATGGGGGGGATCTTCCCAATTTCCTAGGGTATCCAATTGGATATGGATTCTTGAGTATATCATCTTTCTAGGTGCTTTAATTTATAAAACACAACTGTTAAGTATGAGGCACTCTAATAATCATTATATCTTTTATATTCTTATTTTTATGACGATTTTTTCATCTATTAGTGTCTATTATTTAATAAAACCAATTATATCTATTACAAATAGTTCAATATCCATTTCAACTATAATTTTAATTTACCCAATGTTAAATTTAAGCATCTTGTTTGTTACAGTAACTCTCTATTACCTATCGAAAACTAGTAATAATAGAAAGGTTATTTTAATTCTTATAAGTGGGTTCTTCATCCAAGTGATCTGTGATTCAAGTTTAATTTTCCTCCGCCTCACTGGAGAATACAAAGTAGGTGGCTTGATCGAACCATTATGGCTCATTGCAATAATGTTAATTGGCCTTGCGGGAGTTTTTAGAAAAGAAAGTGGAAAACCAGAGGAAAATTGGTCATTAAATGATGATTCCAAGAAAGAAAAGGTAATATTGCCTTATTTAGGTGTATTACTTTTTATTTTATTAGCAATAGAAAGTTATCAATGGAAATTCAATGCTCTTAGTATCGGTGCGTGTATTATCTTTCTTCTAATCATTATAAGACAATTTTTGATTATGAAAAAAAATGAAAATCTAACAGACGAATATAGAGACTTGGCTTATCATGATCCATTAACTGGACTAAAAAACCGAACAAAATTTAGAAAAGATTTAATGAATGTTATTGATGAAGCTCAACTTAGAAATCATAAGGTAGGTCTTCTTTTAATTGACTTAGATCGCTTTAAATATGTAAATGATACCCTTGGTCATTACACTGGAGATGGCTTATTAAAAGAGGTATCAAATCGTTTAAAAGATGGATTAGAAGTTTACGATAACTTATACAGATTAGGTGGGGATGAATATATCATAATCCTCCCCAATGCATCTGCCCTTTATTGTCAGCAAACAGCAGAGGCTGTATTGAAAGAGTTTACTAATCCTTTTTTAGTAAATGAATATGAAATTTCAGTTACACCTAGTATTGGTATAAGTGTTTATCCCGAAAATGGAAGCGATCAAGAATCTTTATTTATAAGTGCTGATATGGCAATGTATCTTGCCAAAGAAAATGGGAAAAACAATTTTCAATTTTATAATGCGGAATTACATGAAATTATAAATCGAAGGGTTTACATTGAAAGCGAGTTGAGTAAAGCAATTGAAAAAGATCAACTGGAGCTTTATTACCAACCTAAAGTTGATTTGTACACAAAGGAAATTACAGGTATGGAGGCATTGTTACGTTGGAAGCATCCAAAACTTGGGTTTATATCACCACAAGAGTTTATCCCATTAGCAGAAGAGACCGGTAATATTGTAGCAATAGGCGAATGGGTTTTAAAAACAGCTTGTAAACAAAATAAGCATTGGCAGGAAAAAGGATTTGATCCTCTTTGTATTTCAATTAATGTTTCTGCACGCCAATTCGAACATAGTGATTTTATTAATGCAGTTAGTAAAGCTTTAGACGAAACTGGCTTAAGTCCACAATATCTTGAGCTAGAAATTACAGAGAGTATTATACAAAATGTCAGTGAATCAAAAGAAGTATTGAATCGTTTAAGGTCAATTGGAGTGAAACTGTCTATTGATGACTTTGGAACAGGTTATTCATCACTATATGTGCTTAGAGAACTCCCTATTGATGTAATCAAAATTGATAAATCTTTTATAGATAATCTCACTGATTCAAAAAACTTATCTATGATAAAAACAATTATCGATTTAGGACTAAATTTAAATCTTCATGTTTTGGCTGAAGGAATTGAGCACGAATATCAGGTTAAGAAGCTAGTGGAACAAGGGTGTAGTAGTGGTCAGGGCTACCAATTTTCCAGGCCAGTTTCAGAAAAAGATTTTGAGGCGCTCTTACTACAATCTAGTATTTATACTATAGAATAATGTTTGCATGCCCACTGTTCTGAATAAAACTCTTTAAACAGGGTAATTGATAATGAGAAGTTTGTTTTAGAACGGAGGGTGTAATTCATGCAAAAAATGAACAAGGGGATTGTAACAGCGATTGCATCTATTGGAATTGCTCAAGGGTTGAAAATCCTTACTCATAAAAGAGTTAGTGGGGATTGGGATCTGAAGCAGGTATTGACTACTGGAGGCATGCCAAGCTCGCATTCAGCTGGTGTGTCAGCCCTTGCGACTTATATCGCAACGAATAAAGGTGCCAGTCATACTGAAACTGCATTGGCTACTGTTTTTGGTGTGATTGTTATGTACGATGCACAAGGGATTCGACGCCATACCGGTGAAATTGCCCAGCTTGTTAATGACTTAGAAGATAGTATGGCTGAGATCTCAGGAGATTTTCCAAGCTTTGAATTTGTGGAACGTGAAAAGGAGTTAAAGGAATTATTAGGGCATCAGCCCGTTGAAGTACTGGGTGGTGCATTATTAGGAGGGCTATTAGGTTTCTTATCTTCAAAAGTTGAGAATCGAGATTAACGATAAGCTACTTATATTCTGTGATGAGAGTCCATGATAGGGCTCTTTTTTACTATCGATTGATGGTATGATGTTAGGAGAAAGTAGACTATATAGAAAATGAGGCTACAAAATGAATGTAGATTTTAAAAACTATGGATTAAGTGAAGACCTCCTAAAGGCTCTTTCGGGTTTAGCATATGATACTCCGACTGAAGTACAGGATCAGGTTATTCCACAAGCCTTGATGAATAAAGATCTCGTTGTAAAATCACAAACGGGAAGTGGAAAGACGGCTTCATTTGGCATCCCAATCTGTGAAAAGGTGTTATGGGAAGAGAACAAACCACAAGCTTTAATTCTAACCCCAACGCGTGAGCTGGCCGCACAAATAAAAGAAGATATAACAAATATAGGACGATTTAAAAGGATTAAGGCAACTGCAGTCTATGGGAAGCAACCTTTCCAAAGGCAAAAATTAGAGTTGAAACAAAAGTCACATGTTGTAGTTGGAACACCTGGAAGAGTGCTGGATCACCTTGAAAAAGGAACACTTTCTACTCAAAAACTAGATTACCTTGTCATTGATGAAGCAGATGAAATGCTTAACATGGGATTTATTGACCAAGTAGAAGCCATCATTCAAAAACTTCCTAAAGATCGAGCGACTTATCTGTTTTCTGCAACATTACCAGAAGATATTGAAGCGTTGAGTCGGAATTACATGAGACAACCCCTTCATATTGAGATAGAAGCAACTAGAATGACAACTGATAATATTGATCATTCTTATATTGAAGTCCTAGAAGAAGATAAGCTTTCACTTTTAAAGGATATAACCACAGTAGAAAACCCTGATCGTTGTATCATCTTTTGCCGAACGCAAGAGCATGTAAATCAATTAATGGATGAATTAGATCGACTGCATTATCCAGTCGATAAACTACATGGTGGAATGGTTCAAGAAGACCGTTTTGAAGTAATGGATGATTTCAAAGAGGGGAAATTTCGATATTTAGTCGCGACAGATGTTGCTGCTAGAGGCATTGATGTTGAGAACATTACACACGTTATCAATTATGATATGCCTTTGGAAAAAGAAAGCTACGTTCATAGAACAGGACGGACGGCACGTGCAGGGAAGTCAGGAATAGCTATATCATTTGTAACACCGAGTGAGGGAGAGGTTTTGGAAAACATCCAAGACTATATTGGGTTCTCCATTCCTAAAGTCACTCCACCTTCTAATGAAGCCATTGCAAAAGCGAGTGACGATTTTAAAAAGAAATTGGATCAGAAGCCTGCTATAGAAAAAGATCGAAAGGCTCATTTGAATAAAGATATTATGAAACTTTATTTTAATGGTGGGAAGAAAAAGAAAATAAGAGCTGTTGATTTTGTAGGAACGATTTCTAATATAGAAGGCGTTTCTGCAGATGATATTGGAATCATTACGATACAAGAAAACCTCTCGTATGTTGAAATATTAAATGGGAAAGGTCCACGTGTATTGCAAGCCATGAAAAATACTACTGTAAAAGGAAAGAAACTTAAAGTACATGAAGCAAGAAAATAGCTGGTAAAGGAGTCCAAATAGGGGCTCCTTTTTATATAGAATTTAAGTTTTGTTTAGAAAAAATGAATGGCCCCCCCCTTCTATCATTCATCTAATTTGTATCTTATAGACAGGGATAAATTAAAGATAAAATGTCAGAATTGTAGCAATTTTTATTCGTGAGTAGTACAATCATTTCTATGATATGGAAATAAAAGGGGATACAAAGTGATGGTTTTACAAGGAATTCGAACGATATTGATGTGGTTGTTTGTTACAGTCATTTTGTTGCTTATCGTACTATTACCAAGAGGGAACCCTCAGGTGGATCCTGCTATGTCTCGAGTTGATCAAGTGAAACAATATGAAGAGAGTATTACAACATTTTCTTGGAAGGATTATGGAGATAATATATCTTCTATCGTAACCTATGCTTGGGAAAACAAGAGTCTTGGTACAACCAAATACACGCATTCGGTGGAGTATGAGGTTTGGCGTTATGTGAAGAAGAGTTTATGGTTGATTATCCCGAGTTTTATCATTAGTGCAGTTGTAGGCTTGTTAAAAGGTGTTTATGATTTTAATGTGAAAACAAGGCGTTACGATCCTCTAGGCAAACCAACAACGGTGTTTTTTCTTTCTGTTCCTGATTTCTTTCTGCTTTTATTTATTCAGGTTGCTATTATTACCTTGTCGTCTTATGGGTTACCCCATATTAGTCTTTATGGAAGTGAGCAGGCATCCAATAAGATTGTGAGTATTATTTTTCTATCAATTTACCCAACCTTTTATATCGCAAGGCTTACGTTTGCTAGTTTAGAACAGCAAGCGAGTCAGGACTATATTCGAACAGCGATGAGCAAGGGGACGGGGAAGCGGAAGATTGTTTGGCGCCATATGTTAAGTAATTGTTGGTTGTCTATTATTAGTCATTTAAATACGATTATGTTGTACATACTATCGAACTTGTTTGTAGTAGAGTTGATTACCTCTTATAGAGGGGCTGCCTATTCTTTTTATAAGGCTTTAAGTGTAAGGAGTACCTTTGCAATTGGAGCGGATCAATCGATTCAAACTGCTCTTGTTATTGAATTTATTGTAGTGTTTACAACGATTGTGATGCTCACACAAATCGTGAGTAAAATTGCAACTGGAATCATGCTACAAAGGGGTGGTATGGATGAAGCGTAATAGGCAATTGAAAATAGGTATCGGATTTTTAGTCTTTCTCATTTTATTAGCCTTTGTAGGACCTTATCTTCCTTTTGTAGATCAAGAACTAGAAACCAAAGGTATGCTCCAAGCGGAAGATGGGGAGATGCTTATTCCTCCTTTTCCCCCATCGGGTGAATATTGGTTTGGTTCGGACCACCTCGGAAGAGACATAGTGAGTCGACTTATAATAGGGACAAAAGAGGTTCTCGTAGTGGTTTTATCAGTAGTCTTAATAAGGTATATTGTAGCGGTTCCACTAGGATTGTCTTCATATTATTATCGTTCAGCGAATCGCTTACTTCAGTTTTTGAATCAAGTGCTTTCTTTTGTGCCCGTGATTTTTATTGTGCTTCTTCTTATAAATATGCCTTATTTGATCTATTCAGAGTATCGTGCTGTATGGATGATCCTAATTCTTGCTTTGGTTGAAGTGGGGCGAGTGGCAGATGTCATCTTGAAACAAACCGTTGAAATTTCTCAAAAGCCTTACATTGAAACGGCTATTGTTTCAGGGAATTCTCCTATGCAGATCTTGAGGAGATACTTTTTCCCTCAGTTGTTTCCACAAGTCGCTGTTAATTTTACATTAGATATTAGTCGGGTTATGTTTTTAATTGGTCAGTTAGGGCTCATTCATGTGTTTATTCGACATAAACTAGAGTCTCTTCCCACCATGGCTCCCGCTTTTAAAATGGTTAATACCTCTCATGCGTGGCCGGTGTTGTTTAAGCAAGCAACGTACGATATTTTTATCAGCCCCTGGATTCCTTTTTCAGGAGCAGTCGCAATCACGTTATTTGTAGTTGGTTTCTATGTATTAGGAAACGGGATTCGAAATTATTATGAGAAAAAACAAAGTTACCTTTAAATAAGTGCCTGTCACCACCCGGATTATGTCGATTTTCAGGATGGTACAGGTTCTGTTATTTTGTCAGAAAATAATAAAATTTCAAAATAATATATTGACTTTCTTTCTTCTTAGCGCTACATTATGTACAAATGGCATTACAATTTCATAACGGATTATAGGATTTGTGACATAAAAATATAGTATTTCTCATAAGTTTTCACATTCACTAAGCTGAGGAGGAAACCCGTATGTTTTTACACAAAAATGAAAGCGTTTCCAGACAAGAGATGGATAAACTGCAATTAGAAAGATTGCATGAAACATTACATAAAGTCTATGAGAATGTTCCATTTTATAAGGAGAAATTTGATGACCTTGGCGTACACCCTAGAGATATAACGTCATTAGAAGATCTAACAAAACTTCCTTTCTTAAGCAAAAAAGATATGCGTGAGCATTATCCTTTTGGCTTATTTGCAGTTGATCAAAGTGAAGTAGTACGTATTCATGCTTCATCTGGTACAAGTGGTAAGCCGACGGTAGTAGGATACACGAAAAAGGATATCCAAATGTGGAGCGAGCTCGTTGCACGTGCTATTTCAATTGCTGGAGGAAAACCTGGCGAGGTCCTGCACAATGCATATGGGTACGGTCTTTTTACTGGTGGATTAGGGCTTCATTACGGTGGAGAAGAGCTTGGCATGGCTACAGTACCTGTATCTGGTGGGAATTCTGATCGACAAATCCAGCTTATTAAAGATTTTAAGCCATCCGTTATTTGTGGAACTCCTTCTTATATTTTGAATTTAGCTGAGCGAATGGAAGAGCAAGGGGAAGACCCTCGTGAAACGTCACTCAAATACGGGATTTTTGGTGCTGAGCCATGGTCACAGGAAATGCGTAAAACGTTAGAAGAAAAACTGGACCTAAAGGCATGTGACATTTATGGATTAAGTGAAGTGCTAGGTCCTGGTGTATCTATGGAATGTCATGAAGCACAGGATGGTCTGCACATCGCTGAAGATCATTTCCTTGTTGAAGTCATCGATCCAGAAACATTAGCGCCTGTTCCAGATGGTGAAGACGGTGAGTTGGTATTTACGAGCTTAACGAAAGAAGCCTTTCCTGTTATTCGATATCGAACGGGAGATATTGCTTCTATTACACGTGAAAAGTGTGCTTGTGGACGTACGACAGCACGAATGTCACGCGTAAAAGGACGTATTGACGATATGTTAATCATACGTGGCGTGAACGTATTCCCTTCTGAAATTGAACATCATCTGTTACCTGTTCAGGGAATTGTGCCCCACTATCAGCTTTACCTTTACAAGAAGGGAAGCCTTCAGCATGTTGAGTTACAGGTTGAAGTTGAAGATGAATTCTATAATGAAATCAAAAGGGATATGGATCATGAGCGCGTCACATCTTTATCCAAAGAAATTCAGCGCTGTATGAAGAGTAACTGTCTCGTCTCACTGGATGTGAAGGTTCATCCTCCTAAGACAATTCCAAGGTCCCAAGGGAAAGCTGTAAGAATTATAGACCGCACGGATGAAAAGGTTGAGGTGTAGAGAGGGGGCTCATCATGAACGAAACCATATTAGAAACTGTACATGCTGACCCTTACGCAAAAGAGCTAGGTATAACAATCGAAAAGGTAGATGAAGGGTTTGCCATTGCCTCGATGACAATAAACGAAGAGCACTTAAATTTTCATGGAGCAGCTAATGGTGGGGTCATGTTTTCTTTAGCTGATTTTGTCTTTGCGATTGCGAGTAATTCACATGGCCAAATTGCCGTGGGAATTAATGTGAATATCAATTATATGAAAGCTGGTAAACAGGGAGATGTTCTCACTGCTACGGCTAAAGAAGTATCGAAAAACCCTAAACTCGGGCATTATCGAATGACGATTAACAATCAAAACGGAGAGCTTCTGGCAACAGCTGATGGAACGGTTTATCGGAAGAAAGAGTATTTTGCATGATTGAACATGATAATAATTTTAGTGTGAGCATCACTTCTTGGAAGGAAGTGGTGCTTTTTTATTGAATAATAGAGAGGTGGATATAGTTTTGGAAAAATCATGAGAGCACAGGAGTGGGACAAGTGAATACATATGGTAATGATTTATTTAAAGGAGCGGCTGGTTATTATTCAAAGTATCGACCAATGTACCCTTCATCACTAGTTAGGTATTTGGTTAAGAAATTCGATTTGAATGGAGAGCAAACACTTTTAGACCTTGGATGTGGCACGGGGCAATTAACGATGAGGTTTTCCGATTGGTGTGAGCGAATTGTAGGCGCTGATTTAGAACCTGAAATGTTAGCGGAGGCTAAGAGGCTTCATGAAGAAATAAGAATGGGGAATATAGAATGGTTTCAAGGAGATCTTAGCTCATTTAAAGAACAATATGACGATGTTTTTGACCTTGTTATTATGTCTAAATCGTTTCACTGGATGGATCGACCTCAAGTGCTTGATGATTTATACGGTAGAGTGAATCAAGGTGGGGGTGTAGCCGTTATTGATGATTATAATCCTGAAAAGCAACTAGCATCATGGCAAAAAAAGCTTAATGAAATTATCACACATTGGTACGGTGAGGAAAGAAGAGCGGGGAACACAACGTACTCCCATCCCGTTAAAAGTCATGAAGAGGTGATTCGTCAATCTCCATTTACTCTAGAAATATATCGATTCCCTACATTTGAAAGAGAGTGGACAATAGATTCAATTCTTGGAAACTTGTATTCCACATCCTATGGCTTGAGGCGATTTTTAGGAGACCATGTTGAATCGTTCGAACGCGCTGTGAGGGAAACTCTGTTAACCATTCATGAGGATGGCGTGTTTAAAGAGGAAGTAGATTTATCCGTTAAATTTGGAATGAAGGAGTGAATCACAATAAAAATTCTTGTTGGACAACCTAAAAGAGAAGAAAACTTAGAACAACTTACATATGAAATACAAAAGCATGAGCATGTGGATGTAATTTTGTATCCAGAAAGTTATGTGAAGAGTGGCAAATTAGATGAAGTGGCTGGCTTGGCTAAGAAGATAGAAACCACTATTGTTACAGGGTATAAAGATGATCAAAACTTGGACCGTTCCTTTATTGTAAATGCGGATGGAGAAGTAATTTTAGATCGAGCAAAAACTCCAGAAAATGATAATCTCTATATGCCTTCAAAAGCTATAGATCAGCAAGCAAATATGGGGTATTTATTATGCCGAGAAGTATTTCAAGGAGAAGAGGGCTTACCAACAGAAGATCAATACGACATCATCTTTAACCCAATTGGTGTGGGAATGTTTAGTGAGGAGCAATTTGTTGAGTGGACTTCTGAAGCTCGAAAAATTGCTAAGTCTAGGAAAGCATTAGTGATTGGGGCTAGTCATGCTGATGGATCTTATAGAAATTGTGGTTTTTCGATTCCTATAGCTTATTGTTTTGATGAAGAGGGTCAAGATGTATTGGTTTCTCATAATGATACAAGGTCTAGAATGATCGATACCAACTTAAGAAAGGTAGAAGTCTTGGAATATAGCATGAGCTAATAATTGAGCGCTATCCTATAAAAGGATTGCGCTTTTTTTGTAGTTGATTACTTTATTTCGTGAATTCAATCATATATACTCTCTACATAATTGAAACTGACAAAAAGAGGTATTCATCATGAAGAAAATCTATAGTGATATTCTACAATTTCGAGGAACGCATTATGACTTTGGATATATGCAAGGGGAGCTTTTAAAAGATTCATTAACGGTACTGAATCGCGAAAAACAATGGAGAATTCGGAAGCCGCGTTTTACGGTTGAGGAGCAAGAAGTGAAAGATACCATTACAAAGTTTGCCCCTGGTGTATGGGACGAGCTTCTAGGTATACGTGATGCTCTGGAGTGGCCAATGGAACGTGTGTTAATGGAGTTTGGAGGCTATCGTTTAGAGTATGTCCGTTCAGGTTGCTCAATTTTAACGGGAGAAAATTATTTGATACGAAACTATGATTATCAGCCGAAAACGTATGAGGGGCGTTATATTTTTTTCCAACCAACCGACCAAGGTTATGCCATAGCAGGGCCTACACAACGTATTACAGGTAGAATGGATGGAATGAATGAAAAAGGCCTCGTGCTTGGATATAACTTCATGCATCGCAAAAAGCCAGGTGATGGGTTTATTTGCTGTATGATCGGTCGATTGATTTTAGAAAGTTGTGCAAACGTTCAGGAAGCGGTTGAAATGCTGAAGGAAATTCCTCACCGTCATTCATTTAGTTATGTTGTGTATGATGCAAGCGGTGAAACGTATGTAGTAGAAGCAACTCCTAGAGGTGTCGAAGTAAGACAATCAGATGTATGTACCAATCATTATGAGATTATGAAGCATGAAAATCGTAACTACCTTAAAGACTCATATAAAAGATTGGATGCCATGAATGAAAAGAAGGAAACAATATCAGAAGGGTATCATGCATTTCGTTTATTAAACGATACAGATCAGGGCGTGTTCTCAAAGCAGTATAAAAATTGGTCAGGAACTATACATACATCTGCTTATTTCCCTAAAGAAATGAAAACATGGATCGCCTTAGGTGGAGATCAAGAGCCGATCGAATTTGATTTTGGTGAATGGTTACAAGGAAACTCTACTCTTCAGAAGCGAATTGAAGGAGAAGTGGATACAGAGTTACCATTTGTTCATATGGATGAGAATGCAAGATAAACCTGATACACTTGTAGTAGAGTTTATTGAAGAAGGTGAAATCCATGTACCTAACCATAAAAGAGACTGCAGAGTTTCTTTCCCTTCCTGAAGACTATATAGAAAGTCTCGTACAATATAATCGAATTCGTGCCATTCATGATGGTGAGCAGTTCTTAATTAACAAGGAACAGTTCAACACTCACTTGGAGCAAATGGAGAAGTACCGACAACAAATTCAGGAATATCTCAATGAACCGATTCCTGAAGATCCAGATGTGAAAGATGAAGATTAAAAGATTCACAAAAGCTAAGTTGCTTTTACAGCTTGGCCCATGCTATCGTTACATTAATGCCACCCTCGTTATAATACGACTGCGGGAACTTAACCAACCCTTAGGGTGGCAGGTTACATAAGTTAAAAGATCCCATGCGTTCCATGTGAATGCATGGGATCTTTTAGTTGGTTTTATTAATGGTAAAGAGTCATTCTCTTATAAACGTGAGGCTGACTCAAAACTTCACTTTTACCCTTTTACTGCAATTGCCTCTACTTCCACTTTTGCACCCTTCGGTAAGCGACTGACTTCAATTGCTGCACGCGCTGGGTAAGGTTCTGATAAAAAGCTAGCATACACTTCATTTACAACAGCAAAATCATCCATAGACGCTAAATAAATATTTGCCTTTGCAATATTTTTATACGTAAGGCCAGCTTCTTCTAGAATGGCCCCTACATTTTTCATGACTTGCTTCGTTTGTTCTTTTACATCATCAGATACGAATTGTTGTGTGTTCGGATCTAAAGGGATCTGTCCTGAGACCATAACAAGGTTACCTAAATCGACTGCTTGAGAGTATGGACCGATCGCTTCTGGTGCTTGATCAGTAGCTATTGGATTGAACATATGAAAAACTCCTTTTTAATTTAAATCTAATTTCATTATAAAATGAATCATAGGAGCAAGCATAATGGAATACTATAAAACAAATAAAATTTTTGTGTGTTTATCACTTTACTTCGCTAACAAATGTATGTATGATGAATAGTAACGAAAATTTGAATAACGGTAACTTCTTATCCAGAGAGGTGGAGGGACTGGCCCTTTGAAGCCCGGCAACCACCCGATCGTATCTCGAAGATATGGTTGGGACGGTGCCAATTCCTGCAGGATCTACGTGATCTTGGGAGATGAGAGGATCGTACGGATATAACTACGACCCCTTTCTTGGATAAGAGAGGGGTTTTGTGTTGCTACAATCTCTCTCTTAGATGAAGTTTCGCGTTTTAGGGAAAGGAATTGATGTGAAATGGCAACAGCAGTATTTGCAGCAGGATGTTTTTGGGGAGTAGAAGCATTTTTTGAACGCATAAATGGTGTAGAAGCAACAAGGGTAGGTTTTATGGGTGGAGATGTTGAGAACCCATCCTATGAACAGGTGAAAACAGGGAAAACTGGTCATGCTGAAGTAACCAAAATTGATTACAATTCTGATATTGTCTCCTACCAGGAGTTATTGGATCTTTTCTTTGAATGTCATGATCCAACCACGAAGAATCGCCAGGGAGAAGATGTTGGCTCTCAATATCGTTCCGTAATTTTCTTCTCTGATGAGACCCAACAGCATATTGCTGAAGAAAAAATTACAGAATGGAATAATAAAGGTATATTTAAAACACCAATCGTAACGCAACTTACACAGGCTTCCGACTTTTATGAAGCAGAAGAATATCATCAAAAATATTTGCAGAAAAACGGTTCTGTATCTTGTGGAATAGTGTAATCCTTCGGGGTTACACTATTTTCTTATTCAGCTTTATGGCAGTTATGTTGAAGACTTGAAACTGAGAGGAGTCCGTTGCTTTTGTGTAATTTGTTCCGGTCAGTGAAACGGCAAGCCTGTTGTGGAAGAAAAGCCGAGCCTCCTCGTGCCTGCGGGGTCTCGTCTTCCCTTTGTTACCACGACAGTTTGCCGTTTCCTTCCCTCCACGCGATTATGGAGATTAACGGACCATAATTTGGACTTTCCCATCTCAAATTGATTGGAATTTATATTCACAGAAGTTGCTCAAAACCTTGTCATGATAGGATTATACTACCTGGAATTAGAACACCTCATCCCAGA
>NZ_AULJ01000036.1 GCF_000425225.1 Pontibacillus marinus BH030004 = DSM 16465 | reverse complement strand
AAGCATCTAAGCATGAAGCCCCCCTCGAGATGAAATTTCCCATCACTTCAAGTGAGTAAGATCCCTTGTAGACGACAAGGTTGATAGGTCAGAGGTGGAAGCGTGGTGACACGTGCAGCTGACTGATACTAATCGATCGAGGACTTATCTATCTCTATTGAAAAAAACGTTACGATGTCTCTTATCTAGTTTTGAAGGTATATCCTTCAACTACATAGGTTTGGTGGCTTTGGCGAAGAGGTCACACCTGTTCCCATGCCGAACACAGAAGTTAAGCTCTTCAGCGCCAATGGTAGTCGGGGTTTCGCCCCCGCAAGAGTAGGACGCCGCCAAGCACATTTATAAGAACCCTAGAAGATTTCGATCTTCTAGGGTTCTTTTTATTCTAAAATTATACTATACCGCTTTAAAGCTAACTTATGATTTATAATCTATCCTCGAACAGTCTATATGACAACCAACATTCTTAACATCTTCTGTAATGCCTTTTTATAATTAATAAAAGAAGTTTCTCCTCAGTGGTAAAACGGGTACATAAATAGGAAAACTTTTTACCTCTTTATCACATCCTAAAAAAGCAGACACTTTAAATACGAATCTCAATAAATCTTGTTTCTAGTATGTATTCATAAAGAAATACACAAATGAGATATAATCAAAATACTGGACTTAACATAAGTATAAATGGAGAAGATAAAAGGAGGGGTATGCTTGTCATTAGAAACATTTTTTGATGATTACTTTACCCTAATGATGTTCAGACTGATAACAGCAGTTATATTGTGTGGTCTGATAGGGTTTGAACGGGAAATAAAAAATCGGTCAGCTGGCTTCCGTACACATATCCTTGTAGGGGTAGGAGCTTGTGTCATGATGCTTTTATCCTTATATGGCTTTGACCCATACTTAAATAAGCATGATAGCATTCGTTTTGACCCAGCTAGGATTCCGTCCTATGTAATTAGTGGTATTGGTTTCTTAGGAGCTGGGACGATTATGGTGCATGGTATTACTATTAGAGGATTAACAACTGCTGCATCTATTTGGACAGTAGCAGGCCTAGGCCTTATTATTGGCGCAGGCATGTACGGTCCAGCTGTGCTAACGACAGTTGTTGTATTGCTTAGTTTGATTTTGTTAAATAACATAGAAAAGGTTATTCGAAACAGGTCAAACCAACATTTACAAATTTCTGTGCAACGAGATGTGTCATTAGGAGATATTGTTAAAGTTTTTGATCAATATGATATTAGTCTGCAACGCTTTGAGATTCAAAATGAAGAAGGGGATCAACGCACTATTTATGTAGAAATTCAACATGCACAGAATAATAGGCAAGTAAATTTATTTGATGATATCTCAAAGTTGCCATATGTTAGAGGCATTTATCACCGTAATTAATTGCGAGTTATTCATCTATGACTTGTCAATCATGTAGAGTATATGATTTGCATTTCAAAAAAGAATTTGTATAATAAAAGTATAGTCAAAGATAGTCAAAGTCAAAGGTGAGGAGGAGGGAGCATGCGAAATATATCTGACGTAATTGAATCGTATTTAAAGCAAATTATTGATCAAAGTAATCAAAATGCGATTGAAATTAAACGCAGTGAAATCGCTGACCATTTTCAGTGTGTGCCTTCTCAGATCAATTACGTGATTAAAACTCGCTTCACAGTGGAAAAAGGGTATATAGTCGAAAGTAAACGAGGTGGCGGTGGGTACATTCGAATTAGTCGTATCGAATACCAGGATGAGATCAAACTTATCAATGAGTTGGTCAACATGGTTCAACCGAAAATATCTCAACAAGGGGCTATAGATATCATTGAACGATTGTTAGAGGACGAACTAATTACTTCTCGTGAAGCTAGGATCATGGCTAGTGGAATTTCGAGAGATGTGTTAGCAGTTCCTATAGCTCTTCGTGATGAAATTCGTGCTCGAATACTAGCAGCTATGCTAACATCGTTGAAATATAAACAATAAGGGAAGGAGCGAGTTGTATGGAATGTCAAGAATGCCATCAACGCCCTGCAACTTTGCATTTCACCCAAGTCATTAATGGCAATAAAACCGAAGTGCATGTCTGTGAAAAATGCGCTTATGAAAAAGGGTATATGTCCCAGAATCAGGATTCATTTTCACTTCATAATCTTTTATCTGGGTTGTTTAACTTTGAGACGTATCCTATGTCAGAGTCACAAACACCAAACTATTCATATAGTACCCAACAAGGATTGAAATGTGAGAAGTGTGGTCTTACTTATCAAGAGTTCACACGAATCGGTAAGTTTGGTTGTGCTGAGTGTTATCGAACATTCGGTGAAAAATTAAATCCAATATTCCGAAGAGTGCATAGCGGTAATACACGACATGACGGGAAAATTCCTGTGCGAACTGGAGGCAATCTTCAAATAAGAAAACAAATCGATGATAAAAGGCAAGAGATGCAACGTCTTATTCACGAAGAAAACTTTGAAGAAGCAGCTAAAGTTCGTGATCAAATTCGGTCACTTCAAGAACAAATCAATTCAGATATTTCAGATGATAGGGATGGTGATGAATAATGTCCCTAGAACGGGTAATGAATGAAGCTATAAGTCCGTGGATGAAAGAGGAAGGGCCAGACAGTGATATCGTGTTGAGCAGTCGTGTACGGTTGGCACGTAATTTCGAAGACATTCCCTTTCCAATTTTAGCCGATGAAGAGGACTTAACTCGTATAATAGATTATTTTCAACAAGAATACGCTCAGCAATCTTTTGAGTCGTATCAGGATTTAGAATTAATCAGAATGAAAGATTTAAAAGATGTCGAAAAGCGCGTATTAGTTGAAAAACATTTAATTAGCCCTCATCTTTCTGATCACGCGAACTATGGAGGTGTGCTCATATCAGAAAATGAGCAAGTTTCCATTATGGTGAACGAAGAAGATCATATGCGTATTCAATTGTATGTACCAGGCTATCAATTAGAAAAAGCTTTGAATGAAGCTTCAAAGCTTGATGACTGGCTTGAGGAAAACATCAATTATGCATTTGATGAGGAACGCGGTTACCTCACTAGCTGTCCAACAAATGTCGGAACAGGCTTAAGAGCATCAGTTATGATGCACCTACCTGCTCTAGTTATGACACAGCAAATGAACCGTTTAGTTCCTGCTATTAACCAATTAGGATTAGTAGTTCGAGGCATTTATGGAGAGGGTAGTGAAGCTTTAGGGAACATTTTTCAAATATCAAATCAAATCACCCTTGGGAAATCAGAAAAAGACATTGTAGAGGATTTGAAAAGTGTCGTTCATCAGTTAATTGAACATGAGAGAACCGCTCGAGACCGTATAATTGGTCAGACAGGGGTACAACTCGAGGATAAGATATTCCGTTCATATGGTGTGCTTTCGAACAGCAGAATTATTGAATCGAAAGAAGCAGCTAAATGTTTATCAGATTTACGACTGGGAATTGATTTAGGCTACATTAAAAATGTATCGAAAACAATCCTCAATGAATTAATGATTTTAACGCAACCAGGGTTTTTACAACAATATGCACAAAAATCACTAACACCGGAAGAGCGAGATGTTCGTCGAGCATCTCTCATCCGAGAGCGACTACAATTAGAAAATTAATCTTGTAAGGAGGGAAGCCCTATGATGTTTGGGCGTTTTACAGAAAGAGCACAAAAAGTTTTAGCATTAGCTCAGGAAGAAGCAGTTCGCCTAGGTCATAACAACATTGGAACAGAACATATTTTGTTAGGTTTAGTACGAGAAGGAGAAGGGATCGCTGCCAAAGCTCTTGCAGCTCTTGGTTTAGCTGCAGATAAAATTCAAGAAGAAGTCGAACAGTTAATCGGTTCAGGGGATAAAGTTTCCCAAACGATTCACTATACACCACGTGCTAAAAAGGTTATCGAATTATCCATGGATGAAGCTAGAAAACTAGGTCACTCCTATGTTGGAACTGAGCACATCTTACTTGGCTTAATTCGTGAAGGAGAAGGTGTAGCAGCACGCGTTCTAAATAATCTAGGGGTTAGCTTAAATAAGGCACGTCAACAAGTGTTGCAGCTTCTAGGAAGCAATGAGTCTACCTCTAATAGTCGAGGTGGGGGTCAAGCATCAAGTGCTAATACACCAACGTTAGACTCTCTAGCACGTGATTTAACTACGGTAGCAAAAGAGGGGAACATCGACCCTGTTATTGGACGTAGTGAAGAGATTGAACGGGTTATACAGGTGCTTAGTCGTCGTACTAAGAACAACCCGGTATTAATTGGTGAGCCTGGTGTTGGTAAAACAGCCATTGCTGAAGGTTTAGCTCAACAAATCGTAAATAATGAAGTACCGGAAATCTTACGTGATAAGCGCGTAATGACATTAGATATGGGTACAGTAGTAGCTGGGACAAAATATCGTGGTGAATTTGAAGATCGTTTGAAGAAAGTGATGGAGGAAATTCGCCAAGCAGGCAATATCATTCTATTCATTGATGAGCTTCACACATTAATTGGCGCAGGAGGAGCAGAAGGTGCGATTGATGCATCGAACATCTTAAAACCTTCTCTAGCTCGTGGAGACTTACAATGTATCGGAGCTACAACTCTAGAAGAATATCGTAAATATATTGAGAAAGATGCAGCCCTTGAACGTCGTTTCCAACCAATTCAGGTAGATGAACCTACTAATGAAGAGTCTGAACAAATCTTACAAGGCCTTCGTGACCGTTACGAAGCACACCACCGTGTGACGATCACAGATGAAGCAATCAAATCAGCTGTAAAACTTTCAGACCGATATATCCAAGATCGTTTCTTACCAGATAAAGCGATAGACTTAATTGATGAAGCAGCTTCTAAAGTTCGCTTACGTTCTTATACAGCACCACCAAACTTAAAAGAATTAGAACAGAAGCTTGAAGAAGTTCGTAAAGAAAAAGATGCAGCCGTTCAAAGTCAAGAATTTGAAAAAGCAGCTTCTCTGCGTGATAACGAACAAAAGCTTCGTGAAGAGTTAGATAAAACGAAAGATGAATGGAAGGAACAACAAGGTCAAGAAAACTCAGAAGTTACCACTGAGGATATTGCGTCTGTTGTATCTACATGGACTGGAGTTCCGGTTTCTAAGCTAGCCAAGGATGAAAGTGAGCGTCTTCTTAACTTAGAAGAAGTTCTCCACGATCGTGTCATAGGTCAGGGAGAAGCTGTCAAAGCTATCTCAAAAGCCATTCGTCGTGCACGTTCAGGTCTTAAAGATCCAAAACGACCGATTGGCTCATTCATATTCTTAGGACCAACAGGTGTAGGTAAGACAGAACTAGCACGCGCATTAGCAGAAACCATGTTCGGTGAAGAAGATGCTATGATCCGTGTTGATATGTCTGAGTACATGGAGAAACACTCCACGTCTCGACTAGTAGGTTCACCTCCTGGCTATGTAGGCTATGAGGAAGGTGGTCAATTAACGGAGAAAGTTCGCCAAAAGCCTTACTCTGTAATTCTGTTGGATGAGATTGAGAAAGCTCACCCAGACGTCTTCAATACACTGTTACAGGTATTAGAAGATGGACGCCTAACAGACTCAAAAGGTCGTACAGTGGACTTCCGTAATACGGTTATTATTATGACTTCAAACGTTGGTGCACAAGAGTTGAAATCCAACAAATATGCTGGATTTACAATGGATGACTCCGGCCAAGATTATAAAGACATGAAGTCTAAAGTAATGGAAGAAATGAAGAAAGCATTCCGTCCAGAGTTCTTAAACCGTATTGATGAAATCATTGTCTTCCACTCTCTTGAGAAGAAGCACATGAAAGACATCGTGAAACTGATGGTAGATCAGCTTCAAAAACGCTTAACAGAACTTGAGGTCGACTTCTCTCTTACAGATGCTGCTCTAGAAAAAATCGCAAATGAAGGCTTTGATCCTGAATATGGTGCCCGACCACTACGTCGCTCTATTCAGAAAAACGTAGAAGACCTTCTTTCTGAAGAGCTTCTAAAAGAATCGATCTCTCAAGGCGAAAATGTTGTAATTGATGTGAATAAAAACGATGAATTTTACGTTTCATCAAAATAAAACAAAAATTTCTGGTAGAAGCATCTATTGAAAATTTTATGAATCGGAAGGCGTTAGCCTTCCGATTTTTTTTCATATCCGATAAGATCAGGGTATATAGAATTTTAATACGTACAGTACACTTCATTACGTAAAAGAACGTAACGAGAATGTAAACGCATTGTAACCCAATACAAAAGGGATCGTATGAGATAATAAGAAGAGTAAGACTCTTCTTTAAGGAGAGAAAATAGAATGGCCAAGCAAAAATCGAAATTTGTATGTCAGGAATGTGGTTATGAGACGCCAAAATGGATGGGAAAGTGTCCAGGATGTCATAAATGGAACACTCTTGTAGAAGAGAGAGTAGCATCGAATACATCTGGTCGACATACATTTGTAACAGGGGATACTTCTGGTAAAGTAAAGCCGGAAAAGATAACAGAAATCGCATCCCAAAAAGAACCTCGAATTGAAACAGATATGCCAGAGGTGAACCGCGTACTTGGAGGAGGTATCGTACCAGGATCACTTGTCCTCATTGGTGGTGACCCTGGAATTGGTAAGTCTACCATTTTGCTTCAAGTTTCATCTCAATTAGCTCATAAAAAGAATAAAGTACTCTATATATCCGGTGAGGAATCTCCTAAGCAAACAAAGCTGCGAGCAGATCGTCTAGGGGTTTTATCAGATCACCTATATGTCTTGTCAGAAACCAATATGGCAGATGTTTCTCAAAATATTGATCAAATCCAACCATCGTTTGTTGTTATTGACTCGATTCAAACCATCTTCAAAGAAGAAGTAGCGTCTGCTCCGGGAAGTGTCTCTCAGGTAAGAGAATGTACAAGTGAATTAATGCGAATAGCTAAACAAAAAGGAATTCCGATATTCATTGTTGGACATGTCACTAAAGAGGGGTCTATTGCAGGTCCACGCTTACTCGAACATATGGTTGATGCTGTTTTATACTTTGAAGGAGAACGTCATCATACCTTCCGAATTTTAAGAAGTGTTAAAAACCGTTTTGGTAGTACCCACGAAATGGGTATATTTGAAATGAAAGAAGAAGGTCTGCGAGAAGTAGAAAATCCTTCTGAAATCTTTCTGGAAGAACGGTCGCAAGGTGCAGCTGGTTCCACAGTTGTTGCATCCATGGAAGGAACACGCCCGATTCTTGTGGAAATCCAATCTCTTATATCTCCAACAAGCTATGGCAATCCAAGAAGGATGGCCACAGGAGTAGACAGTAATCGTGTGCCACTTTTAATGGCAGTACTAGAAAAACGTGTTGGGTTGCTCCTACAAAATCAAGATGCTTATGTAAAGGTAGCAGGTGGAGTCAAGTTAGATGAACCTGCCATTGATTTGGCTGTAGCTGTAAGTATTGCCTCGAGCTTTCAAGACCGTGCATCCAAAGCAGATGATGTTTTGATTGGGGAAGTTGGATTAACAGGTGAAGTGAGAAGGGTTGCTCGAATTGAACAGCGTGTCCAAGAAGCTGCAAAGCTAGGTTTCAAGCGTGCAATTGTACCTAAAAAGAACCTTAGTGGCTGGACGTTCCCTGATAATATAGAGATTATCGGCGTGAATTCTGTTCAGGAGGCTTTGAAGCAGACGTTGGGAGGATCATAAATGGAATGGTATGAGCAGAAAGAGTCTATGATTGGAGATATATTACGATTTGTAGCTCCCGGTACTCCAATTCGAGAAGGAATAGAGAATGTATTAAGAGCTAATACAGGCGGGTTAATTGTCTTAGGATATAACGATAAGATGCTACATCTAGTAGATGGAGGCTTTCATATTCAGTCAGATTTCTCACCGGCAAACCTTTATGAACTGGCTAAAATGGATGGAGCGATTATTCTAAATGGAGATGGAACAGAGATATTATATGCAAATGCCCAGTTAATGCCCGACCCATCTATTCCATCAACGGAGACAGGAATGAGACATCGTACTGCTGAGCGTGTAGCAAAGCAAACGGGTAATCTGGTTGTTGCTATTTCTCAACGTCGTAATGTGATCACGCTGTATAAGGGCAGTTTACGATATGCACTTAAAGATATTGGCGTAATTTTAACAAAGGCTAATCAGGCTATGCAGACGCTTGAGAAGTACAAAAATGTGTTAGATCAAGGGATTACCAATCTTGGAGCTTTGGAATTTGAGGAGATGGTCACATTCTCTGAGGTCATACAGGTCATTCACCGCATTGAGATGGTGCTTCGTATTAAGAATGAAATGCTCAATTATGTGGATGAACTTGGAACAGAAGGGCGCTTAATTCAGCTCCAACTGACAGAGCTTGTTTCAAATGTTGAAGATGAAGCGGCTTTATTGATTAAAGATTATAGTAAACGCTCTGATTACGAACCGTATTATATGCTGAAAAAATTACAAGAAGTAAACCAAACAGAATTATTAGATGACGCACAAATTCTCAAATTATTAGGATATAGCTCAACTACAAAGTTAGAAGATCCTGTAATGCCTCGAGGGTATCGTATCCTGAATCGTATTCCACGCTTACCATCTCTAATCGTTACACACATCATTGATCGTTTTGGAACGTTGAATGAAGTGGTTAAAGCTTCTACGAAAGAGTTGGTTGTAGTAGATGGTGTAGGTGAAGTAAGGGCGGGTAAGATCAAAGAAGGATTAAATCGTATTCAAGAGCAATTGTTTATTGATCGAAATATTTAGTTTGAAATGAAATTGACATAATATCAAATACTATGTTAAGATTTAATGTTCTAAATTAATTGACTATTTTTGTAAATTGTGATACTGTTTCGTCAGACAATAAGATTTTTTATGACAATGGATTTATATCGATTAGATTTTAATATTATTGGTAATACTGCATGCTAGGAGGTGACCGTAGTGCTTAAACGAATTGTGCAATTATTTATTCTTATTGCAGGCGGAACGTTGGGCTTTTTGTATCTTCCGGATTTATTTGATAATTTTTGGAATGCAGACAATTGGCTTCATAGCGTGACCGGGATGATTACTGGAGCACTTATTCTTTATTTACTAACATTTTGGTTTGTCGATTATATTGTGGATTTCTTAAGATGGATTGAGGAAACGCTTGTACGCGTTCCTGTTGCTGATCTTTTATTTGGTAGCTTTGGATTACTAATTGGTTTATTAGTAGCTTATCTTGTGAACATAACCCTACAAGATATTGAGTTTACACTCGTATCTCAAGTACTTCCCATTTTCATAACAATCTTTTTAGGCTATTTAGGATTTCAAGTTGGTTTTAAACGTAAGGATGAATTTGTTAGTCTATTAACGATTGCGACGAAAAAGGAAAAGGACAAAGAAAAAACGAATTCCACTGATTCAGAGAATGATGATGAAAACACAGTAGACCAACCAAAAGCAAAAATTCTTGATACAAGCGTTATTATTGATGGACGCATCGCTGATATTTGTCAGACACATTTCCTTGAGGGAACAATTCTAATTCCTCAATTCGTATTGGAAGAACTACAGCATATCGCTGACTCTTCAGACGTATTGAAACGAAATCGTGGACGTCGTGGTTTAGATGTTCTGAATCGTATGCAAAAAGAAATCCCTGTAAACGTTGAGATCTATGAAGGGGATTTTGAAGACATTCAAGAAGTTGATAGTAAGCTTGTGAAACTTGCAAAATTAATCAATGGCGTGGTTGTAACGAATGATTTCAACCTGAATAAAGTATGTGAGTTTCAAAATGTACAAGTTCTAAACATCAATGATCTCGCCAATGCTGTTAAGCCAGTTGTTCTTCCAGGTGAAGAATTAACGGTGAACGTTATTAAAGATGGTAAAGAAGAAAATCAAGGTGTCGCTTATCTTGACGATGGAACGATGATTGTCGTTGAAGAAGGTAAGAGTTATATTGGCCAAACGATTGAAGTACTTGTAACGAGTGTACTTCAAACATCTGCTGGACGTATGATATTCGCAAAGCCAAAACTACTTGAAAAAGCGCTATAAAAACGGTATAAACAAATAGGAGCATACAAAAGTGATAACAGTTTATGTTATCGCTTTTGTTATTTCAGGAACATAATTATAGAATGGATCAATAGGGTGGCTTAACATGATTTCATATCAGGCGATTGTTTTAGCAGCGGGTCAAGGGAAGCGGATGCAGGCAGGACAGAACAAGCAGTTTCTAACGTTACAAGGAAAACCGCTCATCATACATACACTACTTATTTTTCACCAGGACTCTGCTTGTCAGGCCATAAAACTTGTGGTGAACCCACGAGAAGAAAACATAATACAGGAACTTATAGATCAGTATCAGCTTGGCGATAAGGTAGAAGTCGTACATGGTGGTAAAGAACGTCAGGATAGCGTTTATGAAGGCTTACGTGCTTGTGAGGGGGAAGGAGAAGTCGTACTTATTCACGACGGGGCTCGTCCTTTTGTGCAGCATGAAAACCTTCGTAAATTGACAGAACAAGCGATACAGAGTGGAGCGGCTCTATTAGCAGTACCGGTAACGGATACAATAAAGAGTTATCAAGAGGGCTCGCTTTCGACACTAGATCGGAAGCAGTTATGGGCTGCACAAACCCCTCAAGCTTTTCGTTTTTCCGTTATTAAAGATGCTCATGAAAAAGCAAAGCAAGAGGGGTATTATGGAACAGATGATACCTCTTTGGTGGAAAGACTCAACCAAAAAGTAGAAGTTGTAGCTGGAAGTTACGACAATATAAAACTAACGACACCTGAAGATATGGAAAAAGCCCATGCTATACTTAAAAAAAGAGCAAATGAACAGAAAAAGGAGAGGAACAGTATGTTTCGTATCGGACAAGGCTTTGATGTTCACCAATTTGCAGAAGATCGTCCTTGTATTATCGGAGGCATTGAGATTCCATATGAGAAAGGGTTGTTAGGACATTCTGATGCAGATGTGCTTCTTCATACTGTAGCGGATGCTTGTTTGGGAGCTATCGGTGAAGGTGATATCGGAAAACATTTTCCGGATACAGATCCATCTTTTAAAGATGCAGACTCACAAGCGTTGTTAAGTCATGTATGGAGTATCGTGAAGGATCAAGGGTATTCCCTGGGTAATATTGATTGTACAGTTATTGCGCAAGCTCCAAAGATGGCTCCATACATTGAAGATATTCGAAATAATATCGCACGCATATTAGAGGTAGAACCTTCGCAAATTAATGTCAAAGCAACAACGACAGAGAAACTAGGATTTCCGGGTCGAAAAGAGGGAATCGCAGCTCAAGCGGTTGTTTTACTCCAACGCTCATAATCGCTATAATATGCTAGGGAACAATGTTGAGGCAAAATAGATCCGTAGATGATAAAATAGAGGCAAATGCTTCGGAAGCACACGAAGGAAGGGGAAAAATTATGACAAACGAAGTTCGCGTACGTTATGCACCAAGCCCGACAGGCCATTTACACATAGGAAATGCGCGTACGGCTTTATTTAATTACTTATATGCTCGCCACCTAGGAGGTAAATTTGTAATCCGTATTGAGGATACAGATGAGAAACGTAATGTTGCTGGTGGAGAGCAGAGCCAGATGGAATTCCTGAAATGGCTCGGAATGGATTGGGATGAGAGCGTCGACGTAGGCGGCGACTATGGTCCTTATCGTCAAATGGAACGCTTAGATATCTATCAAAAATATATCGATGAATTGCTTGAAAAAGGACTAGCTTATAAATGCTATATGACAGAGGATGAGCTGGAAGCAGAACGTGAAGAACAACGCGCTAAAGGTGAGGTTCCGAAATATTCAGGGGCACATCGCGATTTAACAGAAGAGCAAATAAAACAATTTGAAGATGAAGGTCTTCAGCCGAGTATCCGTATTCGTGTGCCAGAAGGTAAGACATATACGTTTACTGATATTGTACGTGGTGAAATCACATTTGAATCAAGTGACTTTGGTGACTGGGTAATCGCGAAGAAAAATGGTACACCAACCTATAACTTTGCGGTAGCAGTCGATGATTACCTTATGAAAATCACCGACGTATTGCGTGGAGAGGAGCATATCTCAAATACGCCTAAGCAGATGATGGTGTATGACGCATTTGGTTGGGAAGCTCCAAATTTTGGCCACATGGCATTAATCTTAAATGAACAGCGTAAGAAATTAAGTAAGCGTGATGAACATATCCTTCAGTTCATCGGTCAATATGAAAAGTTGGGTTATTTACCGGAAGCGCTATTTAACTTTATTACACTTCTTGGCTGGTCTCCTGTTGGTGAAGAAGAAATTTTCACAAAAGATCAATTGATTGATATCTTTGATCCAGCTCGTTTATCTTCTTCTCCTGCTGTCTTTGACCCAGCGAAACTGAAGTGGATTAACAATCAATATATAAAAGCTGCTGATTTAGATCGTGTTGTAGAACTTGCTCTTCCTCATTTAGTAGAAGCGGGGCGTCTCCCTGAAAACATGAGCGATGACCAAAAGCAATGGGCACGTGAACTGATTGCTCTTTATCAAGAGCAATTGAATTACGCTGCTGAAATTGTTGAATTAACGGAGTTATTCTTCAAGCATGAGATTGAGTATGATGAAGAAGCAATGGAAGTACTTAAAGGGGAGCAAGTTCCAGAAGTACTTGAAACATTTAGTGCGAAGTTAGATGAGCTAGATGAATTTGAACCAGACGCTATTAAGAAAGCGATCAAAGCGGTTCAAAAGGAAACGGGCCACAAAGGGAAGAAATTATTCATGCCTGTTCGCGTTGCAACAACGGGTCAAACACATGGTCCTGAACTTCCAAATGCTATTCGTTTAGTTGGTAAAGATACTGTTCAAGCACGCCTTCAGAACGCAATCCAACAATTAAAAGCATAGAAGTTCACATTTTGAGGGAAATGTAATATAGTAAATATACAATATTGAACGTTGATGAGGAGAAGTAAAAAGTCGGAACCTTATCCAGAGAGGATCACCATCGGCTGGGAGTGATCTTAAGGAACTCTTTTGAAATGCACCTCAGAGTCTCTTGTAGAAAATAGTACACAAGAGCGGTTAGCTCACCGTTAACAGAGTTAAGTTGGAGATAGGCTTATATACACTCAGTCTATTCTCAAACAGAGTGGAACCGCGCAACCAAGCGTCTCTGTGTTAGATCTAACACAGAGGCGTTTTTTATTTAGAAAAGCGAAGGCTCATAGGAGCCGGAGCTAGACATAAAAAACAAAGGCGACGAACTAGGTTTTATTAAAGGAGGAGAAGCAAGTATGGGGAAACTTTTGAAGATGTTTAAAGAAGATGTCGACGTGGTGTTTGATCAAGACCCTGCTGCTAGAGGTCGATTCGAAGTTATTTTGACATATGCAGGCTTACATGCGATCTGGTCGCACCGTATTGCTCATGCTTGTTATAAAAGGAAATTTTTCTTTTTAGCTAGAGTGATCTCTCAAGTCAGTCGCTTTTTTACAGGTATCGAGATTCACCCAGGTGCACAAATTGGGCGTCGTTTTTTTATTGACCATGGTATGGGAGTAGTCATTGGCGAAACGTGTGAAATAGGAGATAACGTAACCCTTTTCCAAGGAGTTACACTTGGAGGGACAGGTAAGGAAAAGGGAAAACGCCACCCGACTTTAAAAGACAATTCCCTCGTAGCTACCGGTGCAAAGGTGCTAGGGTCGATTACAATTGGGGAAAACTCTAAAGTGGGAGCAGGTTCAGTTGTCTTACATGAGGTTCCGGATAATTCAACTGTTGTTGGGATCCCAGGAACTGTCGTTATGCAGGATGGAAAGAAAGTAAGTAAGAATCTAGATCATCACAAGATGCCTGATCCAGTCGCTGATAAAATAAATGAACTAGAACAACAAATTGAGTCGCTAAAACAAGAAATCAATGAACAAAAAGGAAAAAGGAGTGAGTGACGATGTCGATTAAAATCTATAACACTCTAACTCGTCAAAAGGAAACGTTCCAACCGATAGAGGAAGGTAAGGTAAAAATGTATGTATGCGGTCCGACTGTGTACAACTACATCCATATCGGTAATGCACGTCCAGCAATCGTGTTCGATACAGTTCGCAGGTATTTTGAGTATCAAGGTTATGAAGTGGAGTACGCATTAAACTTCACGGATGTCGATGATAAGCTCATTAAGGCAGCGAATGAAATGAATGAAGAAGTCCCAGATATTGCGGAGCGTTTTATTAAAGCTTACAAAGAAGATGTAGGGGCATTTGGAATTAGAGAAGCGGTACACCACCCTCGTGTAACAGAAAATATGGATGAAATTATTGAATTTATCCAAACCTTAGTTGATAAAGGTCACGCTTATGAATCAGGTGGAGACGTTTACTTCCGTACACGTTCCTTTGATTCTTACGGTAAACTTTCACACCAATCCATTGATGAATTACGCTCGGGTGCTCGTATTGAAGTTGGAGAGAAAAAAGAAGACCCAATTGATTTCACATTATGGAAAAGTGCTAAAGATAATGAAATCTCATGGGAAAGTCCTTGGAGTAAAGGGCGTCCTGGCTGGCATATCGAATGCTCAGCTATGGCCAAGAAATACTTAGGCGACACCATTGATATTCATGCTGGTGGACAGGATTTAACCTTCCCGCACCACGAGAATGAAATTGCGCAATCAGAAGCATGCAATGATAAGACATTTGCTAATTATTGGATGCATAATGGGTATATCAATATCGAAAACGAAAAAATGTCAAAATCGCTAGGGAACTTTGTACTTGTTAACGACATCATTAAACAGCACGATCCACAAGTTATTCGATTTTTCATGCTAACAGTTCATTATCGTCATCCGATTAACTTTAGCGAGGCATTACTTCAAGGCGCGAAAAGTAGTCTAGAACGAATTAAGAATGCTCATCAAAACTTAGAGCATCGTAAACAATCTAGTACAAACTTAAACGGAAAAGATGAAGAGTGGCTAACAAAGTTGGAAGAATTCAAGCAACGTTTTATGGATGAAATGAACGATGACTTTAATACAGCCAACGCCATTTCGGTTCTCTTTGATATCACAAAAGAAGCGAACGTTTACCTGCAATCTTCCCATACATCTCAAGAAGTAATTGAAGCATTCCAAAAGGCTATTGTCGATCTAGCAGGTGTACTAGGTGTTCAAATTGAAGAAGCGGATGAGTTACTTGATGATGAAATTGATGCATTGATTCAAGAACGTATTGATGCTCGTAAAAACCGTGACTTCCAACGAGCTGATGAAATTCGAGATAATCTAAAAGAGCGCAATATTATTTTAGAAGACACTCCTCAAGGTACACGTTGGAAAAGAGGTTAAGCATGAATCAACAAGAAGTAAATGCGAAACAAATGAAAAGCTTAACGCTCGCTTATATGGGGGATGTGGTCTACGAACAGTATGTTCGTGAACACCTTATTCGAAGCGGAAGCATTAAGCCACAGCAGCTTCATCAGGCTGCTGTGAAATTTGTTTCTGCAAAATCCCAAGCAAATGTATTGAGAAAATGGTTTGAGGAAGATCAACTTTCTGATGAAGAACAAGGGGTTGTTCGTAGAGGGCGTAATGCAAAATCTGGTTCTATACCTAAAAATACGGATGTACAGACGTATAAATATAGCACAGCATTTGAAGCATTATTGGGGTATCATTACCTTTCTGGCAACGAAGAGAGGCTTTATCAATTGGTTGGTCATGCCATTCAAATTGTAGAGGAGGGAAATCAACATGAGTGAAGAATGGGTAATTGGTAAAAATGCCGTACAAGAATCGTTAAGATCAGGACGAGCAATAAATAAAATCATGGTATCTGAGCATTTGCAACGTAAGGCTAGTCAGAATATCCATCAGCTTGCAAAAGAAAAAGGAATACAGGTGCAACAAGTACCTCGAAAAAAGTTAGATCAACTAGTAGATGGTAACCACCAAGGTGTAATTGCATCTGTTGCTGCTTATACGTTTAGCGAAATGGATGACATCTTTAAAAAAGCAGAAGAGCAAGGGGAAGCCCCTTTTCTCTTGATCCTTGATGAGATTGAGGACCCGCACAATCTGGGTTCAATCTTACGAACAGCTGATGCTGCAGGTGTGCATGGTGTGGTTATTCCGAAGCGGCGTTCTGTCGGCTTAACAACGACTGTAGCCAAAACATCTACAGGGGCAATAGAGTATATACCTGTTGTTCGTGTGACTAACTTATCCAGAACAATTGAAGAACTAAAAGAAGAACATGTATGGGTGGTTGGTACAGATGCAACTGGTGAAGAGGATTATCGTCAGCTTCAAGGAGATATGCCTATTGCGCTAGTCATTGGTAGTGAAGGGAAAGGAATTAGTCGTTTAGTAAAAGAGAAATGTGATTGGACTGTTCGTTTACCAATGGCTGGTCATGTTACGTCTCTGAATGCATCCGTCTCTGCAAGTTTATTGATGTATGAAGTGTTCCGAAAACGCCACCCATTAGGGGAATAAGAATGAATGTTCTAATTGTAGATGGCTACAACATTATTGGAGATTGGCCAGAACTCCAAGCACTTCGTAATAAAGACCTTGGTCAAGCTCGTGATTTACTGATTGATAAGTTAGCTGAATATAAAGCTTATTCGGGTGATCGAGTGATTGTGGTATTTGATGCTCACATGGTGCGCGGGATTGAGAAGAAAGACAAGAACCACAAAGTGGAAGTTGTTTATACAAGAGAGAATGAAACAGCAGATGAACGAATTGAAAAATTAACACAAGAAGTGAAAAATGTTCGAAATCAAGTTTATGTAGCAACATCTGATTACACAGAACAAAGGACGATCTTTGGGCAAGGCGCTTTACGTAAATCGGCTAGGGAACTCCATATTGAAGTGAATAATATAGAAAAAGAGATAGAAAAAGAATTAGAATCTCAAAAACAGGTTCAATATAAACCGAAAATTCCGATAAAAAAGGAAGTACTAGACGTTTTTGAAAAGTGGCGAAGAGGTGAAAAGTAGCCATAAGCGCTGTTGACGCTTTTGAAACGCTTACTGTATAATATTTCTATATCCAGGGAAGTACGGTCGGGGGGAATCCTTACGTGAGCATCGGACAATTGGAGACGGACATCACGGACTTAGAAAATCTAGCTGATGAGGATATTGTTGAATTTGTGCACAAAGGAGATAGTCGCGCACTTGAACATTTAATTAATAAATACAAGAATTTTGTGCGTGCTAAGGCTCGAACATATTTTCTCATCGGAGCGGATCGAGAAGATATTGTGCAAGAAGGCATGATTGGACTATATAAGGCGATACGTGACTATCAAGAGGACAAGCTCTCTTCGTTTAAAGCCTTCGCCGAACTATGTGTCACCCGCCAAATTATTACTGCAATTAAAACAGCCACCAGACAAAAACATATTCCACTCAACTCATATGTTTCTTTAGACAAGCCCATTTATGATGAAGAATCCGATCGCACGTTGCTTGATGTGATCTCGGGTGCAAAAGCATTAGATCCTGAAGAATTAATTTTGAACCGAGAACGATTTGGTGATATGGAATTAAAAATGTCTGAATTGTTAAGTGATTTAGAACAAAAGGTCCTTACACGCTATTTAGATGGACAATCCTATCAAGAGATTTCAAAAGAGCTAAACCGACATGTAAAATCCATTGATAATGCACTTCAGAGGGTGAAAAGAAAGCTTGAACGCTACTTAGAAGTAAGTGAAATCACATTGTGAAGACAGCGTTGACACGGTTTTGAGAGCATGATACAGTAATGAAAGTTATGAACCCTGATAAGGGGGAGAGAGAAGTATGAGTAAGAAAATCGTCTTAGCATGCATCGAGTGCTTGAGCCGAAATTATACCACTGATAAAAATGCTACTACTCAATCTGAACGACTCGAAGCTCGAAAATTTTGTAAAAAATGCGGTAAACATACCCTACATCGGGAGACAAAATAAAAGACGAAGCCGTTTTTGGTGAAAGTTTGGGGGTACCATCATTGTTTAAATTTCTTAAAAATGTATCTCGAGAGATGCAAAAAGTTAGTTGGCCTAAAGGCAACGAATTGACTAAGTATACAATTACTGTTTTGACAACAGTAGCATTTGTAGCTATCTTTTTCGCAGCCATAGACCAAGGAATTTCAATGATTCTGGAATTATTTTTCGAATAAAGCACTGATCTTTATGTTATAATGATACTAAATATGTTTCATGCTCAAAAACCCGTTCTACGGGTTTTTTCATGTGGTTAAAAAATCTAAGTACACGACAAGGGAGGGAAGGGCAACCATTTGTCCTAACACTATGGAAAAAAGATGGTATGTCGTTCACACCTATTCTGGTTATGAGAATAAGGTAAAAAAGAATTTGGAAAAACGTGTGGACTCAATGGGAATGGAAGATAAAATTTTCCGTGTTCTAGTTCCAGAAGATGAAGAAACGGAAATTAAAAACGGAAAAAGAAAGACAGTAAACAAAAAAACGTTCCCGGGTTATGTTATAGCTGAAATGGTTATGACAGATGATTCCTGGTATGTTGTGCGCAACACACCTGGAGTAACTGGTTTCGTTGGATCAACTGGATCAGGGTCCAAGCCAATCCCTCTCTTACCAGAAGAAGCTGAGGCAGTGCTGAAACGCATGGGTATGGATGAGCCTATTCATGACATTGACTTTGAAGTGAAAGAAAGCGTCACTGTAACAGATGGTCCGTTTGCAAACTTTACTGGTACAATCGAGCATATTGACTTGGACAAGCAGAAGGTGAAAGTTCACGTCAACATGTTTGGCCGTGAAACACCAGTCGAGCTAGAGTTCTCTCAAATAGAAAAATTATAAGAATCCCCCTTGCATTCTTTTTGTCATAATGATAGAATTTTTATGTTCTTTATGCCTCGAGCAAAGAGGATTCATGTTATATGAAAAGAGTGGGAGGGGTTAACCCCCAGTAACCACATCACGGACTTAAGGAGGTGTGTCTCGTGGCTAAAAAAGTAGTTAAAGTTGTAAAACTTCAAATCCCTGCAGGTAAAGCAAACCCAGCACCACCAGTAGGACCAGCACTTGGTCAAGCAGGTGTTAACATCATGGGTTTCTGTAAGGAATTTAACGCTCGTACAGCAGATCAAGCTGGCATGATCATTCCGGTAGAAATCACGGTTTTTGAAGACCGTTCATTTACATTTGTTACTAAAACTCCACCTGCTGCTGTTCTTCTTAAAGAAGCAGCTGGAATTAAATCCGGTTCAGGTGAACCAAATCGTAACAAAGTTGCCACAATCAAGCGTGACAAAGTACGTGAGATTGCGGAAACGAAAATGCCTGACCTTAACGCTGCTGACGTAGATGCAGCTGTGCGTATGGTTGAAGGTACAGCGCGCAGCATGGGAATCATTGTCGAAGACTAATCCCACAGCGGCTCTGGATTGAGAGAAGGTTGCGAGCATGGGGGATTTCCATATCGCAACCTTTATTCGTGGGAGGTAAAACCGTTAAAACCACAATTAGGAGGATGTAAAAAATGGCAAAACGAAGCAAACGTTATGAAGATCTTTTAAAATTAGTTGATAAATCAAAAGCTTATGAACCAAAAGAAGCTGTTGAACTTGTAAAAGAAACTGCTAAAGCTAAATTTGATGAAACAGTAGAAGCTGCTTTCCGTCTTGGCGTTGACCCTAAGAAAGCTGACCAGCAAATCCGCGGCGCAATGGTATTGCCTCACGGTACTGGTAAATCCCAACGCGTTCTAGTATTCGCAAAGGGAGATAAAGCGAAGGAAGCAGAAGCTGCAGGTGCAGATTTTGTTGGTGAACAAGATCTTATCAACCAAATCAACCAAGGCTGGTTCGACTTTGACGTAGTTGTTGCTACACCAGACATGATGGCAGAGGTAGGTAAGCTTGGTCGCGTACTTGGACCTAAAGGCTTAATGCCAAACCCTAAAACTGGTACAGTAACTTTCGAAGTAGAAAAAGCTGTTAACGAAATCAAAGCCGGTAAAGTTGAATACCGTGTAGATAAAGCAGGAAACATTCACGTACCAATCGGTAAGGTTTCATTCGATACTGATAAGCTAGTAGATAACTTTGACGCAATCACTGAAACACTTATGAAAGCGAAGCCTCAAGCTTCTAAAGGAACTTACATGCGTAACGCATCTGTTGCGTCTACAATGGGTCCTGGTGTTCGTGTTGACGTTTCTAATTACAAGAAATAATTTGTTGTTGACTTTTCAATAACGATTAGCTATAATTTTTCATGTTGTAAATAAATACGTTATACCGTAGACAGTGGGTGCGAACCAATCGCTTAATTTCCTACCGAGGTGTGTTGATATAAGAGAACGCCGTTCGTAAAACACGTTCTCTCAACCAAAGTGCCTCTATGTCTACTCATAGAGGCACTTTTTTTCTCTGAACGGTATGATGAAAAGTCAATAGGAGGTGGGACGATGAGCAGAATCATAGAGCACAAAAAGCAAATTGTGTCTGACATTGCTGAGAAGCTTCAAAATAGTAAATCTACAATCCTAGTCGATTATCGCGGCCTAGACGTAGAAGCTGTTTCAAGCCTTCGCGAACAGTTGCGTGAAGCTGGTGTAGAATTCAAGGTTTACAAAAACACGATGACTCGCCGTGCAACTGCAGAAGCAAACCTTACAGATCTTGATGAAACATTGCAAGGACCAACTGCACTTGCTTTCAGTGCGGACGATGCAGTAGCTCCTGCGAAAATCATCAACAACTTTGCTAAAGAAAACAACAACCTTGAGATCAAAGGTGGTGTAGTTGAAGGTTATGTAGCTTCCCTTGAACAAATCAAGGAGCTTGCAGAACTTCCAAACCACGAAGGTCTTGTATCTATGCTACTATCTGTACTTCAAGCACCAATGCGCAACTTCGCGCTTGCTACGAAGGCAGTGGCGGAACAAAAAGAAGAACAAGGCGCTTAATAGCCTGACGTTTTCGGTCATATAAACTAAAAACAAAAATTCTAAGGAGGATTTATCATGACTAAAGAACAAATCATCGACGCGATTAAAGAAATGAACGTTCTTGAACTTAACGATCTTGTAAAAGCAATTGAAGAAGAATTTGGAGTAACTGCTGCTGCACCTGTAGCTGTAGCTGGCGGAGGCGGCGAAGAAGCTGCTGAAGAGCAAACTGAATTTGACGTAATCCTAGAAGACGCTGGTTCTTCTAAGATCAAAGTTGTTAAAGCAGTTCGCGAAATCACTGGTCTTGGTCTTAAAGACGCAAAAGATCTAGTTGACAACACTCCAAAAGCAGTTAAAGAAGGCGTTTCTAAAGAAGAAGCTGAAGAAATGAAAACTCAGCTTGAAGAAACTGGCGCTAAGATCGAACTTAAGTAAAACAAAAGTACAACACAAAGCTCGCTGTTCATCGGCGAGCTTTGCTATTGTTATGACTTTAAAATGATAGTGGGTAACCTTTCTGGTTATATCCTCATGGACTAGTGATTTAAGAGGTTGCCGCCGATTTTTATAAATTTGAGTGGGTAGGTGTATGGGATGGCTGAACATTACTTTTCAAAAAATCCCGGATCGAAGAGTACTCCGAAACAATGGTCCTTTACGTTAAGAGGGAAAGACCTAAATCTTAGCACGGATCAAGGAGTATTTTCTAAAAATGAAGTAGATTTTGGTTCGAGAACATTAATTGAATCTTTCGAAGAACCGAGTGTAGACGGAGAATTTCTTGATCTAGGCTGTGGTTACGGTCCGATAGGTATATCCCTTGCTAAGGATTTTCCTAATCGTAACATTGTTATGGTAGATGTGAATGAACGCGCAATTGAGCTTTCAGAACTAAATGCCGAACAAAATGGTGCGACCAACGTAGAAATCCTGCAAAGCGATCGTTTCCAGGCACTCGAAGGTCGTTCTTTTGCATCAATACTAACCAACCCGCCTATACGTGCTGGTAAACAAACAGTTCATGCCATGTTGGAGGAGAGTTATCATCACCTTCTTCCGTCAGGTGAATTGTGGGTAGTTATGCAAAAGAAACAAGGGGCGCCATCTGCTCAAAAATTATTGCAAGATTTATTTGGTTATGTTGACGTAGTAAAACGAAATAAAGGCTATTACATTCTTAAAGCAAAAAAAGTTTGACTCGGTATTTTCTGTGTGATAACATTGAAAAATGCCAATATGTCACTTTTGGCATTGTCAAGAGAAATTTTTACTTTTTTACGTATATTTCATTTCTCGTCGGCAAGACTGGTAAAATCGAATGAAATGAATGAGGAAATGCGGTTTTTATAAACCCTTTTTTTCTTTTTGTCTAACGTTAGAGAAAACGAAAACTTATTTACAATTACATTCGCTTCGGTGAATGTATAATATACCTTTAACTCGCATAGTGGTCAAGATCTTTTCTGTGTGAGTCAGTTCGACATGTCTTTTGTGTCGAACGATTTTTTCTTTATTAAAATGCTTGATTTGAGGGGTGAATCAGTTGACAGGTCAACTAGTTCAGTATGGACGACATGCCCAACGCAGAAGTTATGCGCGCATCAATGAAGTGTTAGACTTACCAAATCTAATCGAAATTCAGACCGCTTCTTATGATTGGTTCTTAGAAGAAGGTTTGAAAGAAATGTTTAAAGACATTTCTCCAATTGAAGATTTTACAGGAAATCTTTCTCTTGAATTTGTGGATTACACATTAGGAGAGCCGAAGTACCCTGTAGATGAATCTAAAGAGCGAGATGTCACCTATTCCGCTCCTCTTCGCGTAAAGGTTCGCTTACTTAACAAGGAAACTGGCGAAGTGAAAGAGCAAGAAGTATTTATGGGTGATTTCCCATTAATGACGGACACTGGTACTTTCATTATTAATGGTGCAGAACGTGTAATCGTTTCGCAGCTTGTTCGTTCACCAAGCGTGTACTTTAGCCCGAAGGTAGATAAAAACGGAAAGAAAGGGTACACAGCTACCGTTATTCCGAACCGCGGAGCTTGGTTAGAATTTGAAACAGATGCAAAGGACGTTGCGCATGTACGTATAGATCGTACACGTAAACTTCCAATCACAGTTCTGTTGCGTGCTTTAGGGTTTGGTACAGACCAGGAAATCATTGACCTAATTGGTGAGAATGAATTTCTTAAAAACACGCTAGAAAAAGATAATACGGAAAACAGCGAAAAAGCTCTATTAGAAATTTATGAGCGACTTCGCCCTGGTGAGCCACCAACCGTAGAAAATGCGAAGAGTTTATTAGTCTCTCGTTTCTTTGATCCAAAGCGCTATGACCTTGCACACGTTGGTCGTTATAAGATTAATAAGAAGCTTCATATTAAAAACCGTCTCTTTAACCAAGTACTAGCAGAAACACTAGTGGATCCTGAAACAGGTGAAGTGTTAGCTAATGAAGGCGATAAGTTAGATCGTCGCTTGTTAGATAAAGTTCTACCATATCTATCTGGCCAAGATGAAAACCTTGGTGAAGCTGACATTGAACCACAAGATGGGGTTCTAGATGAACCTATCAGAATTCAATCGGTTAAAATTATCGACCCAACTGATCCAGAAGGCGAAAAAACGCTGAATGTTATCAGTAACGGTGATGTTGACGAAGATACGAAGAATATTACGCCAGCTGACATTCTATCAGCAGTTAGTTATTTCTTTAACTTATTGCATGATGTTGGTGGAACAGATGACATTGACCACTTAGGTAACCGTCGTCTTCGTTCTGTAGGCGAATTACTTCAAAATCAATTCCGTATTGGTCTATCTCGTATGGAACGTGTTGTTCGTGAGCGTATGTCCATCCAAGACACAGCTTCAATCACGCCACAGCAACTAATTAACATTCGCCCGGTAATTGCATCAATTAAAGAATTCTTTGGTAGCTCACAGCTATCCCAGTTCATGGATCAGACAAATCCGCTTGCAGAATTAACGCATAAGCGTCGTCTATCTGCACTAGGACCTGGTGGTTTAACGCGTGAACGTGCTGGTTTCGAAGTTCGTGACGTACACTACTCTCACTATGGTCGTATGTGTCCGATCGAAACGCCGGAAGGACCGAACATCGGCTTGATTAACTCTCTATCAAGTTATGCGAAGGTTAATAAATTTGGTTTCATAGAAACACCTTTCCGTCGCGTAGACCCTGAGACGAATAAAGTAACACCACAAATCGATTATCTTACAGCTGACGAAGAGGACAACTATGTTGTTGCTCAGGCTAACGCCAAGTTAGAAGAAGATGGATCCTTTACAGATGATGAAGTTATTGCTCGTTTCCGTGGTGAAAACACGGCTGTGAAACGTGACCGTGTTGATTACATTGACGTTTCTCCGAAGCAGGTTGTATCTGCTGCGACTGCATGTATTCCGTTCTTAGAGAACGATGACTCCAACCGTTCCCTAATGGGTGCGAACATGCAACGTCAGGCAGTACCATTGATGGAACCGGAATCTCCAACTGTAGGTACAGGAATGGAGTACGTTTCTGGTAAAGACTCAGGTGCTGCTGTTCTTGCACGCCATGAAGGTGTTGTAGAACGTGTAGATGCGAAAGAAGTACTTGTTCGTCGCATCTCTGAAGTAGATGGCAAAGAGGTACAAGGTGACCTTGATCGCTATCGTTTACAGAAGTTTATCCGTTCCAACCAAGGAACTTGTTATAATCAGAAGCCAATTGTCAGCACGGGCGATCGTGTTGAACAAGGTGAAATTTTAGCTGATGGCCCGTCTATGGAAAAAGGTGAGCTTGCTCTAGGTAAAAACCCACTTGTAGCATTTATGACATGGGATGGGTATAACTATGAGGATGCTATCATCATGAGTGAACGTCTTGTAAAAGATGATGTTTACACATCTATTCATGTTGAAGAATATGAATCAGAAGCTCGTGATACAAAATTAGGGCCTGAAGAAATCACACGTGATATTCCAAATGTGGGTGAAGAAGCTCTTAAGAACCTTGATGACCGCGGAATTATCCGTGTTGGTGCAGAAGTTACAGATGGAGACCTTCTTGTAGGTAAAGTAACGCCTAAAGGTGTAACAGAACTATCTGCAGAAGAACGTCTATTACACGCTATCTTTGGTGAAAAAGCGCGCGAGGTTCGCGATACTTCCTTACGCGTTCCACACGGAGCTGGCGGAATTGTTCTAGATGTGAAGATCTTCAACCGTGAAGATGGAGATGAACTTCCTCCAGGAGTGAATCAACTTGTACGTGTTTATATCGTGCAAAAACGTAAGATCTCTGAAGGGGATAAAATGGCTGGACGTCACGGTAACAAAGGTGTTATTTCTCGTATTTTACCTGAAGAAGATATGCCTTATTTACCAGACGGAACTCCAGTAGATGTCATGTTAAACCCTCTTGGTGTACCTTCTCGTATGAACATTGGGCAGGTACTTGAGATGCACCTTGGTATGGCTGCTCGAGAGTTAGGTATCAAAGTTGCCACACCAGTATTTGATGGTGCTCGTGAGGAAGATGTGTGGGAAACACTTGAAGAAGCTGGAATGGCGAGAGATGCAAAAACAGTTCTTTACGATGGTCGTACTGGTGAGCCATTCGATAACCGTGTATCAGTAGGTGTCATGTATATGATTAAACTTGCTCACATGGTTGATGACAAACTTCACGCTCGTTCAACTGGACCATATTCACTTGTAACGCAACAGCCATTGGGCGGTAAAGCTCAATTCGGTGGACAGCGTTTCGGTGAGATGGAGGTGTGGGCACTAGAAGCATATGGTGCCGCTTATACACTACAAGAAATCCTTACGGTTAAGTCGGATGATGTAGTTGGACGTGTGAAAACGTACGAATCGATCGTTAAAGGATCAAATGTTCCTGAACCTGGCGTACCTGAATCCTTCAAAGTATTAATTAAGGAACTTCAGAGCTTAGGTATGGACGTTAAGATGTTATCCTCTGACGAGTCAGAAATCGAAATGCGTGATATCGAAGAAGAAGAAACACAATCCGCTGATAACCTTAGCATTGAGGAAGCTGAAAAAAACGTTGAATAATAGCTTTTCAGCACAAGATTCATTGTTTAAGGTAGAACCTGGATACTATAAGGGAGGTAGGCCCCTTGCTAGATGTTAATAATTTTGAATATATGAAGATAGGTTTAGCTTCTCCAGATAAGATCCGCTCATGGTCTTATGGTGAGGTTAAAAAACCAGAAACGATTAATTATCGTACGTTAAAGCCTGAAAAAGATGGATTGTTCTGCGAACGTATCTTTGGACCTACAAAGGATTGGGAATGTCATTGTGGGAAATACAAACGAGTTCGTTATAAAGGAATTGTTTGTGACCGCTGTGGCGTAGAAGTAACAAAGGCGAAAGTTCGCCGTGAGCGTATGGGGCACTTAGAATTAGCTGCCCCTGTCTCTCACATTTGGTACTTCAAAGGGATCCCAAGTCGTATGGGTCTTGTCCTAGATATGTCTCCACGTGCTCTAGAAGAAGTTATTTACTTCGCTGCTTACGTGGTAACAGATACAGGTGATACAGCACTTGAGAAGAAGCAACTTCTCTCTGAGAAAGAATACCGTACGTACCGCGAAAAGTACGGAAACACTTTCCATGCTGCAATGGGTGCTGAAGCAATCCGTAAACTTCTTCAAGACATTGATCTTGAAGGGGAAGTAGATACGTTAAAAGAAGAGCTTAAAACAGCACAAGGTCAACGTCGTACACGTGCTATTAAGCGCTTAGAAGTATTAGAGTCGTTCCGTGGTTCAGGAAATGACCCATCTTGGATGATCCTTGATGTACTTCCTGTAATCCCACCTGAATTACGTCCAATGGTTCAGTTGGATGGTGGACGTTTTGCGACTTCTGACTTAAATGATTTATATCGTCGTGTGATTAACCGTAACAACCGTTTAAAACGTTTGTTAGACCTTGGAGCTCCTACGATTATCGTTCAAAACGAAAAACGTATGCTTCAAGAAGCAGTTGACGCACTTATTGATAATGGCCGTCGTGGTCGTCCTGTAACAGGACCGGGTAATCGTCCGTTGAAGTCTCTTTCTCATATGCTGAAAGGTAAACAAGGACGTTTCCGTCAGAACCTTCTTGGTAAACGTGTTGACTACTCAGGTCGTTCTGTAATCGTAGTTGGACCAAGCTTGAAGATGTATCAAGCAGGTTTACCAAAAGAAATGGCTTTAGAATTATTTAAACCATTTGTAATGAGAGAACTTGTAGACCGAGGTCTTGCTCATAATATTAAATCAGCTAAACGTAAGATCGAGCGCATTCACCCAGAAGTATGGGACGTTCTAGAAGATGTTATTAAAGAACACCCAGTACTATTAAACCGTGCGCCTACCTTGCACCGTTTAGGAATCCAGGCGTTTGAGCCAGTGTTGGTTGAAGGGCGCGCAATTCGTCTTCACCCACTTGTATGTACAGCATATAACGCGGACTTTGACGGTGACCAAATGGCTGTTCACGTTCCATTATCAGCTGAAGCACAAGCGGAAGCACGAATTCTAATGCTTGCTGCTCAGAACATCCTGAATCCAAAAGACGGTAAGCCAGTTGTTACACCTTCACAGGACATGGTATTAGGTAACTATTACCTGACTCTTGAACGTGAAGATGCAATTGGTGAAGGTAAAGTCTTTAAAGATACTGAAGAAGCTTTAATTGCTTATCAGAACGGGTATGTTCACCTACACACTCGTGTAGCTGTATATGCTGGTTCGTTACAGAATCAGACATTTACTCAAGAACAAAATGAACAACTTCTTCTTACAACTGTAGGTAAGTTGATTTTCAATGAAATACTTCCAGAGTCGTTCCCTTATATCAATGAACCGACACAGGATAACTTAGAAAAACTTACTCCTGAAATGTACTTCATTCCAAGAGGAACAGATGTTAAAGAAGAGATTAAAAAGCGTGATATTGTAGCACCATTCAAGAAAGGTATCTTAGGAGATATCATCGCAGAAGTGTTCAAACGCTTTAAGATCAGTGAAACATCCAAGATGCTTGACCGCATGAAGGATCTCGGCTTTGCTTATTCTACAAAAGCTGGTATTACCGTAGGTGTATCTGACATTGTTGTATTACCTGAAAAACAAGAGATTCTTGATGAAGCGCAAGAAAAAGTCGACAAGGTTATGAAGCAGTTCCGTCGTGGTTTAATCACGGATGACGAACGCTATGACCGTGTAATTGCGATTTGGTCTGCGGCTAAAGATGACATTCAAGAGCGCTTGATGAAATCCTTAGACCCTACCAACCCAATCTACATGATGAGTGATTCTGGTGCCCGTGGTAACGCATCTAACTTCACACAGCTAGCAGGTATGCGTGGTCTGATGGCAAACCCATCCGGTAAGATCATTGAACTACCGATCAAGTCCAGCTTCCGTGAAGGTCTAACAGTACTTGAGTACTTTATTTCTACACACGGTGCTCGTAAAGGTCTAGCCGATACAGCTCTAAAAACAGCTGACTCAGGTTATCTAACACGTCGTCTTGTTGACGTTGCCCAAGACGTCATTGTCCGTGAAGATGATTGTGGAACAGACCGTGGCTTAGAAGTAGAGTCTCTAACTGAAGGTACTGAAATGATTGAGCCATTAATCGACCGTCTAATTGGACGTATTGCATTTAAGACAGTACGTCACCCAGAGTCAGGGGAAGTAATGGCGAAACCTAACGAGTTAATAACTGAAGACAAAGCAAAACAAATTGTTGATGCAGGTGTTGAGAAAGTTGTTATCCGTTCTGTATTCACATGTTCTACACGTCATGGTGTATGTAAGAAGTGTTATGGCCGTAACTTAGCAACTGGTTCTGAAGTAGAAGTAGGAGAAGCAGTAGGAATTATTGCAGCACAATCAATCGGTGAGCCAGGTACACAGCTTACGATGCGTACATTCCACACAGGTGGTGTAGCAGGAGATGACATTACACAAGGTCTTCCGCGTATCCAAGAGTTGTTTGAAGCTCGTAACCCGAAAGGTCAAGCTGTAATCACTGAAATCTATGGTACTGTAGAAGATGTTGCTGAAGTAAAGGATAAGCTTGAAATTACTGTTCAAGGCGAAGTAGAGAAACGTAGCTACACTGCACCTTATGGAGCTCGTATGAAAGTATCAATCGGCGACTCTGTCATTGCAGGAGATGCTCTAACAGAAGGTTCCATTGATCCGAAAGATCTCCTTAAGATCCAAGGTATGGAAGGTGTAGAAGCTTACCTTCTAAAAGAAGTGCAGAAGGTATATCGTATGCAGGGTGTTGAAATCGGAGATAAGCACGTAGAGGTTATGGTTCGCCAGATGCTACGTAAAATCCGAGTGCACGATGCAGGTGAAACTGATGTGCTACCTGGTTCCTTACTTGAAATTCACCAATTTAAAGAAGCGAACCAAAAAGCATTAATAGAAGGAGAGCAACCAGCAGTTGGTCGTCCTGTACTATTAGGTATCACAAAAGCATCTCTTGAAACAGATTCATTCTTATCAGCAGCGTCCTTCCAGGAGACTACTCGTGTCCTAACAGATGCTGCGATTAAAGGTAAACGCGATGAGCTTCTAGGCTTGAAAGAGAACGTTATTATTGGTAAGCTTGTTCCGGCTGGTACAGGAATGCCGAGATACCGTAGTATCGAGCCTGCTTCTGATGAATTAACTGAAGATATGAAATCTGCACCAGAACAACCAGAAGAAATCACACAGTCATAATTGTGTAATGATAAGGAAGCAAGTGATAAGCTGGGAAGTATCTTGATAAAAAATCACATCACAACGTTGACATACAATCGAGTGAGTGATAATATATTCAAGGTGCTTCCATTTATCCTTGTTACTTTGGAGGATATATTAAATGTCTTATGATAAAGTAGCACAGGCTAAGCCGAATATTGTAATCGGAACTAAGCAAGCCATGAAAGCAATGAAACATGGCAAAGTCAATGAAGTTATCATTGCTGATGATGCTGATCAGCAAGTAACTGTTAAAGTGCTGCGACTCGCTCACGAGTTAGCAACTCCTGTATCGCAAGTAGATTCTAAAGAGAAACTTGGAAGAGCATGTGGTATTGATGTGGGAGCAGCTGTAGTGGCGATAAAGCAATAAAGTTTTGGCGTTATGCAGTAAGCATTCGCGAAAGCTTTGTTTTTTGCCTATTTATGAACCACCTGGATGTGTGGTTTTACTAAAGCAATTTTGAAGGGAGGATAATAGAATGCCTACTATTAACCAATTAGTACGTAAAGGACGCGTTTCTAAGACGTCTAAGTCTGACTCACCAGCATTGAATAAAGGTTACAATAGCTTCAAAAAGCAATTCACTGATCTTTCTTCTCCACAAAAGCGTGGTGTTTGTACACGTGTTGGTACGCTAACACCGAAAAAACCAAACTCCGCACTTCGTAAATACGCTCGTGTACGTCTTACAAACAGTATTGAGGTTACTGCGTATATTCCTGGTATCGGCCACAACCTACAAGAGCACAGTGTTGTTCTTATCCGTGGAGGTCGTGTAAAAGACTTACCAGGTGTGCGTTATCACATTGTTCGTGGTGCGCTTGATACTGCAGGAGTTGAAGGCCGTATGCAAGGTCGTTCTAAATACGGTACGAAGAAACCTAAAAAATAATGTAAGTTAACTTGCATTTAACTAAGTATTAATAAATGAAATATAAACTGAAAGGGGGAGACCATATGCCACGTAAAGGACCAGTACCAAAGCGTGATGTATTGCCGGACCCAATGTACAACTCTAAGCTTGTTACACGCTTAATCAACCAAATCATGATTGATGGTAAGCGCGGTAAAGCTCAGAAAATTCTATATAGTGCGTTTGAACTTGTTCAGGAGCGTAGCGGTAACGATGCTATGGAAACTTTCGAACAAGCACTTAAAAACGTAATGCCAGTACTAGAGGTTAGAGCACGTCGTGTAGGTGGATCTAACTATCAAGTACCAGTAGAAGTACGTCCGGAACGCCGTCAAGCACTAGGACTTCGTTGGTTAGTAAACTATTCCCGTCTTCGCGGTGAGAAGACAATGGAAGAGCGTTTAGCTAATGAAATTCTTGATGCAGCGAACAACACTGGCGCAGCTGTTAAGAAGCGCGAAGATGTTCACAAGATGGCTGAAGCGAACAAAGCATTCGCTCACTACCGTTGGTAATCACAAACAAAATAAACCAAGCAATAGGAAGGAGAAAGATTCATGCCTAGAGAGTTCTCCTTGGAAAAGACACGTAATATCGGCATCATGGCTCACATCGATGCCGGTAAAACAACAGCTACAGAGCGTATTCTTTTCTATACAGGACGCATTCACAAAATTGGTGAAACGCACGAAGGTGCTTCCCAAATGGACTGGATGAGCCAGGAGCAGGAACGTGGAATTACAATCACTTCCGCTGCGACTACGGCTCAATGGAAAGACCACCGTATCAACATCATTGATACACCAGGACACGTAGACTTCACAGTAGAGGTTGAACGTTCCCTTCGTGTACTTGATGGTTCAGTGGCTGTACTAGACGCACAGTCTGGTGTAGAACCTCAGACAGAAACAGTATGGCGTCAGGCGACAACTTACGGTGTTCCACGTATTGTTTTCATTAACAAGATGGACAAAGTAGGCGCTGACTTCCTATACTCAACTTCAACTCTAAACGATCGTTTAGGTGCTAATGCTCACCCAATTCAGCTTCCTATCGGTGCTGAAGATGAGTTTGAAGGAATCATCGATCTAATTGGAATGCAAGCATTCTATTACATGGATGACCTTGGTACACGTGCAGAAGCTCGTGAAATCCCTGATGAGTATAAGGAACAAGCTGAAGAGTATCGCTTGAAGCTTATCGAAGCTGTTGCTGAATCAGATGAAGAGCTTATGATGCGTTACCTTGAGGGAGAAGAATTTACAAATGAAGAGTTAATGGCGGCTATCCGTACAGCAACTCTAAACGTAGATTTCTACCCTGTATTATGTGGTTCTGCATTCAAAAACAAAGGTGTTCAACTTCTAATTGATGCGGTAATTGATTACCTACCATCACCGTTAGATGTACCTCCAATTGAAGGTCACGTACCACGTACTGAAGAAGAAGTAGTTCGTAAAGCGGACGACAACGAGCCTTTCTCTGCTCTTGCCTTCAAGGTAATGACAGATCCATATGTAGGTAAGTTGACATTCTTCCGTGTGTATTCCGGTCTCCTTAGCTCCGGTTCATACGTTAAAAACTCTACAAAAGACAAGCGTGAACGTGTAGGTCGTATCCTACAGATGCACGCAAACTCTCGTGAAGAGATCTCTCACGTATATGCAGGTGATATCGCAGCTGGTGTTGGTCTTAAAGATACAGCAACAGGTGATACGCTATGTGATGAGAAGAGTCTTGTAATCCTTGAGTCTATGGAATTCCCTGAGCCAGTTATCTCTGTTGCGATTGAACCAAAATCAAAAGCAGACCAAGATAAAATGGCTGTAGCTCTAGCGAAACTTGCTGAAGAGGATCCAACATTCAAAACTGAAACAAACGTAGAGACTGGCCAAACGATTATCTCAGGTATGGGTGAACTTCACCTAGACGTTATCGTTGACCGTCTGAAGCGTGAGTTCAAAGTTGAAGCGAATATCGGTAGCCCGCAAGTTGCTTACCGTGAAACTTTCCGTGGTTCTGCACAGGTTGAAGGTAAGTTCGTACGTCAGTCTGGTGGTCGTGGACAATACGGTCACGTTTGGGTTGAGTTCGAACCAAACGACGAAGGCGCTGGCTTCGAATTCGTAGACAAAGTAGTTGGTGGTGTAATTCCACGTGAATACATCAACTCAGTACAACAAGGTATCGAAGAAGCTATGGAAAACGGAGTAGTTGCTGGCTATCCATTAATTGATATTAAAGCAACACTATTCGATGGTTCTTACCACGATGTAGACTCCAGTGAAATGGCTTATAAAGTAGCAGCTTCTATGGCACTTAAAGACGCGAAAAACAAGTGTAAACCTGTTCTACTTGAACCAATGATGAAGGTTGAAATTGTTATTCCAGAAGAGTACATGGGAGACATCATGGGTGACGTAACAGCACGTCGTGGACGTGTAGACGGTATGGATACTCGTGGTTCTGCTCAGCTTGTAAAAGCATTCGTACCTCTATCTGAAATGTTTGGTTATGCAACAAGCCTACGTTCTAACACACAAGGTCGCGGAACGTACACTATGCACTTCTCACACTATGATGAAGTACCGAAGAGCATTTCTGATGAAATTGTTAAGAAAAATGCTGGTGAATAATTGATTTTTTCACCATCTTCAAGTATAACTTGTATTGTAGCCGTAGATGCATATGAGGTGCTTGACACCTCGTGTGCTTCTATGACACAAATAAATTATTAAAAATACATTTTCTTATATTTAAAGGAGGAAGTTTTCATGTCTAAGGAAAAATTCGACCGCTCCAAGTCCCACGTTAACATTGGGACTATCGGACACGTTGACCATGGTAAAACTACATTAACAGCAGCAATTACTACAAGCCTGCACGCACGTTCAGGTTCTGGTGAAGCACGCGCTTACGATACTATCGATAACGCTCCAGAAGAGCGCGAGCGTGGAATCACAATCTCAACAGCACACGTTGAGTACGAAACAGAAAACCGTCACTATGCACACGTTGACTGCCCAGGTCACGCTGACTATGTTAAAAACATGATCACAGGTGCAGCACAAATGGACGGTGCGATCCTAGTAGTATCCGCAGCTGATGGCCCAATGCCTCAGACTCGTGAGCACATCCTACTTTCTCGTCAGGTTGGTGTACCTGCGATTGTAGTATTCCTAAACAAAGTTGATATGGTAGACGACGAAGAGCTTCTTGAGCTTGTAGAAATGGAAGTTCGCGATCTTCTATCTGAATATGAATTCCCTGGCGACGATGTACCAGTTGTTGCAGGTTCTGCTCTTAAAGCTCTTGAAGGTGAAGAAGAGTATGTAAACAAAATTTATGAACTAATGGATGAAGTTGATAACTACATCCCAACACCTGAGCGTGACCACGATAAGCCATTCATGATGCCAGTTGAGGACGTATTCTCAATCACTGGTCGTGGTACAGTTGCAACAGGTCGTGTTGAGCGTGGATCAGTTAAAGTCGGTGACGAGATCGAAATCATCGGTATGGCTGAAGAAGCATTCAAGACTACTGTTACAGGTGTAGAAATGTTCCGTAAGCTTCTTGACTATGCAGAAGCTGGTGACAACATTGGTGCGCTACTTCGTGGTGTTAACCGTGACGACATCAACCGTGGACAAGTACTAGCTAAGCCTGGTACTATCAATCCACACCGTAAGTACAAAGCTGAGGTTTATGTACTTTCTAAAGAAGAAGGTGGACGTCATACTCCATTCTTCAACAACTACCGCCCACAGTTCTACTTCCGTACTACGGACGTAACTGGCGTTATCCAGCTTCCTGAAGGTGTAGAAATGGTTATGCCTGGCGATAACGTAGAGATGACAGTTGAGCTTATCTCTAAAGTAGCTATCGAAGACGGTACGAAGTTCTCTATCCGCGAAGGTGGACGTACTGTAGGCGCTGGCGTTGTTTCTGAGATCATTGAGTAATAACTCAAATTGATTTATAAAAGCAGCAGACACTTTGTGTCTGCTGCTTTTTTTAACTTTCTTACCGTTTTTACAATTAAATGTACGTACTTATCTAACTTTCATTGATTTGAAGTGACTATATATATAGAAGAAACTCAATAACTGGATTGAAAATCAAAAAATACCTCTACACAACTATATTGTATCTTGTTATAATTTTGAATGTGTTATAGATAGCCACTATAATAATTCTTCATTTATTCATTCAATTTATTTATCCGCATTTCTACATAAATAATTAACCCACATGTAAATTTCATACCATAATCATCTTCCTCTAATATGAATCTGTGAAAATTGTCTTGAAATTTAATAAAACCTTGAAAATATGGCTATACCTTTGTATAATATGAAAAGTGCGAATTCATACGGAAAATATCGAATTTGCTGTTGCATTAGGCCGCATGAACCTTTATAATGAGTAATGTTGGTCATAAAAGGCGATGAAGCGAAAGGTTGCTGACACACCCGGCCCCTTTGCCATGGCAAGGTTGTCAGGATAAATTTTCGCGGAGAAAGTCTATTATAAAATGGGCGATAAAGGAGGGAAAATAATGGCAAAAGAGAAGATCCGTATCCGTTTAAAGGCGTATGATCACCGTATTCTAGATCAATCCGCTGAGAAGATCGTTGACACAGCGAAGCGTTCAGGAGCTAATGTTTCTGGTCCAATCCCGCTTCCGACTGAGCGATCCATTTACACAGTTCTTCGTGCGACACACAAATTCAAAGATGCTCGTGAGCAATTTGAAATGCGTACGCACAAACGTCTAATCGACATTGTTAATCCAACACCACAAACGGTTGATTCACTAATGCGTTTAGATCTACCATCTGGTGTGGATATCGAAATTAAACTATAAATCAGAACAAAATAGGAGGTGTAACGGATGACGAAAGGAATCTTAGGTCGTAAAATCGGTATGACTCAGCTATTTGACGAGAATGGAGAGCTAACTCCAGTAACTGTTGTTCAAGCTGAACCGAACGTAGTTCTTCAGAAAAAAGAAGATAACAACGATGGTTACGAAGCGATCCAGCTTGGTTTTGCTGATGAAAAACATGCAAACAAGCCACAAAAAGGTCATGCTGAAAAAGCACAGACTAACCCTAAGCGCTTCATTCGTGAAATCCGTAACGCTAACGTTGAAGACTACGAAGTTGGTCAAGAAGTTGGCGTGAATGTATTTCAACAAGGTGATGTAGTTGATGTAACTGGGACTTCTAAAGGTAAAGGTTTCCAAGGTGCTGTTAAGCGTCACGGTCATAACACTGGACCAAAAACACACGGTTCCCGCTACCACCGTCGCCCAGGTACATTAGGTGACATCAACTCAATGCACGTATTCAAAGGTATGAAGCTACCTGGTCAAATGGGTGGTAATACCGTAACAATCCAAAACCTAGAGATTGTAAAAGTTGACGAAGAGCGTAACCTTCTTCTTATCAAAGGAAACGTTCCTGGTGCGAAGAAGTCTTATGTAGAAGTCACTTCTGCAATCAAAGGTAACTAATCACCAAACGAAAGGAGGATAAGTCATGCCTAAAGTATCTTTATACAACCAAAGCGGTTCTCAAGTAGGCGATGTTGAGCTGAATGAATCTGTTTTTGGTATTGAACCAAATCAACATGTAATGCATGAGGCAGTAGTGATGCAACGCGCAACACTTCGCCAAGGTACTCATGAAGTTAAAAATCGTTCAGAAGTGAGCGGTGGAGGACGCAAACCATGGCGTCAAAAAGGAACAGGCCGTGCACGTCAAGGTTCTATTCGTTCCCCACAATGGGTAGGCGGTGGAACAGTATTCGGTCCTACTCCACGTAGTTATAGCTATAAGCTTCCAAAGAAAGTTCGCCGTTTAGCTCTTAAATCTGCTCTTTCCCAAAAAGCAGTAGAAAACAACCTAATCGTTCTTGAAGATTTATCTATTGATGCTCCAAAAACGAAAGAGGTTGCAAGCCTTCTTAAAGGTGTAGAAGCTGAAAAAGCGGTAATTGTTACAGCAGACGTGAATGAAAATGCTGAACGCTCAGCAAACAACATTCCTGGCGTAAAAGTTGTAACTGTAGCACAAGTAAACGTACTTGATGTATTAACGCATGACAAGCTGATCTTTACAAAAGAAGCAGCTGACAAAGCAGGGGAGGTGCTTGCATAATGAAAGACCCACGTGATATTATTAAGCGCCCCGTTATCACAGAGCGTTCTGCTGATTTAATGGCTGAGAAAAAGTACACTTTTGAAGTTAGCAACAAAGCTAACAAAACTGAAATCAAAGAAGCAATTGAAACGATCTTTGATGTAAATGTTCAAAAAGTAAACACGATCAACCTTAAAGGTAAATTCAAGCGTATGGGCCGTTATGGAGGTTACCGTGCGGATCGTAAAAAAGCGATCGTTCAGTTAACTCCAGACAGCAAAGAACTTGAATTCTTCGAAGGTGCATAAAAAATAAACCTAATTAAAAAGGAGGGAAACAAAGATGGCGATTAAAAAATACAGACCAACCACTAACGGTCGTAGATTTATGTCCGGTTCAGATTTCGCTGAAATCACTACGGATCAACCTGAAAAGTCTTTATTAGCGCCCCTTCACGGAAAAGGTGGACGTAACAATAAAGGTCGTTTAACAGTTCGTCATCAGGGCGGAGGTCATAAGCGTCACTACCGTATGATTGATTTCAAACGTGATAAAGATGGAATACCAGGCCGCGTTGCTACAATCGAGTACGATCCAAACCGTTCCGCTAACATTGCGCTTGTTAACTATGCTGACGGTGAAAAGCGCTATATCCTAGCTCCGAAAACTCTTACAGTAGGTGCTGAAATCATTTCTGGTGAAGAGGCAGATATCAAAGTAGGTAACGCTCTTCCACTTAAAGACATTCCAGTTGGTACTATTGTACACAACATTGAACTTAAGCCAGGACGTGGAGGACAACTTGTACGCTCCGCTGGTGCTTCTGCTCAAATCTTGGGCCGTGAAGGTAAATACACTCTAGTTCGCTTGAAATCTGGTGAAGTACGCTTGATCCTAGGAACTTGCCGCGCTACAGTAGGTCAAGTTGGTAACCTAGAGCATGAGCTTATCACAGTTGGTAAAGCTGGACGTTCCCGTTGGAAAGGCATTCGCCCAACAGTACGTGGTTCTGTTATGAACCCTGTTGATCACCCACACGGTGGTGGTGAAGGTCGCGCTCCAATCGGACTTCCATCTCCTATGTCTCCATGGGGTAAACCGACACTTGGTAAGAAAACTCGTAAGCGTAACAAAGCATCCGATAAATATATCGTTCGTCGTCGTAAAAAATAAACGGGGTTAGACGTCGGGCATGAGTTGCCCGAGCGTCAATCACGAAAGGAGGTTTATGTATGGGTCGCAGCCTAAAAAAGGGACCTTTCGTAGATGACCATCTTATGAAGAAAGTTGAAGGTTTAAACGAAGAAGGTAAGCATCAGGTTATTAAAACTTGGTCTCGCCGTTCAACGATTTTCCCTAACTTTGTCGGACACACAATCGCGGTTTACGATGGACGTAAACACGTACCTGTTTTTGTCACAGAAGACATGGTAGGACACAAGCTTGGTGAATTCGCACCAACTCGTACGTTTAAAGGCCACAGTGGCGATGATAAGAAAACAAAACGCTAAATGAGAGGAGGCACACATGATGCAAGCAAAAGCCGTTGCGAAATCCGTTCGTATTGCTCCTCGTAAAGTTCGTTTGGTAATAGATTTGATTCGAGGAAAGAACGCAGGTGAAGCGATTGCGATCCTACGTCACACTCAACGCGGAGCTTCTCCAGAAGTTGAGAAAGTCCTAAACTCTGCTATTGCAAACGCTGAGCATAACTATGAAATGGACCCGGATAATTTAGTGATTTCTGAGGCGTTTGTTAACGAAGGTACTACACTTAAACGTTTCCGCCCACGTGCGATGGGACGCGCAAGTCAAATTAACAAACGTACCAGCCATATCACAGTTGTTGTATCAGAAAAGAAGGAGGGATAATCAGTGGGTCAAAAAGTTAATCCAGTAGGTCTGCGTATTGGCGTTATCCGTGACTGGGAGTCAAAATGGTACGCTGGCAAAGACTATGCAGATTTGCTACATGAAGATATTAAAATTCGTGAATATGTAGAACAACGTCTACACGACGCTGCTGTTTCTAGCATTGAAATCGAACGTGCTGCGAACCGCGTTAACATTACTATCCACACTGCGAAGCCAGGTATGGTAATCGGTAAAGGTGGTTCCGAAGTTGAAGCACTTCGTAAGAGCTTGAATGAACTAACTGGTAAGCGAGTTCACATCAACATCGTTGAAGTGAAGAAAGCTGACCTTGACGCAACTCTAGTTGCAGATAACATTGCAAAACAACTTGAAAATCGTGTATCATTCCGTCGTGCTCAAAAACAATCAATCCAACGTGCAATGCGCGCTGGCGCGAAAGGAATCAAAACACAGGTTTCTGGTCGTCTTGGCGGAGCAGATATCGCTCGCGCTGAATATTACAACGAAGGAACTGTACCACTTCACACACTACGTGCAGACATCGACTATGGTACTGCAGAAGCTGACACAACTTACGGTAAGTTAGGTGTCAAAGTGTGGATCTATCGTGGAGAAGTCCTTCCATCTAAAAAGAACTAAGGAAGGGGGATATGCATTATGTTAATGCCAAAACGTGTTAAATATCGTAAGCAACACCGTGATAGTCTAGGTGGCCGTGCTAAAGGCGGTACTTCCGTAGCATTCGGCGAATTTGGACTACAAGCTGTAGAACCAGCACGTATCACAAGCCGTCAAATCGAGGCAGCTCGTATTGCGATGACTCGTTACATGAAACGTGGCGGTAAAGTATGGATTAAAATCTTCCCAGACAAACCTTATACTGCAAAACCCCTAGAAGTACGTATGGGTTCAGGTAAAGGTGCTCCTGAAGGTTGGGTAGCTATTGTGAAGCCTGGCAAGATCATGTTTGAAGTTGCCGGAGTAAGTGAAGAGGTTGCTCGTGAAGCACTTCGTCTTGCATCTCACAAGCTTCCTATTAAAACGAAGTTCGTAAAACGTGAAGAAATTGGTGGTGAGATCAATGAAGGCTAATGAAATCAGAGAACTAACCACTGCCGAAATTGAACAAAAAGTGAAGTCTCTTAAAGAAGAGCTTTTCAACCTACGCTTTCAACTTGCTACAGGGCAACTTGAAAACACTGCGCGCATCCGTCAAGTACGCAAAGCGATCGCACGCATGAAAACTGTTGTTCGTGAAAGAGAGCTAGGCGTTAATAATCGATAAATCGAGAGGAGGTTAGCCTCAATGAGTGAACGCAACAATCGTAAGGTTTATACTGGCCGTGTTGTTTCTGACAAAATGGATAAAACCATTACTGTACTTGTTGAGACTTACAAGTTCCACCAGTTATATGGTAAACGTGTTAAGTACTCCAAGAAGTTTAAGACTCATGACGAAAACAATTCAGCTAAAATGGGCGATGTAGTTAAGATCATGGAAACTCGTCCGCTATCCGCTAACAAACGTTTCCGTCTAGTAGAAATCGTTGAAGAATCAGTAATTATATAATAAAGTTCGCTCGGGATGAAACCGAAGGGAGGTAACGACGGTATGATTCAACAGGAAAGTTCTTTAAAAGTTGCTGACAACTCCGGTGCACGTGAATTGCAGACCATTAAAGTACTCGGTGGATCTGGTCGTAAAACAGCCAACATCGGTGATGTTATTGTTTGCTCAGTGAAACAAGCAACACCAGGAGGCGTTGTCAAAAAGGGTGAAATTGTACGCGCTGTAATCGTACGTTCTAAAACAGGAGCTCGCCGTAAAGACGGTTCATATATCCGTTTCGACGAAAACGCAGCAGTAGTCATCCGTGACGATAAAGGCCCACGTGGTACTCGTATTTTCGGACCTGTAGCTCGTGAGCTTCGTGAGCACAAATTCATGAAGATCGTATCACTAGCTCCAGAAGTATTATAAATGCACGAATTATTGCCTTGTAAGGAGGTGCCACAAGCATGCATGTAAAAAAAGGTGACAAAGTTATGGTGATCACTGGTAAGGATAAAGGCAAGCAAGGTTCGATTCTTGAAGCTTATCCTAAAAATGAGCGTGTCCTTGTTGAAGGCGTGAATGTTGTTAAAAAACATGCGAAGCCATCACAAGACAACCCTCAAGGCGGTATCCTAAGCCAGGAAGCACCTATCCATGTATCAAATGTAATGCCAATTGACCCTAAGTCAGGGGAACCAACACGTGTCGGTTATGAGGTACGTGACGGTAAGAAAGTTCGTATCGCTAAAAAATCCGGTGAAGCAATAGATAAATAAATTAGCGACGAAAGGAGGGCTACTTGATGAACGAACTTAAGAAACAATATCAAGAAGAAGTTGTTCCATCTTTGATGAACAAATTTGAATATGATTCAGTTATGGAAGTACCGAAAGTTGAAAAAATCATCATCAACATGGGTGTTGGTGACGCGGTGCAAAACGCTAAAGCGTTAGATAATGCTGTAGAAGAGCTTGAGTTAATTTCTGGTCAGAAACCATTAATCACAAAAGCAAGAAAATCAATTGCAGGTTTCCGTTTACGTGAAGGAATGCCAATCGGTGCGAAAGTAACCCTTCGTGGTGAGCGCATGTATGAATTCCTTCAGAAGCTTATTGCGGTTTCCTTGCCACGTGTTCGTGACTTCCGTGGTATTTCCAACAAAGCCTTTGATGGCCGTGGAAACTACACACTTGGAGTTAAAGAACAGTTGATTTTCCCAGAAATCGACTACGATAAAGTAAGTAAGATTCGCGGTATGGATATCGTGGTAGTAACTACAGCTAACAACGATGAAGAAGCACGCGAATTATTAACACAATTCGGTATGCCTTTCCAAAAATAAGCCAATCGAGCTTTAAAAGGAGGGAAAATAGTGGCTAAAAAATCAATGATCGTGAAACAACAAAAGCCAGCAAAGTTCAAAGTACAGGAGTACACTCGTTGCGAACGTTGCGGACGTCCACACTCAGTACTACGTAAATTCAAGCTTTGCCGCATTTGTTTCCGTGAACTTGCATATAAAGGTCAAATTCCTGGTGTCAAAAAAGCAAGCTGGTAATCCCCGGATAGGGAAGGAGGTAAACACAAATGGTCATGACAGATCCAATTGCAGATATGCTAACTCGTATTCGTAATGCAAACATGGTACGTCACGAAAAGCTAGAAGTACCTGCTTCTAAGCTTAAAAAAGAAGTAGCAGACATTCTTAAGCGCGAAGGTTTTGTTCGCGATTACGAATTCGTTGAGGATGACAAACAAGGTATCCTACGTATTTTCCTTAAGTACGGTGCAAACAACGAGCGTGTAATCTCTGGTTTGAAGCGTATCTCTAAACCTGGATTACGTGTTTATGCGAAAGCTGATGAGCTTCCACGCGTATTGAACGGATTAGGAGTAGCTGTTGTTTCTACTTCTCATGGTGTACTAACAGACAAAGAAGCACGTCAACAAGCTATCGGCGGCGAAGTGCTAGCTTACGTCTGGTAATAGAATAGAAAGACAGGAGGTGCAAAAGAATGTCTCGTGTAGGATTAAAACTTTTAGAAATCCCTGAAGGTGTTGAAATCAATATCGATGGTGAGACTGTAACAGTTAAAGGACCTAAAGGTGAATTAACTCGTAACATCCACCCAGATATGACAGTTAAAATCGAAGATAACGTTCTAACGGTAGAACGTCCATCTGACAAAAAAGCACACCGTGAATTACACGGTACCACTCGAAGCCTTATCGGAAACATGGTTGAAGGAGTTTCCAAAGGATTCGAAAAGAGTCTTGAAATTCAAGGTGTAGGTTACCGCGCTCAAAAGCAAGGTGACAAAGTTATCGTAAACGCTGGATACTCTCACCCTGTTGAGGTTGAAAAACGTGAAGGTATCGACATTGAGGTACCATCCCAAGCTAAAATCACCGTTAAAGGTATCGATAAAGAGCTAGTTGGTGCGGTTGCTGCTAATATCAGAGCCATTCGCCCACCTGAACCTTATAAAGGTAAAGGTATTCGTTACGAAGGTGAACATGTGCGTCGTAAAGAAGGTAAGACTGCGAAATAATAACCGCTCGTAGGGAACAGAAAGGAGTGACCTAGATGATCACAAAAGCTGATAAGAATGCAGTACGTAAGAGAAGACATGCACGCGTACGTAAGAAAGTAGCTGGTACTCCGGAACGTCCACGTTTAAACGTTTATCGTTCAAACAAGCACATTTACGCTCAACTTATTGATGATGTAAATGGTGTAACAGTAGCTAGCGCTTCTACCATGGAAAATGGTTTCGATCTAGACAACACTAGTAACGTTGAAGCTGCTACAAAAGTAGGCGAACTTGTTGCAAAGCGTGCACAAGACAATGGTTACAAATCGATCGTATTTGATCGTGGTGGTTATCTATATCATGGACGTGTTAAAGCATTAGCTGACGCTGCTCGCGAAGCAGGTCTAGAATTTTAATTGCAAAAGGAGGGACAGACATGAGTACAAACGTTGTAGATCCAAACAAATTAGATCTTGAAGAACGTGTTGTTACTGTCAACCGTGTAGCTAAGGTTGTTAAAGGTGGACGTCGTTTCCGCTTTGCAGCATTGGTTGTTGTTGGAGATAAAAATGGTCATGTTGGTTTTGGTACTGGTAAAGCACAAGAAGTACCAGAAGCAATTCGTAAGGCAATTGAAGACGCGAAGAAAAATCTAATTAGTGTACCAACTGTTGGTACTACTATCCCGCATGAAATCAATGGACGCTTCGGCGCTGGTAACATCTTATTGAAGCCAGCAGCAGAAGGTACCGGAGTTATCGCAGGTGGCCCTGTACGTGCAGTACTTGAACTTGCAGGTGTAGGTGACATCCTATCAAAATCATTAGGTTCAAACACACCTATTAACATGGTGCGTGCGACTCTAAACGGACTTAGCGAATTGAAGCGTGCTGAAGATGTAGCGAAGCTTCGTGGAAAGTCTGTAGAAGAACTGTTAGGATAAGGAGGGAAATCACATGTCTAAAAAATTAGAAATTACCCTCACGCGCAGTGTAATTGGCCGAAAAGAAGATCAGCGTTCAACAGTGAAGGCTTTAGGTCTTAATAAAATTCGCCAAACCGTTGTTCATGACGATACTCCTGCCATCCGAGGAATGGCTGAAAAAGTATCCCACTTAGTAACGGTAAAAGAAGCTTAATAGACGAATAGCGTAAAGAGGAGGTGCTCCAATGAAACTTCATGAACTGAAGCCTAATGAAGGTACTCGTAAAGAACGTAACCGTGTAGGTCGTGGAATGTCTTCAGGTAATGGAAAAACGTCTGGTCGTGGTCACAAAGGTCAAAAGGCTCGTAGTGGCGGCGGCGTACGTCCAGGATTTGAAGGAGGTCAAATGCCTCTATTCCAACGCCTTCCGAAGCGTGGATTCACAAATATTCATCGTAAAGAATTTGCCATCGTTAACCTTGACGCGTTAAATCGTTTTGAAGATGGCACAGAAGTCACTCCTGAGCTTTTACTTGAAACAGGTGTGGTTAGCAAACTTAAATCAGGTGTTAAGATCCTTGGAAAAGGTAACGTTGAGAAGAAACTAACTGTAAAAGCTCAAAAGTTCTCTGCTTCCGCGAAAGAAGCGATTGAAGCAGCGGGCGGTCAAACAGAGGTGATTTAATGTTCCGGACAATCTCCAATTTTATGCGCGTGAGTGATATACGAAGCAAAATCCTATTCACTCTTATGACATTAGTCATTTTTCGCCTCGGAACATTTATCCCTGTTCCGTTCACTGATAAAGATGCCATTAACTTTATGAATGAAAATAACGTTTTCGGTTTCTTGAATACTTTTGGTGGTGGGGCATTGAAGCAATTCTCGATCTTCGCGATGGGAATCATGCCTTACATCACAGCTTCCATCATCATGCAGTTATTGCAGATGGATGTTGTGCCAAAGTTTACAGAGTGGAAAAAGCAAGGTGAAGTAGGACGTCGTAAACTAGCTCAGTTCACCCGCTATGGTACAGTTGCTCTTGCATTCATCCAAGCAATTGGAATGTCAATCGGGTTTAACGCTATGTCTGGTGGGCAACTAATTGCTAACCCTGGCGCAATGAAATTTGCTGTCATTGCAATTGTTTTAACGAGTGGAACAGCATTCTTAATGTGGCTAGGTGAACAAATCACAGCACATGGTGTTGGTAACGGTATTTCAATCCTGATCTTTGCAGGTATTGTTGCTGGTATTCCAACAGCAGTTAACCAACTCTATGAGAAGTATATTAATGGGGCTGGCGAACAATTATTCATAAATCTCGTAATTATTGCATTGATTGCATTAGCTACTGTTTTAATCGTAGTCGGTGTAATCTTCATCCAACAGGCGTTGCGTAAGATTCCAATCCAGTATGCTAAGAGATTGGTTAACCGCACACCAGTTGGTGGACATTCAACGCACTTACCGATTAAAGTAAATGCGGCAGGAGTTATTCCTGTAATCTTCGCGATTTCCTTCATTATTGCACCACGTACAGTGGCTGGATTCTTTGAAGGTAGTAAAATCGCTGATACAGTCCAGTACATTTTCAACTATGAAAACTGGCCTGGTATGATTATCTATGTTGCATTAATCATTGCATTCACGTATTTCTACACCTTCGTTCAAGTTAACCCGGAGCAAATGGCCGAGAACTTGAAGAAACAAGGTGGATATATTCCTGGTATCCGTCCAGGTCAAAACACGGAAACGTATTTAACTCGTGTTCTATACCGACTAACATTTGTTGGGGCGATCTTCTTAGCACTTATTGCTGCTTTACCGATCATTTTAGGCTCTCTAGCTGATATCCCACAAAGTGTTCGTATCGGAGGAACGAGTCTACTCATCGTAGTTGGTGTTGCACTAGAAACGATGAAACAATTAGAAAGCCAATTAGTGAAGCGTCACTATAAAGGCTTCATTAAATAAAGGTTTGTTTTAATAGCAACCAACCAATGAGAGCGAGGGGAACATTTTGAACTTAATCTTAATGGGTCTTCCTGGTGCTGGTAAAGGTACTCAGGCAGAACAAATCGTTGATAAATATCAAATCCCTCATATCTCAACAGGAGATATGTTCCGTTCTGCGATCAAAGAAGGAACACAACTTGGTAAAGAGGCGAAATCCTATATGGATAAAGGTGAGCTTGTACCTGATGAAGTAACCATCGGTATAGTTCGCGAACGCCTTGGTAAAGATGATTGCAAACAAGGTTTCTTGCTTGATGGATTCCCAAGAACGGTTGCACAAGCTGAAGCTCTGGAAAATCTGTTATCAGATTTAGGTACAACACTGGATTATGTGCTCCATATCGATGTTGATACCGAACAACTAGTTGAGCGTTTAACAGGACGTCGTATTTGTCCAACATGTGGCGCGACTTACCATGTTAAATACAACCCTCCAAAAGTGGAAGGTATATGTGACCACGATGGCTCTGAACTCATTCAACGTGATGATGACAAGCCAGAGACTGTTCGCAAGCGCTTGGAAGTCAACTTAGAAAATACAAAACCACTGTTAAACTTCTATGATGATAAAGGTTATCTTGTTACCATTAACGGAGATCAAGACATTGATCAAGTATTCCATGATATCGATGAAAAGCTCGGAGGCTTAGCTTAATGATCATTACCAAAACACCACGCGAAATTGAAATCATGCGTCATGCCGGTAAAATCGTCGCTCTGACGCACCAGGAATTGAAAAAGCATATACAACCTGGTATTACAACCAAGGAGTTGGATGAAGTGGCAGAAAACTTCATTCATAGTATGGATGCAATTCCTTCTTTTAAAGGTTATAATGGGTTCCGTGGTAGTATTTGTGTCTCAGTCAATGAAGAGCTGGTACATGGAATCCCGGGTGAACGCAAACTTAATGAAGGCGACATTATTTCAATCGATATTGGCGCTAAATATAAAGGCTATCATGGAGATTCCGCTTGGACTTATCCAGTAGGCGAGATTGATGAGGCGACCCAGGAGTTGCTTGATGTAACTGAAGAATCCTTATTCAAAGGTTTAAATGAGGCAAAACCAGGCGAACGCCTTTCAAATATATCTCATGCGATTCAAACATTTGTGGAACCAAAAGGATTCTCGATTGTTCGAGAATATGTAGGTCATGGAGTAGGGCAGGAGCTTCACGAAGATCCTCAAATCCCTCACTTTGGGCCACCTAATAAAGGACCACGTTTGAAACCTGGAATGGTTTTAGCCGTAGAACCAATGGTTAACGCAGGTGAGCGATATGTTCGTACGCTTGCTGACAATTGGACGGTTGTAACGGAAGATGGCAAAATGTGTGCCCACTTCGAGCATACTATTGCTATAACAGAAGAAGGTTTTGAGATTTTAACTAAAGCCTAAGTGAAGGTGATCGTTGTTGAACGAAGCAGAGTCGAGTCCACGAATAGGTCAAGTTGTTCGTGTCTTGCAAGGACGTGAAGTAGAACAGTATATGATTATCATCGGGATCGTTGATGATCGTTTTGTGCTGCTTGCAGACGGGGAGAAACGAAAGTATGATCGTCCAAAGAAAAAGAACGTTCATCACATTGAATTCTCAGACTTCGTCTCTCCAGAAGTCCAAAATAGCCTTCTAGAAACTGGTCGCGTAACGAATGGCAAACTACGCTTTGCCTTATCAAAATTTGTGAATGAAGAAGTGACTGCTTTAGAGAAGGGAGATCAACTCGATGGCGAAAGAAGATGTAATTGAAGTAGAAGGTACCGTTGTTGACACATTGCCGAACGCAATGTTTAAAGTGGAGTTAGAGAACGGTCATACCGTTCTAGCTCATGTTTCCGGTAAAATTCGTATGCACTTCATTCGTATTTTACCTGGAGATAAAGTAACGGTTGAACTTTCTCCTTATGATTTAAGTAGAGGACGTATTACGTACCGCTATAAATAGGAATACTCCGATACAAAAGGAGGTATGGATGATGAAGGTAAGACCATCTGTAAAACCAATATGTGAAAAATGCAAAGTTATCCGTCGTAAAGGCAAAGTCATGGTAATTTGCGAAAACCCTAAGCATAAACAAAAACAAGGATAATTCTGAAGGAGGTGCACTGCTGAATGGCACGTATTGCTGGTATTGATATTCCACGTGACAAACGTGTAGTTATCTCATTAACCTATGTATACGGTGTTGGTCACACAACAGCTCAACAGGTTTTAGCTGGTGCTGGTGTAGATGAGAACACACGCGTTCGCGATCTTACTGAGGACGAATTAGCTAAGATCCGTAAAGAATTAGAGAACTTCACTGTAGAAGGTGACCTTCGTCGTGAAAACTCTCTAGACATTAAACGTTTAATCGAAATTGGTTCTTATCGTGGAGTCCGTCACCGTCGTGGCCTTCCACTACGCGGTCAAAAGACGAAGAACAACTCTCGTACGCGTAAAGGACCTCGTCGTACAATCGCTAACAAGAAAAAGTAAAGTAAAGGAGGTAAGCGAATCCTATGGCACGTAAAACAAACACTCGTAAGCGTCGTGTGAAAAAGAATATAGACACGGGAGTTGCGCATATTCGTTCAACATTTAACAACACAATCGTAACGATCACGGACTCCCAAGGTAACGCTATTAGCTGGAGTAGTGCTGGTGCGCTAGGCTTCAAAGGTTCTCGTAAATCAACTCCATTCGCAGCTCAAATGTGTGCAGAAGCTGCTGCAAAAGACTCAATGGAGCACGGTATGAGATCTCTTGAGGTAACGGTAAAAGGACCAGGTGCTGGACGTGAAGCTGCTATCCGTGCACTTCAGGCTGCAGGCCTTGAAGTAACGGCCATTGTTGATGTTACACCAGTACCTCACAATGGTTGCCGCCCACCAAAACGTCGTCGTGTGTAATTTACCTGTATAGAATTTGTCACCCTGTCTATAATGGGTTATGATAGCTAAAACAGCATCGCATAAACACAAATTTATATGTATAGTCAAATATGCATAAACGGGGACTGCCTACCTGAGGAATTTCGGTTAGACAATAGTCTAACCGGGGTTTCGACGTTTTGAAGGAGGGGTTATTTAATGATCGAAATTGAAAAGCCAAAAATTGAAACGGTTGAGATCAGCGATGATGCAACATTTGGAAAGTTGGTCGTCGAACCGCTTGAACGTGGGTATGGTACAACACTTGGGAACTCCTTGCGTCGTATCCTACTATCCTCACTTCCTGGCGCTGCTGTAACTTCCGTGCAAATGGATGGAGCGCTACACGAATTCTCCACGATCGATGGCGTGGTGGAAGATGTAACAACCATCATTTTGAATTTAAAGAAGTTAGCTCTGAAGATTTATTCCGAAGAGTCTAAAACTCTAGAAGTTGATGTACAGGGAGAAGGAACTGTTACGGCTGCAGATATTACGCATGACAGTGATGTCGAGATTTTAAACCCTGAGATCCACATTGCAACGTTACAATCGAATGCTACTCTACGTATGAAAATTACGGCAGAGAAAGGTCGAGGGTATCGTCCAGCAGAAGCAAACAAACACGATGAACAACCAATTGGCGTCATCCCAGTTGATTCCATCTTCACACCAATTTCACGTGTAACCTACCAAGTGGAGAACACTCGCGTAGGCCAGGTGACAAATTTTGATAAGCTAACGTTAGACGTATGGACTGACGGAAGCATTCGACCAGAAGAAGCCGTTTCATTAGGTGCTAAAATCTATATGGAACACTTAAACATTTTCGTTGGACTTACTGATGAAGCACAAAATGCTGAAATCATGGTTGAGAAAGAAGAAGACCAAAAAGAAAAAGTCCTAGAAATGACGATCGAAGAACTTGACCTATCTGTTCGTTCTTACAACTGCCTCAAGCGTGCTGGTATCAACACGGTTCAGGAACTTGCTCAAAAGTCTGAAGAAGACATGATGAAAGTTCGTAACCTTGGCCGTAAATCCCTTGAGGAAGTTAAGCACAAGCTCAACGATCTTGGCTTAGGCTTACGTAAAGACGACTAACGATAGAGTCGTTTGATAGAAGAGTTTCTCAGCAAAGGAGGGAACTGATATGGCTAGAAAGTTAGGTCGTACAACTGACGTACGTATGGCATTACTACGTAATTTAGCAACAGACCTTATTATTCATGAGCGTATTGAAACAACTGAAGCAAAGGCAAAAGAGCTTCGTTCTGTTGTTGAAAAAATGATTACACTTGGTAAGCGCGGAGATCTTCACGCTCGTCGCCAAGCTGAATCATTCCTATACAAAGCGCAAGCAGATGAAGATAGCGAAGAAACCGCTCTTCAAAAGCTATTCTCAGACATCGCTACGCGTTATGAAGACCGTCAAGGTGGTTACACTCGTATCCTTAAAGTTGGTCCTCGTAAAGGTGACGGTGCGAAAACAGCGATTATTGAACTTGTATAATTCTAGTTCGAAAAAGGGCAGGACAGAATCTCTTTTGAGGTTAATCCCAGCCCTTTTTTTATTTATGTAAAATGAAATTTCAGTAGAATTTTCGACAATATTCCCAGGGAAATAAAGTATGAGTTGAGGAGAGGAGGGGGAAAATGGAACGTAGTTTTTTAACGTTTAACAACGTATCGTTCCAGTATAGAGAGGACTACCCATGGGTATTGCAAAACGTTACGCTAAACGTCAAACCAAATGAATGGGTGGCCATTATCGGACACAATGGATCCGGGAAATCAACTATGGCTAAATTAATGAACGGATTATTATTCCCCCAGCATGGTAGTGTAGTCGTTGACGGAGAAGAGCTAGCTGAGGAAACGATCTGGGAAATCCGTAAGAAAGTCGGTATGGTATTTCAAAACCCTGATAATCAATTTGTTGGAACCACTGTAAAAGATGATGTTGCATTCGGTCTTGAAAACCATGGTGTACCACGAGAAGAAATGATTAAACGAATTCAACAAAGTTTAGAAACAGTAGGAATGTCTTCTTATGAAAATCAAGAACCACATCGATTATCAGGAGGACAGAAACAAAGAGTTGCCATTGCTAGTGTGTTGGCTGTGTCACCTGAACTAATCATATTCGATGAAGCGACAGCCATGCTTGATCCAAAAGGTAGACGGGAAATTATGAATACAGTCAATCATCTACGTCGTGAACGTGATGTGTCTATTATCACAATTACACACGATTTGAATGAGGTTGCTATGGCAGATCGAGTCATTGTAATGAATAAAGGTGAAGTATGGCATGAGGGGACGCCACGAGAAATTTTTGCTAAGCAAGCAGAGCTGACAGACATTGGGCTTGATGCTCCATTTGTCACCAAGCTCGCACATGAATTAAAGGATATGGGATTGGATTTAGAAATGGAACCCATAAATCATGAAGAAATGTTGGATGCACTATGCAAATATCATTTAAAAACGTAAGTTATATCTATCAACCCAAAACCCCTTTTGAATACAAAGCCTTGCAAGACCTTTCATTTACAATACCATCAGGATCATTTGTTGCAGTTATTGGTCACACTGGTTCTGGAAAGTCAACATTACTTCAACACTTAAATGGATTATTAGCACCTACACACGGAGAAGTGGAAATTGGAGACTATAAGATTCAGGCTGATGAAAAGAATAAACAGTTAAAATCTTTACGTGAACAAGTTGGCGTAGTATTTCAATATCCAGAGCACCAACTCTTTGAAGAAACTGTCTATAAAGATATTGCTTTTGGACCAACCAATTTTGGTGTGGAGAAAGACGAAATTGATGATCGAGTGGAGCGTACCATTGATTCTGTAGGGTTATCATCAGATATGCTAGAGCGTTCTCCATTTGATTTAAGTGGAGGTCAGATGCGCCGAGTCGCAATAGCAGGCGTTTTAGCGATGGAACCAAGTGTTCTAGTACTCGATGAGCCCACTGCAGGGCTTGACCCTAGAGGACAAAGAGAAATGATGGACATGTTCTATCAACTTCATCGAGACCAGCAGCTTACCACCGTGTTGGTTACGCATAGTATGGAGGATGCTCTCGCCTATGCTGATTATGTCCTGGTTATGGACCAAGGACAACTCTATATGGAAGGTGAACCACTCGAAGTTTTTCATCAAAAAGAAGCTTTGAATGATGTTGGGTTAGATGTACCTGAAATCATCGAGTTTATAACAAAATTTGAACAGAAATTTGATACTTCCATGCAATACACCAACCAACCCCTGTCTCAGTTTGCTGAACAATTAAAGAACAAACTGAAGGGGGGACATCATGATGAATGATTCTATGATTATCGGACAATATGTACCTGGGCAATCACTCGTTCATAGAATGGATCCACGGATGAAAATGACGATCATCTTCTTCTTTGTTATTGTTGTCTTTTTCGCAAACTCTTTTGGAAGTTATGGCTTGTTAACGCTTTTCGCATTTGTGAGCGTAGCTATCACGAGAATACCGCTATCATTTATCTTAAAAGGGCTAAAGCCAGTCTGGTTTTTAATTCTATTTACCTTTTTATTGCATGTGTTTTTTACAAGGCAGGGAGACGTTCTATTTGAGATATTCTCATTCCCTGTTTATGAGGAAGCAATTGAACAAGGAGTTAAAATCTCCTTACGCTTCTTCCTGTTAATTCTATTAACATCCTTACTGACTCTAACAACGACACCCATTTCGATAACTGATGCGATCGAAAGTATGTTTCACCCTTTGAAAAAGGTAAAATTCCCTGTTCATGAACTTGCTTTAATGATGTCTATTTCTTTACGATTTATCCCGACACTTATGCAGGAAACAGAGAAGATTTCGAAGGCACAGGCATCAAGAGGTGTGGACTTTCGTAGCGGCCCAATTAAAGAGCGTGTGAAGGCGATTGTTCCATTACTAGTACCATTATTCGTCAGCGCATTTAAGCGTGCTGAGGACCTTGCTATGGCTATGGAAGCAAGAGGCTATCAAGGTGGAGAAGGGCGCACAAAATTGAGAGAACTTACTCTCACCAAAGAAGATATCGCTGCCCTAGTTTTATTTGTCGTTGTAATGGTCGGTGTCTTTATTTTACGAACGTAGAGGTGTGACGCTTATGGAGCGTGTGTGTTGTGTTGTTCAATACGATGGCACAAACTATTCGGGCTTTCAAATCCAATCCAATTCAAACCGTACGATCCAAGAAAAAATTGAAAAAGCCTTAACAAAAATGCATAAAGGAAAGCCAATGAAAATTATTGCTTCGGGCCGCACTGATGCTGGAGTCCATGCATATGGTCAGGTCTTTCACTTTGATTCAGATTTGTATATCCCTGAGTACAATTGGAAGAAAGGATTACAAACCCTTTTACCGTCTGACATCCAAATTGTAGAAGTGCATAAGGTTTCTATGGATTTTCATGCTAGATATGATACTTCTCAAAAAGAATATCGATACCGTGTGCTTAACACTAAAGATAAAGATGTTTTTAGACGTAATGTTACCTACCATGTTCCCTATGATCTAAATATCGGTAAAATAAAAGAAGCATGTAAGTATATTGAGGGTACTCATGATTTCACGTCTTTTAGTTCAACTAAAACGAGAGTACGTGGAGAACGTGTACGAACAGTATATGAGGCGACCTGTGAAATACAAGGTGACGAGCTTCTGTTTATTTTTCGTGGAGATGGATTTCTCTACAATATGGTAAGGATTTTAGTAGGGACTCTGATTCAAGTTGGGAGAGGGCGTCGTGAACCTGAAGATATACCAGTGATCATGGAAGCTAAAGAACGAACAAAAGCAGGCGTCACAGCTCCTGCTCAAGGGTTGTTTTTATGGAAAGTGGATTATAAAGGTCAGGGGTAGATTATTGGTATATTCTACGGATCCTGAAATTTTAGTAGCAGCATCATCTAGCTCCAGCGCCCAGCGACGTATGGACTTGGGCCCACATGATGTGGGTCAGATCGACGTTGTCACAGGACGTGACGAAATTGGGCCCACACGACGTGGGTCAGATCGGCGTAGTCACAGGATGTGACGAACTTAGCCGATCATCCTTATCCCTTTATTACTCCGTGCGATAAGTCAACATCGAAGCGCCTAAAGGCTCTTCGTGTTTCCTTTATCGCCCTGCGGTTCAGTCCAGTCCATCCGTCGCTAAACGGGCGCTTACGCTTTTGTTTATAAAAACAACGTATCCAGGTGTAACATTCCCTTGACATAAGGTATGTAAGTATTATAATATGATCTATGGCATTTTATTTCATTACCATGATTAGCCCCGGAACTAATTATGTTGATAATAAGATAATCGTTTAAAAGAATGAATGAATATTAGGAGGGAACCGACCATGCGCACAACTTTCATGGCCAACGAAAATAACGTTGAACGCAAATGGTATGTTGTTGATGCTGAAGGTCAAACACTAGGTCGTTTGGCAAGCGAGGTTGCATCTATCCTTCGCGGAAAGCATAAAGCAACATACACACCGCATGTTGACACGGGTGATCACGTGATCCTTGTGAACGCTGAAAAAATTGAACTAACTGGTAAGAAACTAAATGACAAGATGTATTACCGTCATTCAAATCACCCAGGTGGTTTAAAAGAACGTCGTGCATACGAAATGCGCAATAACTACCCTGAGCAAATGCTTGAGCAAGCTGTAAAAGGTATGCTACCAAGCGGAAGCCTAGGACGTGAAATGGGCAAGAAACTTCACGTATATCGTGGACCTGAACACAAACATCAAGCACAAAAACCAGAAGCACTTGAGCTTCGCGGTTAATTAAAAGGAGGTAGACTGAGTTGGCACAAGTACAATACTACGGTACTGGACGTCGTAAAAGCTCAACAGCTCGTGTACGTTTAGTTCCAGGCACAGGCCGTGTCGTTATTAATAAACGTGATGCAGAAGATTATTTCCCATACGAAACGCTACGTGTAATCACTAAGCAGCCTTTAGCTCTAACAGAAACTGAAGGAACTTATGATGTTCTTGTAAACGTTGATGGCGGAGGTTTCACTGGTCAAGCTGGTGCTATCCGTCACGGTGTTGCACGTGCGCTATTAGAAGCAGACCCTGAATACCGCACTTCTCTTAAGCGCGCAGGTTTCCTAACTCGTGACGCTCGTGAGAAAGAACGTAAAAAGTACGGTCTTCGCAAAGCACGTCGTGCGCCACAATTCTCAAAGCGTTAATATGGTTTTTCGCTTACAAATCCCTTGGTCTTTTGACCAGGGGATTTTTTGTGTTTTAGGTTAAGTTAAAGGAACTGTGCAAATGAATATAAATGAGAAATTATGCTCTAACATATTCCACTAAATCCCCCTTATGTGGAAGACTTGGAATCGAGATAAAGTGCGGTGGAGGTCCGTTGCCGGAAAGAGAGTAAGGGGTTCAGGGAAACGGCAATACTCCTGCGGAAGACCGGCCGAGCTTCCTCGTTCGCAAGCTCTCTGCGGGATCTCGTTCGTCCGCAGGAAAGTAACCCATTTCCCAGCACGCCGCACTCCATATAAGCAACGGAACCACCCCGCACCAGCTTATTCAAGATAACTGCATTTTACTGAATAAGTTTACATTAGGTAAATCATCTTTTTTCCATATCAGGTAACTGCCGTGACCTCGAATCGTTCTTATGCATACCGAATAAACTAATACCATTATGGAGGTGATTCGGTATGTCTGTCGTACCAATAGAACGATTACGATTAAACAAACAAATTCAATTTGAACGTAGTTTACTACGCGAACTTACATTACAAGAAGTGCAACAGGATGTCTCACAATCCTTTCAGAAACTTTTTCATTCATATACCGTATTTGAATCTGCCATCCAAGAAGAAGCTATTGAGCAAGCTATGGAGGCTTATTTACTTGGAGCTGAAGCTAGTCAATTTATTTTATCTGGTGACCAAAAAGAGGATGTCATAAATCGTTATGAAGTTGAACTTAATACGATCTCCGCAGACTTTGCGGATTATCTGGATTACTGGCATCATGCAACAGAATCACACTCTTGGTTAATTCAACGAGCAGGAACTATATGTGAGAAATTTTTTAAACGGTGGTGGATGGCAGGCTTGGAGCGTGGTGAAAGAAGAAGGCGCTTAAAGCTTCATTAATGATAATCATAATTCCCATTCTTGTCCCATATATTGGACTGTAGCTACAATTAGGAGGAGACAAGAATGGGAAAAACGCTTAAAATTGCAAGCTGGATCTTAGGACTTTTGATATTAATCGTACTGATCCGATACCCGATTGAAACAAAGGATTCATGGCAAACCTGGTCCCTTCCCCTTGCCGGACAAATCATTGTACTTGATCCTGGACACGGTGGAGTAGATGGGGGTGCCGTTGGTGCGGATGATACATTAGAGAAAGACATTGCCCTACAAGTGTCCAAGCATTTACGTGACTACTTGCAGCAAGCGGGCGCACTTGTCTATTTAACACGTGAAAAAGATGTTGATTTGGCAGACGAAGATATCAAGAGCTTATCTAAACGAAAGTCTCAGGATATACGTAGACGCGTACAACTGATTGATGATAAAGAAGCTGATTTTTTTGTGAGTGTTCATTTAAATGCGATTCCTTCAACGAAATGGCATGGTGCACAATCCTTTTATAATCCAACATCACCAGAGAGTGAAAGGCTTGCGAAGTTTATCCAAACAGAAATTAAACGTAACTTAGAAAATACAACGCGTAATGCTCTCGCCAAGAATAATATGTACCTTTTAAAACAAACAGAGCCACCAGGAGCACTTGTAGAAATTGGGTTTTTATCTAATGTACATGAACGCGATCTTCTTAAAACGGATTCTTATCAGAAGAAAGTGGCTGCTTCAATCTATGAGGGGATCTTGAGGTACGTAACCGAGGAGAAAGTTCCTGAAGGTTCGTAATTCGATTATGAATTCGAAACCTTGTGTGTAATGGTGTTGCCAATATATATGTTATACTAACAATTAGACTATTTCAGTAAAGGTTGGTGGCACACATGGTAACAAAAGAACAAGTTGTGGACTTGCTTCATAAAATTGAAGATCCGCATTTACATAGAACACTTGAAGAAACAGGCGGCATTGGTGAAATCACTATTAAAGAAGAGAAAAATCATGTCAGCGTGAAAATAGCGATTGCGCAACCTAATACAGCTGAGCAAATGCAATTACAACAAGAAATTGTAAACGTTTTAAAAGGTGCTGGAGCAGCAACTGTTGGCTTACGTTTTGAACAATTGCCTGATGAGGTTATTCAGCAATATGCGAATACATCTGGACAATCAGAAGGTGGATCCTTGTTAGAAAGCGGGGATACTACGTTTATTGCTGTGGCAAGTGGTAAAGGGGGAGTTGGTAAATCAACAGTTACCGTAAACTTAGCAACATCCCTTGCTCGTTTAGGCAAAAAAGTCGGTATTATTGACGCGGACATTTATGGATTTAGTGTTCCAGACATGATGGGGATCGAAGAACGTCCTGTAGTACGTGGCGAACATATTATACCCGTAGAGCGATTCGGTGTAAAAGTTATTTCTATGGGCTTCTTTGTGGAGGATAATTCTCCAATTATTTGGCGTGGACCTATGCTTGGAAAAATGCTGACAAGCTTCTTTAAAGAGGTTGAGTGGGGCGATTTAGATTACCTTCTTCTAGACCTACCACCTGGAACAGGAGATGTAGCTTTAGATCTCCATTCTATGCTGCCATCCTGTAAAGAAGTAATCGTCACAACACCACACCCGACAGCTGCATTTGTAGCAGCTCGTGCAGGTCAAATGGCCATTAAAACAGAGCATGAAATTCTCGGTATTATAGAAAACATGTCTTACTTTGAAAGTAAGTTAACTGGTCAAAAAGAATATGTCTTTGGTCAAGGGGGCGGGGACAAGCTCGCTGAACAACTTCAGACGGATATACTCGGAAGGCTACCTCTTCAACAGCCTTATGAAGAGGAAGATGTATTTGCGCCGGGCGTGTACCAGGCTGATCATCCAACTGGTAAGATCTTCTTGTCTGTAGCAAACAAAATGATTAACAAAATGGAATAGCATTAATCAAAAAAGATCCTGCTCAGCAGGATCTTTTTTTGATAAGAGAATTAGGAACTTTCACCCTGGCCACCGTCTTCCTCTTGGCCACCTTCTTCTTTCTTTCCTTCAGATTGCTTTCCACCCTGACTTTTTTCTTGTCCTTCTTGTGATTGTTTACCTTCACCGCCACCAGACTTCATCTCTTCTGCTGCTTTAAGAACAATTTCGCTCATTTTAGCTTTGAACATCGGAGTATTCATTGTTTCCTGAATGGTTTTCTCTAAATGCTCACGGAATTTCTGGCTTGTCATGACTGAGGACATCTGTTTTTCCATTTCTGGATTCTTCATTAGTTCAAGCATACTTTTTTGGAACTGTGAATCATTCATGAGTTCCTTCATTACTTTTTTCTGTTGGTCCGTCATGGATTGAGCAAAGGTTTTCGTGAACTCAGGGTTTGAGAAAAGTTCTTTCCAAAACTTTTTTCCTTTATCGGATGAAACAGTTTCTTCAATGGACTTTTTAACCACTTCAGAATCTAACACAATTTGTTGTTTCATTTTTTGATCCGTTAATACTTGTGTAATGGCTTTTTTTCCTTCATCTGTCTTAAGAATATCGACAACCATTTTCTTTGTGGTCTCATAACCCGTTTGGTCGCCGCCTGATGAATTTCCGGCACAGCCACCAAGTAAAAGTATTATTGCTACTATAAAGGCAAGGCTCCTCATATGTCGCATGAGTACGCTCCTTTCGTATCGATTCCTATGCTTAATATGAGATATCTGTTGAAAAATATACACACGAACAGGAGGAAAAAAGAGCTACTTCATGATAAAATACGGAAGAGTTGCATTATAGACATATCAACATTGAAATCGTTTAATTGGATAAGATAAAAGGTAGGAGGATCATTGTGACGAGTCGAAAATGGGTGCGGTTATTCTTAACGACGCTGCTTTGGGGTGGACTTTCCGGAGTTATTGTTAGCTTTTTTGCTAAAAGTGATACATACGCAAAGGCGTTGGAGCCGTTTAGCATATTTGAAGTATTAGGGTTAATGTTTATGTTTCTTGGCCTAGGGTTTATTTTTAGTGTGATTAGTCAAATGGGTTTTTTCGCTTATCTAACGGTACACCAATTTGGTCTAGGGATGTTCCGTAGAATCTGGCCATTGGTCCAAGTCGTACTGATTGCATTTACACTGTTTGACTTTGTGTATTTCCGTTATAAAGAAGCGGATGGAGAGGTAGCGCTGTGGACTTTCTTTGTTATTCCAATTGCTTTACTCATATATGGCTTAGCTGTGTCGTACGTAAAGGCAAAAGAAACAAACCAAAAAGCATTTATTCCAGCGTTATTCTTTATGGTGGTTATCACTTCTGTAGAATGGATACCAGCTATACGTGCAAATGACCCAAGCTGGATGATGCTTATGCTTGTACCACTTCTAGTTTGTAATACGTATCAGCTCCTTGTCCTTCACCGAATTACAGGTGAGAGTCAAAACAAAACAGAAGCGGCTGACACTACAAATCAAAAGAAGTCTTCTGGAAACGCTAAATCAAAAAAGAAAAAGAAAAAAAAGAAGAAAAAATAAATTCGCATGCTCAGGCATGCGAATTTTTTCATAGTAGATACTCATTTAGTCAATCTCTTCTGACTGAGCTTCCACTTTCGATATCATTTTTGATATGGACACAAACGAAAGTCCCTTATTTTTAATACCAGGTAAGATGGTCTTTAATGCATCATTTGTTTGCTTAACAGAATCGGAAGCATGCATTACAATAATATCTCCCCCGGAAGTTTCCTTCATTACTTCATCCACAATCGTTTGCGTTCCAGGATTCTTCCAATCACTTGGGTTTACATTCCATTTAATAACCTTAAAACCTAACTTATCTGCTAGTGAAAGGACCTCTTTGTTAAAATGGCCGCTCGGAGTACGAAGAAGTTTTATATCTTCATACCCTAACTTTTGAAAGATGTCTTTAGCATATAAGAGATCTTTCCTTACCTGTTTGATATCTTGCTTCACATAGCTTTTGTAACGATAACCCATCATCCCAATCTCGTGATCATTTTTCTTGATCTCTTCTAAGATATCAGGGTGGCGTTCTGCCCACTCTCCACTAACAAAAAATGTCGCTTTAACATCGTGTTCTTTTAAAGTATCTAATATGGGGAAGACCTGCTCTTGTCCCCAACTAATATTAAACGTTAAAGCGACATCCTTACCTTTAGAGCCACTACTAATTAACGCTCTTGGTCCATCATCTGTCGTGAATACAGAAAAAGAACTATCACGCTCAACCCAAAGAAAAATTGCACAAAAAAGGGCAGCAAAGACAACAAGTCCCCATTTTTTCGCACGGTTAACTTTCCATACATAAAAGTGCTGCAAGCTTCCCCTCTCCCTATCCTATAAATTAGTTCCTTATTTTAATCTATGTAGGGGTTGGACAAATATGAACAAGCCTTTTTTATCATTGAAGATAGAAACGGGAGCTTACGCTTTTCTTTTGGTTGTCTATTTTTTAATAAATTACTAATAAATGGGACACAATGTAAGAAAGCCATTTAATTTTATAGAGGTGAGCCAATGTTAGGATTGATGATCAATGAAATCGAGCAAAAAGAAATCGAGTACTTATTAAAAAGAGAAATGGAAGAATTGCTCCTTGACTTGTCAGATTCACGCATCGATCATATTGTCAAAAGAGCAATGGAAGAGAGATATCAAATCCTCTATAACTTATTTCGACGCTTTGTATCGGAAAAAGAAAGTCTCAAATATATTCCTCCGAAGCGGAAGCATAAGTAATATAAAAGTTAATTTAAAACCTTCTCGCACTTAGAGAAGGTTTTTTGATAGAAAAAATAAAGATGATTTTAATGAAGGGGAAGTTGTGTGAATGCCTTGAAATTGAGGATGTAGAGGTATATTCCATTTATTTGAACAAGATTTTTATAAAAAAATCCTCAAATATCCTTGCACAAATATAAAATCCTATGCTATATTATTTTTTGTTGTCAGCAAGGCAACGCAATCACAAAATAACACAGCAAAAACGATTTAATATTTTTTGCAGAAAAGTTATTGACTTTATATCGACACCATGATATATTAAATTGCGTCGCTGAAAGACAGCGCACATTTTGATCCTTGAAAACTGAACGAAACGACATGTTACGTCAATGAATTACTTTTTATTTTTTTAAAGCCAGACATCATTTTGATGCAAAGGCGAACTCTTATGGAGAGTTTGATCTTGGCTCAGGACGAACGCTGGCGGCGTGCCTAATACATGCAAGTCGAGCGCGTGAAACAACATGATCCCTTCGGGGTGATTGTTGTGGATCGAGCGGCGGACGGGTGAGTAACACGTGGGTAACCTACCTGAGAGATCGGGATAACCCCGGGAAACCGGGGCTAATACCGAATAATCGTTGGAACCG
>NZ_AULJ01000035.1:14219-66816 GCF_000425225.1 Pontibacillus marinus BH030004 = DSM 16465 | reverse complement strand
GACTAACGGAACCGCCGTAGTTCTGGGAGAGGTTGTTCTGATTCCAGTAGTATAATCCTATCATGACAAGGGTGTGAGCAACTTCTATGAATAAGAATTCCAATCCATATGAGGTGGGAAAGTCCAAATACTGGTCCGTTAATCTCCATAATCGCGTGGAGGGAAGGAAACGGCAAACTGTCGTGGTAACAAAGGGAAGACGAGACCCCGCAGGCACGAGGAGGCTCGGCTTTTCTTCCACAACAGGCTTGCCGTTTCACTGACCGCAACAAATTCCTCAACAGTAACGGACTTCTCCCAACCAATATCTCGGAATCAAGTCTTCAACAATCCTGCCACAATCTTGAATAAAATTTCATGAACAATCCTTTATGTTAGAATTTTATGAATTTAATATCGAATAAACATTCGAATACTGAAGCAGCTCATGTTATAATGAGTAGGCAAAGAGAGAGATAAATGAGGTGAATATACATGCGCGTAAAATGTGTTATTTGTGATACAGCTCAAAATATTGACAGTAACTCTTTGCAAGCTAAACGTATGAGAAATCGTAGAATTCATACATTCATGTGTACAAGCTGCAATGAGCGAATTGCTGAAAAAACTAGAGCTCGCCATGCCACTGGCAATTTTAAAATGTATCGTCAACCAGAAAAAGAAGATCATTTATTAAGCTAAAATAGAGCAAATAAAAGGCTGTCCAAAAATGGACAGCCTTTATTCATAATTTTGAAATTTATGAGGTTCGTTCTTGATGGTATCATTCATGCAGTCGATTAACTCTAACGGAAACCTAAATTCTCTTTTTTCGGTCGATGTATGACAGGTCACAAAGTACATATCTTCAAGTTTCTTAACATCAACATCTTCTAAGTGATGATCCTTCTGGAGCATATCCCAAAAAAACGCTGCTGTATCAACCGCCGATTGATCATCCGGACGTTCATCCGCCACAATCTGTATAGAAAGCCAATTGTAAACCGCATCCTGCATAGAACGCATCTAACAACCTCCCCCTTATGCTTCTCTGTCCTTACGCTCATTATGAAGTCTAAAGCGATAGATCCCTAAAATCAGAGATGATACGACTAATCCTTCTGCAATTGGTAAACCAAATACAGCTAATACCGTTAACATCATACAACCTAATGCAAGGACAACGTAGATTACTGCTGATTTTAATACAGGTAATTTTTTTGCGAACCCTAATTTATATGTAACAATAGCTAGAGCTAGAATAATAAAATAGAGAATTATTGCTGCTCGAATGGCTTGTCCAACATCACTTTCATCATTTAAGTTAACATTTCGAAACAGAAAACTTGTTATAGGCGAATCTGCTACGCTCATAGGTGTTCCTCCTAAACCTTCTAGAATGCTTAATTTTCTCTTTTTATGATACTAAATCTACGTATATCCTGCCACCCTATTCTTACGTACATTTTCAAAATAGAAAAATTGCGATACACTAAACATAACTATTCCAATGAGGTGACATGATGAAAAAGATCGACGTACCTATGCTATTATTAGCACTCCTTGCTGTCTTTTGTTTTATGCTCGTTGCCGTAGCCATCAGTTATAAAGCTTACATATGGTCTTTTGTTATTTTGTTATTAGGCTTTTCGGTAATGGGCTTTGGTTTCACTTTAAAACGTAAACGCAGGATGTCTAACTAAAAAAAATTCTACCACCTTTACCAGTGGTAGAATTTTTTTATTTCAATTTAATGTAATCATCGATAATTTCGTTATGAATAGATGGGTTACCGGTAATCACAGAATTTTTACCTACCATGTCTAAAGCACTTCCATCAGCCTGGGTTGTTACGCCCCCTACTTCATTCACGAGGATAACCCCTGCTGCAATATCCCAAGGAGCAAGGCGCATGGTAATATAAGCATCAATACTTCCTTCTGCTACATACGCAAATTCAAGTGCAGCTGATCCATACGATCTTGTACCACGAACTTTTCTCACTAATGCTTGCGTACCATCTTCATGAACACGTCTATTTTCAATAGTCCAGAAGCTGTTTAAACAAAGGATGGAACTATCGAGTTGTACTTCTTTTAGTTCCTTTAACTTCTCATCATTCTTATAGGCACCTTGATCCTTAATAGCATGATAAAGACAATCAGCCATAACATCATATATCAACCCAATAACACCTACGCCATCCTGATAAATCCCTACAGAGATCGCGAAGTTCTGTTTCTGGTGGACAAAATTCATAGTGCCATCAATGGGATCGACAATCCATACAGTCCCATCTAAATCACTCACCTCATCCCCAAAACCTTCTTCCCCTAAAACTCGGTGCTCAGGGAAAGTATTTCGAATATGTTCAGCAAAAAATCGTTCTGTTTCCTGGTCCATCTCAGTTACAAGGTCATTTGCATCTGACTTTGTTTCTATTACAAGAGGTTGATGCATTTTCGTTCGCAATCGCTCCCCTGCTTCTAGAACCCATTTTTTTGCTTGGTCATATATGTTTTGTATATTTGCATCAGTCATGTATATAGGCTCCTTCTCTTGTGGTTCATCCTTTATCGTATCAAAAACCTAAATGATCTTCATCTCTTACCATTTCCAGTTGTACACTTTCCATGAGTTCATTTGTACAAAATAAAGAAATCCCACCACTCATTCGGGCAGGATTTCAAAAATTATTGTACAAAGGCCTTTCGATCAACTATGTTACTCTCCGTTTTAAGAGACGTTTAACTGTAACAATTCATTGCGTAGTTTCTCTAACCGTTCTTTTGACTGTACCTTTTGGTCTTCATCTTCGTTTTTCATAGCTTCGTGTAACATCATTAACTCATAATCTATTTCCATACGCACAACTGGTAATCTTTCCATCACTTCTTTTTCACGTAAAGCATCAATAACACGTTTCATCTTTGTCAACTCCTTTTGAGAGTATCTAGTAGTTTATATAGTGACTCAGAACATGTTCTAATCATTTAATTTCTTACTCTTTTATTTATCCCATTTTGACCTATTTCAAACCTCTGGATTGTGTTAATTGGGTTTTCACTTGTAGATGTGATAAACTTTGAAAAGAAAAAATATCGAACATTCGACAAATGCGAAAGGAGATCATATAGTGGCTACTTTTAACGGTTTTACACAAGAAGATTTTGATGTGTTTTCAATAGAAGGTTTAGAGAACCGAATGGAAGCTCTAAGATCAAATGTTTCCCCTAAGTTAGAAGCAATCGCAGAAGAGCTTGCTCCTTACATAACTTCATTAACAGGAGATGAAATGCATGTTCACGTTGCTAAACATGCACGACGAAAAACAAACCCTCCTAATGATACATGGGCATCATTGGCAAGCAACAAGAGAGGGTATAAGAAGCTTCCTCACTTCCAAATAGGTATGTGGGAAAGTCACGTATTCCTTTGGTTTGCTATGATTTATGAAAGTCCAATAAAAGAAGATTACGCAAGAGTATTAGATAAGCATAAGGAAGAATTGATCGACCATATTCCTGCAGAATTCGTATGGTCAAAGGATCACACAAAGCCTGAAGGCATTCCACATAAAGATCTTTCAAAGGAAGATTTTCAGCAGCTTGTAGACAGATTACAAAATGTAAAAAAAGCTGAAATCCTTTGTGGAATTCATATTGATCGAAACGATGTCATTTTAGAAGATCGTGATGCATTCATCAACAAATGTGAAGAAACCTTTAAAACGTTAGAATATCTATATCGTTTAACAAAGGAAATTGATTAATCAAACCCCTCCTACCATGACTATTTGGTAGGAGTTTTCTATGTTCATTTCCCTCTCTTTCTACCGTATTTTCGACAAAGTTATGTAAATTTGTTATGGTGATTGATGGTAAGTAGCGTTTTAGAATTCCTATTTATGTTATAATAGTCAAGTTCAGAAGCGAACGCGATTCGAAAACAGAGGAGAGTATATATTAATGAACGTTAGACAGGATCTTCGAAACATTGCCATCATCGCACACGTTGACCACGGCAAAACAACTCTAGTAGACCAGATGCTTCACCATTCTGGTACATTCCGTGATAACGAGCATGTTGATGATCGCGCAATGGACTCCAACGACCTCGAAAAAGAGCGAGGTATTACGATTTTAGCGAAAAACACAGCAATCTCGTACAACGACACACACATCAACATTCTTGACACACCTGGTCACGCCGACTTCGGTGGTGAAGTTGAGCGTATTATGAAAATGGTTGATGGTGTTTTACTTGTAGTAGATGCCTATGAAGGTTGTATGCCACAAACACGCTTTGTGCTTAAAAAGGCTTTAGAGCAAAAATTAACACCGGTTGTTGTACTAAACAAAATTGACCGTCCAAATGCCCGTCCTGAAGAAGTTGTAGACGAAGTATTGGACCTATTCATTGAACTAGGAGCAGACGATGACCAGTGCGAATTCCCAGTTGTCTATGCTTCCGCCCTTCAAGGTACTTCTGGTCATGAACCTGAAGAACAAAATGAAACAATGGATCCAATTTTCACAACGATTCTTGATCATATTCCAGCACCAGTTGATAACGCTGAGGATCCACTTCAATTCCAAATCACCTTACTTGATTACAACGAGTATGTTGGCCGTATCGGAATTGGGCGTGTGTTCAGAGGCTCCATTAGCGTTGGACAACAAGTTTCCCTTATGAAGAAAGATGGATCCGTTCAAAACTTCAGAATTTCGAAGTTATTTGGATTTATTGGGTTGAAACGTATTGAAATTCAAGAAGCTAAAGCTGGAGACATTGTAGCTATAGCAGGAATGGAAGGCATTAACGTAGGTGAAACGGTAACGCCTGTTGATCACCAAGAGGCACTTCCTATTCCACGTATCGATGAACCAACACTACAGATGACATTCCTTGTTAATAACAGTCCTTTTGCTGGTAAAGAAGGTAAGTTCATCACAGCACGTAAAATTGAAGAGCGCTTATTAACACAGCTTGAAACAGATGTAAGTTTACGTGTTGAAGAGACTGAGTCTCCAGATAAATGGGTCGTAAGTGGACGCGGTGAGCTTCACCTTTCTATCCTGATTGAAAACATGCGCCGTGAAGGCTATGAGCTTCAACTTTCCAAGCCACAGGTTATCATCAAAGAAATCGATGGCGTTAAGTGTGAACCAGTAGAGCGCGTTCAAATCGACGTTCCAGAAGATTATCAGGGTACCGTTATGGAATCTATTGGTTATCGTAAAGGTGAAATGGTCGACATGATGAACGATGGTAACGGCCAAGTTCGTTTAGAATTTAAAGTACCATCCCGTGGTCTAATTGGGTATGCGACAGAATTCATGTCCCAAACACGTGGTTACGGCATCATCAACCACACATTCGATGGTTATGAACCTGTAGTTGAAGGTACTGTAGGTGGCCGTCGACGTGGTGTACTTGTTGCACTTGAAAACGGTAAAGCTTCCACATATGGTATCATGCAACTTGAAGACCGTGGTACAATCTTCGTAGAACCAACTACAGAGGTTTATGCAGGTATGATTGTTGGTGAGCACAACCGTGAAAATGACTTAACTGTTAACATCACAAAAGAAAAACACCTAACAAACGTCCGCTCTGCTACGAAAGATCAGACAAACACAATCAAAGGTACACGTAAGATGACGCTTGAAGAAGCGATTCAGTACCTTGATGATGACGAGTTCTGTGAAGTTACTCCAGAAAACGTTCGCCTACGTAAGCAAATCCTTAACAAGAGCGAACGCGAAAGAGCTGACAAAAAGAAGAATAAATAAACTAGACTAAACCGCTCAGGGCATCATGCTCTGAGCGGGTTTTATTGTTATTTGTATATCTAATGGATAAGCCCCTAGTTGACAACTAGGGGCTTTAATAGTTTATTTTCTTAAGGCATTTACCAGTTCTTCACCGTTTTGTGTGTTGAATTCAACAATTTTCCCTTTCTCATCAGTATTGATTAACCCTCTTACCTTTATTGTTTTAGAATCATCACTTCCATCCTTTGTATAAGCTACTTCCACGCTAAATTTATAAGTATTTTCTGCGGTTTCGCTTTCCTCCAGTGTAATCTCTTCAGCCTTCAGCTTATAGCCATTTTCGTGCGCAATTTCTTGGAAATTTAATGAGGCAATTTTTACGTCCATTTCATCCACTTTTTCACTGTAATGCACCAATAATCTTTCTTCAACATAATCACCAATGCTCCGACTATCATTATTCAAGATCCTGTCCAGTTGCTCGTGACTATTAAACTTCTTGTTTAAAACAAAATGAATATGTCCTTTGGCAGGCTCTCCTATGGCATAGTCAAGCTCTGAGCTATTATGAAGGTGAATTCTAACTACTTTTCCCTCTTCATTTGTGTTCATTAACCCTTTAACTTGAATTGTTTGAGGATCATTATTTCCATCTTTCACGTAGGATACATCAACAGTAAAATTATAAGAGTTTTCAGTGGTTTCACTTTCTTTAATCATTATATCTTCAACGTTTAACTCATAACCATTCCTATATGCATCCCTCAAGAAACGATTGGCCATATTCGATTTAATTGCATAGGCCTCATAAAAGCGTTTACTCACATACGGTTTAAAATGTTCCTTAATGTACTCCCCTCTCTTCTCGAAGTACTCTTTATACTTTTCGCTACCAAACTCCGCCGAGTGAAGACCATCCCATATACTGTCGAGCTCTTCATTAGGACCGTTTAACTCTTCTTGTAAAATGGATCGAATATTTTGGACACTTTCACTTTCTTCTTGAGGGTTTACGCTTTTACTTTCTTCGTTCGAGTCTGTACAACCTACTGAGAACAGTAAAATTCCAGACAATGCAATGGACTTAAAATGTTTCGTGATTCTTTTCATGACAATGGCAAACCTCCGATACATATCTTGCTTTTCTAGTTCATACGAAAAGTGTTTTATAAAGTTTCAAAATTTTACCTATTTTTTTGACTGATTAAAAATTTAACATGTAAAAATTAGAAATGAAATAATGATTTAGGAAAAAATATAAAAAAAACAGCAAAACCTATCACAGGTTTTGCTGTTCACTTACATTTTGATCTTTTGTCCAGAAGAAGCATTGCGAGCTTCTTTGACGACACGGTAAATGGAATAACCAGATTCTTCTTCAAATTGAGAACCTAATTTCTTCTCTTCACTTTTAGAAGGAACGATCTGTTTAAACCGTTTATAAGCCAACATGAGGTCATCTTGTTTTACCCCTTTTTCATAGGCTTGTTCCACAAGGTGATAAAAGTTAACCACATCGATGATTTCTTCTGTTGACCAGTATTCCGTATCTAAGGGATAGTTGTAATTTGAACTCATTTCAATTAATCTCCTCTCATGTTGACCACTTGCTTCGAATATCATCCGCTTCTTGAATCATTCGATTAAATAGTTCAGCTACAGACGGGATGTCGTTAATTCGGCCTAAAATTTGACCAGCCCAGCCAAAACCTTGATCATCCTGCCCTTCATAAATATAGCGTTTGTTTGCTTCTCCACTGATATACGATTTTAACACGTCATATCCTGGTGCGTCTTTTTCTAGTTCAAGAATCTTATCTGTCCAAGGATTTTTAATAGCTCGAGCAGGTGTGCCTAGAGTACGTTTAATGACAACAGTAGATTGCTCATCTCCCTCTAGTAAAGCTTGCTGATACGCTTCATGAGCATGTTTACATTCTTTAGTAGCAATAAACCTTGTCCCCATCTCAATCCCTTCTGCACCAAGGGCTAAGGCAGCCATAAACCCACGACCATCTCCAATTCCTCCTGAAGCAATCACAGGAATATTAACAGCATCTACAACTTGTGGTGTTAAAACAAAGGTACCAATATCTCCACGTCCAAGATGGCCTCCACCTTCTTGACCAACTACCATAACTGCATCAGCACCAAGTTCTTCTGCTTTTACTGCCTGTCTTTTAGCTGCAACGAGGATCAAAGTTTTGATATTATGGTCCTTCACCATTTCTAACACTGGCTTCGGATTCCCACCTGTTACCGAAATTACCGGAACTTCCTCGTCAATCGCTACCTGAACCATATCTTCAAATGGTCTACCATGTTGGCCTATAGCGTAGTTCACACCAAAAGGTTGATCTGTATTTTGTTTTACTTTATGTATTTCTTCACGGAGTTTCTCCGGACTATCTAAGCTCATTGCCGTAATTTGTCCTAAACCACCTGAATTTGAGACAGCAGCTGCAAGTTCTGCGTAAGCTAAGTAGGCTAAGCCCCCTTGTATAATTGGATACTGAATTCCTAATAGATCTGTTACACGTGTTTGATACGACATGCATTCCTCTCCTTTCCATCGAGCGTTCATCTATATCTATCCTATCAAAAATCTCCGACATATTGTTAAGAAAAGCTAGCCAGAATCAAACGCTTCTGCTATAATTTCTATGCTTTATGAAGTGAGATATAGAAAAACGAGGTGTTTTTTTGACACAACAAAACACGCCCTTATATACAGGGCTTTTAAATCACGCATCCAAACAGCCTGTCCAGTTTCATATTCCTGGCCATAAAAAAGGAAAAGGTATGGATGAATCTTTTCGTAATTTTATTGGAGATAATGCTTTATCAATTGATTTAATTAATATAAGTCCTCTTGATGACCTGCACCATCCACACGGGATGATCAAAGAAGCACAACAATTAGCTGCTGAAGCATTTGGAGCTGACTATACCTTCTTTTCCGTTCAAGGGACAAGTGGTGCAATCATGACGATGATTATGGCGGTATGTTCACCTGGAGACAAAATCATTGTTCCGCGTAACGTGCATAAATCCGTTACAGCTGCAATTATTTTCTCAGGAGCCACTCCTATTTTCATTCACCCCGAATTGGATGACACATTAGGGATATCACATGGTATTACGCCAGACGCTGTTGAGAAGGCCTTAGAAGCTCATCCCGATGCAAAAGGAGTATTGGTTATAAACCCCACATATTTCGGGATATCAGCTGATTTAAAGCGTATAGTAGATATTTCACACCGTTATGATGTACCTGTGCTAGTTGACGAAGCACATGGTGTGCATATTCATTTTCATGAAGATCTTCCTCTTTCAGCTATGCAAGCAGGAGCAGATATTGCTGCCACGAGTGTTCATAAGCTTGGGGGGTCTTTAACACAAAGTTCCGTTTTAAATATGAGAGGCAAGCTCATTTCTCATGAGCGTGTGCAAACCGTTCTCTCGATGCTTACAACAACATCCACTTCCTATATTTTATTAGCTTCCTTAGACGTAGCTCGGATGCATCTTGCTACTAAAGGTGAACATATTTTAGAAGAAACCATTCAATTAGCACGTCGCACACGTGATGCGATTAATATCATTCCTCACCTATATTGTGTAGGAGATGAAATCCTAGGGACAAAGGCAACTTACGATTATGATCCAACGAAAATTATCGTCTCTGTCAAACACCTAGGTATTACAGGATATGATGTCGAGCTCTGGCTTCGTGAACACTACAATATTGAAGTAGAACTGTCAGACTTATATAACATCTTATGCATCATTACACCGGGAGACTCAGAGGAACAGACATCTTTATTAGTAAATGCTCTTAGAGAACTTTCTGAAGCTCACCAAAAACAAGATAAAGAGACCCAACCTCTTCTTGTAGAAGTTCCTGAAATACCTTTACTTGCATTGTCTCCTAGAGATGCTTTCTATTCGGAGACTGAACTGATTCCAATGAAAGATGCTGCCGGTAGAATTAGTGCCGAGTTTGTTATGGTTTATCCTCCCGGCATTCCAATCTTTTTACCTGGAGAAATCATTACCGATGAAAACATTCAGTATATCTACAAAAATTTAGATGCCGGCTTACCTGTACAAGGCCCAGAGGATGAAACATTAGAATATATAAAAGTTATTAAAGAACATCGTGCATTTCGGTAATTAAAAAAGCTAACCAGTCGAGACTGGTTAGCTTTTTCTTTTATGCTTTATGTTTGTTTTTGCTTTTACAGCTGGAGCAGCAGTTTCCATAAAGAGTTGAGACCTTCTCATCTTCAAAATGTTCGATCACGCGCTGACAGTCTTGACAAATAATTGTACCCATCGCTGATTCAACTCCCTTTAAGTGTTTTTTTGATAACGCTTTCAATATAATTTAATTATAATGTGTCATACTAAATTAATCAACCATAAATTAGTGTGACACAATTAAAATTTTTGTTACACTTATATTTCCACTCACTCATGAAGTAAAACCTTTATTTCTTAACATACTTCACCTTTTTCAACATACAATGATTGGTACAATACGGAAAATTTCATTGGCGAGCGGACAAGTTCATGCTACGATGAACGTACGATACTTGATAGGAGTTGGATATAGTGGGCAAACATGCTTTTGTTTATTTGGTAGAGAACAGTAAGCAACAAGACATATCCATCGAGCAGGTTCTAGAATTACTCACTTATTATACGGATATTACATCGAAGACAGGGGAACAGTTAGGATGGTCTTATGATCAACGAGCATTCCCATATGATATTGAAGAAAAACAAGATGAAAACGGTCATTACTTAATTCTACGCGGTAACGATCCAAAATATCGCTATTTATTAATGGGTGTTAGCCAAAAATCACTTAAGGACAGTAAAGAAGCTACATATATTCAAATCACTCTCCCCGATCGTTCGAGTCAGGGTGATGTTGGTAAAGGAAATGAGATGGGCAAATTCTTAGCGAAGCAATTACATGGAGAGTTACATTTATTTAACGAGAGAGTTATGTATTTTTATAAAAGAAAATAAACGTACAAAAAAGGAGCTTGAGTTTTCAAGCTCCTTTTAACGTTTATGGTGTCTTAATCTCTTCTGGATCAACTAGTTCATAACCTTTTTCACGTAAACCTTTCACAATATCATCCAAGGCTTTTGCAGTCCACTCACGATCATGCATAAGAAGGTTAGAACCATTTCCTAAGTAAGGAGTGTTAACCATAATATCTGCGATAGCATCTTCACTCATGTACTTTTGATTCCAATCATAACCATAGGACCAGTTCATAACTTCCATTTTTTCTTGTTTAGCCAACTCCATAGAATAGTACGTATTCAAACCATGTGGAGCACGGAAAAACTTTGGTCGCTCCCCTATAACTTCCTCAATTAAATCACTTAAACCTAAGATTTGCTCCCTCTGGATATCTTTCGCTATTGGATTCCCATTTGATTTTAAAGCTTTGTGATTCATCGTATGGTTTCCAATTGTAAAGCCCATCTCATGAATTTTTTTCAACGTTTCTTTCTCTTCTTCAGTGTTAATGAAATGACCATTTACAAAAAAGATGGCTGGTGCATTTAATTCTTTTAGGGTTTTCGCCATTTCAAGACCGTGTTTATCGGGAACATCATCAATGGTTAGAAGTACAACCTTTTCATTCGCATCACCAATTGGTTTAATACTCCAATTCCCTGTCACTTGATATTTTGGCTCTTTCACTTCTTCTTTATCTGATTCTTCCTCATCTTTCTGATCTTGTTCGTCACTTTTTTCATTTTCTTTTTGCTCTGTCTTTGAATCCTCTTGCTCAGAACCTTCTGTATTGTTATCTTGACTAGTGTTCTGTTCATTTTCTTCTGTTGAAGTTTGGTCATTGTTATCTTGTTCTGTCTTACTTGTTGTTTCAGATTGACTACAAGCGGTTAACAACAAGATTAAAGATATTAATACAAAGCTTCCCCATTTTTTCATGTAAAGTTCCTCCTGATCTGGTATGTACTTGATGTTACATTTATTATATAAGAGAAAAGTCTCTTATCCTATTGGTTTTTAACAAATTTTTTCTATACAATAAAAATTAGGACTATTTACTTCCTAAAAAAATAATAAAGGTGAGGGTTATGTTATCTGCGTTAAAAAACCTCCAACTTTTTGGAGGTCGAACCCTAAAGACAGGGGTTTCTGTACTTATTACTTCTTTTATCTGTTTATTGTTTGATTTACCCGTGATCTTTGCTGTTATAACAGCTATTGTTACAGTCGAGAACACAGCAGCTGATTCAATTAAAAAAGCGGTTGTAAGATTTCCCGCTTCTGCTATAGGCGCATTCATTGCAGTATCATCGTTTGCAACCCTTGGTAAAACTGCGATCACCTATGCTTTAGCAGCAACGCTAACCATTGCTATTTGTAATAAATTAAAACTTTACGATGGAATTCTAGTTGCAACGTTAACAGCTGTTGCGATGATCCCGAATTTTGATAGCCATTATATTGCATCATTTTTTATTCGTTTAGGCACCACTTCTATCGGGATCGTGGTTTCAACTTTAGTGAATTATGTCTTACTTCCACCTAATTACTCGGAAAGAATTTTCCAAAATGTTCACAACTTATATCATGAAGCTGCGGATATATTAGAGTGCACCTTTCCAAAGTTAGTAGATGCTGACAATCCTAAAGTAAAATCGATGCAAAAAGCTTATCGGCAACTTACATTTCAGTTAGAGAAAACGTATCAGCTATCACAATTCCAACGTGAAGAGTGGCAATATCATCGTCACTCTACGAAAGAGATGAAAGCCTTCCAGTATGCTCAAAAGAAATTAAACATGTTACAACAAATTACCTATCACTTAGGAAACCTGCAATACGTTCAATTGGAACAAAATGCGTTTACTCAAGAAGAAAAAACCTTAATAAAGAGTATCATTTCTTCGATCGCGGAAATATTAAGAACACCATCGCATGAAATATCAAATGAACATTTTCATCGCATTGAACAATTGGACGAGGAATTTTGGCACTGGAAGGAAGATCATATCGAGCACACAACCAAATACCGCCATCACTTCCCGCCACAAACGATTGTGATCTATGAGTTGCTCTGTCTCCATGATGTGTTAGAAGAACTTCGTGACATATCTAAGGATCGATATCATCTCATTGAATGTAAATCGTAATGCTGTAAAACCTCGTTACAATGCGCATGATTCGAACTACATGAAATTCAGAAAGGAATGGAGTCATCATGAAAAGTGTAACGAAGGTATTTTTCCTTTCTCTTGTTGTGGCTATCATTTTCATTATTTGGGGTGTCATCCCTAAAGAAACTTTACCAGATTACAATTTAAACACCGTCACAGGAGGAATTCAACAGTTTTTAGTCAGTAAGTTTGGTTGGTTTTACCTACTATCCGCAACAGGCTTTCTCATCTTTGCCTTGTTCTTAATCTTTTCGAAATATGGAAATATTGTTCTTGGTAAAGAAGGAGATAAACCAGAGTACTCTTACTTAACCTGGTTTGCGATGTTATTCAGTGCAGGAATGGGTATTGGATTGATTTTCTGGGGAGCAGCTGAGCCTATTTCTCACTATTACAATCCACCAACCTCTGACCCTGAGACAGCTAACGCAGCCCGTGAAGCTTTACGATATAGCTTTTTCCACTGGGGATTACACCCTTGGGGAATTTACGCTGTAATTGCTCTGGCATTAGCCTATTTTCAGTTTAGAAAAGAATCACCAGGTTTAATAAGTTCCATCTTAACCCCATTGTTAGGTGAAAAGAGAACAAGTGGTGGTATTGGGACTTTTGTTGATTTTATCGCTGTTTTCGCTACCATTTTTGGAGTAGCCACTTCCTTAGGATTTGGTGCAAAACAAATTTCAGGTGGAGTATCTTATATGTTTGATGGACTGGCTGATACGTTTACCCTTCAGCTTATCATCATCTTGATCGTTACATTCCTATATATGATCTCAGCACAAACCGGATTAAATAAAGGGATCAAATATTTAAGTAACACAAACATCGTTCTCGCCATGGGTTTAATGGTCTTCCTTTTGTTTGCTGGACCGACAAACTTCATTATGGACTTATTCACAACAACGCTTGGAAGTTATGTTCAAAACCTTCCTCTAATGAGTTTTAAATTAAGTCCATTTGAACAAAGCTCTTGGACCCAAGATTGGACCGTATTCTACTGGGCATGGTGGATAGCTTGGGCTCCATTTGTTGGAACGTTTATTGCTCGTGTATCAAAAGGCCGTACAGTACGGGAATTCATTCTTGGTGTGCTATTAGTTCCTACGATCTTTGGTGGTTTATGGTTCTCTGTATTCGGAGGAACAGCTGTGCATTTAGAGTATTTTCAAGGAACAAATATTAATCAATTAGTGAGTGAGCATGGTTCAGAAGTAGCTTTATTTAGCGTGTTAGAGAATATGCCGTTAGGCGGCATTATGTCATTTATCGCAATATTGCTCATCTCCACATTCTTTATTACGTCTGCAGACTCCGCTACGTTTGTATTAGGGATGCAAACAACAAACGGAAGCTTACACCCACCTAACCAGGTGAAATTCATTTGGGGAATTGTGCAATCCTCTGCAGCAGCAATTCTTATTTGGCAAGGTGGACTAGGAGCGCTGCAAACTGCTTCAATTATTGCCGCTTTCCCTTTTGCGATGATTATGATCTTAATGGTGTTCTCTTTACTTAAATCATTCCAAGAAGAGGCGAGGAAGTATCCATTAACACGTCAAAAACGGAAGCCAAAAGAAAATGACTAATTTAAAAACCTTGATCACTTAATGTGATCAAGGTTTTTCTTTTTACATCACGAGCCACGTAAATACCCAATGACCTCCATAAATTACAATAAAACTAATAATCAAATGAGTACATGCCTGACCTGTAGAAAAAGAGTACTTTCTTAACACCCTCACGAATAACATAAACGAGAGACAGAACAATATAGCTTGAAAAGACCAATGATCCTTCTTTGAGACATGGATCACAAGTAAATATAAACTCCACAATACACCTAAACCATTATATAACATTACATATTTCATATACGCTCTCCTACCTTTACGGACGTGCTTTATTTCATTATATGAACAACATGAAACGAGTATTTTTCATTTTTGTAACATTTCAATAACAAAGCCTGATTTCAAGGTTTTGTTTGATACAATAAGACAAACATAAGATTTAGGTAGGTGAAGCTCTGTATGAAGATGAAATGGCTTCCCTTAGCATTTGCTTTAGTGTTATTAACAGGCTCATGCTCAGCCCAACAAGCAAGTTCCGTGAATATTTATCAAATGAACCCTTCTAATTATGAAATCCTCTTATTATCAGAAAAAAATAACGTAGAATCAGAAAAGGAATATATTGATGCCATCCTTGAATTGAAACTCAAGTACCCTGAGCAGTTAAGCGAACTTTCCTTAACTCAAAAAGGAAGCGATTCACAAAAAGTCCCTTCCTTTTCTCAATATCCTGCTCTGATTATACAACAAAACGGTAAGACGATTGCATCAATTAAAGGGAAAAGAAGTAAGCAAGATATCTTAAAGATTTTACAAGAGAATATTTCTTATTAAATCAATACCATTAGAAAAGCCAAGGAAACACCTCTATACCAGGTCTTTCCTTGGCTTTTTCTTGATTTTATACTTAGCATCAAAAAATCCCCTAATTGACAGATGTCAATTAGGGGATTGAAGCAATTATTAAACAGTGTGAATTGGTTTGCCAAGAGCTACTTCTGCAGCTTCCATTGTGATCTCACCAAGAGATGGGTGAGCATGGATTGTTAGAGCAAGATCCTCAGCAGTCATACCAGATTCGATTGCAAGGCCTACCTCAGCGATCATGTCACTAGCATTTGCACCAGCGATTTGACCACCAAGTACGACACCATCTTCTTTACGAGTAACAAGCTTCAAGAAGCCCTCAGTTTCGTTAAGAGATAGCGCACGTCCATTTGCAGCAAATGGGAACTTAGCTGCTTTCACTTCGAAACCTGCTTCTTTCGCACTTTCCTCAGTGTGACCAACTGTTGCAAGCTCTGGTTCAGAGAATACAACCGCTGGAATACCAAGATAGTCGATTTCAGATGCGTGTCCACTAATAGCTTCTGCAGCAATCTTACCTTCGTAAGACGCTTTGTGAGCTAGTGGAGGACCGTCTACGATATCACCAATTGCATAGATGTTATCGATGTTTGTACGACACTGCTTATCGATTTGGATAAGACCTTTGTCGGACATTTCGATACCAACTTGCTCAAGACCAAGTTCATCTGTGTTTGGCTTACGACCTACAGTTACTAGTACGTAGTCAGCATCAATGGTTTGTGATTCACCTTTTGCTTCGTACGTTACAGTTACGCCATCTTCTTTTTCCTCAACACCTTGAGCCATAGCGTTTGTTACAACATTAACGCCTTTCTTCTTAAGCTTCTTCTTAACAAGCTGACGCATTTGTTTTTCAAAGCCTAAAAGAATGTCTTCTTGACCTTCAAGGATTGTAACTTCAGTACCGAAGTTCGCATATGCAGTACCAAGCTCAGTACCGATATAACCGCCACCGATTACAACCATCTTCTCTGGAATTTCGCTAAGGTTTAGCGCACCAGTAGAATTGATTACGCGATCAGAGTACTTGAAGTTCGGAAGTTCGATTGGACGAGAACCTGTTCCAATAATGCAGTTGTTGAATGTGTAAGTTTGAGAGTTCTTATCATCCATAACTTTTACAGTGTTTTTGTCTACGAAATAGACTTCACCTTTTACGATGTCTACTTTGTTACCTTTAAGAAGGCTTTCAACACCGCCAGTAAGCTTGTTAACAACTTGGCCTTTCCATTCTTGTGTCTTGGAAAAGTCAATGGATACGTTCTCAGTTTGAATACCCATGTCGTCTGCACCTTGAGCATGCTCATAACGGTGACCCGCTTGAATTAACGCTTTAGATGGGATACATCCTACGTTAAGGCATACGCCTCCAAGGTTTCCTTTGTCGACAATTGTTACGTTTTGACCTTCTTGAGCAGCACGGATAGCAGCTACATAGCCACCAGGTCCCGCACCAACAACAAGAGTGTCTAGTTCAATTGGAAAATCTCCTACTACCATACGTTACGCCTCCATCATAATTAATTGTGGATCGTTCAGTAAACGTTTAACTTGGTTCATAGCATGTTGAGCTGTTGCACCATCAATTATACGATGGTCAAAGCTTAGGGAAATTGCAAGAACCGGAGCAACGACAACTTCGCCATCACGTACAACTGGCTTTTCTGCGATACGGCCGATGCCAAGGATCGCAACTTCTGGGTGGTTGATAACTGGTGTGAACCACTGTCCACCTGCAGAACCAATGTTTGTGATTGTGCAAGAAGCACCTTTCATCTCCTCAGAAGTTAGTTTACCATCACGAGCTTTTACTGCCAATTCATTAATTTCAGAAGAGATATCGAAAATAGACTTACGGTCAGCATCTTTAACAACTGGTACAACTAAACCTTTGTCAGTGTCAGCAGCAATACCGATGTTGTAGTAATGCTTATGAACAATCTCTTGTGTTTCATCATCTAGAGATGTGTTCAAGATTGGATATTTCTTCAGTGTAGAAACTAATGCACGTACTACGTATGGAAGGTACGTTAGCTTGATGTCTTGATCTGCAGCTGCTTGCTTGAACTTCTTGCGGTGAGCAACAAGTTCAGTAACGTCAACTTCATCCATTAGAGTAACGTGAGGAGCTGTTTGCTTAGAGTTAGACATTGCTTTAGCAATCGCTTTACGCATACCGCTCATCTTCTCACGAGTCTCAGGGTATTGACCTTGTGGAGCCGCTTGTTGTTGTGTAGCTTCCTCTTTTGCTGGTGTTTCTTCAGCTTGCTGTTCTGTTTGCTCAGCAGCTTGAGTATCACCATTTAGGTAAGCATCGATATCATCTTTTAATACACGGCCATTCTTGCCTGTACCAGATACCTGATTAATGTTTACCCCATTTTCACGAGCGTACTTACGCACAGAAGGCATAGCGATAACAAGCTTGTTATCAGCTTCAGCATCATCTTGTTGTTTAGCAGCAGGCTCTTGCTTTTGGTCTGCTTGCTCTTGAGAATCTTCTTTAGATTCTTCTTGCTTAGACTCCTCTTGAGATGCTTCTTCTTCGCCCGCATCCTCTTCTTCATCGTTACCTTCGTAACCAGGAGCGTCTAATGTAATAATTGTCGTACCTACTGTTGCAACTTCTCCTTCACCTACATGAAGCTTTTGTACCGTACCTTCAACAGCAGATGGGATTTCTACAACAGCTTTATCGTTTTGTACTTCACAAAGAACGTCGTCTTCTTTTACTTCATCGCCTTCTTTTACAAACCATTTCGCGATTTCACCTTCGTGGATACCTTCACCGATATCCGGCAGCTTAAAATTGTAAGCCACAACAATTACCTCCTATCGTTGGTTGCATTAAAAGTTCATTACTTTGTTGACTTTGTCTAAGATGTCATTATGATTTGGTAACCAAACTTCCTCTGCAGAAGAGAATGGGTATACTGTGTCAGGTGCTGCTACACGAAGTACTGGAGCTTCAAGGTGCAGGATTGCACGCTCTTGAATTTCAGATGCAACAGATGCAGCGATTCCAGCTTGCTTTTGAGCTTCTTGAATAACAACAACACGGTTTGTTTTTTCAACTGAGTTGATGATTGTTTCGTAGTCAACCGGGCTGATTGTACGTAAGTCAATAACTTCTGCTTGTACACCGTCTTTTTCTAGTTGTTCAGCTGCTTTAAGAGCAGAGTGAACCATTGCACCGTAAGCAACAAGTGTTACGTCGCTACCTTCACGTTTCACATCCGCTTTACCTAAGTCGATTGTGTACTCTTCTTCAGGTACTTCAGCACGGAATGAACGGTAAAGTTTCATGTGCTCTAAGAAAATAACCGGGTCATTTTCACGGATTGACTGAATTAGAAGACCTTTCGCATCATATGGAGTTGATGGAATAACAACGCGAAGTCCTGGCTGTTGTGCCATAAGTCCTTCTAAGGAGTCTGCGTGAAGTTCTGGTGTATGAACGCCACCACCAAATGGTGAACGTACAGTGATCGGCATGTTGTAAGTATTACCTGTGCGGTAACGGATACGAGCCATTTGACCACTAATCGCGTCCATTGTTTCGAATACGAAACCAAAGAACTGAATCTCTGGTACTGGACGGAAGCCCTGTAGAGCTAGACCAATTGACATACCGCCGATACCTGACTCAGCAAGTGGCGTGTCAAATACACGATCTTCTCCAAATTCTTTTTGAAGTCCTTCAGTCGCACGGAAAACACCACCGTTTTGACCTACGTCTTCGCCGAAGATTAGAACATTTTCATCATTTTTAAGCTCTGTTTGCATCGCATTAGTGATGGCTTGGATCATTGTCATTTGTGCCATGGTCTACTTCGACTCCTTTTCTTTGTATTCTTCCATTTGCTCCTGTAGGTTCTGTGGAAGTTCCTCATGCATGATGGAGATTAAGTCTGTAACTTTTTGTTTAGGTTGCTCATCAGCTTTCTTGACTGCAGCCTTAATTTCTTCTTTAGCATTTTCAATAATTTCGTTTTCTTTCTCTTCAGACCAAAGGCCTTTACCTTCTAAGAATTTACGGAAACGGCTAAGTGGGTCTTTCTTTTCCCATTCGTTTTCGTCTTCTTCTGTACGGTAACGAGTTGGATCATCACCAGCCATTGTGTGTGGACCATAACGATACGTTAGCGTCTCGATAAGTGTTGGGCCTTCGCCATTAATTGCGCGCTCACGAGCGTCTTGTGTTGCTTTATAGACTGCAAGTACGTCCATTCCGTCAACTTGTACGCCTTCGATACCAGCTGCAACAGCTTTTTGAGCGATTGTTTGAGCAGCAGACTGCTTTTCAACCGGTACAGAGATTGCATAACGGTTATTCTGAACGAAGAAAATTGCAGGAGCGTTGAATGCACCAGCAAAGTTAATACCTTCGTAGAAGTCACCTTGAGAAGCACCGCCGTCGCCTGTGTATGTTACAGCAACGTTTTTCTTACCGCGCTTTTTAAGTCCAAGTGCTACACCAGCAGTTTGAGTGATTTGCGCACCGATAATGATTTGTGGTGGTACTGCTTGTGTTTCACCCATTTGGTTACCATGGAAGTGTCCACGGGAGAATAAGAATGCTTGGTATAGTGGAAGACCATGCCAAATAAGCTGTGGTACATCACGATAACCTGGTAGTAAGAAGTCCTCTTTTTCCATTGCATAATGACTTCCTAATTGAGAAGCTTCCTGACCTGCTGTTGGTGCATAGAAGCCTAAACGACCTTGACGGTTCAAAGCGATTGAACGCTGGTCTAAAATACGCGTATATACCATACGACGCATAAGTTCTTGTAGGTCTTCGTCGGAAAGATCTGGCATAGCATCTTCATTCACGACTTCGCCGTCTTCATTCAAGATTTGAAACGTTTCAAACTGTTCTTCAACATTTTCTAATGTTCGTTTCAAAATTCTTCACCTCTTCCTTTCTTCCATCCTAAATTTAAAATAACCTTTATTAGCTTTCCCAAAAGCTTTAAAAATGTGTACCGGAATTTGCTCTTCTTCTGTTTACCCTTAAAAAAGGGGTTATAATCGTTCTGATAGGTCTGATTTATGGATCTGTTTCATACGATCGGCAAAAAATAATGGTACAACTTACGATCATTTAGTAGTTTAGCTTATTTAAAAGCAATTCGTCAAACACTTTGTACACTAGCAATATTATTTTCTTTTTCCTACAAGTACTATCCACCCTTCATAAAACAAACGAAAACTGTATCAATACATTATTGAAACTGTAATAATTATTTTTAGATAAAGAAAACTTGCCGATTGGCAAGCCTTTTAAGGCGCAGACAGAGGCTTAGCCTTGACTTATACTTCATTCTTCCAAAATTTTCACTACGTCGATTTGCTTCTTAGCTAAAATTTTATACATTCTTAACGTGCAAAATAAAAAAGCTGTCCTAACTGGACAGCTTTTAGCCGTTTTGATCTTCTTTTTGATTTTCTGTTTCATCTTTTTGATTCTGCTCATCGTATTCAACATCTAATTCAGCAGCATCATAAAATGCTCTTTTTAGATCATTGTATTCTTTGGTGTATTTATTAAATGTAGAATTCGCTTTAATCACTTTTTCATAACTTTTGTTAATCTTATCAATTTGTGCTTTCAGTTTTTCTTCAGTTAATTCTTTATCCTGTAGCATCTGATACAACTCTTTGTCTAACTTCATTGCATCCTGATAAGCATTATATAATTCCTGATAAGCTTGATAACGTTTATCAAAAACTTCTATCATTTTTTCTGCTTTCTTTTTAGCCTCTTCACTTTCTAAGTCCTCAGTTAGTGGCTTAATCTTATCAAATTCTTCTTTAGCAGATTCAATACTATCTTTCTCAACCTCTAGTTTTTGCTTACGCTGTTCAATTAAGTCTAGTGCTTGCTTCGATAACTTTTTGATCTTTTCGAAGTCTTTCATACCTAAATCAATAATTTGGTCGTAAAGCTTTTTCTCTTCTTGTTCCAACTGTACTAATGGATCCTGTTGATCTTTGAAAGCATCTTCAAGTGTTACGGCTTTTTCTAAGTGATCGTACATTTTTTCAGCAGCGGTTGGCCCATTGTTACATGCCGCAAGGAGTAACGTTGATGCAAGAATGACTACTAAAATTTTCCCTAAGCGCAATGTCTATTTCCTCCTTATGGTTATTCAACCATTATTAATCATTAATTATGTTCCATAGTATAACATATCAAAGCCCATGACACGTGTCTTTTTGTATTGTTTGATATGTCTTTTTAGATGTCAATAATTTCTGTACTTGTCATAACCTTACTATTTTTTGTTTATATTCTATTTATATCACGAAAGATTACCATTTAGAATCATTTCTTCACATTTGTGATATATTCCCTAAACGAATCCGTTTGTGTTAAACTATTGATTATGATTTAATAAGAAATTTTACCAAATACCTATCATATATATAAGGTATAGTTGTAATGATATAAGAAAGGATTGTGTAAATATGATTACTATGGATGATGTCGTTCGTGAAGGTCACCCTGTTTTACGTGAAGTGGCCGATGAAGTACCCCTCCCCCTTAGCGAAGAAGATCACGACACATTAGAGCAAATGCTCCAATACTTAGAAAACTCCCAAGATGATGAAATGGCTGAAAAATATAACCTTAGACCAGGAGTTGGAATAGCAGCTCCTCAGATTAACATTTCTAAACGTATGCTTGCTGTTCATTTTACCGACTTTAATGACAAGTTTTACAGCTATGGTCTAGTCAATCCAAGAATCGTAAGCCACTCCGTGGAGAAAACATACTTAACGTCAGGTGAAGGGTGCTTATCTGTTGACCGTGATGTACCTGGTTATGTTCCTCGTTATGCGCGTATCACTGTAAAAGCGACAGACCTTGAAGGCAACGAAGTGAAACTCCGTGTTAAAGGATTTGCAGCAATTGTATTACAACATGAAATCGATCATTTAAACGGCATTATGTTTTATGATCATATTAATGTAGATAACCCATTTCAAGAACCAGAAAACGCAAAACCAGCTGATCAATAAAAGAAATGTGTCTAAAGCGTATGGACTTGTTCAAGTTCATACGCTTTTTGTTTTAGAAAAACACGGTTATCGCCAAAAATGGCGAAACCGATGTCTTTTCTTATACTTTAAACCTTTACAATAGTTAAACTTCTTAAAGTGCAAAAAAAAGAAGCCTAAAACTAGGCTCCTTTATCATATATTACTTTTCTAATAAACCTACTAGTCTAAACCCATGAGAAAGACCATCTTCACTTACATCTTTCGTAACATGTTTTGCAAGCTTTTTCACTTCATCGGAAGCATTCCCCATCGCAACACCATTTGCTACATACTGAAGCATTTCACGATCGTTTAGGCCGTCACCAAATGCATACGTGCGTTCGTGAGGGATTCCAACACGTTCAATAAACTTTTGGATTCCGATTGCTTTCGACCCTCCCATAGGCAAGACATCCATCGAATATTCATGCCAACGTAAGAAATGCATCGTATCATAGGATTTGTGATATTGCTCTTCCTCATGACTCTCACAAAATAGAAGTGCCTGGTATATAGAGTTCTGTTTATAAAAGTTGGAATCGATCTCAGGGTGATCAAACTTTAAGCTACCTAGACTTTCACGTATGTGACCATAATCTTTTTCTGTTGCTCTCATACCTTTATGGTTCAAGAAAACCATAGGATGTCCTATCCCCTGAGCCTTATTAAATAAATGGTCTAAATCGTCTTTAGATAAAGGATTTTCATAAACCACCTCATCTTCAAACACGACATATTGTCCATTGAAACTAATATAGGAGTGTATGTCTAACTCTTTACGTAAATCTTCAAACATAAAAGGCGCACGTCCTGTTGCAATCGCAACGTGTACACCATTGTCTTTTAACTTTTGAATTGCTTCTCTCGAATCTTGAGGAATTTCTTTTTCATGATCTAGTATAGTTCCATCAATATCAAGAAACACGATAGGTTTTGTCATGTTGTATGCCTCGCTTTCTCTTTTTCTTCTCCCCTGATAAATAGACGCCTGAAAATACAAATAGGAGTCCAACCAACATATTCATTGTTATGGATTCTTGTAGGAATAGGGCTCCCCATATTATAGCTGTAATGGGCACTAAATAGGTTACGGTCATTGCAAATTCGGCTGTACCTTCTTGAATTAAAAAATACAACAAAAAGATCGCAATGCCTGAACCAAAGGCTCCAAGGCCAATAAAAGAACCAAATACTTCTGGCTTTAGAATGGCTGACCAATTCATTGTACCACGAACCATAGCAAAGAAAAGGCTATAAAATGATGCAAAAGTTAATGTCACAGCCGCTAGTGCAACAGAAGAAACGTGAGTTAATTTTTTCTTAGTAAATTGAGAAGAGAAACCATAGCAAAGGGTTGCAACTAACATAGTCCCTACTCCGATAAATGTATTTGAAGTAAATTGGTTTCCACTTACATCTGACAAAATAAATATACCTATAAATCCAAGTAGGATGCCTACCCACTGCAGACCTTTCAAACGACGTGAGAAAAATAGTAAACCTATAATAGCTGTAAAAATGGGGGTAGTTGCATTGAGTACAGATGCCAGGCTAGATGAGATGACGGTTTCACTTAACGCTATCATCCCCCAAGGAATGGCATTGTTCGTCAAACCGATTAAGGCAAGTTTCCCCCATGGTAAGGAAGATAACTGGATTTTTTCTTTCCAAATGTAAATCCCCCATAAAACAACTGCACCAAATAGGCACCTCCAAAAGACAACCTCCCATACAGATAAAGTATCAACCAAAATTTTAATAAATAAAAAGGATGTTCCCCATATACACGATAAAGCAATTAGACCACTATATAGTTTCTTCACAATGCTATCTCCCTTCTACCTCTTTCTATACTGTAAAGTGAAGATATTTATTTACGCAATAACTTTTAGAAATTATTACAATTTCTATTCTGAATGCACTTATATAATAGTGGGCAAAATGTTTAAAAATAGCTTATTTATCTAAACAACATGAAAAAAATATGAATTCTCTATTACCTATCTATTCATTTCTTGCCCAAAAGATACTATACTAGAGATAAGAGGGAAATGGTCGGCAGTTCGTTTTTTATAGCTTTTCTTCGTATAAGGGAAGGAGATGTTTGACATAATGTTAAAACGTTTGAAGAAAAAGCTTAAAAATCGTTGGAAAGATATCTTGAGTCGAAAATCGTATGCATAAATTTGGTTAACATCGTTTGAACATACCTTCTCTTGGATAAGTAAGAAGTATTATTACCATACTAAACAAAAACGTGCTATTATTGGATGCAGGACAAGAATACGGAAATTATTAGCAAGTTAGGAGAGATCTACCCATGATATTTAAAGTACTTTATCAGGAGAGGTCAGAAGAAGTACCTGTTCGTGAACGGACAACAAGTTTATATATCGAAGCCGAAACAGAACGTGAAATTCGTAAAAAATTAGCCGATCGCAAGTTAAACATTGAGTATATTCAAGCCTTAGATGGAGATCATCTAGAATACGAAAAACAATCTGAAGATTTCCAAGTGGAGAGTATTTAACAGATGAAATTCGTAAAAAATGATCAGACTGCTGTATTTGCACTCGGCGGTCTAGGGGAAATTGGAAAGAATACGTACGGTGTACAATTCCAGGATGAAATCATCCTAATCGATGCCGGTATTAAGTTCCCAGAAGATGAATTACTGGGAATTGATTACGTAATTCCAGATTACACCTATTTAGTGCAAAACCAAGATAAAATCAAAGGCTTATTTATTACTCATGGACACGAAGACCATATCGGCGGAATTCCTTATCTTTTAAGAGAGATGAACATTCCAATTTATGGTGGGAAATTAGCAATCGGACTTATTCGAAATAAACTGGAAGAGCACGGCCTTTTACGAAATGCAAAACTTCATTCCATTGAAGAGGATGAAGTCGTGAAATTCCGTAAAACATCTGTGTCTTTCTTCCGTACAACACACAGTATTCCTGACTCCTTCGGTATCGTTGTAAAAACCCCTCCAGGAAATGTAGTTCATACTGGAGATTTCAAATTTGATTTCACGCCTGTTGGAGAACCAGCAAACCTTCAAAAGATGGCTGAAATCGGTAAGGAAGGCGTACTTTGCCTCCTTTCAGATAGTACAAACAGTGAAATACCTGAGTTTACGATGTCAGAACGACGCGTAGGCGAAAGTATAAATGACATTTTCGGCAAAGTTAAAGGACGCGTTATCTTTGCTACATTTGCATCAAACATCCATAGGCTTCAACAAGTCGTAGAAGCCTCAGTGCAACATGGTCGAAAAGTAGCCGTTTTTGGACGTAGTATGGAAGCATCTATTAATATTGGTTTGGAGCTTGGTTATATCAACGCTCCAAAAGATACGTTTATTGATCATTCTCAAATTAACCGTTTACCGAGTCATGAAGTAACCATTCTATGTACTGGGTCTCAAGGAGAGCCTATGGCTGCCCTTTCCCGTATTGCAAATGGTACTCACCGTCAAATCCAGATTATGCCTGGTGATACGGTTGTATTCTCATCTTCCCCAATTCCGGGTAATACAGTGAGCGTAAGTCGAGTGATCAACATGCTATATCGCGCTGGCGCAGAAGTGATTCACGGATCTCTAAATGATATCCACACATCTGGTCACGGTGGCCAGCAAGAGCAGAAGCTGATGCTTCGCTTAATCCAACCGAAGTACTTTATGCCAATACACGGTGAATACCGTATGTTAAAAATGCATACTCAATTAGCTCAAGATATTGAAATGGATCCAAGTAACTGCTTTATCATGGACAACGGTGACGTTCTAGCCCTCGGTAAAGATAATGCAATGATCGCTGGTAAAATACCTTCTGGCTCTGTTTATGTAGACGGAAGTGGAGTCGGTGACATTGGAAACATTGTTTTACGAGATCGTCGCATTCTTTCCGAAGAAGGCCTTGTAATGGTCGTTGTTAGCATTAACATGAAAGAGTTCAAAATTGCTGCCGGTCCAGACATCATTTCCCGTGGGTTCGTTTATATGCGCGAATCAGAAGACCTGATCAACGAAGCACAAAAAATTGTGGCAAAACATCTAGACAAAGTCATGGAACGCCGCACAACTCAATGGTCTGAGATTAAAAATGAAATCACTGACACCATTGCTCCTTTCCTTTATGAAAAAACAAAGCGCAAACCAATGATTCTGCCAATCATTATGGAAGTGTAAGATACGTTTCTCCTTCCTATACAAAAATCCCATGTCGTTACGACATGGGATTTTTATTATGCACTTTTTTTAGAATAGACGCTTTATTCCAGTTTTCATCGGCGGTGGATCAATTTTTCCTTTTTCAAAGAATTCCTTAATAAGGTATTCACTATAATTCACCGCTTGTTCATATCCGATCTTGCCAGGAAGAGGTGCTTGGTCCTCAATTGCTACATCTATAATCGCTGGTTTATCTGATAAAAAGGCCTTTTTAAATGAGTCTTCTAGGTCTTCTTTTCTATTCACACGATATCCTTCTCCTCCACAACTTTCAGCAAATTGAGCAAAATTCATTTCACCCAATTCTGTTTTGTAATGAAGATGTCCCATCGCTTCTTGTTCATACTGGATCATGCCTATCTTACTATTGTTTAAAATGATTACCTTTATCGGTAGCTTATACTTTACAGCTGTTACAAAGTCTTGCATGACCATGGCAAAACCACCATCTCCACAAATTGCAACAACTTGTTTGTCTGGGTAAGCAACTTGTCCAGCTAGAGCCCCAGGTAAACCACATCCCATAGTAGCTAGCCAGCCTGAGATAATCATCTTTTGATGGATGAGTGGTAGGAACCTCGTCATCCATACTGTCACATTCCCTACATCACTTGAGATAACCGCATCTTTATCGATCACCTTTTCTAACGCATACATGACTTGAGGGCCTACAATTGGGTTCGTCTCATCCTTTTTTTGGAGCTGCATATTAACGCGCCATTCTTTCATTTGTTCTTGATACTTTTGTAAGTGCTCTTCATTTCGGTTCTCTGATAGGTTATTTATTAACCACTCAAGCGTATCTTTGGAATCTCCAGCAAGACCTATGGATACAGGATAGTGATTACCAATTCGACTTGGCTCTCGATCAATTTGAATAGCTTGGGTATCCTTTGGCAAAAAGTCACGATACGGGAATGATGTTCCGATCAATAACAGTAAATCTGCTTCTTTAACAGCGTTATACGCAGGCTTTGTACCTATTTGACCATGTTGCCCTAAACAATAGGGATGATTATCGGGTATAATCCCTTTAGCCAATAAGGATAATATAATTGGTGATTTTATGGTCTCAGCAAATTGAATCAGTTCATCTTGCGCATGAGCTGCTCCTTTACCAGCTAAGATTACTGGTTTATTAGCATTTTCAATTGCTTTTCTTGCTTTTTGTAAGGATGAACCTGCTGGAAAAACATCAGGTTTAGAGTAACCAGGTAGCGTAAGTTTTTTATCATATTTTTGTTTAATCGCTGATAGGTCATCAGGGATGATAAGAACAGACACCCCTTTGTGTGTATAGGCTGCACGCAGAGCTTGATTTAATAAGTCAGGCAATTGTTCAGCACTCTGCGCTCTTTTGTTATAAACAGCTACATCATCAAACATTCGCTCAAGGTTAATCTCTTGGAAAGCACCTGTTCCTACTGATTCACTAGGTACTTGCCCAACTATCGCTAATACAGGTACGCTATCCCCTTTGGCATCATAAAGACCATTAAGAAGATGCACAGCACCTGGACCTCCAATTGATAGACACACACCTGCCTTTCCAGTTAATTTCGCATAAGAGGCTGCCGATAGAGCCCCTACTTCCTCATGACGAACTTGATAAAATGGTAGCTCTTCTTCTCGTTTACGTAAATCACTCATAAGCTCATTTATCGAATCCCCAGGCATTCCATACATATGATCAACGCCCCACTCGATAAGCAGGTCCGTTAGAATCTCACCTGTTCTCTTTTCAAACACAAGCATCAATCCTTTCATCTACCATATGTGGTCTTTTATATGTATAACCTAATAGACTGAATAAGAAACCTTGGAATGAGATTCTTCTATTAAAGCCCCCTTATCTTGAAGACCTGAAATCGAGATAACTAGTGAGGTGGAGGTCCGTTGCTGGAAAAAGACCAATTTGTCACAAATAAGGTACCATATGTCCGTAACGACTCTCGAAATGCCTTAAAAGTTCAAAATAACGGAACAAATGTCCGCAAGCATTTCCTCTCATTATCAGCTGCGGTTCCGTTAATCACCATTCGGCTAAGGTGGGCTGTGGAACGGGTTGACTCCAGCGGAAGAACGGAGTGACGAGACCCCGCAGTGAGCTTGCGAATGAGGAGGCTCGGCGCTTCGTCCGCAGGAAAGCAACCCGTTCCACAGCCCGCCGCTCTGCATAAAAGTAACGGAACCATCCCGCACCAGCTTATTCAAGATAACTGCCATAATACTGAATAAAAAGCTTATCAAATAAAAACGCCTAGCCCTATAAAGAGCTAAGCGTAAGTGATTTAATCATCATCTTCAACAACTAAATGCTTCTCAAAACGAGATATGTCTTTGTCCTCACCAATAATAATCAGAATGTCACCTTCTACGATGGTTTCTGTAGCCATTGGCGATACGTTAATTTCTCTATCACGCTTTATAGCTACTACGTTACAGCCATAACGTGCGCGGATATCCAAGTCAACTAACGTTTTGCCGATCATCTTCTCCCCTGCTTTCACCTCAACCACAGAGTGATCATCAGAAAGCTCTAAGTAATCCAATACGTTGTTTGAAATAATATTGTGAGCGATTCTCTTCCCCATATCTCGTTCTGGGTGAACAACTTGGTCAGCACCGATTTTATTTAATACTTTTTCATGGTAATCGTTTTGTGCCTTAACTGTGATTTTCTTAATACCAAGTTCTTTAAGCATAAGCGTGCTTAGAATACTCGCTTGAATGTTGTCCCCGATGGCAACGATTACGTGGTCAATATTACGTATTCCAAGTTCTTTTAACACACTCTCATCAGTAGAATCTGCAATAACAGCGTGAGAAGCAATATCTTTATATTCATTTACTTTATCTTCATCAACATCGATGGCTAGTACTTCCATACCTTCGCGACTCAACTCTTTACAAATCGAACCGCCAAAACGACCTAGCCCAATAACGGCATATTCTTTCTTCATACCACGATCCCCCATCTTTCACAATTACTTTCATAAGTCTATCATATACAAAAAGAAAAAGGAAACCTGGGCAAAAGACCCCAAAGTTTCCTTCTCTCGTTTATTTCTTACCTTTTACATAATCCGCATCAAAAAGGAACATGCGCATGAGTAAAATCAGAGATGGGATTAACAAGAATAATCCTGCAATAAATGCGATCACTAATGCCAAGCCCATTGTATCGTTCACTACACTGCTCTCAATTGTAATGAATGGATCTAGCAAGTAAGGTAGATGCCCTGCTCCATACCCAAAGAAGGCAAAGAAGAACTGGAACATCACCATTATAAAGGCTAAACCATAACGTTTCTGCTGATAAATGAAGAGTAGAGCTCCTAAGAAAAACGCTACAGACAAGCCAAACATCCACCATAAATCAAGCATGTTTTCGAAATGACGTTGGTTATGCTGACTCATAGCAATGAACGTTGTTAACGAAGCTATGATCGTTGGTGAACTCCAGAACAATGTATACTTTCTCATTAGTTCTAAGGCTGGCTTATCATTAGCACGATTTGCGTAAAACGTTAAAAATGCAGCTGAGATAAATAACACTGAAACGATCGCAAGGAATACTACACTCCAAGAATAAGGGCTTGTAAGAAGCTCTTGGGTTAACAGACGGACCTGACCATTCGATTCTTCAATAAAGCCCCCTTCAGAAATGGTGAGGGCTGTTGAAAGTGAAGCTGGAATTAACAACCCTGTTGCCCCATACAAAAACATATAGGTTGAACTTTTTTTCGATCCATAGTTTTCGAACGCATAGAAGGAACCACGGATCGCCAGTAAAACGATGGCTATACTTCCTGGTATCAGTAGCGTTTGCCCATAGTAATACGCAGCATCCGGAAAGAACCCAACTAAACCTACGAAGAAAAATACGAAAAACACGTTGGTTACTTCCCAAACAGGTGATAGATACCTAGAGATTAGCTTATTAATGATATGATCCTGTTTGGTTATTTTAGCATAGTAAGCAAAGAATCCTGCTCCAAAATCTATCGATGCTACAATTAAATATCCATATAGGAAAATCCATAGGACGGTTATTCCGATCAATTCATAACTCATTCATCATCACCTCTATTCGAGATGTTCGGATAACGTTGTTCAAGCTCTAACTCTACTGGATTGTTACGGAATAACTTACGTAGAACAGTCACACAAAATACGCCTAGTAAAATATATAGCCCTAGGAACAATAGGAACATCCAGTCCACATGAGGAGATGTTGTTGCCCCTTCTGCTACTTTCATATAACCTCTTAGGATCCATGGTTGGCGACCAACTTCCGCAAAGATCCAACCAAATTCAATAGCAAGCATTGCAAAAGGTCCATTAAGGACGATTAGCCACAATAACCATTTATTATTTTCATTCCATCTTTTCAACTTAGAAAGCACAATATACAGGAATGAGACACCCATCGCATACATTCCAAGCATCACCATGAGATCAAACATATAGTGAATCCATAATGGCGGTGTAACATCTTCCTCAATTTTATCTAAACCTGTCACCTCACTATCGAATGATCCATGCGCAAGAAAGCTTAATGCATTTGGTATGCGAATGGCATTTTCTACTTCATTCTCTTCATTCAATGTTCCAAAGAGGATAAGATCTGCTCCCTTTTCTGTTTCAAAGTGCCATTCAGCAGCAGCTAGTTTTTCAGGTTGTTCTTTAGCAAGGAATTTAGCTGATAAGTCCCCTGCTACTGCCGTTGTAACAGCAAAAATGAACGTAGCCATCATTGTTAGTTTTAAAGCTTTCTTGTGATAAGGTGTTGCTTTTTTCTTTATAATATAAAAAGCTGTGATCGCTGCTAGAATCGCAGCTGAAGTTAAATAACTTGATGAAATCACATGAAACACCTTCGTTGGTGTCGCAGGGTTAAACATAGCTGCAAGCGGATCAATCGATGTGATCGTTCTTCCCTCTAGCTCAAACCCTTGAGGTGTATTCATAAATGCATTTACAGTTGTGATGAAAAAGGCAGACATGCTTGACCCAATTACAACAGGAATCGATAGTAACCAGTGATAAATAGGGTTTTTAAATCGATCCCAAGTATATAAATAAGCGCCTAAGAAAATAGCTTCAAAGAAAAACGCGAATGTTTCTAAGAATAATGGTAAGCTGATCACATTTCCTGCGACCTGCATAAAGCTCGGCCATAATAAGGATAATTGCAGACCAATTGCAGTTCCGGTTACAACACCAACCGCAACGGTAATGACAAATCCTCTCGTCCAGCGTCGAGCTAGCAATGTGTAGTGGGCATCTTTCTTTTTAATACCAATGAATTCTGCTATGGACACCATAACCGGAATTCCTACACCGACTGTAGCGAAAATTATGTGAAATGCTAGCGTTAATGAGGTCAACATTCGACTCATGATGACACTATCAAATTCCATCATACCCGCAACCCCCTTATATTTATCTAGTAAATTCATTTCATATCATTGTATTCATACTTTGTCCTATATCCACTATGTGTACAGTATAAACGCTGTGAGTCATTTTGTGTGCTGAAGATCATGACACTTTTGTGACATACTTCACAAACTTTTCTGTACCTTGAGTATACGAACCTATGAATCTTTGAACAAGTCTTTTGCTTTTTCAATTATTAACAAAATTTTTATGTAAGGGTTTTCATTGTTATTTGATACTGATATAGTAGGTATTAAGAAACTGTTCACAAATTTGTCACAAACATTAAGGAGTGTTTGATATGGATGTATTGATGGTTTATGCGCTATTTGCAACATTCACCCCACTTTTTCTATGGATTGAATACCGAAAAATGGCCGTCATTCAACTGCCACTGATCGTAGGAATGTGGAGCTTTTTGATTATTGAAATCGGAGGCTTAACAGTGAACCCTATCATATACGCATTATCACTCTCCCTACTTGTCATAAACATTCTTTATGCTCATGCAGCTCTGATTGTTGGATTAGTTAATGATTCAAAAATGCGTGGCAAATTAGATGATATGTCCAAAGCTGTCAGTCGAACTTCATAAAATTACTTAAGAAAATAACCGAGCTAATTTAGGCTCGGTTATTTTTATTATGGAGTTGGAAGGATTATGTTTGTGGTTTAGAAAAGTTTGTTTTTACTCAGTATTATGGCAGTAATATGGAATAAAGCGTAGAGAGGTTCCGTTGCCAAAGTGATCTAAAGCCTTATATGTAGAGCTAAAATACAGTTTCCTTAAGTAAGAGATAAAATGATCTCAGCCATGGGTCCGTTAACTTCCATATCAGCAAAGGGGTGAGGGAAACGACAAACTCCCGCGGTAGAAAGGGCAGATGAGACCCCGCAAGGAGCGTAGCGTATGAGGTGGCTCAGCTGGTCTTCCGCAGGAGTATTGGCGTTTCAACGAACCCCTTACTCCTCACAGAAGCAACGGACTCCTCTCAACTTATCTCGATATCAAGTTTTCCACATAAGTGGGTTTTAAAGCAATAAATCACACATAAAAAAAAGAGCTTGGATGATTCTCCAAGCTCTTTTTAACTTACATCATAGAGTGCATCATTGCGTTCATAACCCAAATGGATCCGGCTACGATTACAACTGCGATGAAAGCACTGAAATAAATCGTGCCTTTTTGTGCTTTCCCTTCCCCTTCACCAATGTGCATGAACATAAATAATTGTACAGCAGCTTGAAGAAGGGCCAAGGTAACGATTGTCCATACGATCGCTGTTATGGATAGGCTTGAATATAAAGCAGCCCATACAGCTAATAACGTTAAGACAATTGAAAAGATAAATCCTAATACGTGATTCCAAGGAAATTTATTGTGATTGTTTCCTGCCATATTACATCACCATCCCCATCAAGTACACGCCTGTAAAGATAAAGATCCAAACAACATCAAGAAAGTGCCAATATAAAGAAATGATAAAGGCTTTTCTTGTTGTTGTCGTATTTAAGCCATGACGTGCAACTTGTATCAAAATCATAATCATCCACCCGATACCTAAAGAAACGTGAGCTCCGTGTGTACCAAGTAATGTGAAGAAGGATGACCAATATGCACTTGTTTGGATTGTAGCACCTTCATGTACATAATGGATAAACTCTTCTATCTCAAAGTATAGAAAGCCTAACCCTAGAAGAAGCGTAAGGCCGAACCAGATCATTAATCCTTTTTTACTTCCTCGTCTCATTTCATGAATTGCAATTCCACAAGTAAAACTACTCGTTAAAAGGATAAACGTTTCAATCAAGACACCTTTGATTTCAAATAATTCACCGGGACCTGGTCCATCAGCAAGTCTCCCGGTCAGCACAAAATACGTTGCAAATAATGTCGCAAAAAGTGCAACTTCAGCTCCAAGAAAAATCCAGAAACCAAGAATGTTTAATCGACTTTTTTCTGTTTGATATTCTAATGGCTTGTTTGGATCAATTGTTTCTGTGTGTCCCATGTCTTACGCCTCCTCTCTACGAACATGTTCTTCAATTTCTTTTATTTCTTCTACTTCAACGTGATAGCCTTCGTCAGGGTCAAAGGAACGCATGATCATCGTAATAACAACGCCTATAGCCCCAGCAACCCCCATCCATATCCATTCAAATACAAGGCCGAAACCTGAAATAAATAAAAATGTGGACATAATCACCGGAACTCCTGAGTAGTCAGGCATATGAATCGGTTCAAGCTTGTCTTTCTTAAGATCAAGATCTTTCTTACCCTCTTTCTTCATACGCCAGAATTCATCTAACCCACGAACCTCCGGAATTTTTGCAAAGTTGTAGTACGGAACTGGTGAAGGTGTTGCCCATTCTAGGTTACGTGCATCCCATGGGTCACCTGTAGTCAATCTAGGCTCGTAACGAATAGAGTAATAGATGTTATAAACTAGAATGACAAAGCCGATCCCCATCATGACGCCACCGACTGAAGCCACAGCGTTCAGTTCGAACCATCCAGAACCTTCTGCGTAGGTGTGAACACGACGCGGCATACCTGCGAACCCTAAGAAATACATAGGGAAGAAACATACGTTGAATCCGATCATGAATAACCAGAAACTCCACTTTCCTAATGTTTCATTTAATTTGTGATTAAATAATTTAGGATACCAGTAATATAGCCCTGAGAAACAAGCGAATACTGTTCCTGAAATCAACACATAGTGGAAGTGTGCTACAAGGAAGTAGGTATTGTGATACTGATAGTCTGCTGCTGCCATAGCAAGCATTACCCCTGTTACACCACCGATAACAAAGTTCGGAATAAAGGCTAACGACCAAAGCATGGCTGTGTTAATCTTGATCCGTCCTTTATACATCGTAAAGAGCCAGTTAAAGACTTTAACACCCGTTGGTATGGATATCGCCATTGTTGTAACGGAGAAGAATGAGTTAACACTTGCATCAGCACCCATGGTAAAGAAGTGGTGAACCCATACAACGAAACTCAGTGCTGCAATGATAACCATGGAATAAACCATAGCTTTATAGCCAAAGAGATTTTTTCGTGAAAACGTCGAGATAACCTCTGAGAATATACCAAAGGCTGGTAGAATAACAATATACACTTCAGGGTGACCCCATAACCAGAACAAATTCGCCCAAAGCATCGGCATTCCGCCATCTACCATTGTGAAGAAATGTGTTCCAAAAATGCGGTCTAACGTCATTAGTGCTAGTGCTACTGTTAACACGGGGAATGCGAAAATGATAATGATACAAGTGATCGCACTCGACCACGTGAACATAGGCATACGCATTAACGTCATACCAGGTGCACGCATTTTTAGTATCGTAACAAGGAAATTTATCCCCGTTAATAACGTACCTATTCCGGCCACCTGCAGACCTAGTAAGTAATAGTTTTGCCCTGGTCCAGGACTCAGCTCATTTCCTGCTAGGGGTACGTAAGATGTCCACCCCGCTCCAGGTGAGCCTCCGATAACGAAGGAAATATTAAAGAGCATGGCACCCATAAAGAATGTCCAAAAACTTACCGCATTCAAGAATGGATAAGCAACGTCTCGTGCTCCAATTTGTAATGGTACAACCACGTTCATAAGTCCAATTAAAAATGGCATAGCCATGAAAATGATCATGATGGTTCCATGTGTTGTGAAAATTTCGTTATAGTGTGTGGAATCCAAAAATTCAGTTTCAGGCATAGTTAGCTGTGCACGCATTAAAAGTGCATCGACTCCACCCCTGAATAACATAAGTACAGCTGAAAGAATGTACATAATGCCTAATTTTTTATGGTCAACAGTGGTGAGCCATTCCTTCCAGAGCCATCCCCATTTTTTATATTTAGTTAAAACGAAGACAACTCCAATCATGGATAAGATGATTGAGACATCAGCTCCATAGATCAACGGATCACCGGTGACAAAAAATTCATCTAGTTTCAATTCTGTCCGCCTCCAATCTTAATGTGAGCTTTCCTCTTCAGGGTCATATCCTAAGCGTTCTCGCACGTTTACTGTGTATTCCGCATTTTTGGCGTGATCAACATACTGTAAATGCGTTGAAGAGAACGTTTGTCGCTCTACATGACCAGGAAGAAGCATATGATCATATTTATCTTTAGTTAGCTTAGGTGCTTTTTCTTGGGTTTTATCAACCCACTTTTGGAACTCCTCAGGTTTTTGTGCATAAACTTTAAACCTTTGCTCAGTAAAGCCTTCACCTGTGAAGTTTGCGTTACGGCCGTTATATACGCCTGGTTCATCAGCTTGTAAAAATAGCTCAGTACGCATGCCATTCATATTGTATTCCTGTCCACCTAAACGAGGAATCCATAGAGCCGCCATGGAATCAGCTGATGTTAGTTTAAACAGAATTGGTCGATCTTCTGGAATGTGAAGATAGTTTACCGTTTCAATATCTTGCTCTGGATAACTGAAGAACCATTTCCAATCTGCAGAAGTCGCATGAATGACTAGAGGCTCTTTTTCTTTTGTACTGCTTGGTGGTTCTTCTAATTGATAAATTGTATTTACAGTCGGTACAGCAAGAAGGACAACGATAATGACCGGAACTCCTGTCCAAAGCAATTCTAGCCATATGTTTCCTTCCATCTCTTCTGGTTCATGTGTTTCGTAACCAGGTCTCTCTCTGTAACGAACTACCATAAATGTGAACAGCGCAAAAACAACTGCAACAATAAATAACATGAGCGCTATGGACCAGAAAATTAAGTCCTTTTGTGCCTCACCAACCGGACCCTTAGGATCCAAGACAGGCAATGCACTACACCCACTAAGAAACACTAGCAAAAAACTCCCTAGCACGAGTGGTTTAAAAATTCTCATATGAGGTCACCTACCTAATTCTTGATGTAATTTTTTAAGTACAAAGTTCATTAGATTGTTCAGTCAATCACAAAACATGTTCTATGGTCTTGCCGTTTGAATATCATATCAGATCATGTTTTATTGAGACCGATTTCATGTAAATGTGTCAAAAAAACGTCACCAAATTTGAAAACAATGGTGGAATTGGAAGCAGACTTAGAAGCGCTATTTTAGAGAGGGAGAAGGGATAGCTGATCAAGGGGACAAATAAAAAAATCCTGCCCCCCAAAAGGGACAGGATCTCATTACATTGCATCGAGCATTTGGAATTGAGTTTTAACTAAGTCAAAGTATTCTCCACGTTGCTCCATTAACTCGGAATGGTTTCCTTGTTCAAGAATTTTACCGTGTTCAAGGACAAAGATATTGTCAGATTCACGAATCGTTGATAGACGGTGAGCGATAATGATCGCTGTACGTCCTTTTAATAAACGTTGGAGAGCCTCTTGAATTTTCACTTCAGTCTCCGTATCAATACTTGATGTCGCCTCATCTAAAATTAATATCTTTGGATCGGCTAGTAACGCACGCGCAAAGGATAGAAGCTGACGTTCACCAGCTGATAGGATATTTCCTCGTTCTTCTACCTCTGTTTCATATCCATTTGCTAGTCGCTGAATAAAGTCATCTGCACCTACAACTTTTGCTGCTTCCATAACCTCTTCATCACTAGCATCAGGGCGACCAAATCGAATGTTTTCCTTTATGGTACCAGAGAAGATAAATGTATCCTGTAGCACAACACTAATTTGTTGACGCACACTATTTAATGTTAGGTCTCTTAAATCATGACCATCGATTTTCACAGAACCTTTCGTTGGATCATAGAATCGACTGATTAAGTTTGCAATTGTAGACTTACCACTACCTGTATGACCAACTAATGCGACGGTTTGACCAGCTTTCATTTCTAATGAGATATCATGAAGAGCAATTCGTTCTTCATCATAAGCAAACTGAACATGATCAAATTCAATGTGGCCTTTCATATCTTGAAGCTCAATTGCGTCTTGACGTTCTTCAACATTCGGCTCTTCATCTAAGAATTCGAATATACGTTCAGATGCTGCCATTGCCATAAGAAGCTGATTATACATTTGACCAAGACGGGAAATTGGCTCCCAGAACATCCCTAAGAAAAAGGCAAATGTAACAAATGTGCCTAATTCAATACCGCCATTTGAAGGTCCTTGAATAATTAAGTAAGCACCAAATGAAATGAGGATCACCGTACCCACTGCATTACTCATCTCAACGAAAGGACGGAACATCGCACTTTTCTTCGTTGCATTTCTCCAGCTTTCAAAGTTGTCTGTATTCACACCATCAAAGTATTCTGTATTCTCTTTTTCCTGGGAAAAAGATTGCGTAATACGAATGCCTTGAATACTTTCATTCAAGTGTGAGTTTAAGCGAGATTGCTGAATACGAACCTGTTGCCAAGATCGTCGTATATTTCTACGTAGCTTTGTAGAAATATAGAACATGATTGGTAAGATAACCATGATGGCAAGGGCAAGCTTTGGACTTAGCACAAGCAAAATCACAACGATACCGAACAATGTAACAACATCCATTAATAAGTTGATAATTCCGTTCGTAAATAGTTCTTGAAGGGAATTAATATCGTTCATAATTCGAACTAGAATGGAACCAGCTGATTTCGAATCAAAGAATTTATGGGACAAACGTTGGACGTGAGAAAACAAATGCTTTCTCAAGTCATAAATCACATTCTGCCCCAAAATATTCACCCATTTAATTCTCAGAGAGTTCCCTACATAGCTTAATAAGTAAAGGACACCAATAGCTACAACAAGCCATGTTAGTAAGGTTGGATTCTCGCCATCTATAGCAACGTCAATTGCTACTTTACCAATAAGAATCGGGACAGCTAAACGTACTGCCGTTGAAACAAGCATAGCTAAAATAGCTAAAGGTAATAATTTCTTAGAGTAAGGTTTAAGGTATTGCAACATACGAACCATCTGTTGCCAGTTAAATGGTTTTTCAATGGCTTGGTCTTGTGTATATTTAAACCGTTTTAAATGTGGGCTCACTTTTTCTTCTTGTCGACGTTTGGCCAAGTTCTCTCCCCCCTTTATGCATTCTTAGAAGCTTCCATTATCGCTTCTTTATCTTGGTATTGGATATCGTAAATACGTTGGTATGGCCCTCCATTACTAAGCAATTCATCATGTACACCACGTTCTACAATCTTTCCATCCTCTAAAACAAGGATTTCATCAGCATGTTTAAGTGATGAAATGCGGTGGGCGATGATAAATGTCGTTCGACCTACCATGACTTCTCTTAGTGCTTTTTGAATACGTAGTTCTGTTTCCATATCAACGGCTGACGTAGCGTCATCTAAAACAAGAATACTTGGATCAATTAAAATCGCACGAGCAATTGCTACACGCTGCTTCTGACCACCAGAAAGCCCCATACCACGCTCACCAAGCAATGTGTCGTAGCCGTTTGGCATTTCCATAATGAAGTCGTGAGCTTGTGCGCGTTTGGCTGCATCGATAATATCATCCATAGAAGCTTCTGGATTTCCATACGCAATGTTCTCTTTAATGGTTGTTGAGAACAAGAACGACTCTTGTAATACAAACCCGATATTGCTTCTAAGCTCTTTTAAGCCATATTGATCTACAGGCTTGTTATCGACAAGTACTTCACCCTCTTGAGGTTCATAGAAACGAGTAACCAATTGCGTAATACTTGTTTTTCCTGAACCTGTTGCACCTATCAAACCAACTGTTTTGCCTGGAGGGGCATCAAAACTAATATCTTTTAGTGCTGAATCATCATCTTCCTCATAGGATAGCGTTACATTCTTAAACGTTACATGGCCATCCATACGTGCTTTTCGAATCGGTTCCTCAATCTCTTGGATATCTTCCTTAGCTTCTAGAATTTCTAATAACCGTTCTCCAGATGCTTTTGATTGAGAGAACAAATTAATCACGAAACCAAAGTTCATAAGAGGTCCAAGAATGTACCAAACGAGACTAAAGAAAGCCACAAGTTCCCCTGGCTTCAAATCATTAGTGATAACTAAGTGTCCACCATATGCTAACAAAGCAACTACACAAATGTTTCCGATGAACTCCATTAAAGGAAAATACTTAGCCCAAATTGAGGCTGTTGTTAAGTAGTTCTGACGATAGTCATCGTTTTTATCAACAAAACGTCCGATCTCGAAATCTTCTCGAGATAGTGATTTAACCGTGTTCATTCCGCTGATGTTCTCTTGTACACGTGTGTTTAAGCGTCCAAAAGCTTTTCTTATGCCTCGGAACGCCGGGTGTACTCGACGATCAAATTGAAACACAACAACTGCTAAGAAAGGCATAGCTGCCATTGTTACCAGTGCAAGTGGTACAGAATAATAAAACATAACACTCAAACTAATCAGGATTAGTGAAGTGATACGAATAAATTCTGAGAAACCAAACGATAAGAAGAAACGGAAAGCTTCCACATCTGCTGTAAGACGTGACATTAAGTCTCCTGTTCTTGCATTATCATAATAACGAAATGGTAAACGTTGTAGTTTCTGATATAAACCGTCCCTTAATGTATATACGGATTTAATTCCAAACAAGTCACCTAAGTATTGATGTAAATAAGTAGCAATTCCTTTGATTAACATTAGTCCAATAAAAGCTAATGCCAAATATGGTATTAATTCATAGCGCTCTGGCGTTACAACATCATCAATCGTTTTCTGTAATACGATCGGATAAACCACCGTTATCCCAGTAACTAACAGCAGAAACACTAATGATATGAAGAAATACTTCTTAAATGGTAGATAGTACATCTTCAACTTCTTAAACGTATCCAAAGTGCCCCCTCCTTTTTCTTTGTAATTTTTTTACGTAATTATAAATATATCGAGTTCCGAAATAAATTTCCACCCATTTGCATAAATTTTTTTAAAATTTTAAATGCTCTTTTCAATTTAGGTTGATGGATAGGGATATAACAATATTTATGAAATAAAAACATGCCTTTAGACCTATTCGTAATATTGGGAAGAATTCTTAAAGAGTCTTCTATCATAAATAAAAGCCCCAGCCTAAAAGACTGGAGCTTCGATCATGACCTTATTTATTACCTAGTACACGGTTCACGCGCTTTTCAAGCATTTTCATACCGCCACCGCCAGCTTGGAAATGACGAAGGTTACCTTCTTCATCAAACACATAATAAGCTGGAACGTATTGGTTTTCGAATGCATCTGTAAGGGCGTGTTTGTTGTCAACGAAAATCGGCTGAGAAATACCATGCTCTTCAGCTGTTTCCTTAATCTTATCAAGATCAAGGTCCTTTTCTGAACGAGGCATATGAACAGCTACAACATTTAACTCGTCACTATAACGATCACGGAACTCATTTACATTTGGCATTGCTTCTTTACATAAGCCACAGCTTACAGACCAGAAGTGAATTAATGTTGGTTTGTCACCTAAAAGATCTTCCTTGGTCACTTCACCATTTAACCATTCAGTTGCACCTGATAATTCAGGCATTGGCGCTCTTAATTTCATTTGATTATCCTCCTTTGATTTGGAGCTTCTTTGTTGTGTGGATAGGAAAAAGGTCTAACACTATGGTTAGACCCTGATTTTGTCTTATATTATAGAGTTTCTTGACCTGGCTTCCAGTTTGCTGGGCAAAGTCCACCAGTTTGTAGTGCTTGTAGTACTCGAAGTGTTTCGTCTACGTCACGGCCTACATCATTGTGGTTAATTGTTGCGTGCTTTAATTCACCTTCAGGGCTGATGATGAATAGTCCGCGAAGTGCAACACCTTCATCCTCTAAAAGTACACCATATTCAGTAGAAACTTTGTGGTTTGTGTCAGCTGCTAATGGATAAGCAAGATCACCTAATCCGTTATCATCACGAGAAGTGTTGATCCATGCTTTGTGAGTGTGAACTGTATCAGTAGATACGCCAATAACCTCTGCATCAAGATCTTCAAATTCGTCATAACGGTCAGACATTGCAGTGATTTCTGTTGGGCATACGAAAGTGAAGTCCATTGGATAGAAGAAAAGGACTGTCCATTTGTCTTCTTTCATAATGTTCTCAAGACTTACTTTTTCGAATTCTTTGTTAGGCATTACAGCATCCATTTCAAAACGTGGAGCTTGTTTTCCTACTAGACGTTCTGCCATAAGTGATCCCTCCATATTTGAGTAAGTATTTAATAGAGCAATTTTTTGCTCCTATAACCAACATTTGGTGTGGTTTTAAACACAATAGATATTATAACGAAGCCATTATTAATAGTCAATGTTATATTAAAATTAATTTAATCTGGAGACAAATTCCCCTCACACCAAAAAACACCCTTATTCATATTTCCCAAAACCTATTTTCATTAAACAATAAAATTGAAAAGATTGAAAATGATTTGCTTATGCTTAAGCTTGCACCCATCTATTCTTTCCTATTAATTGAAATCACATGTCGAAATAAAGTATAGTAGATTTTATAGAGAAAAAAGACTTACATGCGAGACACTGAAAGGAGCAATTCCATGGATTTTATGAAAGACGGAGAATTTAATATGGGAGGTCTTTTAGAAGCTGTTATAACAGGCGGACTTAAAATTGGCCTTGTACTGATTGTTTTCTTAATTATATCTCCTATCGGAAAGAAAGTTATTACCTCTTCTATTCAAAAGGCAGGTAAAAAGCAGAAAATTTCTGAAGGACGTTCTAAAACATTAGAAAAATTAAGCATTAATGTTTATTCATACGTTTTAGGCTTTATCCTTATCGCTACCATCTTTGGGTTATTAAACATCGACCTAGCACCACTTATTGCAGGAGCAGGTATTATTGGACTTGCGATCGGCTTTGGTGCACAAGGGCTAGTAAGTGATATCGTAACAGGATTTTTCCTGTTAATTGAAAAGCAAATTGAAGTAGATGAATACGTAACTGCTGGTGGTATGAATGGAGTTGTTGAAGAAATCGGATTAAGAACAACTCAAATCCGAAGCTTTGACGGAACATTAAATTTTGTACCGAACCGACACATTAACACAGTAAGTAACCACTCTAGAGGAAACATGCGTGCACTAGTTGATATTGGCATAGCTTATGGTGAAAACATTGATGAAGCTATGAAAGTATTGCAACAAGTTTGTGATGAATTTGCTCAAAACGACGACCGCTTCAAGGATGGTCCAAATGTATTGGGCGTACAAACATTAGGCTCTTCTGACGTTGTCCTACGTGTATTAGGTCACACAGAAAACATGCAACAATGGGCTGTTGAACGGGACCTGCGTAAGCGTATGAAGGAAGCACTTGATGCGGCTGGTATTGAAATCCCATTCCCACATCAGGTTTACATTGAAAAGAAAGAAAGTTAAATATTAAAAAAGGTTTGAGGGGCATGCCCCTCAAACCTTTTTTATTCTTTCTCCCACACTTTTATCTTTCTGATATAGGAATCTTCCATCTCTTCTACTCTAAATAGATAAGGATCGACTTCGATCTCTGTTCCTTCTTCTGCTTCAATGTATTGTGTTAAAACCCAACCTGATATCGTATCTACTTCATCGTGATCAAGGTTTAAGTTAAAGAAATCATTTACATCTTGAATAGACATTTTACCGTCTAGCAGCCTTGTTCCGTCTTCAAGCTTCTCCATCGGTAATTCTTCAGATTCATCGAATTCATCTCGAATTTCGCCGACAATCTCTTCTAAGATATCTTCTACAGTAGCTATACCAGATGTCCCTCCATATTCATCCGTTAAAATGGCCATATGAATATGTTCCTTTTGCATTTTCAGAAGCAAGTCTTTTAAAGCAACGTTTTCGAAAATTTTTGGAACAGGTCGTATATAATCCCTAATATGACTTGTATCATCACAGTTATCATAAAACAATTCTTTCATATGAATAACTCCGACAATATCGTCTTTATCCTCGTTAATAACCGGATATCTCGAATAACGTTCCGCACGCATTCTCTCCATAATCTCAGTCATAGATTCATTAACATCCACAACAACTACTTCTGTACGTGGGATCATAATTTCTTTGGCTGATCGATTATCAAATTCAAAAATGCGATCTACATATTTATACTCAGAAGGTGTGATTTCTCCTTGTTGATAGCTTTGAGTTAATATATAGCGTAGTTCTTCTTCAGAGTGAACCTCTTCTTGCTCTTTAGTGGTTTGATAGCCAAACAGACGAACAAACATATTCGCTGAGCCATTTAGCAACCAGATAAATGGATACATGATGCGGTGGAACCAAATTAATGGTCGAGCTAACATAAGCGAAATGGACTCGGCTTTTTGAATAGCAATTGTCTTTGGAGCTAACTCGCCTAAAACAACATGAAGAAATGTAATAATAAAGAATGATACCGCAAATGAGACTGTATGACTTAAAGCTTCTGGTAAACCAAATTGAGCAAAAACAGGTCGTAATAACTTATCTACCGTCGGCTCCCCTAGCCAACCCAAACCTAGTGAGGTAATCGTAATCCCCAATTGGCAGGCAGATAAATAATTATCTAGATTTTTTATAATGTGTAAAACTTTATCAGCTTTCTTGTTACCATTCTGTGATAATGATTCAATACGGCTCTTTCTTACTTTGACAATAGCAAATTCACTAGCTACAAAAAATGCAGTCGCAATGATTAGAACAATAACTAATCCTATTTTTAACGTAATCATACAACCTCTCCCCTAAACCATAAAAACAATATAGAATAAGATAACTGCAATGATCTGAATGAATAAAAAGAAAGCTGACTCAACTCTATTGAGCCAGCTTAGGGACACTCTATTGTTGTCCACGTGCCTCAACAGCCTGACAAACCTCATCTGCTGTCATTCCATCGGCATTGATCACTGAACCTTGAATAGAAGCATCTGCCATACCCATAACATCTTTATCCTGACCAGATATTACGCAGCAGTCGCATCCATTTGCGTCATCTTCATTGCGTAAATCTACGCAATCATGACCTTTTGATTGTAGCGCATTTTTTACATCTGTTAATGTTCCTTCAACTCCAATTCGAGCCACAATACATACCTCCTTCTAATCTCAGGACACAGTCCTTCAACCGTTAGTGTATCCTCTTCCCAGAAGGGTATGCACGACTGTTAGAGCTCTCGAATAGTCGCTTCTACAACTTGAACCCCTACTTCTAACGCTTCTTCCTTTGGCTGCAATTGGCTATGGTGAAGTCCATAAGGAGAATCTACACCAAGCCAGAACATAAAGCCTGGAATATCACGAAGCATATAGCCGAAGTCTTCACCTGTCATGGCAGGCGGACAATCTACATATTTAAACCCTCGTTTTTCGACAATCTGTTGAAATGGTTCCATAAACTGTTCATGATTAAATACTTGATAATAGTTCGATCCATAATCAATGGATACGGTGCATTCATAGGCCAATTCGATGGCTTTAGCCAACCCTTCAACATTTTGCTTCATACCTGACATCGTTTCGGCTTTAAAAGCTCGCATGGTTCCTTCTAAACGAGCATTTTCAGCAATACCATTTTGAACAAAACCTGCTGTCATCTTCCCTACTGTCAGGACAGCTGAATCCAGAGGATCTACTGTACGAGCAACAATGTGTTGGGCCTGGACGTTAAAAGAACTAGCAGCTACCACCATGTCCTTTGCTGTATGCGGGTATGCTGCATGTCCACCTTTTCCTTTAAAATCCATAAAGAGTTCGCTCGTGTTTGCAAATAACAAACCGCTTCGTGAAGCGATCGTCCCAACAGGGTATTCAGGTGCAATATGTAAGGCGAAAATCCGATCAGGCCACCATGCTTTTAATTCCTCACTCTGCAGCATAGGAAGTGCCCCTCCAGGGTTTTCCTCAGCAGGTTGGAAAATAAATACCACATTGTTATGTGGAGGGTTCTCTGCTAATCGTGTTAGCGCACCAAGTGCAATCGTCATATGAAAATCATGACCACATGCATGCATGTTCCCTTTATGTTGAGACTCAAACGAGTAGTTTGTTTCTTCAGTAATCGGAAGTGCATCAATATCTGCACGATATGCGATTGTTTCTTCAGCATTCCTACCTGTGATTTTTACCAATACCCCGGTTTTCCAAGTTTGAATCTCCATCTTTTCATTTTTAATACGATGAAGGTATTCAAGAAGATATTGTTGTGTTTTTTTCTCTTGGAAGCCAAGCTCAGGAATTTGGTGTAAATCTCTTCGAATGCTTTGCAATTGTTCTAGATTCACCTATTTCACCTCAATTTGTTTATGAAAAAAGCAGGAGCATTGCACTCCTGCTTCCATTCTTTATTGATCTAACTTACGTAGTTCTTGTTTAATCTCTGTTTTACCTTTTGTCTGCTCATCAATTTCTTTGATGACTTTGGCAGGTGTACCTGCAACTACAGAATTTGGAGGCACATCTTGTGTAACAACAGCGCCTGCAGCAACTACAGAGCCTTTCCCAACTGTTACACCTTCAAGAACAACAACATTAGCTCCGATTACGACTTCGTCTTCTACTACAACAGGCTTAGCAGATGGTGGCTCGATTACGCCAGCTAATACTGTCCCAGCACCAATGTGGCAATTCTTACCAACAGTAGCACGTCCACCAAGTGCAACGTTCATGTCGATCATTGTGCCTTCACCTACAACAGAACCAATGTTAATGGTCGCACCCATCATGATAACTGCACCATCACCGATCTCAACCTGATCACGGATTGTTGCACCTGGCTCGATACGAGCATTTACGTTTTTAAGGTCAAGAGTAGGAATAGCAGAGTTACGACGGTCATTTTCTACAACATAATCAGCGATTGAATCTTTGTTTTCTTTAAGTAGAGGTTCGATATCCTTCCACTCACCAAATAATACGCCTGATTCGTTGTGAACGAAATCCTTAACATCTTCACCAAAGTCAATCGTCTTAAGGTTTTCACCTTTAATATATACTTTCACTGGTGTTGATTTTTTACTGTTTGAAATAAATGAAATAATTTCATTTGCGTCCATCATTTCCATGGGATTGCTCCTCCTTCATATGTAAGACTCTTTATTACTTTATCAAAGTGAGTTCGCCGTGACAAGAATTCATGCTTTATCACCTTTAGGTAAAAATATGATTAAGACAAAAGATAGGATTGCAAGTAAGAGTAACCCAATATAAACTTGATGCAATCCAATCGTTAATGCATCTTGCAGAGTTTGTAGCACATCCTCTGAGAGCGAGCTTCTTTTTTCAGCGTCTAACAGGATATTTGTTGTATCCACTGAAGCTTGATTTTCAAGACCTCTTTCCTTAATAACAGATTGTATTTTCCCATTCAGAATACCACCCAAGAGTGCTGCTCCAAGTGCACTTCCTAACGTCCGCATAAACATATTTGTGGCTGTAGCAATACCTCTTCTTTTCCAATCCACCGTGTTTTGAATTGAAACAATAAAAGAAGTTGTTGATAAACCCATACCCACTCCAATGAAAAATGAACCTGCAGCTGCCCAAAAAGGTCCTTTCTCTGGAGTTAGCAGGAAGAAGAAGACTCCACCAATTATAAGAGCTAATCCTCCCAAAATAGAAGTCGTTCGGAATCCAATCTTTAATAAAAGTCGCCCTGCAATAGTAGAAGAAATCGGCCACCCAATAGACATCGCAGTCAGTGTAAATCCAGCTACTGTTGCTGATTGCTCCATTACACCCTGGACAAATGCCGGTAAGAAGCTTGATACCCCAATTAAAATCATCCCTGTTGTTAAAGATGTTATATTGGCGACTGTAATCGATCTATAGGTCCAAATAGAAAAAGGCATCATCGGATCTTTAGCTCTTCGTTCTTGAAAGATAAATAAGAGGAAAGCTATGAGTGAGAACATCATTAATAGAAACATTGTATTGGAATTCCATGGAATGGCTACCCCACCCTCAACAAGAATCATCATTAACGAAGATACACTAAAGATTAGAAGAAGAGACCCTATGTAATCAATTGATCGTTTTTCTTTTTCAATGTCCTCTTTGAAAAACACTACAATTCCGACAATCGCTAAAAACCCTAAAGGAAGGTTCATCCAGAATACATACTTCCAGTTCAAAACATCAACAAAGAAGCCACCTAGTACTGGACCCGTTACAGCTGAAATCCCCCACACACTTGCTAGATACCCTTGTATTTGAGCTCGCTCTTCTTTTGTATAAATATCACCAACAATCGTTGATGCTATAGGCATTAACGCACCAGCGCCAATACCTTGAATAAACCTAAATACAATAAGCATTTCCATGGAAGTTGAAAAGCCACATAATAACGATCCTGTTAAAAACAAACTTATACCCATTAAAAAGATTGGTTTGCGACCAAAAATATCTGATAGCTTACCAAAGATAAGTACTGTACTCGCATTCGTTAGCAAATAAGCAGAAAACACCCAGCTATATAAAGAAAATCCACCAAGATCTGATGCAATACTTGGCATAGCAGTTGAAACAATGGTTGCTTCAATAGCAGCAAGAAACATGGCCAGCATGATCGCAGCAAGTACAAAAGGTCGCTTTGAATTAGACTGACTCGTTTTCTGATGGCTAGATTGCTCCATCATATCCCCCCAAACCCAAAACGATTGCACAGAAAAATTGTTGGCTTAATTTATAAGCCAACAATTTATATCGTTCATATTAAGATTTTTTTAAGTCTAAATGTTGATTGGTTCTCTTTAGAATGGCACGTCTAGTTAAAATACCATCAAAGTGACCTTCTTCATCAATGACACACACGAAAGGATGATCAATAACAGATCGAAGTCCATCAACAAAAGAATTTCCGCGTTTTAAGTATGGAATTTCGGTATCCATCACTTCTTCAACACATATAGAGGATAATTTGTCTAATTCAAACTGTTCAATTCCGAGTATGTTATCGATAATAATGGTCTTACTAATAATTCCTTTTAGTTTATATTGAGCATCTAATACAGGTACAGCAGAATACCCGGATTTAACTAATACTAATAAAGCATGTTCCATTGGGTTCCCACCTTGAACGTGGGCCACTTTTTCGGATGGAATCATAAGGTCTTCTACTGAATACTCATCTAGTTCTTCTCGTTCTATACTTATCATTGTCGTACACTCCTTCTGAAGAACACATGAGGAGTCAATTTTGTTTTTTTCATCCCAAAAAACATTGTAACATATTTTCATCTGAAAAAAATGTTATTTGTATCGGCTTATCAAAAAACATTACTCTTTATTGGACTCTTCTTTTTGTACCCAATCTAAATGACTGATTCTCCAACCTTCTTCTGTCTGAGTAATGGTAACCTTTCTTAAAATTCGTTGAGGCCCCATTAATTCTGTAGGTTCTCTATGGTCTTCCAATAAGATAACTTCATTCTTACTTGATTCTTGTACATGAAAACTTGTCCAATTCAAGCTTGGAATAATGTAAGGTGAAAAGTCTGTTGATGCTAAACGGTATAACTCCTCATGAATCAGAATATGCTCCATAAAAATGGACATCATCGCTTCTTTTGTAAATACTGTTCGGAAGTCTTTACGGATCGTTGTGTACTCAACTGATTTGTTTGAGTATTTCGATTGAACGTTGTGAGCTTGTTCCATTATGGATTGCCAATCAGGCTGATCTACTTGTTCACTTGCTTGTACACTAGGAATACACGTAAATAAAACGAAACTTAACACCACCAACATTATTCTACTGTTCATAGATCCTCCACCTTCTTTTAAACCAAAGAGAGACTCCTTACATAAAAGGAAAAATCTCTCTTCATGATTTTATTATTTTGCACCTTTGTTGGAATGAACTTCGATGTGAATCGGGATTAAATTTTTTTGGCCACAAGCTGGACAAAAATCTTCTTGTTGTGTAATAAAACAACAATGTAAGCAATGGTAGTTCATGGTTGGCAACTTTCCTTTCTTACCTCTTATTCTATCAATATATATTATGCTAAAAAGGGCTATTCGTTCGTAAAATCACACCAAGAAGAGACAAGGATTGCAAGTATTAACACAGTTTTAAGCACTCTTTGAAAAGATATGACGAATCGTTAATAGGTATACATCCTTTTTAGACAAAACACACTCAAGCAGACAAGCTATGTATCTTTTTAGGGAATATCCTTAAAAAATGAAGAAAAAAGGCTGACCTCACAATCAAGTGAGATCAGCCTTTTTCACATCAATAACGATTCATTTTCATAGATAAAGTCATATCGTATATCAATAAAAATAAAATGATGATCCGATAACGGAAAACTAAACGTGCGAACCATTTCTCTTGTTTCAATATCTGAATAAAGATCAGATAAACGCCCTTTATTCCACGTTTTCATTTGCATCATATTTTCTAAAAAGTATGGGCGAAATGCCCAGTTAGTTCCTAATATTTCTGGTTCTTTGATCCACTCTTCATCTCTTTGTCGAAAGTTAGATGATATCTGCTTCCCATTACTATCACAAATGTACATACGAAAACTTTCATAATTAAAGTCAGACGTAACCTTATCAAGATAGGAATCCGCACGCTTAGGTCCATCCCAATGGACAAGTGAATCCCTTAAACACTGATCCCACTTAAGCACAAACTCAAGTCGTTTTTCGATTACCTCTTTCTCTCTTCTTATAAAAGAATCTACCTGGCTTTTGATAAGAGATTCCTTCTCGAAAGGATCTAAGAAGTGATAAGAAGGTTCCCCTAGGTAAAACCCTTGATAAAAGCGTCCACCATGTTTCCATGCATAGTAAAGCTGGAATGAATCCTCAATATTTTCAAATAATAAGGCTGCACCAATTCTTCTTGCTAGCATAGACAAGGAATAAATAATATCCTGATAACCACTTGAGTCATTATCTCTCAAGACCTTAGAGTCAACTTTCAAAATATGAGGTTCTAATTGACGCAAACGATCAAGATTAGAACTTTTCGCTCCTACATGATCAACTGCGATTTGAATTCCATACGTCTTATAATAAAGTAATAAATGATTCAGTGATTCAAAGTCTTCATCAAAATCATGTTCTGTAATTTCAAGAACAATTCGACTCAGGGAAAAGCCTCTCTCTACAAAGGGTTGAAGGGCTTCAATAAATGTCTCCCCATTTTCAAGCATTAGCTCTTTGGCATTACGATTGATAAATAGAAGCTTTTTATCATCATGTTTCATAATATCCTCTATCGCAATCGTTAAGATGTGTGTATCGACTTCTAGTTTAAATTCATCCGGCACTTGTGAATCCTGAAAAAAGTCTCCAAGACTCTTCCAAACACCCTCATGGTCAATTCGTCCAAGAACTTCATATCCGATTATGTCATGTTTGACCGCTGAAAATACGGGTTGATAAGCAGGTTTTATGTTACTGAGATTTCCGACGATATCTAATGGATCCATTTTCATTCCCCCGTTATGTTCTTGCTCTGTTTGGAATCACTTTTTATTATAATAGAGATAGCTTAAAATCTGTAGGTTTCATTGCTTTTATGTATTTACTCAACAGTCATTTACAAAATTTTTATAGTTATGTTTTGGCTTATATGACCCAAAAAAGCTATAATGGAGAAAACGGTTAGGAAGAGGTTTTGTCTCTTGGAAACACATACTTTTACGAAAAAAGAGGAAATTGCTAATGCAATCACACACGGTATTGGTGTTCTGTTAAGTATTGCAGCGCTTGTTCTCCTTGTTGTTTTTGCTAGTTTAGAAGGCAACCCTTGGGAAATTGTAGCTGTCTCGATTTACGGTGCTACTATGATCATTTTATACACGTGTTCTACATTAGTGCATAGCTTCCCGCCAGGTAAATGGAAAGACATCTTTGAAATTTTTGATCATGCAGCCATATACTTGTTCATTGCTGGGACTTACACTCCTATATTATTAGTTAACCTTCGTGGAACATTAGGTTGGACGTTATTTGGAATTGTCTGGGGACTTGCAATTTCAGGGGTTATCTTTAAAATGTTCTTTGTAAAACGCTTTGTTGTGTTATCGACGGTATTTTATGTATTGATGGGTTGGATTATTGTTCTTGCTTGGGGTCCATTAGTGGCAACATTCGCTTTCGGAGGCATTGTTTTACTAGTTGTCGGCGGCGTATTATATTCCATTGGGGCAATCTTTTATGTTTGGAGAAGCTTCACTTTCCACCATGCCGTCTGGCACTTGTTCGTAATAGCCGGATCCGTTGTACACTTCTTTGCGATATTTAAATATGTGATTTAATAAAAGCACCAAAAGCTCAGAGTTTATGCTCTGAGCTTTTTTCATTATAGCCCCCGTTTGTTGAATACTTGGTTTCGAGATAAAATGCGAGGCGGTAGTGCAGGGGGGCGAGGGAATTCGGCGTCTAGCCGTGGGATTCTGTCTCCTACCCGAGCGATTCCGTCGCCTACCCGAGCGATTCCGTCGCTTACCCGAGCGAATCTGTCGCTTACCCGAGCGAATCCATCGCCTACCCGAGCGAATCTGTCGCTTA
>NZ_AULJ01000035.1:0-14209 GCF_000425225.1 Pontibacillus marinus BH030004 = DSM 16465 | reverse complement strand
CCGAGCGAATCCATCGCCTACCCGAGCGATTCCGTCGCTTACCCAAGGGAATACTATTCCTTCCCACGAGAACATAGCCCCCAGCACTGCATAAATGCAACGGACTCCTCTCAGTTTCAAGTCTTCAACAATCCTGCCATAATACTGAATAACTTTTTATTGCTAACAAAAAAGAAGCGAAACCACATGGGATTTCGCCCCTTCCATCCAACTCCAAATTTTAAATTTCTAAAATGGAAAATTATTTAAGTACTGCCCACCATCAAGTGTGACAACTTCTCCATTCATATAAGAAGCTTTTTCAGAAGTAATGAAGTAAGCCAGTTCTGCTATTTCTTCAGGCTTACCCAAACGTTTCAATGGAACTGAGTTTAGCGTACGCTTAGCCGCTTCTTCAGATTCAAATAGCTTATCTGCACCGCCTGTTCGCTCAATAGGCCCTGGAGCGATTGCATTGGTACGGATTTGATATTTATGGCCCCATTCAACCGCTAATGTACGAGTCATAGACAGAACACCAGCTTTAGCTGCAGCTGAATGCATAACACCAGCACCAGCATCCCAAGCATATGTAGCAACCATATTCAAAATCGTCCCTTTAATCCCTTCTTTAATCCAATAGTTCCCCACTTCACGACTGCAGTAAAATGTACCATTTAACACAATATCAATAACGGAATTCCAACCGTTTATAGACATCTTTTCAGCTGGGCAAATGAAATTACCTGCTGCATTGTTAATTAAATGATGAATCGCTCCGAAATGATCTACAGTTTCCTGCACCATTCGCTCAACATCCTTAGGCTCACGAACATCCATAACAATCGTATGTAAATTGTCCAGTTTATCCCCAGCAATCTCTTGTTTCGTCTCAGCTAACCGTTCTTCATTTCGCCCTGTAATAACTACTTTACAATCTTCTTGAACATATTTTTGGGCCATATACTTCCCCATTCCACTGGACCCACCTGTAACAATGACTACTTGACCTTTCATAATTTATACTCCTCCTTTTTAATAATGTTCTTGATATGTAAAAGAAAACCCTTTCACAGAATAGAAATTTTCATTTTTGTTTCAAGTAGTCATATAGTCTTTTATAACTGAAATTCCGTGCTATAATGCTATTACATGAAATCTTTAGAGTAGATTTATAGATTAAGATCAGCTCCAGAAAAACAACTTTTAAAGGCGTGGACCTAATGAAACCAATGAGTCGCAGAAAATTTATAAAACGGATATTTGGTAGCTTACTTAGCCTCTTTGGTATAAGTGGTGGGACTTATTATTATGCCAAACATATTGAGCCTTCCATGCTTACTGTGAATGAAGAGACCATTTCCTCACCTAAGCTTCCTTCATCTTTTACAAATGTGAAGGTATTACAATTTAGTGATACACACTTAGGATTTCACTATGATATCGATCAGTTTCGTGCGTTAGTACAACGGATTAAAGAAGAGCAAGCTGATCTTATATTATTTACTGGTGATTTAGTTGATGCACCAGATCAAGTTTCAAATCGCATTTTAGAACAAGCTGCAAACTTACTACAAACAATCGAAGCCCCTTTAGGGAAATATTGGATTTACGGAAACCATGACCATGGTGGATATGGTACGGAAAAGATCGCAAGTGTTATGAAACTTGGCGGCTTTACCCTCCTACAAAATCAACATGCTACGATTCAAAAAGACGGAGACTCCATTGTTCTTGCAGGACTTGATGATGCGATGTTAGGAAAGCCAAATATAGAAGAAACACTAAAAGGTAGCTCATCAGAACTCTTCACGCTTCTGATGTGTCATGAACCCGACTACGCAACTAAGGTTTCTCCTTATCCGGTTGACGTTCAGCTTTCGGGACATAGCCATGGAGGACAAATACAAATTCCTTTTTTCGGTTACCTCATTACTCCACCAATGGCACAAAAATTTGTAGAAGGTTGGCATGAAATTGGCTCTACTCCCCTTTCCTTATACATCAGTAGAGGAATTGGAACCACTCGTCTACCATACAGGTTTTTATGTAAACCAGAATTTACAATTCATACACTAAAGTCACCACATTCATGAGTCAGGCTATTTAGCTTGGCTCTTTTTTATATTTAAAAACTTAGTAAAAACAAGCTCATTTCGTCTAACCTTCTCATAACATGTTATAGAAGCCTATATTCAAAGGAGTGTTTTCATGTATTACTACCCAGTGTACACACCTCAAACAGATCGTAATCAAGATATACAACACCATGGAGGACAACGTTTCGCAGGTCCATTTTTACCATTCTTAACAGGTCTAGTGGTAGGTCCGTTACTTTACGGTGCTTTTCGACCTTACTATTACCCATACCCACCTTACCCTTATTACCAGCCATACTATCAACCGTATTACCAACAACCTCCGTATTATCAAGAGAATATCTACTATGTAAACCCAAGCAACCAGCAACAGCCTTATTATCCATACGGAAGTCAGGGTGGTTATAACCAGTAATGAAAACACCCTAGAGCATTAAACGCTTTAGGGTGTTTATTCACGTTTTGTTCATAGCTTTTCTTTAAGCTCGCATGTTAAAATACTGTTTAGAAATTGTAATACATAAAATCGGAGGAAATTAGCATGAAAAAACGTTTATTGCTATTAGGCTTTGCTATGATTATAGGTATTCTAAGCGCTTGTGCAGATCAACCTCAGACATCAGAAGAACCAAATAAATATGAAGGTGATTTTTCTTACGATATTCAAGATTTTGAATATAAAAACCAAGATGGAGATATGGTCTCATCAGAAGATTTAAAGGGGAAGTTTTGGGTTGTAGATTTCATTTTCACGAACTGTACATCAGCATGCCCTCCTATGACAGCAAACATGTCAAAATTACAATCTGAACTTAAAGAAGCAGGCTTAAGCGATCAAGTGCGACTTGTTTCATTCACAATGGATCCAAACCACGATTCTCCTAAGGTTTTAAAAGATTATGCACAGAAGTTCGATGCTGAATTCACTAACTGGGACTTATTAACAGGATATAGCCAAGAAGAAATTAAAAAGCTGTCTATTGAATCATTTAAGGCATTTCTAAAACGGACAGAAGTTCAAGATCCTGCTGAGGGACAACCAGGCTATAACTACGTTCATTCATCCAGTTTATATATCGTTTCACCGAATGGAAAAGCAATAAAAAAGTATAACGGGAATACGATGGATCCGAGTGTTGTTGAAAATATGGTGAAAGACCTTAAAGCGTATATCAATTAAACATTCTATTCAATGAGCGTCTTCAGCAGAAGAACGCTCATTTGTTTTAATGGTTGCTTTTTTCCAGAACCTTTTGTACGATGAAATCAATACAGAGTATAAGACAAACCATAAAAGGAGGAAGTTTTTTTGAAGGAATCAACCCCTAAAGTGTCTGTAGAGAATATTGCTCAAGCATTGTATGTCGTTAATCGCCATGCAAAGACTGCTCCAGACCCAAGACACTTATATACATTAAAGAAGAAAGCCATCCAACAATTGCTGCAGAAAAAGCAAGCCAAGAAGATTGGCCTTCACTTTTCCGACCATCCAAAATATAGCCATCAACATTCCACGCTTTTAGTGCAAGTTGCCGACTATTATTTTCATATCCCACCTACAAAGCAGGACTTTCAAACATTAAGCCATTTAGGAAACGTTGACCAGACTTTTCGAAATCCAAAAACCAACCTTTCCTTATCAAAAGCCAAAAATGTTTTATATCAGTACTTGGATTGGAAAGACCCGTCTAAACAGCAACAAAACAATAAAAAGAAGTCTTATAGCTATCAACCATCAAGTGCCTTTTCACCTTGGGGACAATTTACAACATGGAGTCAACAGACTCACAGAAGAAAAAGGTAGGCTATGAGTGTGCTCATCTTGGTTTCAGTTATTTCATGAAAAGGAATACCTCTAATTAAGGAGGGATCTCTCATGAAAAATGAATTGAAAGACTTTAACTATCAACTATTTCACCTTATGAAGTGGTCTGAAGAAATGAAAGATGCTTATCAGCGTTTATCCGAAGGTGAGAAAGAAATGGTTAACAAATATGCTCCTTTCTCTGAGAACCCAGAAACGTTAAATAACGAAATCACGAAATGGTATGATCAGGTCCATAAGCATACAGATTAAAAAAGAATCGGTGTTTCCACCGATTCTTTTTTGTATTTGTACCTATTTATAGAATTTTACTATCAATTAACTGTACAAGCTCAACAATCTCAGGTTTTGAGACTTGAGCATCTGCCCCAACCATTTCACCTTTATGACGCAAATCTTCAGTAATTAATGAAGAGAAAATGATAACTGGCAACTTGGATAATTGTTCATCATCTTTGATTCGTTTCGTTAGATGATGGCCGTCCATTCGTGGCATCTCGATATCTGTTATGACTAACTGATATTCTTCATCAATTTGTTTCCCATCATTTTTTAATTGTTCAAGATGCTCGATAGCGGCTTTTCCATCTTCAAATAACTGCAAATTTGTATAACCTGCTTCATGAAGGGTTTCTTCTAATAGAGCTCTCAGTAATGCTGAGTCTTCAGCTACTAACACTTTCTTCATCGAACGTTCACGAGTTCCCAACACTTTTAGTTGGTCTTTATGGACGCTAGATTCAGGATTAATATCTGCCATCATTTTTTCAAAGTCTAATAGAAGAAGCATTTCTTCATTCATTTGAATAACACCAGTTACTTGCGTTTCTAGTCCCTGATACATCTTCTCAGGCTTATGAATATTCTCCCATGAAATTCTATGTATTTGAGTGACTTCATGAACGTGAAACACAATTCTCGTTTTGTTAAATTCCGCTAATATAAATTTATCGTGATCAGGATTTTCTGATGCAGGCAGCCCTAATGCATGTGCTACATCAACAACAGGTACCACTTCTCCTCTGATATCAATAATACCTTCAACAGAAGGATGGGAATGTGGGATTTGAGTGATGGGTAGTGGGGTTAAAATCTCTTTCACCTTAATAACATTAATCCCAAATCGATTCTTTCCAATCCCAAACTCAACAACCTCTAATTCATTAGTGCCGCTTTCTAGTAAGATTCCTCGCTCTTGATCATTCATTTGTTTATCCCCTTTTTATGTAGAACTATATATCTATTATATCGGGGATTAAGAGAATTTTTAAACTACTAGATACAAATGTTTATGAAATTACATTAGAAAAACACGGTTACCGCCAAAAATGGGGAAACCGATGGCTTTTCTTATACTTTAAACCTTTAGAATTTTTAATCTTTTTTAAAGTGTAAAAAAAGCTAATGGATAAGACCATTAGCTTATTAATCATTTCGAATAATCAAGTAAATAATCAGACCAATAATTGGGAAAAATAAAGTACCGATTAAAACGACAAGCGCGTACTCTTTACTTTTCCCTTTGCGTTGTGAGTCACGATAAGCCCAAATACTTGTGATGATATTTAATAGAAAGATTACTAATCCAACAAATATAAAAATACCTATAATTGCTCCTGCTAATTCCATAACCATTCCTCCTTTACTAACGTTATACGACTCTTCCTTAAAAAAGTTTCACAAAGATGTACCCTTTATCGAAAATATTTGAAACATCAGACCTTTGTTTTGAAGTGAAAAAGCCCACTCTGCTTAGTATAGCAGAATAGGCTTTTCTTATTATAACTTAAATTGTTGGATAGCTTGCTTTAATTCTTGGGACTGATCATGCAACTGGTTCATGCTGTTTTGAACTTCATTCATGGCAGAGGATTGCTCTTCTACTGAAGCAGACACTTCTTCCGATGAGGCTGCAGTCTGTTCTGTAACAATATTAATCTCAGTCATCATATGAGTAATTTGTTCTTTAATCCCATATAACTCTTGGATTTGGTCATGAATCGTATCAAAGTGCTCTGCTGTTACCTGAATTGTATCTTGAAGTGTATTAAAGATTGTACTCGTTTGATTGACAGCGTCACTTTGCTCATCAAATGTTTGTGATGTTTGTTTCATGACTTCACTAGCAGCTACTGCTTCATCATAGATCTGTTTAATAACCTTATCTACGTCTTCTGCTGCATGTGTTGATTGTTCAGCTAACTTACGAACTTCACTTGCAACAACGGCGAAACCTTTTCCATGTTCTCCGGCACGTGCCGCTTCAATAGCAGCATTTAGAGCTAGAAGGTTGGTTTTTTCACTAATATCTGTAATGACTTGTGTGAACGATTGGATTTCACTAATTTGAGTTGTAAAAGTTTCCATTACTTGTTCGAGTTGCTTCATTGCAGATTGGCTTTCTGTTTGCTTTGTATTTAGAGTTGAAATAATTTCGCTACCTTCTACACTTTTCACTTGTACTTGTTTAGAAGACGTTTGAATATGCTCAGATGTTTCTCGAATATTCGCTGCAATATTCCCGAACGAATTAATGACTTCTACTCCTTCTTGGGTTTTATGCGTTTGGTTTGTTGTACCGCTCGCTATTTCATCCACCGCCCCAGAGACTTGATCAAGGGAAGCAGCTGTCTGTTCGATCGTTTGATTTAGCCCGCTAGATGTTTGTTCTACGTAGTCACTTATCTGTTGAGACCTTTGTACAAGCTGTCTTAAATGGGTTGTCATATCATTAAAAGCTTGTCCTAACTGCCCAATTTCATCTTTTCGTTTCACAGGTACTTCAACCGTTAAATCTCCTTCACGAATTCGTAAGCTTGCTTCTTTCAATGTTTGAATCGGCTTTGTGAAAGATGATGCTATAAAATACGTAACAATCAACGTAATGAGTAAAGCTCCTCCAAGGATCATAAAAAGGTATTGCGTTTGCTTTTGAACCTGGCTAAACAATGCATTTTGATTTTTCGTCATGAAAACATATTGACCTAACTCGGGTAACTTCTGAACATAGCCTAAATAATTCGTCTGTTTCCCATCTTGATTCAGTGTAAACTCCATAAACCCATTTTCTTTTTGAATAAGTTGGGAGATTACATTCTCCTCATTCGTAGGGTCAATAACCTCTTGTTTACTACCTTTCCAATCTTCATTGGAGTGATATGTAAAGACTCCTGAGGAATCTACAACTCCAATACTACCATCAACACTTAATTCTTTTATTTTTTCTTGAAATGTATAGGCTTGGTCCTCTTGGGTGATCTCTACTTGTCTATCAATAGCGCTTAGAGACTGTTTCGTTCCAACGATCCATCCCCACGGGCTGAAGTGCTTCACATAAGCCCGTACAGCTTCACCTTCTGTGGATGGCATCTCATAACGTTTAGCGGATTCACCTTCTGAAACAGCTTCATCTACCATGTTTTTTATAATCGTGTTCCCATCCGCTGTTTTAAAGTCTTCACGACTCTCTCCTTCTCTTGAGCGATCTGGTGGATATAGGACTAATTCATAATCGTGATTATCAATCCAAAAGTAACCTCCACGCCCATAGAAAAGCTTCGATAATGCTTCCTTAGCTTTTGCTTTGGCTTCCTCTTCTGTTAAAACGCTTTCTTCTTGCTTCTTATGAAAATATTCTATCATGCCTAATGCTGAATCAATTTGACCTTTCAAGCTAAGATCATTTTGGCTCATCAAACGATTTCGAAATCGTTCGGTATTTACGTCGTTATTTGTGAGTATTGTACCAAGCTGTTCTGTTTGGAGGGCCATATTCTCTTTCGTATTTTCTTCTAATGCACGTTTCGATAATGTAAGACTAGCCCCACCTTGAATGATTAATATAATACTAACAAGAAGCACTATGGCTCCAATCAGTTTTGCCTTCAAACCTTTAAACCTATTCATGCAACTCCCCCTATTGTTCATACCGTCATTTTATGTAAACTCTCTTTAGTTTAATATAAAATGAAAAAATAGAAAACAGTGGAATTTGTAGGCAATTGATTATATTAAAAAAAGACCCTCAAAAAATTATTGAGAGCCTTAATGTTATGCACTTTTCGCTTTTTGTTTCTTTAACTGCTTTATATAAGAGAAGAACAGTTCTACTAAATAAATAACAGCAATAAAGCCTCCAAAAAAGATCATTGCCAATGCACCATTCGCAACATCTCTAAATTCCACATTACCCGATCCTGTTATACCCTGATACATTTCATAACTTACTAGTAAAAACAATACGAATAATCCAGATACCAGATACGTTAATACTCTTTCCCATTTAAGTAGAATCATCCAGTAGATTAGTGGGCGAATAAGTGCATAAATTAATGCGATCAATATCATTCCAAAGAAAAAGTGCAAATGTTGGTCAGTGATCCCTAACGGAAGTAGTTGCGCTGTTTTCACGATCCAATCATGACCTCCAATAAGGTTTAAGTGAAAAAGTTCAGTCAAACGATCCTCTCCTCTAACATTTTTTCTACTAGTATTTGCAGTAAGAGAGATGTTTATACAATTAAATTCAAAAAGAACTGCCTTCTTTTAATCAGGCAGCTCTTCTATAACTCACTTATAACCATTCATTGATAACTCCGCTCGAAAAAGTAGAACCACTGGATTCCTTTCGTTTTCCAACTGCAATAAGCATAACCGGTACAAATTGGTTAGGGATATTAAACGTTTTTGCCAATTGCAATGAATCAAAATGAAGAGTTGGATACGTATCATAGCCTCTAGCAGCTGCTCCCATCATAAATTGAATAGCTGCTAACGGCGGAGTAGATAAATCTTTGGTATTATCTTGTTCTACAAACGGCACGGGTAGTTGTTCACCTTGAATTCTTTCTAGGCTATAAACATTTGAACTGTTTTCCACTTGCTTCATATGTTCATACGCCTGACGATCCCCAAGTACAGCCACAACTGCTGATGCATCTCTTATATAGGGTTGTGAACCAGCAATCGGATATAAATGTTCTTCCTTCACTTTAGGATCTTCAAATATTAAAAACTTCCAATGCTGCTTCTCCCATGAAGATGGAGCTTGTATAGCAACATCAATTAGATCTTCTAATGCTTCTCGTGGGACCTTAACGGTTGGATCATATTGTTGAAATACATCAGGCTTGTTGACTAACTGCTTTAACAAATTAAATCGATCTATTTCATTTAATTGAAGTCCCATATTGATTCCTCCTTAGAAAAACATACGAAATCACACTTTGAAATTTCGAATTTTTTTCTCATAGGGTCTACCTATTCATCCCAACCCGCTAAGAAATAGGTTAATCTCCTTTTCCCCTATCTATGGAGGATCAAACTCCTGCTAACTCATACTCTTCCTCTCTTAGAAAGGATTGCAGGTCACTAACCTGAGCTTGAGCTTGCTTGTATCCTTGCTCATACAACGCATGGAGCTTCGTTTGATTTCTTTCAATACGACTAACCGCAAGAGGCTCTTCTGGACGGATTATAAACACTTTGCCCTCTTCCCTCAATTCTTCTAGTCGCTTCATAGTTTCATTGTAACGCTCATGTCTTCGTTCCATGGCTTTTAGTAAGTTTGGATAATCTTTATATTTCTTTTGGAAAAGCCATGTAAATTTCATCTTTTGCTTCACATATCCTTCATTTCGCGTTAGAACCACTACATGCTTCTGATTACCGGCTTCTATAGATGGATTAATGGGAATCGGATCTGCAATCCCGCCATCTAACAATTGCTGGCCTCCATGCTCGATCATTGGTGCAATTAACGGTAAAGAGCTAGAGGCACGAATCAGCTTAAGCAAGACTTCTCCACTATTAAATTGATCATAATACACAGGTTCTCCAGTGTTCACATCAGTTGTACCTACCACAAACTTCTGAGATTGATTTGTACTTTCAAAAAACCGCTCGTAATGAAAAGGAACCAACTGATTTGGTAACTTGTCAAAAATAAAATCCATTCCAAAAAGCTCTCGTTTCGTAATTGCTCGTTTTAATGATATGTATTCTGGATGGCTACCATATCCTACAATAACCTTATAATTACGCCCTCGTTGCTTAGCAATGTAGGAGCTTCCATTACAAGCACCAGCAGAGGCACCTACAACATATGGGAAATGCATATCATTATCCATAAAACAGTCGAGGACACCCGCCGTAAAAGCCCCTCTCATGCCTCCTCCTTCTAACACTAAACCTGTTTGATCCATGAAGTCCACCTCCGTTCTATTTGACGATTTATGTCAATTATAACAATGGTACATAATAGATATAAAGTTGAACGTTTTACTGACTTAGACTTTCTCTTTACGAACGGCTTTATAACGCATAAACTAAACATGAAAGAACAAAAGCGCAAACGCCCGTTTAGCAACGAAGGGACTGGACTGAGCCCGTAGTACGATTAACCAAACTTGCTGATTGGCAAGCCGACAGGCGCAGACAGAAGCTTAGTTGCCGTGGTACTTTTACTTAGAAATTTTAACTACGTCGACTTTCTTCCTTGTTAAAATTTCATGTCTCAAACGTGTAAAGGAAACACGATGAAACTTGGTGGATCGATGTTGACTTATCGTACGGAGAAAGTGATAAGGATAAGGAAGATCGGTTAAGTTCGTCACGTCCTGCGACAACACCGATCTGACCTACATCCTGTAGGCCCAAGTTCGTCACGTCCTGTGACAACACCGATCTGACCTACATCCTGTAGGCCCAAGTTCGTCACGTCCTGTGACAACGCCGATCTGACCCACGTCGTGTGGGCCCAAGTCCATTCGTTGCTGGGCGCTGGAGCTGGATGTGGCTCCACTCCCGTTAAAAAAGTTATGCACAAGTCACAAATTTTTATAATTTCCTTGAAAAAAATCCTACCCTTAAATAGGATAGGATTTCTTTTCTATATAACAAATCATGTTAGCTGGCTCTATTTTCTGAGGATGAAGTCTGGGAATGGCGTTGGTCAATTTTTTGTTCAAGCTTAGACATTTCTTCTTTATCCTTTAATATAGCTTGTTTATTTTCAGTGATAAGCTCTTCAAAAGATTTTACTCTTGGTTTCATGATGAAATCTCCTTTCATATGACATTAGAAAGCTTATTGTAAGAAAAGCTAGAGAATCTCTTTTACTTTTCTAAGGATTCATTAGCCATTGTAACAAATGCAAAACGATGATTTGTTAAAATTATTTGACAATTCAATTACAAATTAGAGGTGAACTCCCATGCAGCACTTAATAAACCCAAATGTTACCCAAATCGAAATATCTGGAATCCGAAAATTTTTTAATATGGTTTCGGGTTATAGTGACGTAGTTTCACTAACAATTGGTCAACCAGACTTTCCTACACCTGACCATGTCAAAGAAGCAGGGAAATCTGCCATAGATCAAAATAAAACCACCTATACTCATAACGCTGGAATGCTTCCCCTTCGAGAAGCGATTTCTACATTTGTTCATGATCAATACGGATTACATTATGATCCTAAAGAAGAAATCATATCAACAGTTGGAGCTTCTCAAGCAATTGATATTACGTTTCGTACAATATTAACCCCTGGAGATGAAGTCATCCTTCCTGGACCTGTTTACCCTGGATATGAACCCTTAATTCGCTTGGCTGGTGCGACACCCGTTCATGTAGACACCAGAGATCATCATTTCAAATTAACTAAAGAGTTACTTCAAAGTCATATTACTGAAAAAACAAAATGTATCGTTCTTCCTTATCCATCAAATCCTACAGGTGCTACTTTAACAAAAGATGAAGTGGCGGACCTTGCTCAATATTTACAAGATAAAAACCTTTTTGTGCTATCTGATGAGATATACAGTCAGTTGACTTATGATGAAACTCATACATCCATCGCTACATTTCAAGGAATGAAGGATCGAACCATTGTCATTAATGGTGTTTCAAAATCTCATTCCATGACAGGATGGCGAATTGGTTATACATTAGCTCCAGCTTGGCTTTCCAAGCATATGCTAAAAGTCCATCAATATAATGTATCCTGCCCTTCCTCTATAAGTCAGTATGCAGCACTTGATGCCTTAACTAATGGAAAAACTGATACTGAAGTGATGAGACAAGCATACGAACAAAGACTAGACTATGTCTTTAATCGTTTGAAAGATATGGGGCTAGAAATGGATAGGCCTGGAGGAGCATTTTACGTATTCCCACGCTTTCCTATAGAAAACATGACTTCTTTTGATTTGGGAATTGAACTAGTTGAAAAAGGTGGTCTCGCATTAGTGCCTGGTGATGCTTTCTCTTCTTACGGACAAGGATACATGCGAATATCGTATGCCTATGATATGAAGACACTCGAGCAGGGGCTTGATCGATTGGAGTCATTTTTGAAGGAAAAATCATTCATATAACTTCACCTTTCTAGACATACTATCTATGAGGTGATTGATGTGAGCCACCAAAAACGAAGAAAAGAACGAGCACTTCGGCAACGCAAAGAAAAACAATCCCCACATGGGAAAGTTAAAAGCTTTGAAGAGTTGACTGAAGAGCATGAACAACAAATGAAAGACAAAAAATAAGACAGTGGTTATTCCACTGTCTTATTTTAGTTTTTATTATATTTATATAATAAAAAGAGTTTAAAAAAAACTCGCTTTCTTAGCGAGTTTTAACCGCCTTATGATCACAACTCAAAACATTACGGTTATTTCTATTCTCATACATGTTTAGTAATCGATCTAATTCTTGACTAATTTCTAGCGACTCATGACTTGTGAACCCTTGAACTGTAGCGGTTGTAATCATTCGCTTACGCAGTGATTCTATACGTTGTATTAGTTGCTGAGTACTTATGTCTTCTGCCACAGCAGGGCCTCCTCTCAGCAATATGGATATAAATAACATTTTATCATAGAAGAGGTATAATGAATAGTCATAATTTGTAGAAAACGTTGTCGTTTACATCATTCTATATTTAATTTGTTTTTGTAAACTTTGATTAATTAATAGATCTAACTCTTGGCTTACATTCAGGGTTTCATCACTTTCTAACCCATATTCCATTGCGCGATCTAACATTTCCTTGCGTTTCTCTTTTATCTTAATTCCCAGAAGTTCATCATATTCTACTATTTTCTTGTCTAACATACACCATGAATTCCCTTCCTTACTTATTTCCAAGCGGCTGAACCGCTATTCATTATGCCAAAAGGATATGGTAAAGTAAAGGATATCGCAAAATTAGACAAAACTTTCTTACTATTTTTTTAAATTGTCGAATGATATAGGTAATATGACTTACATGACACTCTATCGAAATAATTTTATAAGGAATTTAGACCTATATACATTTAGCCTCTTCACAAATATGATACGATAGTAAAGTAGGTTTTTCAGACAGACTTGAAGGGATGATCCTAATTGAAAGAGCAAATAAAAAATGAAATTTGGGAATGGACCAAAGCCATCGCCTTAGCATTAATATTAGCTTTCATTGTACGTCATTTTGTATTCGCTACTTCTATCGTAGAAGGAACGAGCATGGAACCTACATTAGAGGATGGAGAGCGCGTTTTATATAATAAGATGGTCTATTTAGTAGGTGAACCTGATAGAGGTGATATCGTTATTATTCAGCGACCAACAAAAAATTATGTGAAACGTGTGGTCGGTTTACCTGGAGATAAGGTAGAAGTAAGAGAGCATACTTTATATGTGAATGATAAAAAAGTAGATCAGGAATATTTAAATCAGGAAGCCATAAAAGAAACGGGTAACTTTTCTCCAGTCACAATTCCGAAAGACAAGTATTTTGTTATGGGAGACAACCGAGATATTTCTAAAGATAGCCGCACCGGTTTAGGATTTATTTCACACGATGAAATCATAGGCCGTTCTGAGTTAATTATTTCACCCTTTGATGAATGGTCATGGACAAGATAAATGAAATAAAGCTACTCAAACAGGGAATCCATAGCGATTCCCTGTTTTTTTAATTCTTATGCCATTAAAGCCCCCTTATCTTGAAGACTTGTTTTCGAGATAAAGTGCGTATGGTTCCGTTGCTTTTGTGCAGATCGGCGGGCTGTGGGGGGGGTTGGTTTCCTGCGGACGAAGCGCCGAGCCTCCTCATTCGCAAGCTCTCTGCGGGGTCTCGTCACTCCGTTCTTCCGCTGGAGTCAACCCGTTCCACAGCCCACCTTAGCCGAATGGAGACTAACGGAACCGCCGTAGTTCTGGAGAGGATGTTCTGATTCCAGGTAGTATAATCCTATCATGACGAGGGTCGGAGCAAATTCTATGAATAAGAATTCTAATCCATATGAGATGGGAAAGTC
>NZ_AULJ01000034.1 GCF_000425225.1 Pontibacillus marinus BH030004 = DSM 16465 | reverse complement strand
CCCCATAATCTACATCAGAAAACCTTACGATAGCTGCGGTTCCGTTATTCACCATTCGGCTAAGGTGGGCTGGGAAATGGGTTGACTCCAGCGGAAAAACGGGCTAGCGAGACCCCGCAAGGAGCGAATAGCGGATGAGGAGGCTCGATAGTTCGTCCGCAGGAAAGCAACCCATTTCCCAGCCCGCCCGCTCTCTATTTGGCAACGGAACCTCTCTACGCTTTATTCCAGATTACTGCCATAATACTGAATAATTTTCATATCAAATATAAAAAAGATACCCTCCTATCATTGACATTCAAACACTCATTTGAATAAAGTATACTCAAACGATCATTTGAATGATGGAGGAAAATGGATGGCTAAAGATACTTGCGATGTCACCTGTGTCCATGAAGATACGGTGAATCGCGTTAAAGAATCCTTACAAAATCAAGAGCCGCTAAGTGTAGCGCAAATATTCAAAGCACTATCTGACGGAACGCGTCTCACGATAGCATACGCCCTTTTACAAGAGGAGGAACTTTGCGTATGTGATGTAGCGAATATTGTAGGTTCATCAACAGCAACTGCTTCTCATCACTTACGCCATTTACGTAAATTGGGATTGGCGCGTTATCGAAAACAAGGAAAACTCGCATACTATTCCTTAGACGATGATCACGTAAAGCAAATCGTTCAACTTGCCTTTACGCACCAAAAGGAGGTGAAGCATCGTGACGACGAATCAAGCTGATACAGCACAAGAAAAAGAAATTTATCGTATTGAAGGTCTCACTTGAGCGAACTGTGCCAAAAAGTTCGAAACGAACGTTAAGCACCTGGATGGTGTGAAAGATGCTCAAATTAATTTCGGCGCTTCGAAAATTTCTGTCTACGGTGAAACGACCGTGGAGGATTTAGAAAAAGCAGGCGCCTTTGAAAATTTATCGGTAAGACCTGAAGGAGAAAAGAAAGAAGAGACACCTAAGAAACCTTTCTTCAAGCGATATTGGCAAGAAATATTTGCTGTTCTTCTAATAATTTGTGGATACACCTCTTCTTTTACAGTTGGTGAACATGATGGTGCTACCATTGGTTTCTTCATCGGTGCGATTCTTGCAGCAGGTATTCCCCTCTTTAAGACTGGGGTCAAGAACCTGCTTCGCCTTGAATTTGATATGCGCACCTTGATGACGATTGCCATCATTGGTGCTTCAATCATAGGAGAATGGGGAGAAGCTGCAGTAGTAGTTGTTTTATTTGCGATTAGTGAAGCACTCGAAGCTTATTCCATGGATAAAGCTCGCTCTTCTATTCGATCACTCATGGACATTGCTCCTAAAACCGCAACAATAAGACGCGGTCAGAATGAATTGACCGTAGACGTTGAGGATATACAAATTGGGGATATCATGCTTGTTAAACCAGGCGAGAAAATTGCTATGGATGGTATTGTAAAAAATGGGCGCTCCTCAGTTAATCAAGCTGCTATTACTGGAGAATCTGTGCCTGTTGAAAAGACAGAGGGTAACGAAGCTTTTGCCGGAACACTGAATACAGAAGGGTTCTTGGAAATTGAGGTTACAAAACACGTTGAAGATACTACTATTGCAAAGATCATTCACCTTGTTGAAGAAGCTCAAGCTGAACGAGCACCTTCTCAAAAGTTTGTGGATCAATTTGCGAAATACTATACACCAGCGATTATCGCTGTCGCTTTTCTGGTAGCCATATTACCTCCACTACTCGGCGGTGCTTCTTGGTCTACTTGGGTATATCAAGGGTTAGCCGTTCTCGTTGTCGGGTGTCCTTGTGCGCTCGTTATCTCTACGCCAGTTTCGATTGTAACTGCAATAGGTAATGCTGCTCGTAATGGCGTGCTTGTTAAAGGCGGAATCTATCTAGAACAAGTTGCGAGAATTAAAGCCGTTGCGTTTGATAAAACCGGCACGCTAACAAAGGGAGTTCCAGAAGTTACGGACCTAAAATTCGTTTCCGATAATAACCGCTCAAAAGTTTTAGCTCAAGTTGCAGGATTAGAAGTGAAATCACAGCACCCTCTTGCATCAGCTATTTTGAAGAGAACTCAAGAAGAAGCGATTGTTCCTAAAGAAGTTGTGGAGTTTCAATCCATTACAGGAAAAGGGATCTCTGGAGAGTTCGATGGAGAAACGTATTACGTAGGCTCCCTCACACTATTTACTAAAGACCTTTCCATGGATGTTCCACACAACATTCTTGAACTTGTTGAATCGTTACAGAAACAGGGAAAAACCGTTATGGTCGCAGGTACATCACGTGAAATTGACCTGGTTCTTGCAGTCCGTGATGAGCTACGTGACCAAGCGACCAATATTTTATCAACTATTCATAACCTAGGGATCAAAGAAACCGTAATGTTAACAGGTGATCATCACCTTACCGCAAAATCACTGGGTGAAGAGTCTGGTGTGAAAGAGGTCAAAGCAGAACTCCTCCCTCAACAAAAACTCGAATGGATTAAGCATTATGAGAAAAATGTTGGACCGGTAGCAATGGTTGGAGACGGGGTAAATGACGCACCTGCTCTAGCAACATCAACCGTGGGTGTAGCTATGGGCGGAGCAGGAACTGATACAGCTCTTGAAACAGCTGATATTGCACTAATGGCCGATGACCTCGATAAGCTTCCATTTACCATCCGCCTCAGCCGCAAAGCATTACGAGTGATTAAACAAAACATTAGCTTTGCCCTGATCGTGAAGCTACTGGCATTGTTACTTGTTATACCTGGTTGGCTGACATTATGGATCGCTATTTTTGCAGACATGGGCGCGACCCTAATTGTAACGTTGAATGGACTAAGGTTATTAAGAACGAAATAAAAAAAGCTTGAGGCTCCTCACTTACATGGATGACCTCAAGCTTTTTTATTTACTTATTTTGTTGCTCCCTCGCCAACATGAGCATATAGGGTTCAACTTTAAATACCTTTAGAACTATAAATAACATAATGTAGAAAAATAAGCTGACAGGGCCACCACCTTTTACCGTATCCACCTCTAGCCACTTATTATAAACGTTCACAGGAACATACTCGAGTATTTGTACAAATAAGGCTGTGACTCCCATCGGTAATAGAGTTAACCCGATTCCTTTAATCATTGGATCCACTCCCAAAAAGACTGTCACGTAGACCAATAACCCTATCCAAAAGATAATGAATCGCTGTCCCCATATGATGGATTCACTTGTAAGAATCATAGATGACACTAAACCTATTAATATAAAGACAAAATTAAGTAAATAAAACTTTTCACTGTCTCTTAGCTTATAAATGAAGTTCTTCACGAACATGTTTTACACCCTATTCATTAGCTGTTAAATAGAGTTTATCAAAAAGAACGCTACCCCTAATGAAGTAAATGTTTCCAATTTACATGTTCACTGTCTCTAAATCAATTTGATAAAATGCTAAGTCCAACCATCTATCGAATTTATAACCGGCTTTTTGAATGGTCCCACTATATGTGAATCCTACTTTTTCATGCAAGGCTATACTTCCTTTGTTCGTACCATCAATCCCCGCAACCATGGTGATATAACCATCTTGTTTAGCGGCTTTTATTACCTCTTTTAGTAACCTGCCACCGATCCCTTTACCACCATGTTTAGGGTTTACATATACAGAATGTTCCACTGTATATTGGTAGGCTGGCCAATCTCTGAAAGAACCGTACGTAGCAAAACCACACACTTCTCCTCCTTCTTCAAAAACCAAAATGGGTACATTAGCGTTTTGTTTTTTCTCAAACCATTGAACACGGTTTTCGTACGTATAGGGTTCATAATCATAAACAGCTGTGGTGTTTACCACTGCATCATTATAGATGAATAAAATATCTTCTAGATCGTCTTTAGTTGCTATTCGAATCATGAAAGATGCTCCTTTTATAGTAATGAATCTATGTTAATCATTTTAGGATGTCACATCAAGTCTTATTTTTTCTTTTGATTCTATAGACCGAATTAACCTTATTTGGCTCCCTACACCTAAAACGATAAGAAGGAATACAGTAACATATAACCCCTCTCCCCCTATACCAGCCAAGACCGTTCCACCTAAGAAGGGCCCAACCGAGCGAGAGATATCCCAATGCAAACCAAATAAAGCGAAATATCTCCCTTTATGATCCTCAGGAGCAAGTGTACTTATAAAGGTTTGTATATGGTTAAGCGTTAAAATAGCCCCCAAACAGAACAAAACCTGTGATACAATGAAGCCTACAATATGGTTGAAAAATCCAAAACCGAGTGATGATAAAGCATAGAGGATGTATCCAGTTTGAATGACACGGAATCTTGAAAATTGACTCGTTCGATTAACGAGGATCACCTCAAATAATATAAATACGATTGTACCGATCGTCTCAAGCACCGAAAAGACAACGAGATAGTTTGTTACAGTTTCCTTTAGGAATACCGGCCAATTTGTCTCCATTTGCGCATGAAATAAGCTTATTGGCAACATTCCGATCATCAACCAACCAAGCATTTTGTAATCTCTACTCTTTAAATTGTATGAAGAAGTAGCCGAAGCTCTTGGATTCGATTCTGGTAAGAGTTTTAAGCCCGCCAACAAGTAAATCAAGATAAACGTTGCCATCGTTATAAAGAGGATTTCCTGATTGACTTTAAACAAGAAAGCTCCAATAGCAGGACCTCCTAGAGCACCAATACTCGACGCTGTACTCAAAAGGGCAAACGTTTCAGCCTGCTTGTTTTGTGAGACTGTATCAGCTATTTGGGCTCTTGCTGCTGGAATATAAACAAACCGCCCAACCCCGTTTATAAAGGTGAACAGGACAAAAAGCCATACATGACTAGCAAAAGCGAACCCGCCAATAGCAATCACTTGGAAAAGGAGAGAGCCTAACATAACAGGGCGTCTACCCAATCGGTCAATCCACCCTCCAAAGAGTATGGTAAATAAGATTTCTGTGAAAGGCTGAACACCAACGATCAAAGTGGTCAAAACGATATTTTCACTGAGTTGATCATACAAATATAATGTGAGAAATGGTAAGAGGATAATGGATACAAAGGATGTCAACGCATGCCCGACTGCTTGAATCCACACTACTTGAGGGAATTTCATAAGATATGACTTCATGATGCATCTCTCCTGTTCTTTAACGGAATAAGAACAGTTTAGCGGAGATCACACTTGAAACTCTCTTCAAATATTGCTTGATGATGTGCATATATTGCGAAAGGAGGAACTCGAAATGGAAATGCGACTCGATATGAAGCACACAGGTGTATTAATGTTTGATTTACAAAAAGGCGAAGCTGATGAAACCCATACGCATGACCATTTTCAGCTCAGCGTTCCTCTATCTGGAGATCTTCTTACTTTTCATAATCACAGAACTCAAAAGCTTGAACACAACCAATCTCTTTTAGTTCCCCCAGATGATATTCATCAGCACGAAGCACAGCAAGACAGAAAAGAAATCATGTTGATCAGCTTTAATGAGGAAATAATGAAGAAAGCTTATAAAACCCATACAGGCGAAGACCTTCACACAATCGACTTCTCCCCTGTCCAGAAGAATTCGCAAGCGCTTTTAAAAGAAGCAAAGTCCATATTTCAAACCGCTTCATTCGATGGTGTGGATGCAGCAATGAACCTGGAAGAAGCGTTCACTTCCGTTATACTGGACCAAATGAGTGGATCACACTCCGAGATATGGCATGCATGTAAAAAGGAGCATGCCTATGGCTCTGCCCCTTTTATTAAAGAAGTCAAAAATCTTATTGAGGATTGTTATGACGAAAACTTAACTCTAGAAAGCATGGCACATCATTTAAATATCAGTAAATACCATCTACATCGAATATTTAATCAAAGCGTAGGTATTACCCCCATGGCTTATTTACACAAGACCCGTTTAGAAAAAGCAACACAAATCTTGTTAAGTGGTTCTTATGATATTACTAACGTTGCGTTTATGGTTGGATATCAATCGATTAGTACATTTAATCGTTCATTTAAAAAGATGTATGGGAAAACTCCGAGTCAATTTGTGAAAGAGCATCGAATATAGATTACATAACGCGGACAAATAGCATTAAAAAACGGCAGGTCACTAGGACTCTACCGTTCGCGCTGCACATAGATTGTTTTTTCTAAAGATGTAATATCCTCATCGATATTCATCATCTTTTCATCGACCATTTTCTTCGCATCTCTTACGCCTTGATTGTATATGTAAGGACCAATTTCTTTTACAAAATAATGATAAAACTGTTCAGCTCCGATCATCCCAAGCTCTTCACCACGTTCCATTTCAAAATAAGCTTGGATCTGAGCGATGATTTGTTCTTTATCATCTTTCGAGATTTTAATATCCATACTCGTCCCTCCTTTCCTTTTACTGTAACATATATGAAAGAGGATAATCCTACCATTAGCGAAGGAGGAACAACATGCAACCTTTTCAACACTCAATACAAACCGTAGAAGAATTAGAAAAGTTAGTGGGTACTCCAAGTAAACTGGCCTCTAATAAGGTAATCGATTTTATTGATGAGAACTGCAAGGAGTTTATCGCACTCTCTCCTTTTCTCACACTAGCTACCTCTGCTGGTAATGGAACTTGTGATGTATCGCCTAGAGGAGATCAACCTGGTTTCGTCTATATTCATGACCAAAAGCACCTTGTTATCCCAGAACGCCCTGGAAATAAGCGAGTTGATTCTATGCGAAACATTTTAGAAAACCCTCACATCGGCATTATTTTTATGATACCAGGAACTCGTGAAACACTACGTATTAACGGTACAGCGCGTCTTATTCAAGACGAAGATATCCTAAAAAAGATGAAAGCAAAGGGGCATACACCATCCCTCGGCATTGCGGTTGAAGTTGAGGAGTGTTTTATTCATTGTGCCAAAGCATTCATTCGTTCTGAGCTATGGAACCCTAACTCATGGTTAAAAGAGGATGAACGCCCCAAACCTGCTAAAATGATGGCTGCGCATGCGAAAGGGTTAAACATGGATGAACAAAAGGTACAGTCCTCTCTCGACAACTCTTATTCAAATCGTCTCTATTAAGGAGCACTACCTACCACACATGTTGTTTTATTTGGCTTACCAGGACGATGGTGTACACGTACATATTCAAAGCCTGCTTGTTCTAAAAAGGAGCGAATTTGATCACCTGCTAATTCAGCCGTTTGATCAGAAGCTCCTTTATCATATCTGTATCTTTTTTTCCCGTTTTTTAAAAGATCAAGCATAATGAGGAATCTCCTTTCATGAAATAAGTAGTAGCGACTAATTCATGAAAGGTGGAATCAATATGTATTATCCGCCCTACCCTTCTCCTGCACCCAATCCTGTAAGGAACCAACCGGAAAATGAGAAAAAACGTGTTATGACTGTTACCGGAGTCGGTTCTGTATCTGCCCAACCAAATGTGGCTAAAATCAACCTCGGTGTTGAAACGCAGGATGAAGAATTAACGAAAGCTCAACAAGATAATGCGCAAACGTTAAATAAAGTGATTGACTCTCTTGTACAAATGGGCATTCCACGCGAAGATATTCAAACTGTAGACTATTTTATTTACCCTCAATATGACTATGTGGACGGAAAACAAGAATTTCGAGGTTATCAGGTAACGCATACGATCCAAGTGACGATAAAAGATCTGAGCCAAACGGGAAAAGTGATCGATACAGCTGTTCAAAACGGGGCGAACCGCGTGTCGAATATTGAGTTTACGATTGATAATCCTCAACAATATTACAAGCGGGCACTAAACCGAGCTTTAGAGAATGCAGTATCAAAAGCACAGACCATTGCGAATCAAATGAACTTGAACCTGGATCCAACACCAACACAAATTGTCGAAGAACTCCCTCAAGGAACCGTAACTCCTCAGACATTTAAACAGGCTGAAGCCGTAAGTTCAGCATCTACTCAAGTCGAACCAGGCCAAATCGAGATTACTTCACGAGTTGAAACGAAATTTCAATATACTTCTGCCAACAGTTAAAGAGAAATAATTGGGCTTATCTTCTAAAACATTTTTAGTAACATGATTGAGGGTCCATTTAAGTGGACGGCCAAACCCGTGAATAAATTCGACAAAACGTTAAAAAATCTACTATACTATGGAGAGTTTGATGAAGGAGGATTCTTATGCAAAAAGGTGAATTATTAGCCGCGGTGCTAAGAACCTTTGCGATCTCCATTGGATTTGCATTGATTGGCTTGTTCGCTGGCCAATGGGTTCCACCTGCTCTCTTTTTACCGCTTATTATAGTAGAATTTATATTACTTATTGTCGTATTCTTTGTGCGTAAAGCCAAAAAGATCAGCTACTCATTCCTGTTCTTTTTCACCTTTATATCAGGCTTAACGTTATTTCCTGTGATGTCCTACTACGTTAGTTCAATTGGAGCATATACTGTACTCGTTGTATTCGGCGTAACGGCTGTTATTTTCACAGTACTCTCCATTTATGCTTGGAAGACAAAACGTGACTTAAGCTTTATGGGCAGCATACTAATGAGTGCACTTCTAGCGCTTATCCTCGTTTGGATCATCCATATGATCTTTAACTTGGGTGGAATGGCTATTCTAGTCATCACGATCATTAGTATTCTGATATTCTCAGGATTTATTATCTATGACATTAACAAAATCAAACACGGTTATCATGATGAAAAAGATATTCCATTACTTGCGTTAAATCTTTACTTAGATTTTCTTAATCTATTCTTAGATTTATTACGCCTTGTAAAAATTTTATCCGATGATTAAAAAATGCGTGCCCCTTCTATTGGGAGCACGCATTTTTTTCATCATTTTATAGGGATGTAACTAAAAATTCTTGTACTTCTTCAGGTGTTTTCGCGTTTGCACTGTGTAAATGAGCAATCTTTGCACCGTTTTGGAAGATTAGGATACTTGGGATTCCCATTACATCATACTCTTGTGCGATTTCAGGAAGTTCATCACGGTTAACTTCGAACCACTGATAACCACTGTATTCTTCTAAGATATCCCCGATGAACATATCCATACGCTTACAGTCCGGGCACCAGTTTGCTGAGAACTTTATCATAACAGGTTTTTCGCTGTTAATTGTGTTTTGAAACGTTGCTGTATCATGAATCATTTCCATGGTCCTAGCCTCCTCTTAAGTCTTACCTTACTATATTTAAACATATCATAACATGGAACGAAAACACATTGTGTAAGTTGGATTACATTATAAATCACTTCAGTACTTGTATAATGAAGTCATTAGGAGGGCTTTATATGAAAAAGTATTCTTTATTTATGCTAATCATACTTTTGTTAACCGCATGTGGTCAAAGTAATAATCCAAACACTCAATCTATTGATTTTCAACATACATCTTGGTCTGACATCACTCAAAAAGCAGACTCTACTACGGTAAACATTCACATGTGGGGTGGAGATGAAGGGATTAACCGCTATATTGATGAATGGGTCGCTCCTAAGCTAAAAGAACAATACAACATTACTTTAAATAGAACGCCTATGGATACGCAAAATATATTACAAAAACTCCATTCAGAAAAAAGAGCCGGTAAACAAGAAGGAACGATTGATGTTATATGGATCAATGGTGAAAATTTTAAAAACGCAAAGAACAACGAGTTACTTTATCGTCCATTTCGTGATCAACTCCCCAATTTCAAAAAATACTACGACCAAGAAAGTTTAGCTTTTCAATATGACTTCGGAACAGCTGTGGATGGTTATGAAGCACCTTGGGGTAAGGTACAGTTCGTTTTTCAATACAATAGCAACAAAATCGAAGAGCCTCCTAAATCATTTGAGGAACTAAAAGCCTGGGTGAAAGACAACCCTGGGAAGTTCACTTACCCCAACCCTGATGATTTTTCAGGAAACGCATTTTTAAGGCACTTACTCTATCAATCCGCTGACAGTCCTGAAAGCATTATTGAAGAACCTTTTTCTAAACAACATGCCACAAAACATTCTCAAGAAATGTGGTCCTATCTAAATGAAATCGAACCTCATTTATGGCGTGAGGGAAAGCATTATCCTTCTACGTTATCCGAACTCGATCGCTTATATAGCAATGGAGACGTATGGATGACCATGGGGTATAACGAAGCTAGAGCTGAGCACATGATTGAAGATGGCGTTTTTCCTGAGTCAACTCGCTCTTTCGTTATGGAGTCGGGATCAATCGGAAACACGCACTTCCTTGCAATTCCATACAACAGCCCAAACAAGGAAGGTGCCTTGACAGCCATCAACTTCTTATTATCACCAAATGCACAACTGAAAAAGCTCAACCCTACTTATTGGGGGGACAATACGCCCATTAGTATCGATAAATTATCAGCCGAGGATCAAGAAAAATTCCAATCTCTTGATCGTGGTAAGACCGTCTTACCAGGTAAAAAACTAGAGGAAAGCTTTTTACCTGAGGCTGATTCTGCCTATGTAGAGTGGTTAAAGGAGAATTGGAAAAATGAAGTCATCCGGAACGACTAAGATTTGGCTCCTCTTACTCCCGGTATTCCTGTTTTTATTATTACCTGCTTACGGGCTATTTTCAGCTCTATGGAGTAGTTTAATCCATCAGGGAAGTCTATCTCTTCAAACTTATCAAGAGTTATTTCAAAAGGAGACATTTTGGTCCTCTTTATTTTACAGCCTACGTATCACCTTTATTGCTACGGGGGTTTCATTAGTGATAGGCCTTTTACTCACACGAACTTTTTACCCTGTGATTAATCGATTGCCCGGAAAGTTAAGCGTATGGCTACCGATGTTATTCCCCCATTTTGTTTGGGGATATATCGTTTTATTACTCTTTGAACAAAGTGGTTTGTTTTCATATATGTTCCACCATCTAGGAATTATCGAAAGTCGTGAGTCCTTCCCTATCCTAACCAATGATCAAAATGGGATTGGGATGATCCTCACTTATATCGGAAAAGAAGTTCCTTTCGTAGTCTTAATGCTGTTACCTGTTTATGTACAAAAAAATCATCAGTATAAAGACTTGGTGCGGACACTTGGTGGAGGTCGCTGGGCAGCTTTTAAAGATGCTGAGTGGCCATGGGTTTCTCCTATTTTGCTTGAATCAGGAGTTATTCTATTTGCTTTTATATTAAGTGCTTATGAAGTGCCTTATTTACTTGGGGCTACATTTCCTGAGATGATTTCAATCTTAACGTACGATTGGTTTTATGCTGGGGATTGGAGTGAGCGTCCTTTAGCTTTTGCAGCGATGATTTCCACGAGCATACTGATTGGTATTGTGTCCTGGGGACTGTATGCTATCACAAATCGCAAGCGTTGGTTGTTAACGAAAGGAAAACGATAAGATGATGAAAACACTACGACACAAACAAATTCAGTTCTGGGTCTATATATCGATCCTATTCCTCTTCCCTGTACTGTTCTTATTATATAAGAGTTTCACCTTACCAATGCGGTACGAAACTCACCTACATGCCCATTTCACAATGCAGGGTTGGGTCACGCTTTTTTCAGAAAATCAACTTATACAAGCTACTTTCGTATCGCTCGGAATTGGAGCTATCGTGGTTATACTCAACTTAATCGTTGGTCTAACGGCTGGATATGCATTAGCATTTTACGATTTTAAGGGAAAGTCATTGTTAGAAGCACTTATCCTTTTTCCTATTATTATCCCTTTGCTTGCTATCACAATTGGGGTTCATATCGCTATGATTCGCCTGGGCATAGCGGATACGTGGGTTGGAGTGGTACTGATTCACCTAGTTCCTACTATTCCTTACGCCGTAAAAATATTGAGGAATGGTTATACCTCTTTAGGAACAGCCATTTTAGAACAGGCTTACGTTTTAGGCCCAGACCCTTGGCAACGTTTTTTATCAATTGACCTTCCTTTATTGAAACCTGCAATTCGGAGTACGATTTTTCTAACTTTTGTGATTAGTCTTAGTCAGTATGTCATAACAGCTATCATTGGTGGCGGGAATGTCGTGACATTAGCATTGGTTTTCTTTCCCTTTTTAAACTCAGCGAATAGCACCGTGCTCGCTGCCTTTTCGATTTGGTTTGCCTTGCTACCATTTCTTTTTTATATCCTAATAGAATTATTGTTTCTCTTATTACCTTACCAAAAGCCTTGGAGGACTCGCTCATGACAACACCTTGCATTCAACTCCATCAAGTATCAAAATTCTTTCAAAGCGATCCTGTTTTTCAAAATCTTGACCTCTCTCTAGAAAAAGGAGAAATCATGAGTATAGTCGGCCCTTCAGGAAGTGGTAAAACCACATTATTGCGCTGTTTGGCTGGACTTGAACCTTTTACGGAGGGACGTTTACTCATAAATGAAAAAGATCTGACAGGCACGGAAACCAATAAGCGGCCTATTAGCTTAGTTTTTCAACAACCTTTGCTATTTCCTCACATGACTATTCTAGAAAATGTCGCATATGGACTAGCTTTTCAAAACATTAAAAAGAAAGAACGTCACCCAAAAGCGAGAGAGCTTATACAACAAGTAGGATTAAAAGGATATGAAAGATCCTATCCTCATGAAATGTCTGGTGGACAACAACAGCGCATTTCGTTAGCTCGGTCGTTAGCTATTCAGCCCAAGCTTCTTTTACTCGATGAACCATTCAGTAGTTTGGATGTGCAATTGCGTATAGAAATGCGAACTTGGGTAAGAGATTTGTTAAAAGAAAAGCAGATAACAGCTCTATTTATTACACATGACCGTGAAGAAGCTATGTATATGGGAGATCGGGTTGGAATCTTTCATGGAGGTTTCCAACAAATTGGAGAGCCTGATGAAGTATATCAGTTTCCATCCACACCATTTGTAGCAGAGTTTTTTGGAGATCATATGGTTATAGATGAACACCATTACGTTCCTGTTCAGTCGCTAATTGTGACCACCCAAGACCCAAACACCAGTCAGTATTGCTGGGAAGGTATTGTGAAAAACAGCATATTTTATCATGGGAATCGATTTTATCAGATGTCCCTTCCCTCCTTAGAAAGGAATGTAACGGTGGCTAGTGCATTGGAGCTCAAGACTGGGGACAATGTTTACGTAACAGCATACCCTGAACGCGTCAATTCGTTTACGAACCTCAAATCAAAGGAATGAGTGTATGAAACACCTCAGAAAATGGCTTAAGCCGATCATAGTTTTACTCTTATTTTTAACATTAGCCTATATCGTTCGGTTTGAATTCGACATTACACCATCAAACATTAAAAACTTCATCTTATCCTTTGGTTGGTGGTCTCCGTTCATCTTTTTTATTATCTATGCTATTGGGCCTTTTGTTTTTTTCCCTACCTCTATCCTCTCGTTGGCTGCAGGAATTGCTTACGGCGTCTTTCCTGGTTTTTTCTATATTTTAATTGGGGCTACTGGAGCTGCAGCTACTGGATATGTGATGGCTCGTTATTTTGGTGATTCGATATTAAAGTTTCATAGCTTTAAATGGGCGGATCAAGTATATGAAAAAGTACAAGAAAGAGGTTTCCTATATGTACTCATTTTGCGATTAATTCCTTTAGTAGGCTTTGATGTTCTAAGTTATATATCTGGAATTGCTCGGGTCAGGTTTCGTTCCTATATGATGGCGACAATCGGCATTATCCCAGGGACATTCGCATACAGCTTCCTTGGCTCAAGCATCGAATCGGGAGATATGAGCATGATAATCGTAGCTATCATTATATTTGTAACTCTTCTTAGCTTAACCTACCTATTTCGTAACCAAGTGAAAAAATGGCTTGGACTCTCGGAATGATAAGGAGTCGATAAAAGTGCTAGACACACACGCTAGAAAATATGTACAACCCTCAATAGAAAGAACCGGAAAGTGGCTCGTAGATAAAGGACTGACGCCAAATCAGGTAACATTTATTGCCTTCTTAGTCGGAATATCAGCTGGAGGCTTTTATATCTTAAAGCTACCGATTATAGCTGTTATTGTTCTATGGATATCTGGCTTTCTTGATGCTGTCGATGGCACGATGGCTCGCCTGACAACCCCCTCCCCTTTTGGAACAGTAATGGATATCACTTTTGATCGGGTAGTAGAAATCGCTATTATTTTAGCTATAGCTTTTGTACACCCTGATGTTTTGTGGCCGTTATTGTTATTAAGTGTCTCGATTATCTTTTCAATGACGATCTTTTTAACAGTAGGTGCTGTATCGGAAAAGCAAGGGATTAAATCGTTTTATTATCAGGCTGGATTAGCCGAGCGATCAGAAGGTTTTATACTTTTTAGCATTATGATGCTGTTCCCATCTCTTTTATGGTGGTCCACATTAGCTTTTTTTACAGTTGAATTATTTACGGGAATGCAACGTTTTTTTGAGGCAAAACGCATTTTATCTTAGAGAGGAGACGATCTAATGAAAAACTATGATTTGATTATCGTCGGTGGTGGTGCTGGAGGATTAACAGTTGCTGCTGGAGCCGCATCCCTTGGTGCCAAGACTGCCCTTATTGATAAGCGCGAAGACCTTGGTGGGGATTGTCTTCATTATGGCTGTGTGCCTTCAAAAGCATTGATTGAGGTTGCGAATGAGGTGTATCAAGCACGGAATGTAAGTGCTTATGGTGTTCATACTTCAGGGGTTGTTGATATGAAAGCTATTAATGAACGAATAAAACAATCCATTTCCCACATCCAAGAGCATGATAGTATTGATCGTTTTAGGGACCTTGGGATTGATGTTTTCATAGGGGGAGCCTCTTTCCAAAACGAACATGAAGTTGAGTTAGTTGGCGGTGACCGTTTGTATGGAAAACGAATTGTCGTTTCTACTGGATCAAGACCAAACGTTCCTCCGATCCAAGGACTAGACCAGACGGGATACATTACAAACGAAACAGTTTTCGATTTAGATGAACTTCCTAAAAAACTTGTATTCATTGGTGGTGGCCCTATCGGCTTGGAACTTGCTCAAGCATTTGCAAGACTAGGTTCTGAAGTTACTGTATTAGAAGCCGGTCCAGCTATACTTGGTAAGGAAGATCAAGATGTGCGAAAAAAAGCACAGGAGATTCTTGAAAGGGAAATGAAAATTATCACTCATGCGAAAGTAGAAAAAACGTCACGAGATGAGGGACAAAATTACGTCCACTATTCCGTGGGAAATAATTCTCATGTGGTTGAAACCGATCAAATTTTCCTAGCTACAGGACGTACTCCCAATACGGACACTCTTCAATTGGAACAAGCAGGGGTGAGTATGGATAAAAGGGGTTTTATTAAGGTAGATGACACCATGCGCACATCAGTAAGTCACATTTTTGCTGTGGGTGACGTGAATGGCTCTTACCCTTTCACTCATATCGCAGGTCATGAAGGGAAAACTGTTGTACAAAATGCTGTATTTGGACTACGCCGAAGTGTTTCCTACGAAAATATCCCATGGAATACGTATCTATCACCGGAAGTATTTCACTTGGGATTAACACAAGAGGAAGCTCAAAACGAGCACGGCGATGTCATGATTTATCAAACGAATTTAGATGAAGTAGACCGTTATGTAGCAGATCATGCTTCAGAAGGTTTCTTGAAAATCATCACAACGACTAAAGGCCATATTGTTGGTGCCCATGCCATTGGTAAAGGTGTTGGAGACTGGATGCAGGTTCTCATTCTAGCCGTAAACAAAGGAATGAAAGTTGGCGATCTCTCTACGATGATTTACCCTTATCCTAATCACACAGCGGCAATAGAACAAGCAAGTAATCAATACTGGCGAAATAAACTCTTTTCTGGAGTTGTACCGAAGCTAACAAAAACATTTATACGTTGGTTTAGGTAGTTGGAGCTCTTCCTTTTGGGTGCGATGGAGATTCCTCCTTACACACCCAAAAGTTCCTTTACTTTCTCTGCGTGAACTGAAAACCATTTACCTTTTTTCAAATAGCCTTCTTTCTTGAGCTGGCTAATAATCGCACTTGTTGTTTCACGGGTAGAACCAATCATATTTGCTAAGTCTTGATGCGTCAGACGCATCTCGACAGTTTGCCAATCTTCCTTGCGACGCCCTGTTTTTTCACTAAGCATAAGTAGTAAATAAAGAAGCCGATTTTTCACGTCACTTAATGCCAGCTTTTCACTAATTTTATATACTTCTTTTAGGCGTGTGGATAAAATGTCTATAAGTTTCAAAGCAATTTTAGGATTCTTTTCAATAAAGAATTCAAAGTCCTCATGACTTAATATACATACATATGTATCTACCATTGCTTCAGCGTATATTTTATCATCCGTTAAAGATATTGAAGTGGTTTCACCAAAGATATTCCCATCTACAAGTATATCAACAGTAAACTGTCTTCCTTCACTATTCATTCTGTACAGTCTAACTTGTCCCTGTTTTAACAAGAACAAAGCTTGTATTGGATTTTCTGGAGATAGGATTGTAGTTCCTTTTTTAAGGGGTTTCATTTCACTCATCTCATCAATCACCATTAGTTCTTCTTTAGGAAGCTCATCAAACAGACTAATCTGGGAGAGCATTAATAATTTATCCACTAACTTCACCTCTAACATTTTTCATCAAATTAAGGGGGGATTCTCGAATGAAAATGCTTTACACAATCGATGGATGCTGCAAATGTTTTAAAGCTAAAAATCATCTTGAGAACTTAATTTGAATCAATGATGTAATTTAGATTACATCATTTCTTACTACATGATACTACAATGAAAGAGTATCAAAGTAAAAGGAGGCAATACACTATGGCTGAACAAACATTTCAAATCACTTCTAATTCAAATGGTATGAAAACGAGCATTGAAGCAGGTAAGCACTCCATCACTATAGACGAGCCAGCATCAATGGGAGGTACTGATCAAGGTGCAGACCCCTTATCCACTCTGTTAGGATCATTAGCTGGTTGCGAAACAGTTATTGCAAATATGGTAGCAAAAGAGATCGATTTTGACTTACAAGATATTTCATTCGATATCAAAGGCTCTCTTGACCCACGAGGTCTTATGGGCACAGAAGGGATTCGTCCTTATTTTCAAACCGTTGAAATTCATGCAACAGTGAACACAAGTGAATCTCGAGAGCGAGTTCAAGAACTCCAACGAATCACAGATGAACGTTGCCCTGTTTACACAACACTCGCTGCAGCAGATGTAGAACTAATAGCAAATTGGGAAAAAGCATAACAAGTCTTTATTTACAAGCTGTCTCTAACAATAGAGACAGCTTTTTTGTTCTCTATTCTTGTCACTTTAAGACACCCGCCCATTTTTAAGATAAATGCGGAATCGCCCACCCAAAATAGGGACATCTACATACATTATAAGTGAAGTCAAAGAAAAGGAGGGGTTTAGATGAGTCACGGTTACGGTGGCGGATTCGCGCTAATTGTTGTGTTGTTCATTTTGCTAATTATTGTAGGAGCATCTATGTTCGGTGGAGGATACGGCGGATACTAAGTTACCCCACACTTATCGATCGGTTTCATGTAGCAAGAGCTACCCTGATATAAAAGAGTTTCTTTTGAAAGGGGGGAAATGAGTATGTACGGATATGGTGGATACGGATGCTGCTATGGCGGAGGCTATGGTGGCGGATATGGAAGCTTTGTGCTAATCGTTGTACTCTTCATCTTGCTAATCATTGTTGGCGCAACAGCTTTCCGTTACTAATTTAATTATAAAAAAACCAGTACTCAAAATGAGTACTGGTTTTATGTGTGTTCAACTTTCCCTAATAAATAAGCCGCAAATAATCCACCTACAAAAGCTATCACACTAAGAAACATTAATGACGGTATCCCTGGATAGAGTACAATTATGGATCCAAAAACTAGTCCAATAATAATCGCATATGTGTGTGATGGATACCTTTTAAACACCCATTGAATAGCCTTACTCGTAATCATTAAACCAACCAAGACACCTAATCCAAAAACAAAAACACGACCAATTTGCAGTTCCTTTACCGCTTGGATAACCGTTGGGTACACGCCAACGAGCAATAAGAGTAAAGAACCGCTAATCCCCGGAAGGATCATGGCCATACTCGCTAGCCATCCTGATAAGAATAGCAACACCATTTGTAAGGTAGAAAGGGATGAACCCCAAGCTTCTGGATCCCCTTGATTGAAAACAGCCAACGAAGCTACTAAAGCACCGCTCACGATCATATAGCCATAATGATCCCCCTTAAAGTTCTCTTTATAGCCTGCTTGCTTAAACAAAAATGGAATAACTCCAATAATTAATCCAAGAAAGAAAAATAATGTAGGCGTTTTATAATTGTTCAGTAGCCAATGAATTCCCTGACTTAACAGTAGGATAGCTGCTCCTATTCCGATAATTAAAGGGATGAAAAAACCAATATGTTTTTTCCATTCTCGACTAAACACCCCATTTACTGCTTCAATTAGTCGATCATAAATACCTAAAATAACCGCGATTGTTCCACCGCTTACACCTGGAACCAAGTCACTTGTTCCCATAAGCATACCGCGGTATATATTTTTCCACTCCATTTTATAAGCTCTCCTTATTCACTCGGCCTCTCTCCGTATGATTCGTAAGAGGAATTTGATCTGGATCCTTTTCACAAACCTCTGCAATCTGATCTGCCATTCGTTTAATTAATTCATAATCATAGGAATAATACTGTTCATCTTCAATAGCCTTGATCATATATAAAGTAAAATCCCAAATGACTTCTCGCACTTTCTCATCATTAACTTTAGCGATTTTATAAAGGGCCTCTAAGACACCATTCATTACGGAAACATCATTCTTTCCATATAATCGAATTTGGTAGAAGCTTTTATATAGGTATTCAAAATATTGTTTCGGTTCTAAAATAACGCGAAGTTCATCCTCTTGGTCTGAATAATAGCGATAAGCTTTATATTCCTGACCTAACTCAGCTAGTAATGAACCAATACGGTTAATACAATTAATTGCAGTATGAGGATCATTAATCCCAGGTGAAATCGCTCTTAATGCAATTTCAACCAACTTCTGTATCGCAAATTCAATGTCCTGAAGATTTGTTCGCTCTTTACCGATCATAATATACTTCCGAAACGAACTTTCATTAACTTCATCTTTATTCTTATCGGCGTAATATGATAACAATGGAGTACCAGCTTCTACGTAATCCCCAACCTGAAAGTGGATATCTATAACCACGTCTTGATCCATCGCCCATTGAATCAATGACTTAAATTGAACATGTTGAATATAACCAGATTGTTGAACTTTTACAATTTGGCGTTCTTTGTTCTTTATCCTTTTCACCTCGTTTTCATCCCACTGTTCATAAACGCCATAAGACTTTTCAGAGAACTTCTTCCCTATTACTCTATAGGTTTCATCTTGTATCTTCCCTATCAAGTTATTCACCTGTACCCAACGAGATGAGTGATGAATAAATACAACGAAAAAACCGAGCGTTATGATAGCTACAATAACAGTAAAAAACGGGCTAATTAAAACTTTCGTCTTGCTTTCTGTTAATAGAACAAGATTAAGTAGCGCAAAGATAAACCCAAACACATACACACCTAAGACATTTTGAGTCACTTGGTCTGTCATAAAATCCTGAAGTGTCCTTGGTGAAAATTGCTGTGAATAGGTGGTTAACACAACCATAATAGACGAAAAACTAATCGTTGTCATCGTTAAAATAGATGTAATCAATGCAGAATAAAGTGACATAGCCGTACTACGAGTTGTTAAAAACAATTCAGGTATGTAACGTTTTACTTCTTGAATATAATATACGTCAACCATCGTCGTAATTGCGACTGCTATTATGGAAAATATACTATAAATACTTGGCATAAACCAATAGCTATCTCTTATTCGTATCCAAAATAAAGAATCTTTCCAAGAAAATTTCATCCGGCTTTCCCCTTTTTGTAAGTTTCCTCTCAGTTTTCCCCTTCATTTCACTCCTAAACGAGACATCGGAACAAGAAAATTTGTAATATTAACCAAAAAAGATAGATGCCTGCTTCCGCAGACATCTACCTTTTTTATTTTATCCTAATGCTACATCTAAGGTCATCATAACAGCAAAACCGATCATCAAGCTGATAGATGCTAGTTCAGCATTCCCTTTTTCCTGTGAACCAGGAATGATCTCTTTAGCCACTACAAAAATCATAGCGCCTGCAGCAAATGCAAGTGCGTAAGGAAGAATTGGTTTAATCATAATAACAGCTAATGCGCCAATCACTGCTGATATTGGTTCAACCATCCCGGAGAATTGACCGAAGAAAAAGCTTTTTCCTTTTGACATTCCGTCACGATGTAACGGCATTGAAACAGCCAAACCTTCAGGAAAGTTTTGAATACCAATACCCAGAGCCAAAGCCACTGCACTTGCTAATGCCGCTTCAGTGGCTCCTGATGCTAAAGCACCAAATGCAACACCAATGGCAAGACCTTCCGGGATGTTGTGTAACGTAATCGAAAAGATAAGCAGCGTTGTTCTGCGCTTTGCCTTGTTATCCTTAATATCATTCATATACTGGCTGTTATATAATAAAGGCGCAAGACGGTCAACAAGCATTAAAAATGCGCCACCTAGTAAAAACCCTACTGTAGCAGGTAGCCAAGATGGCCCTGACCGTTCTCCCGCCATTTCAATTGCAGGGGCAAGCAGAGACCAATAGCTGGCAGCTATCATAACACCACCAGCAAAAGCTAACGTGCTATCCATAAATTTTTGATTTGTTCCTTTTGTGAAAAATACTAGTCCAGCGCCCAACGCGGTCATTCCCCATGTAAATAGGGTACCGATAAAGGCTTGCATAACTGGGTCTAGCGAAGTAAACATTTCGTACATCTATCTCACCTCGATCTACCTATGAGCCATTTTTGCATACGTGCAATTTTTCTTACTGAAACCATTTTATATGTATATAGCCAAGTTCGTCAAACGATGGAATTACATTCATGGTCTCCTTGATTAAAGGAAATATGTATAAAGATAATTGTTTTACAGGAAGAGGATCCCATATAAAAGGTCGAGCATAGCTCGACCTTCATCAATCTAATTAGTTATTCAAATATGCTAGCACTTCTCTCAATGATTTTTCCTCCATAGAAGAAAGTTTCAGAGCGTATCCTTCAAACGAAATCTGCCTGGTCACACGATTGGGTACAACAACACAAGGGATACCTGCTCGGCGTGCTGCCAATAATCCATTTCCTGAATCCTCAAATACTACCGCTTCTTCAGGTTGTAGCTGAAGAGAATCAATCGTTCTCTCATATAGCTCTGGGTCTGGCTTCACTTCACTAACTTGATCTCCAGTCCACATCACATCAAAATAACTTAAAATCCCAAAACGTGTTAAATAACGCTTTACCCAATCCATACCTGAGCTCGATGCTAACCCAATATGAATTCCTAACCGTTTTGCTTCTTTCAAATAATCTAACACACCATTACGCAACACTAATTCCTCTACGAAGTCTTGATATCGTTTTTCAGCTTCTCTATCAATCTCCATACGATCAAACGGTTTCGTTGCATGAATCTCCATATGTTCATATAATGCATCATCCGTTGATCCTACACACTTTGAAAAAGTTTCTAATGATAGGTCTACTCCATATTCTTGTAAGATCTCTTGAAAAACATCAAACCAGATTGACTCTGTGTCCACAATGAGACCATCAAAATCAAAAATAACAGCTTTTATCATGTTGAAGTACAATCCTTCAAAACAAGAGCTTCTTTCTCAGCATCTAAACCATTTTTAAGCTCGGGGTCTAGCCGCGTTTGATACCAAGCTAGTGTATCTTTAATGGTCTCTGAAAGCGGACGAAAGCTCAGACCTTTATCAAGCGCTTTCTGGTTGCTAGCTAAAATAAATCCGTGAGGGTGCTGATCTGTTACTGGGATCCACATAGGTAACTCCGTGAAAGGACTAATAGCATGCTTTAGAAGGCAAGCATCACCGACCCAAACCGGCTTTGCCTCTTCATGATTCTGACCTAAAACTTCTACAAACTCCCCCATTGTCATTTCTTTATCATAACCTGTAGCGTTATAAACACCCGTCTCTTTTTGTTCAGCCATTTGAATGATCCACTGTGAGAGGTCACGTACATCAATCCACTGGACAGGTCGGTCTTTTTCACCTGGAACAAGAACCTCGCCACCACGTGAAAAGCGCTCTACCCAGTATGTAAACCGATCGCTTGGGTCATGAGGACCAACAATTAAACCGGGCCGAATAGACAACGTCTGACCTGGCATGATGTCCTCGACTGTCTTCTCACATAATGCTTTTAAAGGTCCATATGTTTCGCCATTAATTTCTGTTACTGATTCATCTTCCAGTTCACCTACAGGATAGCCTTCATCAACATACTGCTCTTGAAAATCACGGTATACAGAAATGGAAGAAATGAAAATATAGCGCTCAACAGCATCTTTTAATAATGAGGCTGTTTCTGCAACCACTCCAGGAAGATATCCTGATGGGTCAATCACCACATCCCATTCCCGGCCCTTCAGACTTTCAAGATTACTCGCTCGATCTCCAGTTAATTTCTCAACATCTGAGAAGAGATCTTGATTTGTTTTCCCTCTATTAAATAGTGTTACCTCATGCCCTCGCTCTAGTGCCGCTTCGACTAGATGACGTCCTAGAAACACAGTACCGCCTAAAATTAATATCCGCATGAATATCTCCTCCTTAAAACGAGTTTTCATACCATGTTGGAATATAGCGTGTAAAGCCTTCATGATCCTCTAACATTTGAGTTAACCTTTTATGCGATTGCTCAGGTTGACTTCCTCCAACGCGCATGGACCACACGATATCTGAATTAAAAATCATCGCAACATAAACTGCATACAGATGCCAGAATTCCATCGGTGGTTCCCCATCAAAGTAACCGTGGAGTTGCCCAATTGCAAAAGGAATACTCAAGTTTCTTGTGAAAAGTGCCATTTTATAAAAATCATGATAAGGATCTCCCCACTCAAAACGATCAAAATCAATAACTGCCTTAAACTGACCGTCTTCTAGCATCAAATTTCCAGGATGATAATCATCATGCATGAACACCACCGGTCGATTTTTTAACAAATGTTTATGCTCTTGTATGAATGTTGTTATAGCGTCCATGCTGAATGTATGTGGAATATCACCTTTCATTTCCTTTAAGGCGTTAGCATACCTTTCATATTTCGCCCAACGGTACTCTTCCCAAGTTCCGCTAGGATTTTCCTTTTGTAATTGATGGATATCTCTCAACACTTTCCCTGCATGAACACCCACTTCATATTGGGTAGTTTCATGTAATAGCGGAAGAGCAACTTCTGCATCATGACCTGTTACATAGTCAAAGACCTGTACACATTTCTTGTGGTGGGGTAACCTCTCGAACTGCTTTGGCTCAGGCAAGGGGATGCCTTTCTCATATAAATGGCGCATATAATGAAACTCTTCACCTTTGTGTTCTTCTACTTTTTCATCACAAATTTTAATAAACAATCGGGAGCCTTCATCTGTTTTAATGATCCATTTTTCATCATGTGAAAACCCCTTATCAATGTACGAAGCTTCCTTAATATTCTGAAACGATGGCATCTCTTTTAAAATCGATCGTACACCTTGCAAGCCAGACCCCTCCTAAAGTTTTATATCCATATTAATTCTAAAAAACTGATAAAAATCCTTCTTATGAATAGGCTCGAATAAAATACGCCATTAGAGGAAAAAGTAAACAGCGATAATACCGAAAGGAGATGAAGGTTATGAAACCTATCTATTTAATCATTCCATTATTTGTAGTAGGAATTGGTTTATTTACTGCACAAGCAGCTCAGGTAAATGAAGGAAGTGGAAATGTGGTAGCACAAGAAAACAACGAGGAGGTTACACTCACAGAAGGTGTAGACATCGTTGCAGCAACGATTGAAGAAATGAAAGGTGCCATCAAATTAGACCCTAAAAACACAGAGAAATTAAATCAACTTGGTAAGAAGTTAGATGAAAATTGGGATCTAATTGAAGAAAGAGTTGAAGAAACGTACCCGAAAGATTATAAAAACATTGAGGACAGTCTGTATCCTTTGATTGCAGAATCTAAAAAGAAATCCCCGAATGTTAGCACTTTAAATAAACTAATTCCAGAAACGACTGATAAGCTCATTCAATTTAAAGAAAAAATTACACAGTGAAAAAATCCTCGCTTCCAAAATCTAATAGGAAGCGAGGATTCATGATTACATCGTATTTCCTTCTGCGGGGATAGGGTGATCCTTCAAGATACGAGCAAAATGAACAAGGTTATACGCTAACATGTCTATATGACCTCTTGTAAATTCATTTTTATATCCTTCTGCTTCAATATAAGAGGGGCCTGGGCCAGCTTCTCCTACCCAATAAGCATCTACATTTGGCGGAATCGTAAATCCAATATGTGAAAGTCCATAGAGAATAGAGCTTGCTGCTTTTTTTGCACCATCCTCATTACCAGTAATGGCCACGCCAGCAACCTTGTTATAGTAAATAGCTTGACCATTAGCATTTGTTTCACCACTACTCCCATATAGACGCTCTATTGCAAGAGTAGCCAAACTACTTTTTTCACCAAGCCATATAGGAGTTCCAATAATTACGATATCAGCTTGTTTCACTTTTTCATAAATGTGAGGCCACTCATCTCCCTCTCCCATATCTTCTGCTATACCATATGAAATATGATAATCAGCTAACCTTATGACCTCTGTTTCAGTATCATGCTTATCCATAATATTTACGACATCATCTATTAAAGCTCTTGTATTTGATTGTTCTTCTCCTGTCTTTAAAGAAGCATTTAATACTACGGCACGAAGTTTGCTCATATTTAAACCTCCTTTATATACTACAGTCCAATTCCCAATTTACTTTTGCGTTACACTTTTGAATCAGTTGCTATAATAGAAAAAAGCTTGGAGATTAACGACTCCAAGCTTTATCATCTAATAATCCATATTTTCGTTTTAAAGACTCAGGTGCCATTTTCACAATTCGCTCAAGTACAAAAGCAAGTACAGCTGCATCATCCACAAACCCTAAGAAAAGAAGGGGATCAGGGATGATATCAATTGGGAGTAAGAAATAGCCTACAAACAGTAACACTGAAAGAATTTTTTTTGAATTTTCTACTTCCTGAGAGCGAAAGAAATCAAGTAAAAATGGTCCGGATTTTTTTAACTGCAACAGAAACTTTAACCTTCGTTTGAGTTTTAACATACCCTCGGCTCCTTTCAGTAAGCCTTCACTATTCAATTCCCACTACTCAACCTCATTATAACATGTCCATTATTTTTCATTCGCATTAAAGAAGGGATATTCAAAATTAACGATTAAATAGATTTTCTCAAGTGCTCTTTGGTTCATCCCTTTAAACCATTGATATTTAGTTTCCTTTTCCTCCCTAAATCTTTCATCACTCTTTTATACCCTCCCTTTCCCCCCTATATATCAAGGTTTATAGACAACTATAATATGATTCTTTGATATTACCTTACATACAAATTGTCCATTCTTTTCTCCCCCTTTTCGCAAACAACCTCTCAAACCTCTTATTGGCAGCCTTTTCGTAAGATGCTTTTCTCAAAGCGAATCATGCATATTCCCTGATATAGTGACGTTAAGAACATTCAAACAATTGAATTGTTCAAAACATGGGAGGGAGAAATATTATGAACAAGAACAAATGGTTGTCGGCTTTTCTAGTAACATCACTAGCGTTAACACCAACACTAGCGAGTGCAGATTCGATTGGACAACACGATGCCAACAAGAATGATCCTAAGCAGGCGAAAGAGGCTCCTGCAGCAATGGTGGATAAAGACCAAAACAAGCTGTACGATAATCTTGAACAAAAGCTGAAGGAGATGCAACAAAACGAAAAGCTCCCAGTTATCATTCAGTTTGATACATCTAACATGCCAGGTAAATCTTCAAAGGCACTAGACAAAAAGTTGAAGAACCAGGTTGGTAAGTATTCTACAAAACATACGTATAGTGTTGTAAAGGGAGTTGCTGCAACATTAAATAAAAAGCAAATCGAGAAAATGAAAAATATCTCTTTTGTTAAACAGGTCGAGCTAGACGTTGAAGTTCAAATGCGTAATGGAACTGCAAATCATTGGTTTGGAACTGAAAAAGCTCGAGGTGACTTCGGATTATCTGGAGATGGTGATGGAAACCCAGATTCCTACTCTAAAGATGATTACGTTGTAGCGGTTATCGATACAGGTATCGATGCTTCTCACACGGACCTAGATGAAGGGAAAGTACTTGGATGGAAAGACTATGTAAATGGACAAGTGAACCCTTATGACGACCAAGGTCACGGTACACACGTTGCAGGAATTGCAGCAGGTGAAGGCGAAGCGAATGCAACCTATAAAGGTGTTGCGCCAGAAGCTGGCCTTGTAGGTATTAAAGTGCTAGACAGTCAAGGTAGCGGTAGCATGAGTGACATCGCTGCTGGTGTTGATTGGGCTGTTCAAAACAAAGACAAGTATGGAATTGAAGTATTAAACTTGAGCTTAGGTTCAAGCGCTAGTTCAGATGGAACGGACATCACATCTGAAGCTGTAAATAATGCTGTTGATGCAGGTTTAGTCGTTATGGTTGCTGCAGGAAACTCTGGGCCAGAAACTTACACAGTCGGTTCTCCAGGTGCAGCTGAAAAAGCCATTACTGTAGGTGCAGCTGCTGACCCAGGTGAAGGTGGCTATTTCCTAGCTGATTTCTCCAGCCGTGGTTATACTGCTGATGAGCGCATTAAGCCAGACATTGTAGCTCCCGGCTATAACATCACTGCCCCAGAAGCAAACACGGGTAATGGCTACATCGCACATAGCGGTACAAGTATGGCTACACCATTTACAGCTGGTACTGCTCTGTTATTATTAGATGCTAATCCATCCCTAACACCAGCTCAGTTAGAGAGCCACTTAACAGGAACGGCTGAAGACTGGGGTCCTGCTGGTAAAGACATTGATTATGGACATGGTTTATTAGATGGATATGCAGCTGTTGAATCCGCAGGTGGCTTAAGTGGAACAAACATTGCTAAGCCTGACCATTTCTATGCTGATGGTAACTTATCTGGTTCTGGTGCTTCTGACGTTTACGAACTAGAAGTAACAAATACTGATTACCCAGTAGCTCTTACAACGATCATGCCAGATTGGTCTTCTTCTTGGTTCTATGGTTCTTCTCCAGACTTTGATGTGTACGTATATGATGGATCTGGTAGTGTTGTTGCAAAATCTGAAGGAACCAAACGTCAAGAAACGGTTTCTTTCCAACCTTCAAGTACGGGAACTTACACAGTGGAAGTGTATTCCTATTCTGATGCAGGAGACTACTTCTTCGATACAAGTGCCGGAGCAAACAGTCTAACCCAAACAACTGACCAATAAGTCGCATAGGTGTTAAAAATGAACAAGTGTATCGTTTTCATGAATGAACTCCCCTTACTCATTCATAAAATATATTGCCCGCTTCCTGAATTCAGGAAAGCGGGCTTCTTTTATGGTATTTATATGGTTAGCTCATTGAAATAATATGATACTTTGCAAGTTGTACCGTTTACCATAGTAGCCTCTAATGTTTGTTTATCCCCGTATGCACCGTAGGCAATGAACAAAGCAATGCCAGTTAAAATAATAAGGAAAAAGACAAGAAACATAACTCGCATAAACACTTTTCTACCTGTAGGTTCACCCATTTGACCACTCCTTCTCTTTTCGCTTAGGTTGCACGATAGAAAAGGGATTTAGTCAAATTGGTTAAAAATTAATAATGCAAAACCATGTCTACATGAGGAATACCATCTTCTAAATAAGTTTCAGTAACACCTTCAAATCCAAATGAACCATAAAAATCAAGTAAGTATTCTTGAGCTTGAATTTTAACAGCTTTTTCACCAAATTGGTCTTTAATCACGCTTAGCGCCTTAGTCATAAGTTCTTTACCGTATTCTTTTCCACGCATCTCTTTCAGGACAAGGATGCGCCCAATAGAAGCTTCATTGTATTTTACTCCAGACATAAATAAACGACAATAAGCTATAACTTGTCCATTCTCATCTTCAAGCCATAAATGATTAGCCTCAGGGTCATATCCATCTACTTCTGGATATGGACAATTTTGTTCCACTACAAAAATGTCCATACGTGCTTTGATAATATCGTGTAATTCTTGCGTCGTTAGTTCTTCGTAGCTTTTATAAATCCACTTCATATTCCTTCATATCCTTTTATATTATTTGAGATTTATTGCTTTAGCTTCTTGCTCTTGTTGGGACTTAGAAACAAAAAAGAAGTGATTAAAAATTCCAACCGTTGTCACTTCTGTCGGCCCCGGAAGTTGTGTTTTGTATAAAGAGAAAAGAATATAATTTGTGTAACTAGTTTCTTTCTCAACATAATTAGGACCGAATAAATCAATACCAAAATCCATTAAATCAGAATCACTTCTATCTTTCATTTCGTTTGTAAACCATTCCTTATATTCTGCTTCAGAAGGATTCGTTACCCCCAAAATAAGAGCAACGATACCTATTAAAAATAGAGATCTCATAAGAACTGCCTCCTTATCTGATTAAGAGTATATCGAAGTTTTATGATCCTTTAAATGAAAAGGCACTAACAAATCCAGGTTTTTCCCTAGTATGAATATGGGTATAAAACAATACGAATTGACCATAAAGGAGTTGCCGCTTATGCTTATGAAAATGATTCCACCAGGAGTAAGAAAATACATAACTATGTCAAAGAGACTCCGTCAGCACGAACTCAAGCTGACTTTATGGTATATGCCAACTTTGTACATATCTGCATCAGTGTTACTAGCTATATTAACTTTAATATTAGACTTGAAAACGCCACTACCAGACTTTGTGACAGTTGCCCTTCAGTCCAAAGCCTCTGTTACTCGGCTTCTTGTGACTACACTAATCGGGGGTATACTAACACTTACTGCGTACACCTTAAACTCCATACTCGTTGTTCTCACAACTTTTAGCGGACAATTCTCTCCAAGAATGTTGATGAATTTTGTGTCAGATCGACGCACACAACATGTATTAGGTATTTTCAACTTTGCATTTGTGTATGTAGTACTCGTTTTTATCTTTATTACAGGCCAAAATGAAGAACAGTATTTTGCCGTTCCATTAACGACTGTTTTACTTGCACTTACTGCAGGAATCACGTTTATTTATTTTATTAACCATTCTACAACTTGGATGCAAGTCCATAATATCACTTACAACATGAAAACAATCTCAAAGAAAATTCTCGATTATTCTGTTACAGAAGAATTAGAACCCTACCGCACCGATGATGCTCTCTTCCATGAACAACAAGTGAGAGAATTGGGCACTGCTCATAAAATATTGGCACCTGAATCAGGTTATGTACAAATCGTTGATCATAAGCAAATGATTGAACAAGCTCGACAAGACGATATTGTTCTAAAGCTTGAAGCACGGATTGGTTCTTACCTACTCGAACAGAACCCTATCTTATCTTATTGGGGAGAAACCAAAGATATTGATGAAAGTAAGTATCTTTCTTTCATTGAAATCGGGCAAAAACAAAGAGAAATACAAGATTTAGAGCATGGACTTAATAAACTCTCCGAGATCGCAATTAAAGCTGTTGGAAATAATGATCCCAAAACAGTAAGTAATTCAATTCATCAACTCGCTGAATTGCTCTTACACATTTCTAAACTGCTCACATATCCTCCATATTTAGTTGATAATCAGAAACAACTTCGTTTTATCGTGCAAGAAGAGAGCTTCGAGTTTTATTTATATAAAGGTTATGCCTATATTCGTCACTATGCGGAAGGGAATATTCAACTCATTACTGAAATCATTCGAGCGTTAAACTTATTAGCAAATTCCGTAGACACACGGTATCACCAAACATTATGGGATTTTGCTTGTAATACGGTATATGGCTTTCAATCCTTACACATCTATGAGTTAGACAAGCAATATTTGCTAGATGAGCTTAAAGCGTTAGCACAAACTACAAATAATGAACAAACCTATGAGGACCTAAAAAGTCGAATATTGAGCGAATACGACCAGGAAGCAAATTTAAATCGAAAAAAGTAGTTCACCCCCAGAAATTTGTCGAATACAAAAAGCGTGTATCCACAATGTTTCACGTGAATCACGCTTAATAAAACCGACAAATATCGGGGGTTTTCGATGTTTTCTTTACATTTTCCATCCTACTTTTCCTCTTCATTTTCCTTTGGATTATCCCACTCTTTAACTTCTTTTTGTTCTTTTTGGTCTGGGTCCCAATCTTTCTTCTCATTGGATTCAATAATACCCAGCGTTACATCTGATATATCCGGACTATTCAAGAGTTTATCCCACACTTTAAATTTGATATCATCCGCTTCAGCTAGAGAGAGACCAGGTGTTAATTCTAACATTGCCTCTACATGATAGGCTCTCCCTTCCTTAACTACACGTAACTTGCGAATATCCTCAACTTGGTCATGCTCCAAAATCATATATCCTACATCTTCTTCTACATCCTTAGGTGCTGAGACTCCAATTAAACCAAGGGTGTTTTCATAACCAATTCTTAGTGCTACAGCAAGCATCAGCACTCCAATCAATAACGTAGAAATCCCATCAAGCATGGCAAAGTTCGTAAAGGTCGTCACAATAACTGCAATGATAGCAAGAAAAGCTCCAGTTACAGCTACTACATCCTCAAAGAAAACTAGGCGGGTCGGAGGAGTAGCATCTGGAAGGTTTCGTATTGCTCCAGGTATGATTTGAAAGCCAGATACACTCTCATCCCGGGCTTCTTTATTAATCTCTTTCATTACCTTGATCAATATGCCTCCGTCAATGACTACATTCAATATGAGAACCGAAATATTCAGCCAAAATGCACCACTTTCTTTTGGATGTTGAATAAGATGCCAGCCTTCTTTAACGGATTCATATCCAAGCACGGTTACGATTAGAACAGCTACCATTACAAATAAATTTATCACGCGCCCAAATCCGGTAGGAAAACGAGGCGTAGGATTTTTTTGAGCTAACACACTTCCGAAATACACAAATCCTTGGTTAATCGTATCGGCATATGAGTGAAGTGCTGTAGCAAGCATTGCCCCACTGCCACTAACAACAGCTGCTATAGTTTTAGCAATAGCTATAATTAGATTCCCCCCTGCAGCAGTAGCAGAAGACTTATTTCCTTTTTTAAATAGCTCTTTCCACGATTGTGACCCCACAAAGAAACCTCCCGTTCACGATTCTAACCTTTAGTATGGTAAAAAAAGAGTTAATCAATGCATGTAACGGAATAGAAAAAGCCTGCCCTTAGTGTTTTCACCAAGTAGCAGGCACAACTCGATCTTGTATAAAGTTATGGATATTCGCATTAAAAACGTCAAAATGCTTAGTAGGTAACTGATGAAATGCACCATTTACATATAAACATTCACAGTTCGAGAGGTTTTGGTAAAACTTTTTGTGAGCATTTATCCAAAATGCCCGATTACCGTACATCATTAGAGTCGGACACTTAATCTGTTGCAATCTCTCTGTACAATCAAACTGCAGAGATTCATTATAAAACTTATACCACACTTCTGTATCATTTTTCTCCATCTCTGATATTAACAATTCTTTGAATTCCTTAATACTTGTATGTCCTTTTGCAAGAACATTCATTAATTTACGAGGTGACTTCAATAGCAACTTCATTCCAAGGGTGTACTCAATCTTTAACCCCATGGTGTCCACTTTTGGAAAGCCTCCGGATAAAATTAACCCCTGTGTTCGATTTGGATATTTTATAACAAACTGCTGTGCCACCATACTACCAGCTGAATAACCACATACCACTGCCTTTTCGATACCTTTGGAATCTAACAGCACTCTAAGTTCTTCAACATATGTATCGATCGTGACGTCCTTTGTTTGTGTTTTTGAATCACCGTGTCCACTCAAATCTGGTAAGATAATTCGATACATCGCAGATAGTTGGCGCTGATATGAAAATACGGTTCGCCCCATTCCAGGTGGGTGAATAAATATAATTGGAATACCATCCCCATAATCATCTGCGTTAATCACCTGTTGTTGTCTCATACGTACTCCTTTGCAAACCCTTTTCCTATTAACATATCACGTTTCTAGGAACGTATGCATTAGACTCTACACAAAACCGATTTCTTCTTCCCATTGCTGTAAAGACATCATGTTCTTTTTTTCATTCATGTCGTAAACCAAGGGGGTTATCAATTCAATTGAGTTACCATCTGGATCATTAAAGTAGATAGCAGCATGAGCATTTGGTTCGTTCATTAAGACAAGTGGCTGATGATCTTTTGAAAAACCAAAAGCTTCACGCACCTCAATCCCTTTTGTCTCTAACCATGATTTTGCCTTTTTCATATCTGCTAGTTCCACATGAAAGGCTAGATGACGAATGGAAGGGTGGTAAGGGGTTTCAACTGACTCACCTTCCCACAACCCAAGCCAGCTTTTCCCTTTATTAATCCATAAAAATGTTACGCGTTCCCCTTCAAATGCTAGCTGTAATCCTAATTCTTCGTAAAAATCAATGGATTGTTTGATATTACTCACAGGTAAATGAGCTTCATATAAATCTTTAATCAATATGAACAACCTCCTTACCTCTATCGTAGTGATAGATATTCTCCATGTACTCAGAACATGGAGGGAAAACGGGTACGACTTTAGACGGAGGTTGAACATCCGCTCATGCCTATTGACACGGTAAAAAGCTTACTATATGCTTAGACGTAACATATATCGTTAGAAATTCGTAGACGAGAACGAGTAAACGTGAGTTCTGTTCCCCAGAGAGTTGGTAAACGCTGAGAGCCAATGTTCAGACCCCGTTGAAAATCCTCTCCGAGAAGGAAAGCTGAAGCTAGATTTAGGTTTTCCCGGAATTCCACCGTTAAGCGGAACGCGTATGATGGTACGTCGTATGAGTGCCAGAATATTGCTCTCAATGAGCGAATTCTGGAATCAGGGTGGTAACACGGGTAAAACTCGTCCCTATTTTAGGGGCGAGTTTTTTGTATTTTACGGGGGTTTTGTAAAGTTAGTGCTTTATTGAGTGCTCTAGTTCTGGATAGAAGCTTCATGGTTCCGGATTGAGTCCCTCTAATTCAGGAAAAAGGAAAATTCTTTTTTAAAACCAAACAGGAGTGAGTAACATGAAAAAAGTTGATGTGAATGAGAACGCACTTCAGCGTGAGAATCGTGTCAAAGAGCAATGGCAAATGCAAGATACATTCAAACGATCTGTAACAAATCGTGAAGGAAAGGAAACCTTCGTCTTTTATGAAGGGCCTCCAACTGCAAATGGTTTACCCCATGCCGGCCACGTTTTAGGGCGTGTTATTAAAGATTTCGTCGCACGCTACAAAACGATGCGTGGTTACCAGGTGATTCGTAAAGCTGGTTGGGATACACATGGTCTTCCCGTAGAACTTGGTGTAGAAAAGAAAATCGGCATCTCTGGAAAACATGAGATTGAAGAATATGGTGTAGAAAAATTTATTGAAGAGTGTAAAAAGAGCGTATTCGACTATGAACGTCAGTGGCGCACATTTACCGAAGCTATTGGGTACTGGGTCGACATGGATGATCCGTATGTAACCCTGCAAAATAACTACATCGAAAGTGTATGGTACATCCTTTCAACGATCCATGAAAAAGGATTGCTTGATCGCGGTCACCGTGTTGCCCCATACTGCCCGAGCTGTCAGACTTCCCTAAGCTCACATGAAGTTGCACAAGGTTATAAAGACGTGAAAGACCTTTCTGTTACAGCAAAGTTTAAAGTAGAAGGAAAAGAAAATGAATTCTTCCTAGGTTGGACAACAACACCTTGGACACTCCCTGCAAACGTTGCTTTAGCAATTCATGAAGACCTTGATTATGTAAAAGCGCAACAAGGCGATGATGTATATATCGTTGCAAAAAACTTAGCTGAGGATGTATTGGGTGACGAATTCAAAGTAGTTAGCGAACATAAAGGTAGCGAATTTGTTGGGCTATCCTACCAGCCACCATTTGATTTCTTAAATCTAGATCGTGGTCATGAGGTCATCTCGGCTAGCTTCGTAACTGATGATAGCGGAACAGGTGTGGTTCACCTTGCTCCTGCACATGGTGAAGATGACTACAATGCTATTAAAGAAAGCGGATTAGATTTCGTGAATGTAGTTGACCAGGCTGGCTGCTACACAGAAGAAATCAAACCACTAGCAGGAGAGTTTGCAAAGGACTGTGATGTAAGCATCATCAAAATGCTAGCTGACCAGGACCTTCTATTCTCTAAAGAAAAATATGAACACAGCTACCCGCACTGTTGGCGTTGTGACTCTCCATTAATCTACTACGCAATGGAAGGCTGGTTTATTAAAACAACAGATATAAAAGATACGATCATGGCAAATAACCAATCTGTGAATTGGCATCCAGATCACATGCGTGACGGCCGCTTTGGGAAGTTTCTCGAAAATATGGTCGACTGGAACCTTGGACGTAACCGTTACTGGGGCACACCATTAAACGTTTGGGTATGTAATAGCTGTGACCACCAGTATGCCCCGAAGAGTGTACAGGATATGCGTGATCAAGCAAAAGGGCATGTGGAAGAAGACATTGAACTCCACAAGCCATATGTAGATGATGTAACCCTTGAATGTCCTTCATGTTCTGGTGACATGGAACGTACAAAAGAAGTGATCGACGTTTGGTTCGACAGTGGTTCCATGCCTTTCGCCCAATACCACTATCCATTCGAAAACAAAGAACTATTTGAAAAGCAGTTCCCAGCAGATGTCATTGCAGAAGGTGTTGACCAAACGCGTGGTTGGTTCTACAGTTTATTAGCTGTTTCATCTCTCTTCACTGGGAAAGCACCATATAAGCGTGTTCTTTCTCTAGGTCATATTTTAGATGAAAACGGCCGTAAAATGTCGAAGAGTAAAGGAAATGTTATTGCACCGATGGAACTCGTTGAAAATTACGGAGCAGATGCATTACGTTGGGCATTACTAGCAGACAGTGCCCCATGGAATAACAAGCGTTTCTCTGCAAACATTGTAAGTCAGGCAAAATCAAAGCTGATTGATACACTAAATAACGTGCATTCTTTCTATACGCTCTATGCAAATATCGATAGCTTCGATCCAACTAACCATGAACAAGGAGAACGTTCCTTGCTTGATAAGTGGGTTCTATCACGTCTACAAACAATTACAGAAAATGTAACGAAGCACTTAGATGACTATGATTTCACAGCAGGTGCTCGTGAGCTATCTGATTTTGTTGAACAAGTAAGTAACTGGTACATCCGTCGTTCCCGTGATCGTTTCTGGAGCGAAGGTATGAATGACGATAAGCTTGCTGCTTACCATACGCTACACAAAGTATTAACCCGTACGAGTCAGTTACTTGCTCCATATACACCATTTATAGCTGATGACATTCATATGAACTTAACAGGAGAAAGTGTACACTTAGCTGATTTTCCCCAATCAGATGTATCTGAAAAAGATGATGCTCTGGAGGAAGATATGGATCGAGTACTCCAAGTTGTTGAGCTCGCACGTCACAGCCGTAACGCGACAAACATTAAAACAAAGCAACCACTTGCTGAGCTTACAGTTGTTGGGTCAAAAGAGGATAACGCAGCGTTAGAGCAGTACTCTTATATTATTGAAGATGAGATCAATGTAAAAGATGTTCAATTAACGGAGAGCGCTGGAGCTGCTGTTCAATACGAAATCAAATTGAACTTCCCAACTGCCGGACCAAAGCTTGGTAAACTCGTTGGCGTTGTTCAAAAAGCGCTAAAAGGCTTATCTGCTAATGATGCGAAGCTGGTCGTTGATCAAGGCTATTTCGAAACAGAAGCGCCTTCTGGGGAAACGGTTCGTATCGAGCAAGAGGATCTTATTGTGAATCAGACGACACAACAAGGTATGGAAATGGCATCCAATCAAACGTACATGGTCTTCTTAAACACTGAAATAACAGAAGATCTGCGTAAAGAAGGGCTAGCACGTGAGCTTATCCGTGCGGTACAACAATACCGTAAAGAGCTGAATTTATCAGTTGAGCAACGTGTAAATCTTACTTTCGACGGTAGTGAAACAATGAAAGAAGTGATCAAGCTGTTCCAAGAGCTGTTACAGAACAACCTACTTGTAAAAGAAATGAACTTTGATCAAAAAGAAGACATGAAGTATGTAGAGCTTGAGGATGAAAAAGTTGGCTTGCATATAGAATCATAAGGCTGTCTCATAAAGGCATGAAAAAGGAGCTTACAAGTTAAGCTCCTTTTTTGTCCTACCAAGTTGTAAATACTTCTTTACACTCTTCATACGTTGGTTTATAGAAGCAGTGTGTTTTATAACGTCCTTCTAAGTCTTGACCAAACCATGTTGGGGGACAATCACCCTCTGGAGCAAAGAACCAAAGTGAGTAGGAAGCAGGGAAGTATCTTTTACCAGCTATAGCTTTTTCAGCTAGCCGTAAGTCCTTCTCACGAGCTCGTTGATAAAAATAACCTTTCAATGTAGCTTCAAAACCCCCAGGTCGCTGATAGACCATTCTTTGAATGGAATTGATATCTTCAAAGTCCGAGCAACGTACGCGAACACGATTAATCCCTGTGTTTCCCACCATAAGCATCCCTAATCTTCCATCACTCTCCGCTTCTGCACGCATTAAACGGGCAAGCAACTTTTTATCTTGAGTTGTAGCTTTAACTACAGCCATAAAACCCCTCCGAATTATTATGAAAACTATGCTCTTATACTGTATTCAGGGCGTATGACCGATGTGCAAGAAGTAAATTTTCCATTTAGCATGTATTGTTTTAAATAATCGATCGCTTCTTGTTTGGTTTTGAAGTTATTATATTAAGGTACATTAACAACATACTGATAAACTTTGTCATATTGTTCAAGAAACTTTTTTGCTTTTTCTTTATACATGAGGTCTTTTTTTAACATAATTAAAAAAGAGAATGCCTAATTTGAACATTCTCCTTAGTGTTTATCTTTAAATGAACTAAACTTCTGTAATAAAGCTTCAGCATCTTTATCAATCATCACCATATCTCGGTTCTCCTGACTTAAAAATTCCTGATTCACCATATGATCGAATAAGGAGATAAGTGGAGTATAATACTGATTTACATTGTAGAGTCCAAACGGCTTATCATGAATACCAATTTGAGCCCAGGTGTACACTTCAAAAAATTCCTCCATCGTTCCAGCGCCACCAGGCATGGTTATAAATGCGTCAGCTAGTTCTGCCATTTTCGCTTTACGTTCATGCATCGTGTTCACGATATGTAAGTCAGTTAAGCTATGGTGAGCGACTTCTTTTTCAACAAGTGTCTGTGGGATAACACCAATAGCATCTCCACCATTCTCTAAAACAGTATCTGCTAAAGCACCCATAAGTCCAACACTTGATCCTCCGTAAATGAGCGTAATTCCCTGGTCAGCCATTACTTTACCAAGCTTAATCGCTCCTTCTTTATATGCTTCTGTTGCCCCTAAACGTGAGCCACAAAACACTGCAATTCCCTTCATGTGTGTTCACCTCATGTCGACTTAAAAGAGTTTAATTATTAGTAGTATAGAGGATTTTTGTGAAAGAATAAAGAAGGATCATGTTAAAATTAGGAAATATTTGTGAAAGGAGGCTTTATAATGTTTCCTGAACATTTAAAAAAACTTGGGCTTGAACGCATAGAACCCTATCAAACAGAGGGATTCGTACCAGGGAAAGGTCCCCAAAACCCTAAAATCATGCTAATTGGTGAAGCTCCTGGACGAAATGAAGTCTTGCAAGGTGAACCATTCATTGGACGAGCTGGGGATAAACTAACCGAATCCATGGAATATATTGGCCTAACTCGAGAAGAAATATATATTACGAGTGTGGTTCGTAGCCGCCCGTATAAGATTGTAGAAACAGCGGACAAAGAGGGAAACAAAATGACTAAAACACCGAATCGCGCTCCTAATCAAAAAGAAATATTAGCGCATGCTCCGCTTCTGGATTATCAAGTTCAAGAAATGGACCCTGAGATTATTGTTACGTTAGGAAACATTGCTCTAAAACGCTTATTAGGGAAAGCCTACAAAATATCAGAGTCACATGGGAGGCTTATTAAAAGCCCCATTTTAGAATTACAAGATCTAGATGATAAGCACTATGTATGGTCTGATAAAGTCTACAAAGTATTTCCGCTCTACCACCCCGCTGCTATCTTTTATAATGGCGGTTTACTGCAGGAAATTTATAACGATTTAGATGCACTAAGTAAAATTCTGGGTGAGGAGGACTAACCTCACTCAGGTTTATTCATCTAATTGCTCAGCTAGATAGTTGTCTTCTCCAATACGCTTTAATTTTTGTAAGGTCTTATTTTCCTCCGCATTTAATACTGTAAAAGCCCGTTTCTTTTCACTATACAATTTTATTTTATGGTCCTCAGGGTCTCGCCAAACGATATGACTCGGACCATAGGAACCATTTCTCTTAAAGTAAAAGGAATAGAGCGTTGTCTTATGAACTTTATCTACCCCTTCCCAGTCTGCCTGTTCCAATATCGACTCAACATCAGATATATACTGATCATTTGAAATAGAAAGCTCTTGTGAGTTTCCAAATTCATCTAATTGAACAAAATAGAGCTTTTCTGCTGGCCCATCGCTACTGTTACAAGCTACGAGCAATAACACGAACGATAGGTTAAATAAGGTAATACCTTTCCGCATATAGACCCTCCTTCTTTTAAAGAAAACTTGCCGATTGGCAAGCCTTTTAAGGCGCAGACAGAGGCTTAGCCTTAGCTTATACTTCATACTTTCAAAATTTTCACTACGTCGAATTGCTCCATTGCTAAAATTTTATACTATCTTAAAGTGTAACAAAAAGAGCAAAAAAACAACCCGAATCCTTATGAATGACTAGTTCTTTCGGTTCGTTTTTTCAATCTTCTTGTATTAAACTCAGAGATTTCACCCTTTTTTCTCATTCATTTATAAGACGATTAGGTATATACTGAGGTTACAAAATTCGGTCATAGTTTCACATCCTATTTGATAGGGAATAGGCTAACGTTAGGGAGGGGAAAACATGAGGATCATTGTAAAGCTTCTTACATATGCCGGTCTGATCGCGAGTGGGTTTTTGATGGGAATGGTCTATTCAAGTGCCTCCACCCGTAAACCGGACACAAGTAAAAGCCCAGCTGTTCCAGCAACACAAGAACTCGCCCCAACTCAACAGCCATCTACACCTCAAATCAAAGGAAATCGTAATGGCAGAGGCGAGCTTATCTATCATATTCCAGGCGGCCAGTTCTATAATCGCGTTAAAGGTCAAGTCTTTTTCCAAACTGAAGAAGAAGCCCAACAAGCCGGCTATCGGAAGTCACAACGTTAATTCACATTCACCTAGTTACGCTCAAAATTGGGCGTAATTTTTTTGTTCAGATAAAAATTCCATTACCCTCCAAGTAAAGGAAAAGTTGTGTAGAAGTATGGAATTTTTAAGAAAAAGCACATGCGTCCCGTTTCCTCCGCATATGATGAAGAAGAAGTCATGTCTAGGAGGGTCACTGAGATGAAGTCCTATAAGGATGCTGCCTTGTATGAACATAGTTTTTGGCTACAGGTCCTTAGAGATCACGCCAATTTTATTCATCATGCACTCTCGTCAAAAGAATATAAACTAGTTGCTCACGCAGAGAATTTCATACATACATTTGATACCTATCTCCAAACCATATGTGAGCAATATATTGAAGATATACCTACATTTACAAAAGAGGTTGGAGAGGATGTACGTAATTTTCGTCGTTTGAAACTCTCCCTTATTGAACAATCCATAAATGATGAAATTGCTATCGATTTATCAACATCATTTCTACATCATATGGTCACTGAACTCGAAGAGTATTTACTTGTAATCGGTTATCTTGGCAAAGGTGAAAAGCCTCCTGTTTTTCATGAATTGCACCACCATATGCTATGGCTTACAGATGCTTCAGTACACGCAGGGGCACTCCAAGAAGAACTAGGTGATCATCACTTGAAACGAAAATCACAGGATTTCCAAAAGCATTTTGATCATTTTTATGCAAAAGCCGTAGAATTAACTGGATACATTAAAACAAATCTTCAATCGTTCCCCATTCTAGATAAATTCAATACTCATGTAGACCTTGAACGGAAATTGTTCCATACCTTCTTAAATGAAGTTCATGATATGAATCTATCACCCAATATATTAAATAACTTCTCAAAACTGATGGCAGACCATATGGCTCGTGAAGAACAATATTACGTACAAAAACTGGCTGAGTTCCATAGTCAAAATCATGACTAGAACTCAGCCAGTTCTTTTATTTATTTTCTGCTCTTGGTGCCAAGTGATGGACGGTTACCTCACTTCTTACCCAAAAACGAATATTTAGTGCCGTCTGACTTATGCCTTTTGAGATATAGATTGGTCCTCTATCATGCTGATGCTTTCCCTGATACATGCCTTGCTGAGCAACCTTACCCATATCTTTTATTTTGAAAAAGAACGGAACATTTACTTGCTTTCCATGAAGGTGACCGGATACAAAAAACGAAAATGGTTGATCGATCTCTAATACAGCATCAGGATCATGCGTTAGAACTAGTATTTCCTTATTCTCAGGGTTATGAAAATCAAAGCTTTTATTTATGTCACAATGCCCCTTACAACAATCGTCGATCCCAACTATGAAAACGTCATTCTTTTCTACGTAATCATTTTTCAATAGATTCACACCGCATTCATGAAGTAACTTCTCCAACTCTTCTACTTTATCTTCATCAATATATCGATCATGATTACCTAGAACACCGTACATTTCAATACCAGTCTTTTGAATCATCTGTAAAAGAGATTTGAGAGAATCAAACTCTCGTTCATGTTTATCAATAAAATCCCCTGTCAAAAAAACATAATCAGGAGTCTCCTCTTCTAAGATTGATTGAATTTTCTCATGCGAAACACGGAGATGACGAATGTGAATGTCACTAATTTGCAGTATTTTTTTACGGGTCTTCGTATCCCAATAAATACGCTCTACCTTTAACCACCTCGTTGGGAAAATAAAAAATAATTCCCATAATAACAAGGCAGTAAGGATAAGTAATATTGTGATAATCATGTTTTCCATAGCTTCTCCTACTTTCCATTGAATGCTTTCATTATATAGCGATATGAGGTCCTTCCACCATCTTTATGATGTATTTTGACTCCTTAGACCTATCCATTTCTATTCGATAAAGACGATATACTGTCTATAAGGAGGCTGAGTTTTATGAACCACCCTTTTAGTGACTTAACTGTACTTATCGCTGTCGTTACTGGTCTCACAGCACTAACAAACCGCTTCGGTTTACCAGAAAAATATGAGCCTATTCTAGCCCTGATTCTCGGTGTCTTGTTTGCTTTTATTTATGTTGATGTTACTCTTCGTTATCAAGTTTTGGCTGGCCTTATCATTGGTCTTTCCTCATCAGGCCTTTATAAAAACTCAAAATCTGTTTATGGTAAAGTACAAGAGAAGAAGAGAAGAAACTAGACTTATGCTTGCACAATGGTCTCCTAGCAAAGCCTTTACCAAAATATCACAATCTTACCTCCTCATACATCCACCTTATCCTTACAATTTCTATATCTTTGGACTGAAACGTTTAGGCTACTTCTCCGTATTATTAATAGCACAATTCATTGCAGATGCTTGGATAATGTAAATTAGTAATTAAAAAGGAGGAACAAAATAGTGAGAAGTGCATTTTCGAAGATTTTTTGGGGATATTTAATGACTTTATTAGAAATCCATATACAATTTATTGATATCCTGCCCGATCCAATTGGCTACTTGTTAATATTTCTTGGTATTCAATCAATAGTGGAGAAATACCCAATCGGAAACAAAGCTCAAGTAATGGCTGCTATACTTGGTGTGATTTCGATTCCAACCGTCTTTATTAATGAAAGTGGTTCAATGAACCCTATGGAGGCACCATTTACAATGTGGTGGTTTTATAGTCAAATCATGATGATCGCTAATTTGGTTCTTATATTTTTCATCTTCCAGCTTATGTTGAAGATTGTTCAAGACTATCAAGATGAAGAACTAGAAACCTACACTTGGAAATTTTTCAAGGTGTACATGTGGTCTAACCTTGCCCTACTCATTTTTGATTCATTTTTTATCAATCTTTCCAGTGAAGTGTTCGTAGCTCTTACAGTAGCAGCTGTGGTTTTTTATATCATTTTAGACATTATGTTTCTTGTGCTACTACGGAAGTATATAAAATTAGAAGATACCCCACCAACTTCACCGGAAGAAGAACCTATAAACACAGAAAAGCCACTAGCATAATTTCTAGTGGCTTTTCTGTGTTTACTCATTTAGTGTTACCATTAATTCTAATGGTAACTCATGGCTGAACTTAGCTAATAAACTTTAGCCCCATGACGGAAAGTATAATAAGACTGATAAAAAATATTCGCTTCATACCAACTTGTTCTCCATAAAAAAGCATTCCCATAATAGCTCCCCCAGCTGCCCCAATTCCAGTCCACACAGAATAGGCGATCCCCATAGAGAGTTCTTCCATAGCTATAGATAGGAAGATAAAGCTTCCAGTAAAAGCTATAAGCATAGTTAATACAGAAGAGGCATTTCGATATTTATGAATTAAGTTAATTGAGGTTACACCAAGCATTTCAAACAGCCCGGCTGCTATTAAAGATATCCACGCCATTATGACTCTGCCTCCTCATCAACTGGAGATTCCTCTGTTACAAGCTTCAATCCAACCACCCCAATAATAAGTAAAAGAATCAAAGCAATTTTGGAGAATTGTAGAGGTTCACCAAAGAATAGAATCTCTGATAAAACTGTACCGGCTGTTCCTAAACCTACAAACACTGCATATACTGTTCCAACTGGTAGATACTTACCCGCCATCACCATTAGATAGAAACTGATGATGATTCCGATGATTGTAAAGCTCCATTCTAAAATTGAATCTGCATGTTTTAGTCCAACAACCCATATAACTTCAAAAAACGAAGCAATAACAACCTTTAACCATTCCTTGTTCATCGGATTATTCCTCCTACCTATAACTACTAAAGAAAAAGCCCGAGAGATATCTGTCGCAACAGAAATCTCCCGGGCTTTTGTCCCTCCGTGTCACAGTTGAACTGTGTGTTTTCTCTCGGACCAGACCAGCTTAAAGCTACGGAACCCTAGAAAACCGTTCAATTTTTATTGTTACATATCTTATCATATCGTCTCTTATTAGCCAAATCACTTAATGATCATGATTAACCCAATGCTGTGCTCCAACAGGTAAATCCTTTAACGTATCGTAGAGAAACACTGGACGAACATCTATAGATGGTAATTGATCTATTTTCACCCATTGATACACGAGATCATCGCCTTCTTCTCCAGAAAACTCACCTGTTTTACGGAGTGTATTGGTATCCTCTGAATGAACAATATAATAAAGGCCTATCTCATGCACCTTCTTATCATTATGTACAAAAAAGTTTTCACTCGTACCTAACAAACGATCGACTTTGACTTCAATCCCTAACTCTTCCATGAACTCTCTATTAATGCTAGTACTAGATTCTTCTCCTACTGCCACTCGACCACCTGGGAGTGACCAAAATGGTTCATGCTTCATGCGATGAAGCAACACATAGTCCTGATTCAACCAAACACCGGCAACACGATAGTTAAACTTCACATCCCCTATTTGAACCTTAACATCCATACAAACCTCCCCCTTCCAGATTCTGAGATTATAACATGTCTAAGGGAAAGGAAAAAGAAATGAGGTGTTTAGAGATCATAATGTAACATATATTGCAGCCCAATTCGCCCTTCACGTCTAAAGCCTTTATCAATAAAACCCGCCTTCTTATAAAGGATTTGAGCCGCTTCGTTTTTGACATTAACTGCTAAAACAAGCTCATTAATAGAAGGGAATATTTCCGTTACATATACCGGAAGCCCTTTCATCGCTTTCAGTGCAATTCCTTTTCGTTGATGTGGATAATGAATGGAAAGAGCTCTAATTAACATACCACGATCATTCAGTGTGAAATTTCGTATTTCATCTCCTATATGTAAAACAAAGAATCCAACTAAATCATCATTCCATTCAATTACAATCGGATAACGGTTGGGATCAGCTATACACTCTTTTATAGCTTTTTCTGGAAGTGCCGTGAACCTTTTTTGTTCCTCAGGTAACTTGAATTGAGCTAATCTTGGATAGTCTTCGTTTCGATACTGTCTCATTTTCATTGTAACGCCCCCTTTTGTCTTAACTTTAAGGGTTTACGTTACGTTAAGGTTAACTGGTTTTTAAAGCTGGATGTAAATACAAAAAGGATGCTAATATGCTTAACACTCCCCCTATTTTGATCGGCATTGCAGTTCCAAAGTGTTGTGCGGTCCACCCTGCTAAAAGTGCAGCGAATGGCATAAGGACCCAAGTCATAAATCTACTTGTAGCTTGAACTCTACCTAATAAATGTTTAGGAGTAAGGGTTTGTCGAATGGTAATAATACAAGGACTTTGTATAGATGCTGCTACGATTCCAACCATATTCATCAGAACTAACCAAATAAAAGTTGACGTCATTCCAAATAAAAATATTGAAGATCCACCAATAACTCCACCTACAAACAATATCATTTGATAAGAGAAATGCTTCCTTAGCCAAGGCGATATGAAAGAACCTACAATAGCACTTCCTCCACCAAATGATAATAACCATCCAACTTCAGTAGTAGCTAACATAATTGTATCTTTTAAATGAAACACCATCATGGTAAGAAATAATGTTGTTCCAAAAACTGAAAATAGCATTGCAATGTTTGTATATAAAATTGGTTTTATACTAGCAACAAACTAAAACCCTTCTCTTATTTCGTATAAAAACGAATGGTTATATTCCTTTTTGGATGGCTCATCTATAGAAATGGTTATGATCGCTAAAAAGGCTACAAGGAAGCTAAAGCTATTAATCATCAGTGCGTAGCCAGGATTATAAAAACTAATCAATAAGCCACCAACCCCTGGTGCTATAAACACAGCTGTATTCAAAAATCCTGAATTAATAGAATTTATGATTTGCAGATTTTCTTTTCGAACTAATTGTGGAATCGTAGCAAATTGGGAAGTGTTATAAAGTTGAGTAATCAAACCAATTATAAAAGCACCTATATACAACTCCCAGATCATCAACGAATCTTGCAAATATAAAATCCCTAAAACTCCAACTAGTATGGCACGCGCAATATCACATGCTAGTAAAACCCCTCTTCGGTTTAATCGGTCAGCTAACACACCTGCAATTGGTTGGAATAAAACCGGTAATCTCTCCAGAGCTGCTACTATCCCCATACTTAGCGGAGAACCTGTTATGGCTAACACAATTAAAGGGATAGCAATTAAGTATATTTGATCTCCAAAAAACGAAACCAAGTTACTTCCCATTAATCGGAAGACAGGATAATTCCGCTTTAACTCAGGTAAATGTTTTGTTTCAATGCTTCTTTCAGGTTCCCCCATTTAATACGCTCCTTCTTTAACGATTCAAATATTGTTCTAATTCTTGCTCAATTGAACGTAATGTATTAGTTTTAAGGACATATTTTGAACCTTGTACATCTACAAGTTTGGCTGAACGAAGAAGTTTTAAATGGTGATGTACAGTCGTTTTCCCCATACCCAATTGATCGGTCAATTCTTTAAGGGTACAGTCACGATGGTACAAAATCTTAACCATACGAAGCCTTGTTTCATCCCCTAATGCTTTATGTCTATGTACAAGAAAATGGTCAGGTTTAAAAACATCATTTGGATCAATGCTATCGCTTGATATTGGATAATAAAATACTTTTGTACCTTCTATATCAGCTTCAACATTCCAAGGGCGATATGTACACTGCGGAATCAACAATACCCTATGAACACTAGGTTCAGGTCTATAGGTGACTCCTCCAGTTGCCCACTCCACAAAAGCTTCAGGTTCTAAATCATCTTTCATCGCCCCCTTTGCATCGATATCTCTTTTGAAAATGTTATGAAGCGTATCCTCTTCCGGCTGAATAGCTACCTCATACCAATCGGACATCACAGCTATTAGATGGGCCTTTAATTCTTTTATATCTACTAAACTGATAAACTCGATATAAGTAGGAAAGAAAGGGTTATCCTTTGTAATTTCTTTAAGTTTTTTTATTGCTTCTTTATTTCCGCTGGCAGCTTGGTGACGTAACTCTTGAAATCGGGATCCGACATACGGAATGCTAATAAACTTGAGTTCATGTTCAGGTAGGTCTCTGATATAGGTAATAAAAGATGATAAATGGTTGAAGTCTCTTTGATGTAAAAGCTGTAAAAGGGCTTTCCAAGTGTTATTCTTTTGAACATAATCGAGATGGTTAATGGATTCTAGCGAAAGGTTTCTTTTCATTTTATCCCATTCATGCTTAGTTTTTTCTAAGGTATGTAGAAGGGGATCATTTGTAACAGCCGCTATACCAAGTGCACACTCCCATAATAAAGAATGAGTTAATTCCACTTGGTACGTCTCCCTTTTCCGGCCTGTGGTATGTATAATATCCAATATAATACCCTCCTTCTATTATTTGGTATACATTCTATAATTATTGAATGAATTATTCAACTATTTTTGAACCAGACACCCTCCATATTGAACTTCATAAAGAAAAAAAGGGTACCAGACCTTAGTCTGACACCCTTTCCTTTATTAATGTTCATTTAATTTTGGTTCAATTTCTAAGAACTTCATAATCGTAATAGCTAAATCCGCTTTCGTTACCGCTTTATCTGGATGGAATTCATCTCCATCTCCTTTTAAAATACCAAGTCGGTTTACCAAGGCAATGTGACCAGCATACTCCTCACCTTCAACATCATCAAATGCTGGTTCGAATACTCCTTCAAAACTTGCAAGTTGGTCGTAGTCCAGTGCTTCTACTATAAGCTTCGCCATAAATGCTCGATCCGCGTCCTTATCCGGATAGAATTTGTTTTCATCGTCATCTAGAATATTGCGCTGCACAGCACTGTGAATATAACTAAAGTTCTCATGCTCTTCTGTCACATCTTCAAATGGCAGTTCATCATTACGTCCGTAATAATAGCCATCATACCCTAAAGCTTTCATCATGAATTTTACTAATTCAGCTCTTGTCAGTTCTTCGTCTGGATTCAGATTACCATCCTTATCAAGCTGTAGAATATTATAATCCAACATATCCTGAAGCTGCTTTTTATTCGGATGATCAGCTATATCCTTAGCATCTTTTTCTTCTTGACTATATACTTCACCTGTCTCCTCATCAATCCATTTTCCAGTTTTAGCATCTAGATATACACGATAATCAGTAATTTCACGTGTTGGTTGATAAATGAGATTGGTATCTTTGATATCTTCTTCCTCTTCACTTCTTGGAACAGGTAAATGATGAGTTAAATCCATTTTATAATTATCAAAAAGGATTTCTTTTGCTTTCTCTTCTGATATAACATCTTCTACATTAGGGAACTCAATATCGTGGTTCCAATTTTGATGATAATTCACTATCTTCCCTGTATCGCTTAATATAGACACCGAGATTTGCTGGGCCTGCACTTGTAAACCATTCTCTTTTCGAACAAAAGTAACCGTATAGGAACGCGGTACATCTTTTTCTCTGTATGTATTTTCTCGTGGTGTTCTTACGTACAGACGGTCCAATTTGCTTGAAGCTACCTTTTTCACAAGGTTCATAGCTTTCTCTTTCGCTTCTTCTTTTGTCACCTTCACCTCGAAGTCATCCGGCATCTTATCACCGTAAAAGCGGTCACGATCATCCCGATAACTCATAAGCTCCCCTGTTTTAGCATCCACAGTGACCCGAATATCCTCCATTGGATGAGGTCGTTGTTCATCGTTTCTCCAATAGAACCTCCATGTAGGGTTTTCGTCACCTCGGTAGTTATTTTCATCATAGTTCGCATCCTGAAGTTCATAATCCTCTGGAATATCGAAAGCTCCAGTTACAACTTCAAGAGCTTCTTCTTGTGTTAACTCACTGTCTCGTTCTTTTAATGGAGTAACTTCGTCTGATAAAGGTTCTTCAGAAATCTTAAATTCATCGCTCTCTCCATACGGCTCTTGATAACGGTTTAACCACTCACCCGTTTCAGCATCTAATAAGCCAAAGCCTCTATACCCTTCTTCAAACTTGCTAACCGGAATATAAACAAGTCTTGGTTCTGCTTCAACCCCAGGACGATAAGCATAACGATTCATCTGATATTGTAGTCCTGCCGTAAACTGTTCATAGAGTTTATCTGCCGCTTCTTTTTTCGAAAGGACTTCACTTGGATTTTCATAGTTTAAATCATATTCCCAGTTAAATCTCATACTTGTAATCTTTCCATTCCCATTAATGGAAAAATGAATACTATTGCGTTGATAAGGCACTCCATTCACTTGTTGATGAAATTCTACTTGATGTTCATAAGAACGCCGGAATGGTCTTTCTTGAGATCTTTTTTTCGTCTCTTCATCCAGAACAAGGCCACCCTTTAAACCGGAATGGTGTTTCATGATATAGGACTGTGCAATAGAAACAGCCTTATTATAATCAACCTCTGGAGGGAAGTTTCGTTCTTCATCTTGATCATTATGATGTTGATTCAAGGAAATGACATCTCCAGTTTCTGCATCTACCGTTACACGAATACTATGATATGAGCGATCATCTCGTTTATTCCATCTAATTTGCCATACTTGTGTGTCACGATAACGCGTATCAAACCGAACGTCTTCACGCTCATAATCTTCTGGAATCTCAATAGCCTTTTTTGCTAATTTAATAGCTTCTTCTTTAGAGATTTTGGCTTCTTTCTTCGCCTCTTCTAATGCAACTTCATCAACTTCATCAACTTTTTCGTTACTTGAGTCACGATCGGTCGCTGCATATACCGGTGTCATGCTCCCCACAATCATCACCGTACACAGCACTCCAGACATCCATTTTTTCTTCATCCATCTCTCCCTTTCCTTTTGTAATTCCGTGTTATTCTAGTGGTGCATGGTTGGAAAATTTCACTCCCTCAGATACTTACGAAGAAAAATATAAAATATGATTTAAAAAGGAAATTTTGTCCAATTATCAAACTTTATATCTACTTTTAAAAGTATAGAAGAGAGGAAAATTAAACCATTTTTGTCATCTACTATAAAGACGAATGAAAGGGACAGAATGTTTCATATTTTTGGAAAAAACTCATTTTTTTATTAGATTTATAAAGCAATAAAAACGGTTCTATCAATGATAGAACCGTTTTTTGGTTTAGTTTTCTGTATTTAGCATTTTATCTACTTGATCACGATGTTCTTCAATCCATTTTTCAGCTGATTCTTCAAAAGATACATCATTCTGTTCATATGCAAGCATCATTTCTTCTAGTTCACTCACTTTAATACTCCAGTCTGAAAGAACCTTAAATGCTTCAGGATGATCCTTTTCTAGCCCTTTGTAAGAAAGGACATATACGTTATCTTTTTTAAAGTTTCCTTTTGGATCCTCTAAAAACTTCAGGTCATTTTTAGCGAACATAGAATGGGGTCTCCAGCCTGTAATAATAACGGGTTCTTTGTCTTCAATGCTATCTTCTAGTGTAGCAATCATAGTTGCCTCTCCAGAAGTAACTAAGTCATAACCATCAAGACTGTAATCTTTTATTACATCTTTTGAAATATCTACAATACCTGCACCTGCTGCAATCGTAACAACACGTTCTTCAAACTTTTCTGCTTTCCCTTTAAGCTCAGCAATAGAAGATTCTTCTACATAACTTGGTACAACCCAGCCCAATGGTACTTCCTTGTAGCTTGCTGTAACCTTTTGTACATCTTCCTTATATTTGGACCACAGCTCTGCCTCTGTATAAGGTAACCAAGCATCCATAAACACATCGATTTCTTGTTTTTGCATCCCTTTGAAGATTAAAGGCTGACTTACCTGTTTAATGTTAACGTTATAGCCCGCTTCTTCAAGAATCTTTTTCATAATTTGGTTTGGTAATTTCGTGCTTGTCCAAGAAGTCTCTCCAAGTACAATGGTCTCTTTTTCTTTTTGATCAGTATTATTCGTCTCTTCTTCCCCAGTTGAACTCTGTCCACAAGCCGATAAAACTATTAAAAACATTGCTGATAACACGATAAGAAGTTGTTTCTTCAAAATTGTTTCCCCTTCCTTTTTATTAAAGAGTTATACTCAATTAAAGTCAGAATGCTAGAGTAATGAAATGTACTAGGTGTGATTGATTGAAACTCTAGTTCGACTAGATTGGTATATTCTAAATCTGCATAAAAGCTATTTACTTTGAAAGTTTCTCAAATGTTTCTTTTAAATTATCTGGTGTAAACTGCAAAGAATCGGGTTCAGTTGCTTCCCAAACTCGATGCTCTTCGCCATTTAATTTCTTTATTAATTCTTGGGTATCATAAACTTTAAGATTATAAACCCAATTTGCCATAATTAACATCGATGACATATGAGCTCCAGTATTTGTTGTTGCACAGATGTCTTTTACCAGATTAACCTGATAATCTCTAAAATAAGCATCAAAAACAGAAGTCATTAAACACCCATCTGTTACAAGACCACCGATAATAACATGCTCAATGCCTAGATTTCTTAAGTAGAGATCTAAGCTTGTGTCATAAAAGGCACTCCAGCGGTGTTTATCTACCACAATATCTTCCTCATGCGGCGTTAATTCATCAAAAACCTTATAATCTTCCGTATCTGTAGAATAGAATACTGGAGTTCCATCTTCTTTTAATGGTTCTCCAATAGAAAGACCTGCTCCATCTGAACGGTTAATTTGTCTCGTATAAATAATAGGGAGGTTATGCGATCGACACTCATGGATAAGAGATTTGGCATTCTCTACAACCTGTTCTACCCCCTGAACACCAAAATCACTTTCTTTTTGTAAATCGATGAGGATCAATGCTGTCTTATTTAAGTCCAATCGAACCTCCTCCTTTTTCTCTTTTTTTATTTTTCATTTTCACCAGTAGTCTGCTTTGGAATAAAATCAAATATTTCACCTGATTCCATGGCATTTGCTAATCGCATGGTCCAATCAAAATATTCAAGTGAATGGTTTAAATTCTCTAAATCCTTTTTCGCCGTTTGTTGAGCTTCTTCTGACTGCGCATTTTCTGCAACGTCTTTGATAACAGGCTTCGCTTGTTCATTGGCCTTCATTATGAGACTTCGCTCTTGTCTTAGCATTTTTACAAAGAAGTTAATGAAGTTTCGAAGGAAATCTTTTTCAGCCATGTAATGATCACGACGATCTCCTTTTTTCCAAACTTTAAAAACCATCTCTGTCTCAAGCAAGTCCCTCATACCATTACTTACGCTTCCCTTACTCATGGCTACCTCATCTTTTATATCATCTAAGGACATTGGTTCATTAGCAAAATATAAGACACCGTAGATTCTGCCCACAGATGGAGTAACCCCATATATAACCATGGATTGAGCAATGGCGCTAATTAGTATATCCCGTGCCTCCTCCAATGACTCAAGCTCTTCAGACATTAAATCCCTCCTAGCATTAAACAAGTACAGTTTGTTTAATTGATTTAAATTGTATAATATGTTTTGAACAATTAACATTCTATTGGTGTTTTTAGTTTTTGTCAAATTACGTCTTTTTATGTCTGAGTCACAAGCTAGAATTAACAAGCTATGAAAAAATTTAAAAAACTTTATAACAACCCTTGACTTTAACACTATAAAGCGTCTAAGATAGAAAGGAGTCAAACAATTTATATTTGAATGACATTTCTTTGGCGTAGACGGACTTTCAGTAATGAGACTCTTCCCTGTTCCAGAGAGCTAGTGGGTGGTGTGAACTAGCACACAGGAGTGTCATGAAGTACATTCCGTAAAGTTTCATGTTCAAACCGAATCAGAATTAGAAAAGGCGCCCTTTAAAAAGGCGCCTTTATTTATTATCTAATTATTTCATTGTCTCCCTAACCTTATCTGGAATCATAATCACTTCTGGATGTAAATCTACTGGTTCATAATTAGGATCAATACATTCATCCCAATATTCTAAGTGCAAATGATCAATAGCATGATCAGATTCTGTTACATCAATCCCACCTTCACCTTGAACGTGGTACCAATATAGAAACTCTTCCCCTTTCACTACTTCACGAAAAATCGTTTCAACATAAATCTTTTCACCTTGTAAAGTAAGTAAAACCTCTCCCATTCGGTCATTTAAAAGTTTCATCCACTTATCAACTTTATAAGATTTTCCTTCTTTAACCTTGAAACGGGTAAGTTCAACATTCATTATAAATCCTCTCCTTACGACTAACTTTTTAGAAAATCATACCAACTAATTTGATGTTTGTCTAATTAGTTGGTATTGAAAAAGCTGCTCCTTATTTAGGAGCAGCTTTCCTCTGGCAGGTATAATATGTAATAAAACTCTCCAAAACTTTCTTGTCAGGGGGGCTTAAAGGAGATGGTAAGTCATCTAAGTCGAAGTATTGCAATGCTTCAACTTCCTCTGGCTCTTTCCTTAGTTCACCTGAGAATTCTGTACAAACGTAAGAAGCGATCACATTGTACACCTTATCCCCATGTGGATATTTATAAAAAAGTTCTTCTCCTGAAAACAACTGAAAAAAATCAAGATGATGTGCTTTTAGTCCAGTTTCCTCCTGAAGTTCACGTGCTGCCACTTCTTGTAGCTTCTCTCCAGGCTCTAAAGAACCACCAGGTAATCCCCAACATTGATTGTCTGTTCTCTTCTGTAGGAGTAACCGCTTTTGCTTATCCAGAAGCAGTACACTTGCTCCGACTACGATTAAAGGCTTGCTTCCTACAAACTTTCTTAGGTTCATAACATACCCCATAAAAGAACTCCTTCGAAATTTTTTCGTAAAGCATGAGTAGGCCAATCTATCATTCTAAAAAGGATGTTGTTCTATAGGCATTCCCCCATACAAAGATGGTCCCCCAACCATATGATGTATTAAAGGATAAGGCTTTCATCTTGATGGGACCTTATCTTACCTAAACTATGATGAAGGGAGATTTTTCTATGTCTTGCGGATACGGCTATGGAAGTAACTTTGTGTTGATTGTTGTACTGTTCATCCTTCTTATCATTGTTGGTGCATCTTTCTATTAAGCCGATAAATGTAACCTGAAAAACACCTAATCCTCTTGAGGGTTAGGTGTTTTTTCATTCACACACAATCATGGTATAAATTATTCACCGCCATCTCCTCCACCATCACCATCCCCGCCATAAAAGAAGCCACCTGAACCAGCGTCTCCTCTTCGACTACGTGCAGTGAGATTATCTTTCTTTGCAGCTACTCCACCTTTATCGAATTTAGCTAATTTAAGAACAATGATTATAATAAAAAGAAGAGCAAAAAATAAGATAAACCCTCCCATTGTTATTCACCACCTCCGCCGTCACCGCCGAAGCCTCCATCACCACCAAAGAAACCTCCGCCTCCAGAATCGGAATGATCATGATGATCACCGCCATGAAAGCCTCCACCTGATGCCTTCTTGCCAATATTAATAACGACAATAATAATAAAAAAGATAACAAATAATGCTTCCACTTTTATCACCTCTTATACAATTAGTACGTTTTTATTTCCATTAAGTTTCATAATTTGGAAAATAAGAGTATAAAAAAGACCACGGAACAAGATCCGAGGTCCTTTAAACTGCTTTATTTTTTTCGAATTCCTATCTGCCTACCAGCTTGTTTTGGTAGATCCTTCTTTGAATCTACTAGGAAAATTCCTTCAACTTTCCTAGCAACTTTTTCAGGAAAAGGAGCCGGACGTCCTTCGTTTTGATCCATCCCCATAAGCATCTGTTCCATCGTTGCAACAAGGTAGCCTTGAGCATTTTCCATAGCAAGAAATTGATGAAGCCTTTTTTCATCTGTATCGAGCAGTTGACTTTTGACGGTAAGGGTCTCCCCTTCATGGGCTTCTTTTAAATAACAAATATGCGTTTCTAAAGTAAAAATCGTGTAAGAATGTTCTGCACGTCCACTCTCTCCCAAACCAATATGCTCTAAATATGCTTCCCCCGCCAAACTAAAGGCTCGGGCATATTCAGCATCATTCATATGACCATTGTAATCTACCCATTCAGGCAATACGTTTTGTTCAAAGCTAAATGTTTGTTGCACGCTCACACCTCCGATTTATACTTTTTCTTTCTTCTGGTCTTCAGGCCAATATTCCTTCACAAGATCAAGTAAACGGACTAAAAATTCATTTCGATTTTGATCTAATTCAGACATCGATAAATCGCCAGCTTGCTGTTCACAACCCGATACGACTTTATCATAAAGTTCATCAGTTAATTCAGGTGCTTCAAGTTTTGTCCATGGCTTTTTCAATGCTGGACCAAATTGTTTAAGCATATGACGCATGCCGCCTTCTCCTCCAGCTAGGTGGAACGTAAGGAATGGACCATACTGGGCATAGCGTTGTCCCGCTCCATAAATAAATGCTTGATCCACTTCTTCAGTGGTCGCAATTCCTTCATTTACAATATGAAGAGACTCACGCCAAATTGCCTCGATTAACCGATCTGCGATATGCCCTTCAATTTCATGACGGACGAGCAATGCTTTCATATTAAGCCCTTCGAAAAAACCTTGCGCTTTCTCCACATGCTCCTTTGTTGTCGCTTTACCTGGCACTACCTCGACCAAAGGCAAAATATAAACAGGGTGAAATGGATGCGCAACAACGAAGCGCTCTGGGTGTTGTAGGTTAGCTTGTAATTCAGACGGCATAATACCAGACGTACTTGAACCGATCACAGCATCAGGTTTTGCATGTTGATCAATACTCTGAAGCACAGTCTGCTTAAGCTCTTCTATTTCCGGAACATTCTCCTGAATGAAATCAGCATCCGCTACAGCTTTTGAAAGATCTTTTTCAAAAGTCAAACGATCCTTTGAAGCTCCTTCAGCCAAGCCTAACTCTTCTACATAAGGCCAAGCATGATCAACAGCTTTTCTCATACGTTCTTCTGCTCCTTCAGCTGGATCTGTTGCTACTACATCATAACCGTGCGCTAAAAAGCGTGCAATCCATCCATTCCCGATAACACCTGTTCCAACTACGGCAACTGTTTGAATCTGTGTTGTCATACTTATTTCCCTCCATGCGGATTGCGTAGATTTAAATACTCTCGTGCTTCTTGTGGTGTCATGGGTTCAATGCCATGTCCGCCAAGCATTGATACAGCTTTGTCTACCAATTGTTCATTTTTAGCTAAGACACCTTTAGAAAGATACATGTTATCCTCAAGACCCACTCGAACATTTCCACCTAAAAGAGCTGCTTGAGCAGCGATTGGGAACTGCATGCGTCCAATACCAAAAGCAGACCAATGAGCATTCTCTGGTAAGCGATTCTTCATATACATCATTGTCTCTGCATCCGCTTCTGCTCCCCATGGGATCCCTAGGCAAAATTGGAACATGGGATCTCCATCTACAAGCCCTTCCTGGATAAGTTGTTTCGCAAAGCGAAGGTGACCTGTATCAAAACATTCAAGTTCTGGCTTCACTCCACTTTCTTGTACTAATTTGGCTTGTTCACGCAACCAATCTGTTGGACTCATATAGATCATATTGCCGAAGTTTGTGCTTCCACAATCAAGCGTACACATTTCTGGCAAAAGTTCGCCTACCGGTTCGTGACGTTCGGATGGAGTTTGAATATCCGTTCCATCGCCTCCTGCAGCTGGCGTTGCAAGACTTGGAATAAAGTCTCCACCTCCACCAGATGTAATGTTAATAATGACATCTGTCTCAGATTCGCGAATGCGATCTACAATTTCACGGTAATGATCTAAATCATGACTAATACCGCCAGTTTTGGGATCACGTGCATGAACGTGAGCTACTGTGGCTCCAGCTTTTGCTGATTCAATTGCGGAGTCTGCAATCTGCTTAGGCGTCACTGGTACGTTAGGGTTCTTTTGTGTTGTATCACCTGCACCTGTTACGGCTGATGTTAGTAAGATTTTATTTTTCACTATGAACTCCTCCTTCGAATTAAATAACTAATTGAAACTATACCATCTGGACTGTATAGTTTCAAACGTTTCTTTTATGTAATCATGTAAATAGATGGATAGTATGTACGAATGCAAATTGAAAAAGGATTTCGCTATTGTTACGATTAGATGGATAAAAAAAACCTAAACTATGTGAGGGAAAAATTATGCCAAGAGTATCGAAACGGCAGAAATTATTAGAAGCAGCAGCTTTAATTGTGCACAACCAAGGAATTGATGCACTCACCCTTGATGCTGTAGCGAAACAAGCTGAAGTGAGTAAGGGTGGATTGTTATATCATTTTGAGAGTAAAGAGGCTCTAGTAAAAGGCCTCGTTCAGCATATGGACAATATATACCGTGAAAACGTAGAAGGTTCTACTAAAGAAGATTCAGAGGAAACAGGAAAGTGGACAAGAGCTTTCGTCAATACAATGTACAAACAAAGTCTTGAAAATAAAGAGATTAGTGCTGGAATGCTTGCGGCCCAAGGGATTAACCCTGATTTATTAAAGCCGCTTCAAGAAACGTATGATCACTGGCAAGAACAGATCCAACAAGATGGACTTGATGACGTACAGGCTACGATATTGCGCTTAGCCGTAGATGGCTTATGGCTTTCTGAAATATTTGGTCTTGGAACATTAGATCAAGAGATGCGTAAGCGTGTATTAGAAACCTTGCTAGAACAAACACATCCTAAAGAAAAGTCATAAAGAAAACTTGCCGATTGGCAAGCCTTTTAAGGCGCAGACAGAGGCTTAGCCTTGGCTTATACTTCATACTTTCAAAATTTTAGCAATGTCGAATTTCTCCATTGCTAAAATTTTATACTTTCTTAACGTGTAAAAAATCACCCGAAACTCGGGTGATTTTTTAATATTTAATTCCGCTATTTCCTCCTAATTCATCATTAATAACCCCAATTCCTTCAATTTGTTTATCTTGTACATCAGGTTGAATGGAAGGGTTTAATGGATAAGCATTCCCGTTAAATTTTAATTCTTTATAGCTCGGCTCCATACCTCCACCTGCTACATACATCACAATGTTTTTCCAACCATTCGTTTTCTTATTCCGTATAATAATTGGATTACGAACTAATGAAATCTTAGAAATCAGATCATGGTCATGTGTAAAAATAATTCCACTACAACCACCTGTTCCACAAACGTAAGGACCAACCAAAAACACAATTGTTTCTGGTACTTGATCATCATTAAGATCAATTCGGTTGTAATAGTAAGTAATCTGATCTTTACCTTTCTCTAAATCAAAAACCTTGCTAAAAGCCTTTTCTAGCTCCGGGTCTGGCAAGGTTTCAGAGTTCATATGCGTGACCTTACTGAGATCCAGTTTATTTTTTGTTTCTTCAGCTTTATCGGTTGTTGCAAATGAAGTACTTGAAATCTGAATATACACCCACCCTAACACTACAATCCCTAATATCCATTTCATTCTCGTGTCCACCTCATCACTCCAAAGCATACCTAAAGTGTTTTATGTTAAACTAGTTTCCCCTATCTCCATGCGCTTATGTGACGTTACTTCTTTTCTTCTTTCTCTTTAATCTCTACTTTACAGCAATCCTTCTTCTTATTCCCTTTCCCCGTTAAAGCTTGAATAAGTTTTTTCATACTTCTCCACCTCCTTATATCAAATTTTTTTGATTAATTAAATCATATAAAATATCCATCCTGACACGGTGGACATAATAATCACTGACGCTACGAAAGTAACAACGAGTTCCTTCTTAAAAATAGATTTTAATAAAATTACCTCTGGCAAGCTTGCACCTGCTGAACTTATAAGCATAGCCATAACTGGCCCCAGTGCCATTCCTTTTAATACTAATACTTGAGAGATTGGGACCATACTGGACAAACGTATATACAATGGAATACCTAATACTGCTGCTACGGGCACTAGCCACCATGCTTCATCACCAAATACACTAGCAACAAATTCGGTTGGTACTAAACCATGTATTACTGCTCCGATTAAAGCCCCTAGTACTAAGTAAGGAAGTACCGTTTTCATGAGACCCACAGTTTCTTTCCATGAACCTTTCAAGGATGTATCCGATTCTTCATCTGGAGAAAACCCTGTAACAACTACATCTTTAACGGCTTTTTCGAATCCAAATGTATGGAGTAGTAAACCCATTACAATGGAGAAGACAGTGGTAATCACCGTATAAACAATCGTCACTTTCCATCCTAGAATGACGCCCATTACCGTTAATATGGTCGGATCCAATAATGGGGATGCAAATAGAAAAATCATAACCATTCCAAAGTTCAGCTTTTTGTTTAACATATTAACGACCACCGGAATGGTTGAACACGAACAAAAAGGTGTAATAAAAGCAAATAAGACTGCAATCAAAGAACCTAAAAGTTTATTACTGTTTGAAAGTACTTTCTCAACTTTTTGGTACGGGATGTATTTCTGTAAATAATTCATGAGTAAAGATACACCTATAAACAGAACAACCAATTCCAATGCAATCATAACAAAGCTTTTTAGCGTTTCTCCAACCATCATGACCAACTCCTTAAATCAAATATTTTTGATTAATTATGCACAATAAACCATTAAAAGGTTTATTGACCGCTCGGCCTAAATAAACAACAAAGTTCTTCAGATAGCAAAGCGTTAACAGTTTCTTCTTTAATCCAATAATAACTCCAGGTACCTTTCGTTTCTTTATGGATAAGATCAGCCTTTAGAAGAATTTTCAAATGATAAGATAATTTAGACTGGGAGAGATTCATATCGTCCACTAAATCACATACACATGTTTTTCCTCTTCTCGTTAATATGTTCATGATTTGCAAGCGTTGTTCATCAGCCAAAGCTTTGAACTTTTGGACATAAGGAGCATAATCGACTGTATTTTTGGTTTCTAGAATCGGAAATTCTTTCATTATTTTCACCCTCCTCATTAAATCAAAATTTATTGATTAATTATATCTTTACATAGTTTTCCTTTTCATTCAACCACTAAATCAAAAAAAGTTGATTTTTATAAAGATTCTGTTGTTCATATAAGTAAATAATTATATAATGATCCACGGAGGTGTAGGTGGATGAACAAAACCGTTTTATCTTTACAAGAAACATCTAAAGCGTTGAAGTTACTAGGGGATCAGACTCGTTTAACCATACTAGGTTTACTCAAAGATAACGAATGCTGTGTTTGTGAATTTGTTGAGATTCTAGACATGTCTCAACCTGCCATTAGCCAACACCTAAGGAAATTACGTGATGCTGGAGTTGTAAAAGAAAAACGTAAAGGACATTGGATCTTTTATTCTTTAAATGAAAGCCATGAAGCCTATGAGCTCATTTCTGAGATTATCGGATATATCCCTAATCAAAAAGAAAAGATTATCGAACTCGAAAAAAGCGGTAAACGTATTACATGTAAATAAGAAGGGGGAATCTTTTTGCAAGCATCAGTATTATTAGCTATTTTAATATTCTTACTTACTTTAGTTCTTGTCATCTGGCAACCCAAAAACTTAGGCATTGGGTGGTCGGCATGTGGAGGTGCGATTCTTGCACTTCTTGTAGGTGTTGTTAATTTTCAAGATGTCGCAACCGTTACAGGGATTGTATGGAATGCAACACTCGCTTTCATTGCTATTATTATAATTTCTTTAATTCTTGATGAAATTGGTTTTTTTGAATGGTCTGCTTTACACATGGCCCGTATTTCAAATGGAAATGGCATCAAAATGTTCATCTACATTACGTTACTTGGTGCAGGAGTAGCTGCTTTATTTGCAAATGATGGTGCAGCTTTAATTTTAACCCCAATTGTTCTAGCAATGGTTCGGGCATTGAACTTCAAAGAACGCATGATCTTTCCGTTCATTATGGCCAGTGGTTTTATTGCTGATACGACTTCCTTACCTCTTGTCGTAAGTAACCTAGTTAACATTGTATCAGCTGACTTTTTTGATATTGGCTTTCTAGAATATGCATCTAGAATGATCATTCCAAATTTCTTTTCATTAGGTGCTAGTATTCTTGTTTTATATTTATTTTTCCGAAAAGATATTCCTAAAACCTACGATATGAATCAAGTGAAAGCACCGCGTGATGCAATTCAAGACCATAAGATGTTTCGTTTATCTTGGTGGGTATTGGGGATTCTACTTATTGGTTATTTTGCAAGTGAATTTCTCACCATACCGGTATCCATCATCGCTGGTATCGTCGCTATCTTTTTCTTAATTATGGCGAGACGCAGTCCTGCAGTAGAAACCGCTACTGTTGTAAAAGGTGCGCCATGGGCCATCGTTTTCTTCTCCATTGGGATGTACGTTGTGGTTTATGGCTTACGTAATGTAGGGCTTACAGATGTTCTAGCGAATGTGATCGAATTAGCAGCTGATCAGGGTCTCTTTATTGGCACCCTATCCATGGGCTTCATTGCAGCGATTTTATCCTCTGTGATGAACAACATGCCTACAGTCATGATTGACGCTTTAGCAATCGCAGACTCCAGTGCTTCAGGGATCATGAAAGAAGGACTTATTTATGCCAATGTAATAGGTAGTGACCTTGGACCAAAAATCACACCGATTGGCTCTCTTGCCACATTATTATGGCTACACGTTTTATCTCAAAAAGGGGTAAAGATCTCTTGGGGATACTATTTTAAAATCGGAGTCATCCTAACGATTCCAACCTTAATCATAACATTAGTGGGTCTCTACCTTACTTTATTACTTCTATAATATTTAAATCAAAGGAGCTAGATCTATATGACAAACCAAAAACCCGTACTTTACTTCTTATGCACAGGTAACTCTTGCCGTAGTCAAATGGCAGAAGCTTGGGGTAAACATTATCTAGGAGATAAATGGGACGTAAAAAGCGCTGGCATTGAAGCACATGGTTTAAACCCAAATGCCGTGAAAGCAATGAAGGAAATCGGAATGGATATTACGGACCAAACTTCTGATATCATTGACCCTGATATCTTAAAAAACGCGGAGTTCGTCGTAACATTATGTGGAGATGCTCGTGACAAGTGCCCAATGACGCCTCCTCATGTACGAAACGAACATTGGGGTTTTGATGACCCAGCTAAGGCTGAAGGAACAGAAGAAGAAAAATGGGCCTTCTTTCAACGTGTTCGTGATGAAATTGGTGACCGTATTAAGGTATTTGCGGAAACAGGTGAATAAGACATTAAAAAAGAGCTTGGGTTTCCAAGCTCTTTTTTAATGTCTTCCTTTAATTATTTTGAAGAAACCTTCTTCTTATGAAGCAATCCATCAACCAGCCATTTAATTAGAATAGCCTTCAAAATATATATAGGGAAAGAATACAAGTATCTCCAATTTTCCAGATTATAAATATCTAACCATACCGTTAAAGGTTCAAATATAAATGAAAAAGCTAAAGCTAATATAGTATTAGCTAAAATAAATGGTTTCCATTTCCCAAAGTATTGATATAGGAACATGTGAAACACAACGATAATCCCTTGATCAACCGCCACTAATCTAGGCATCATAGGAACTAATTGATACGGATAAGACCAAAGGTGATTTTCCACCCCTAAATCATCGAGCATAATAACTAAGTTCATGAGCAATGCTCCATACAACAATATACGAAAAATCCTTTTTCTATCTACAAACTTCCACCATATGATCCAAGGAACGATAAGTGCAATTAAAAGTATCCACCATTGGAAGGTAAACAAATTTTGATTTAGGAAGTATTCCAATCTAAGGTCCGATAATTGTTCATGAATCGTTTGTATTTCGTTATAAGTAGAATTATTATTAGTCATTGCATATCCCTTTACTAATTTTTATGATTATCTATCATCATTTACATAAAAGGATAAATTCATTCTCTTTCGTTCGCTATTCCAATACTTACACGTTTCGCATTAATAAAAAAATAAAATAAGGTGCACCTATTAAAGCTGTCATGATACCAGCAGGAACACCATTCGGATCGGCCAAGTTATGACCGATTGTATCTGCTACTAAAAGAAGCCACCCTCCTAATAAGACTGCAATGGGAATATATAATTGGGTCCTTGGCCCAATCAATGCTTTGGCCAGGTGTGGAGCCAGAAGCCCAATAAACGCTATTCCCCCTGTAACTGATACAGAAGCTGCTGCTAATGCTACAGCTGTAACAAGAAGCGTGAGCCGTTCTTTTTCAATTGAAACTCCCGCTCCAATTGCTGCAGATTCGCTTAAACCGAGTAAGTTCATTCGATTAGCTTTATATAAGGTGAACGGAACTAGTATAATTAGCCAAGGTAATAAGGCTAAAATAAATGGCCAATCCGTTCCCCATATATTTCCGGCTAACCAGTTCGCTATAAAGTCTACTTTTGAGCGTTTAGCTGAGGAAATTAATATAATCATGGACCCAGATAACGCCATGGCAAAGCCAACTCCAACTAACACTAAACGCACAGGCCTGAATCCCACATTCTTTTGGTAAGAAAATAAGTAGATTAACCCGGCAGTTAAAATGGCTCCTGCAAAAGCTACTGCTGGCAGCATATATACAAATGATCCTGCTTCAATCGGGAAAAATAAAAAGAAAATAGCAATAGCTACACCTGCGCCAGCATTTATACCAATGATGCCTGGATCAGCTAGATCATTGCGCGTAATGCTTTGAAGTATTGCTCCTGATAATGCTAATGCCATTCCTGCTAGTATGGTTATAATAAGGCGTGGCAAACGAACCGAAAAGAACACAAACTCTTCTTTAAAGGTTCCCTGACCTAAAATTGCAGGAATCAAGCGATCAAAGGATACGGAAGAATACCCAATCCCCATAGCAATAAAGCTCGTTATAAGGATTAAGGATAAAAATAAGAGTACAAGCATCCGTTGCTTTTTCAAAACTCGTGGATGAATCATGATAATTCTTTACCTCCCCTCTTCACAATAAATAAGAAGAATGGGAGTCCCATTATGGCTACAATTGCAGCAACAGGTGTTTCATACGGTGCATTGATTGTTCGCCCTACTGTATCTGCAAGCAACATAAATCCTGCTCCAATAAATATGGACATCGGTATAATAAATCGATAATCCGTACCTACAATCGCTCGTACAATATGGGGGATCATAAGTCCAATAAACACCATATTTCCCACAAGTGCTACAGCCGCCCCAGCAAGGATAACGACACAAATGAACAATCCGAACTTGATTCGTGTCACTTTTTGACCTAATCCAACTGCTACCTCTTCATTCAAACTAAGAATCGTAAGCTGCTTCGAGAGAAAAATAGCCAGAATCACTCCGAATAAAATAAAAGGACCGATCAGATTAACCTGACTCCATGAAGTTCCTACTAAGCCACCCGCTGTCCACATGCTCACATCTTTAGATACTTTGAAGTACAACCCAATGAATTCTCCAATAGCTGATAGAAAAGCAGTTACAGCTGCACCAGCTAAAACGATACGAAATGGAGAAAAACCTCCACGCTTTACGGATCCAATTCCGATAACAAGAATGGCTCCCACTGCTGCACCTATAAAACATGCGATGGTTACCCACAAGTAACTAGCTGACGGAATGATAGCAATGGCTATAGCTAATGCAGTATTGGCTCCAGCTGTTAGACCGAGCAAACCTGGATCCGCCAATGGGTTCTTCGTCAGACCTTGCATAACAGAACCAGATACAGCTAAAGCCGCTCCAACGAATATGGCAGCAACCTCACGTGGAAGACGAATTTCATTGATTAACAGTGTCGATTTCGTTTCTATGTCTGTCATGATAGCTAGCCAAACATCTTTCACTTGAATGTCTGCTGCTCCAAAACTCATCGCTATTATAAAGGCCCCTAGACACAAAAGAATTCCGAATATGAATTTATAAATTAAAGAGAGTTGTCTCATATGGATCTCAGCTTCCTTATGTATGAAAGGGAATCAACGAATTGATCCCCTTCCCCTTTTCTTATTCATTATTTACCTAAAAATGCTTTTTCGAAGTAGTCTAATTGATATTCTAGCGTATTCGGTCCATTAAAGTAGAATGCTTTTGCATTTACCTCAAACACATTACCGTTCTTTACTGCAGGAATGTTTTGATACGTTTTCGTTTCTTGGTACGAGTTATCAGCATCTTGGTTCTTACTTATAACCATATAGTCACCAGCGAATTCTGGTAATACTTCAGGAGAAATGGCATAGTAACCTGGTTCAAGAGCCATTTCTTTTACTTTCTCAGGCATTTTCAAGCCCATCTCTTGATATAAGATCTCTGTTCCACGTCCCCAGTTATCACCAAATACATAGATTTGCTTATCGAACTTCTCAATAACAGAAACCGTTGTGTTTTCGCCGATCTTTTCTTTCACTTTCTCACCTAGGGCTTGAGCACGCTTCTTAAAATCTTCTACCCATGTGCGAGCTTCTTCTTCTTTATTTACAAGCTTACCGATTTCAATGTGTTGTTGTAAGTAGTCCACTTTACCATATGTATAAGTAACCGTTGGAGCAATCTCTTTTAACTTCTCAACGTTTTTCGTATTGGATAATCCAATAATAAGATCAGGATTGAGTTCAATAATTTTTTCAAGGTTGTCAGCTGAAACAGCTTCAATTCCTTCAAGTTCATCTTCAAAGCGTGGGTTCATTTTCGACCAAGAATCCACACCTACCATATTCACATCAAGGTTCATTAAGTTCCCTGCAAAAGATGAAAGAACAATAACACGTTCAGGGTTTTTCGGCACCTCTACTGGACCGTTCTCAGACTGGTACGTGAAAGTATCCGTTTCCTCTTCCTCATTGGTTGTTTCCTCTGATTTTGTTTTTTGTTCGTTCTCCTTTGTTTCCCCTTCTGCTTGTTCTGCATTATTTGCGCAAGCACTAAGAAGAAGCGCTAACAAGATGAACAGCGTCATTTGTATTTTTTTCATGGTTTTGTTCTCCCTTCCATAAGTTATACGTTAAGCACATCGGTTTATTTGTACGAGGGTCTCGGCCTACCTCGGCATCGATTTGAAAGACATCTCGAAGGACATCCCGCTCAATTACTTCCTCAGAGCTACCTGCCTTTACGATTTCTCCAGCTTTCATTGCGACGATATAATCAGCAAAACGCGCAGCTTGGTTCAAGTCGTGTAAAACCATTACAATGGTACGACCTTCTTCTTGATTTAACTTTTGTAAGAGCTCTAAGACTTCAAGTTGATGAGCCATATCTAGGTATGTAGTCGGTTCATCCAAGAAAATCATATCCGTTTCTTGTGCAAGTGACATAGCAATCCATACACGCTGACGTTGACCACCTGATAAGGCATCGACAGGTTCATACTTGAATTCCGTGGTCCCCGTAACCTCCAGCGCCCACTCAATCACTTCCAGGTCACGTTTTGTTAAACGACCAAACCCCTTTTGATAAGGAAAACGTCCATAAGATACAAGCTCTCCTACAGTTAAGCCACTGGCACTATCGGGGTTTTGAGGCAAAATCGCCAACTTACGTGCTAATTCTTTTGTGTTTTGTCTCGTGATACTTTCTCCATCAAGAACGATAGATCCTGATTGATGAGAAATAATACGTGTCATAGCTTTAAGTAATGTTGATTTTCCACACCCATTGGACCCAATGATCGTTGTGATTTGTTGATCGGGTATGTCAACTTGTAGGTCTCTTACAATGGTCTTCTCTCCATAACCAACGCTAACGTCTTCAGTAAAAAGGCGAGCCATATGTACCCTCCTAAAATTAATGTGCACACTTCCATTGATAATGATTATCACTTCCGATACAATAATAACTATAATGCGATTGAGAATCATTGTCAACGAAAACGTTGAAAGATTTTAAGGAGTGGGGAGAATGCAGGAACATGAATGCTTTGATGTAACGATAATCGGCGGTGGGCCAGCGGGGTTATATTCAGCTTTTTATAGTGGGTTACGTGAAATGAAAACGAAAATTATTGAGTACCAACCCCAACTAGGAGGAAAAGTACATGTTTATCCAGAGAAAATTGTATGGGACATTGGAGGACTTACACCAACTTCGGGGGAACAACTAATTTCACAGCTTGTCGAACAAGGATTATCATTTGACCCAGAGGTTGTACTAAATGAAAAGGTCGTTTCAATCAATAAAAATGAAGAAGGTCTATTTGTGCTTCAAGCCGCTTCAGGTACTGTACATTACTCAAAAACCGTCATAATAGCCGTTGGAAGTGGCATTCTTAAGCCTCAAAAGTTACAACTGGAAGGTGCCGACCGCTTTGAGGTTACGAACCTGCACTATACCATTCAATCCTTAAAATTATTTAAAGATAAAACCGTTTTGATTTCTGGTGGTGGTAATTCAGCCATTGATTGGGCAAATGAGTTAGAGCCTATCGCTAAACAAGTGTATCTTACCTATCGAAAGGATCAGTTAAAAGGACACGAAGCTCAAGTAACACAGCTATTAAACAGTTCTGTCCAATGCTTATTGAATACAGAAATCACAAAGCTAACCGCAAACGACAATCAGAATGGCGTTGATAAAGTGGAATTAACGGATTGTAAAACAGGTGAGGTATTCACCCTAGATGTTGATGATGTTTTAATCAACCACGGCTTTGATCGTGATGCTTCATTACTTGATAATAGCCATGTGAACATTGAACGAATAAATGATTATTTTATAGCTGGAAACTCATCTAGTGAATCTTCAGTAGAAGGCCTGTATGCTGCAGGGGACATCTTAATGCATGAGGGTAAAGTGAATTTAATCGCAGGAGCCTTTCAAGATGCTGCAAACGCTGTGAACAAAGCGAAAACATATATTGATCCCGACGCAACAGCAAAAGGCATGGTATCTTCCCATAATTCCATATTTAAAGAGCGCAATAAAAAGGTTGTCCGAGAACTCGTAAAAGAGGGATAGCCAGATAGTGGCTACCCCTTTCTTCCCTTACACTTCAGGCACAAATGTTTTACAATCTGTTTCCTCACTTTTCGAGGCTTGGTCTCCTCGGTGACTTACTACATAAATTTCTTCAGCATGACACTTGTTACCTTGACCCCAATACTTACAATTATTCACTTCGCATAATACATCTTTAGCCATGATGCCACACCTCCCTCTTGTAGATTAGGTTGGGCATATTGAGATGGATTCATACCTTCTAGACATCAAAGCATAACGTTAAAAAAAGCCAAGAGCCTTTTAGCTCTTAACTTTTAACGTGCCAATTAAGATGTCTTTTCTTGATTTCTTTGGGATCCTATAAAAAAAGGAGAAGCCCCAAACAAATGGGTGCCTCCCCTTTTCATTTACTCAACTGTAACACTTTTAGCTAGGTTGCGTGGTTTATCTACGTCACAGTCACGATGAAGTGCTGCGTAGTAAGAAATAAGCTGTAATGGTACTACAGAAACAAGTGGCGCCAGAAGTTCATCCACCTCAGGAAGAACGAACGTGTCTCCGTCTTGTTCCATACCTTTCATGCTAAGCACACATGGGTTCGCTCCTCGGGCTGCTACCTCTTTTACGTTTCCACGGATAGAACCGTTAACGTCTTTTTGTGTAGCTAGTGCAACCACTGGAGTACCTTCCTCAATTAGAGCAATGGTACCATGTTTTAGCTCGCCTCCAGCAAATCCTTCAGCTTGAATATAAGAGATTTCTTTAAGTTTCAGTGCACCTTCTAATACCACGTAGTAGTCAATACTACGGCCGATGAAGAAGCAGTTTCTTGTTGTTGGTAAGAAGTCTGCTGCAATCTTCTCCATTTCTTCCTTCTGATCACATAGAGCTTCCATTGCGTTAGCCGCAATTCCAAGCTCTTTCATTGGATCAAATTTCATATCAATACCTTTAGCTTGGGCAGTATCAACGGCAAGAATAGCTAGCACAGCCATTTGAGCTGTGTATGCTTTTGTAGAAGCTACAGCAATCTCTGGACCGGCATGTAAATGTAGTGTGTAATCTGATTCACGAGAAAGGGTTGATCCAGGTACGTTTGTAATCGTAAGGGATGGATGACCCATCTCTTTTGTTTCAACAAGCACTGCACGACTGTCTGCAGTCTCTCCACTCTGAGAGATATACACAAACAGAGGCTTTTCAGAAAGCAATGGCATGTTGTAAGAGAATTCGCTAGCCACGTGAACCTCTACTGGGACTTTTGCTAGCTTCTCAATAAATTGCTTTCCAATTAGACCAGCATGATAACTTGTGCCACATGCAATAATATATACACGATCACAATCCATCATAGCTTGACGAACGTCTGGATCTAGCTTAATTTGGTCGTTTTCATCCTTATATTCTTGGATAATTCGACGAATAACAAATGGTTGCTCATCAATTTCTTTGAGCATGAAGTGTGGGTACGTTCCCTTTTCAATATCACTTTCATCAATTTCAGCTGTGAATGGTTCACGGTCTACCTTTGTTCCATCTAGTTTTTGGATCTGAACCTGATCACGTTGAACAATCACGATTTCTTTATCTTCTAGTTCAACGAATTGATCCGTAACTTGAAGCATTGCCATTGAGTCACTTGAAACGACGTTAAAGCCATCTCCCAGACCTACAAGCAATGGGCTTTTATTTTTCGCTACGTAAATAATTTCAGGATTCTCAACATCCATAATTGCTACTGCATAAGAGCCTTTCATTAGAGAAATGGCTTTGGTGAATGCTTCTTGTACATCTCCTATCTCGTTATACAGGTTCTCAACTAGTTGGACAATGATTTCCGTGTCCGTTTCACTTTTCATATCTACATCTGAAAGGTACTCACGTTGTACCTCTTCGTAGTTTTCAATTACTCCGTTGTGAACGATCGTGAAGCGACCAGACGCGCTCTGGTGAGGGTGCGCATTTTCGTAACTCGGAGCACCATGTGTCGCCCAGCGGGTATGGCCGATTCCTTGCGTTGCACGAACGTCTTTTTTCTCAACTTCTTCACGAAGTGCTGCGATGCGTCCTTTCACCTTCGTGATGTGAACACCTGCGTCATTTAATTCTGCAATCCCTGCTGAATCATATCCGCGGTATTCAAGCTTTTCAAGTCCTTTTAGTAAAATCTCTGTTGTATCTTGTGTTCCAATATATCCTACAATTCCACACATATCGTTGTTTCCTCCTTATATTTAAAGGGGCAAACAAACGAGCCTTATTTTCGGGGCAGTTGTTTGCCCCTTTCTCATGAATGTTGTCACCTTATACGCATCTTTTGTGCAAAGAGTCGCCTCTTTGTTTTAGATGAGTATGTTTCGGTTGAGGTGTAAACAACCGGGAGGCATCCGCCGAAAACTCGATGAACCTCCTCCTCGTCAACTATTCCTTTACAAGAAATAGTCCAGGCGCTTTTGAAATAATATAATGATTGACTTTCTGTCCCCCTCTCCCATTTTGAATGTCTTAAAGAGCATTCCTTGTGTTAAATATCCGTTAATAGAGAGTGTTAAACCCCTAAAAAAACAAGGAACATTAATCATTTTACTCTAATTTGAAATTGTTGGTCAATAACGTTTGTGTTACAGCTTCATTGCAAAGATGACAAGAGATTGATAAAAGCATTGTTTTTCAATTGAACCTTGTATAATAAAATATGCGCAAATGGCTCGTTTGGTGCCATTTGCGCACATTTTAGACTAGTCTCTCATGCCTAACTCTTCATCAACCACGGAAACTACTTTTTCTACATATTTTTCACAATCTTCTTCTGTAGGTGCTTCCACCATCACCCTAACAAGTGGTTCTGTGCCTGAAGGGCGTACAAGTACACGTCCGTGTTCACCCATTTCTTCTTCAACTATTTCAATAGCTTCAGTGACACGCGGGTTAGTCATTACTTTATTTTTATCAATCACACGTACGTTTTTAAGAACCTGTGGGTACTTTTTCATTTCACCAGCAAGCTCCGATAATGTTTTGCCAGTGTCTTTTAGTACATCTACAAGCTTAAGTGCGGATAGTAAACCATCACCTGTCGTATTGTAATCTAAGAAAATGATATGGCCAGACTGCTCTCCACCAAGGCTATATCCGCCTTTACGCATTTCCTCCATTACATAACGATCTCCAACTGAAGTTTTATCACTCTTCATTCCATTTGCTTCAATTGCTTTGTAGAAACCGATATTACTCATAACAGTTGACACAACGGTATTATGACGTAAGCGACCTTTGTCATTCATATGCTTAGCACAAATGAACATAATTTGATCACCATCTACAATTTTCCCGTTTTCATCAACTGCAATAAGGCGGTCTCCATCTCCGTCAAAAGCAAGACCAATGTCTGCGCCTTTTTCTTTCACAAAGTCCTGAAGAGCTTCAGGAGCTGTTGAACCTACACCGTCATTGATATTGAGTCCATCTGGAGATGCTCCAATTGTCGAAATATCCGCTTCTAGATCTGCAAATAAATGTGGTGCGATTGCAGATGTCGCACCGTGTGCACAGTCTAACGCAATGTGAAGTCCTTCAAAGTCATAATCAATGGTTTGCTTAAGATATTGAATATACTTTTGTCCGCCTTCAAAATAATCATTTACTTGGCCAATATCTGCACCAGATGGACGAGGTAATTCATCTTCTTCTTGATCCATTAATGTTTCAATTTCATTTTCTTGATCATCCGTTAGCTTAAAGCCATCCGGGCCGAAGAATTTAATGCCATTATCCTCTACAGGATTATGAGAAGCTGATATCATAACGCCCGCTTCTGCTCCCATTGCTTTAGTTAGAAAAGCTACACCAGGTGTTGAGATAACGCCCAAACGCATAACTTCTGCTCCAATGGATAACAAACCTGCAGTTAATGCATTCTCTAGCATTTGGCCTGAGATACGTGGATCACGGCCAATTAAAATTTTTGGTTTAGATTGTCCTTTTGTAAGAACATATCCTCCAAAGCGTCCGACTTTATAAGCTAGCTCTGGTGTCAATTCTGTGTTTGCTACTCCTCGAACACCGTCTGTACCAAAATATTTTCCCATGCTTCAATCGCTCCTTCATTCTTGGCAAATGAATAGTTTATTACTCTATACGAATTTGAGCTTCTTCGTTACTAAGTTGCCAATCTAAATTTTCCGGACCATCCACTTCGATCGGGACACTAGATTCTCCTGTTTCAGCTTCTTGAACATCAATGAAAGCATTAAAGTCCTCCGCTGAAATCTCTGCTAAAGAAGATTCAGTTCCCGTTACCGTAATGTCGATAGTTTGATCTTCTGGGCTGATAAATGTAATTGATTGATCTTGCTGGAGATTTTCTACTTCTAATTCAACATTATTCACTGTTTTTTCAATTGTGTTTTCAACTTCCACGACCGCTTCTACCGTTTTTGGTTCTACTCTGTTTGCTTTAGATGGCATCGGCACATCGAAGGTAAGCGTCGTATCCTGATTAACTTGGGAAAGATCAATACTGATATTATTCAGTGATTCAATATTGTCTAATACATCATTGGAACCATATACTTCAACAGATGAAGGGTTTGCCGTAATTGATTTAAGACTTAATCCGCCTTGTAACTCCCCTTGTGTCTGGAACTCAATAGGTACCTCTTTATGCGGAGGTACAATGGGAACTTTTACTTTTACTGATGAGGGTTCCACAAATACATTTAATTCATTTCCTTGTTCATCATACACTTTAACTGGAGCTTCCTTCTTCGTAAAGGTCTCACTTTTTCCAGTTACATCCACGATCGCTTTGACCAAAGACACTTTCGAAACTTCTGATTTAGACCCTGTTACTTGAACCTCACTCGGAGTAATTGTGGGCTCATCAATTGTATAGCCATCTTCAATCGATTTTCGATTCATGAAATCTGTTTCGACTTCAAACGTCTCCGTTAAGCGCTCTTCCAAAGTAATTTCAATATTTTCGGGTTGTATGTACACAGACAATTGGTTAGCTAAACCACTAGCCTGAATAGGAACCGTATGTGTACCTGCTTCTACATCTTCCAAGTCAATAAACACATCAAAATTCTTTTGACGTATGGTTTTCGTAACCACACTATTCGGACCTTCCACCGTAACTGTGACGTTCTCAGGGACATTTTTTACAACATATTTTGTTTCATCCATGTAAACCTGTAGCGGTACATTGTTCATCGTTGCCAGTTCATTGTTCCCCTCTGAGAAGAATGTAGAATCTGAACGCGTATTTCCTTCATCCAAATTAACAGATGCAAATAATAATAACGTAAGGAGAAAAGAGAGAACGCGAATGAACCAGGGACTCTTTAGCCATTTATCCATCTTTATTCCCCCTCCAATTCCAACTTTTCGTCGTAGGGGCTTTCGGTACCATGTCCAATTCTCGCTCAAGAATATTTCGTAAATCGTCTTGATCCAAGTCTCGGTGAAGCTCACCATTTTTTGTACATGATATATTACCTGTTTCTTCAGATACCACGATTGTAAGTGCATCTGTCACTTCACTAATTCCAAGTGCTGCCCTATGTCTCGTTCCAAGTTCTTTAGAAATAAAAGGACTCTCTGAAAGCGGCAAGTAACAAGCAGCAGCTGTTATTTCATTATTCGTAAGTATAACTGCCCCATCGTGCAGTGGTGTATTCGGTATAAATATATTTGTTAATAGCTCATTTGTCAGTTTTCCGTTCACTGGAATACCGGTTTCAACGTAGTCCCCCATTCCAGTCTCTCGTTCAATTGTTATCAATGCACCGATACGACGCTTGGCCATATAATTACATGATTTCATTATAGCCGAAACGGTTTCTTTAAATGACTCTTCTTCATTCGTTGAGTTTCGAGCAAAAAAACTTCCTCTACCGAGCTGTTCTAGTGCTCGGCGTAGTTCAGGTTGGAATAATATAATCACACCAAGAAAACCCCATGTCAAAGCCTGCGACATTAACCACATGAGCGTCTTAAGCTGTAAAAAGTAACTAATTAACCAGATACCTAAGACGACAAAGATCCCTTTCAGTAACTGGACAGCTTTCGTCCCGCGAATCAACATGATTAATTTATATAAAACAAACCAGACAAGGGCTATATCTATAACGATCCGTACGTAACCTAATGCGTCTAATCCCCCATCAAGCATGTCTACACTTCCTTCTGTCCTAAACGTCAAATTTAATATACTACAATCTCTAATACATCACATTAATTATAGCATACTTCTCTTAATGAAAAATAACACAAAGCAGTTCATAATGTGTAAAAAAAACAAGCTACTCACATTGAGCAGCTTGTTATATCTTTTATTTTCCTATTGAAAAGATATCTTTCGCAGTCTTTTTCAAGTTATACCACATCCACTCAAACACTTGGTTTACTTGGTTTAACTCTCCTGTGACTTCACCAGCAGAGGCTTTTAAATTTTCACCATTAATAAGGACAACATCGCCATTTACTTTTCCCTCAATTTTGAGGTTCCCGTTTTTCACAACTAAGTCCCCTTCAACCGTTTTACCCTCTGGCACTATCACAGTATTTTCTTGTATAACAATATCCTTTTGTTTAGAAACACTTATTTGATGATCCTGACTCCAACTAGAGAACATTCCACCAAACATCAGAATAAAAAAGATCGCGGCTGCAGTTAGCACTGGATGTGCCTTTAGCCAACGTTTATACCCTAAAGATTTCTTTTGTTGAGGAAGATTCCCCATTACTTTATCAGTAAATCCTATTGGTGCCTGAACTTGATTTGCACTCTGCACCATAGCAATTGTCCGTTTTAGTTCATGAAAATGCTTTTGACAATCATCACAGTTTTGAAGGTGCTGACGCAATTCTATCTCTTCTTCTTTGGTCAAATCGTCGTCTAAATGTTTATGCATCAACACAACAGCTTCATTTGAACATTTCATACTCCCTCACTCCTTTTCTACAGGTTTCGAAGCTTTTTACGAAGCGCTTCTCGTCCACGGTGTACACGGGTCTTCACGGTACCCACGGGGATATCCAAAATATCGCTAATCTCCTGTAATGAAAGTTCATCTATATAACGTAAAACAATGACAGAACGATACTTAGATGGTAACGAAAGAATCTCTTTATGAATGTACTCTTGAATTTCTAAGCTTTCCACTTCTTCATCTGGCAAAACTTGATCAGCTGAAATCTGAGAATACATGGTTAATCCTTCGGTACCTTTAACCTCTGCATCTAAAAAGTAGTCAGGCTTTTTCTTTCGTATTCGATCAATCGATAAGTTTGTCGCTATACGATACAGCCAAGTAGAAAATTTCCTATTTTCATCAAATGAATGAATGTTCGTATAAGCTCTTAGAAATGCTTCTTGTGCAATATCCTCAGCCTCATGAGCATTCCCTAACATTCGAAAACAAATTTGATAAACTTTGTTTTGATAGAAGGAAACAACTTCCTCAAACGCCGATTGATCACCTTTTTTGATCTTTTTGATTTTCTGTTTAATAAATATCTCCATGGAATATACCTCCGCTAATGCTGCGGTTATCCCTTATACGAACAACCCCACCAATAGGTTTCACAATTATAAAAAGAAATTAAAAAAGCAATGTAACTATACAAACCTTATACATTTATGTTTTTTATTAAAAATAGGTTTGGAATTGAAAATATTGGGTACATTACCTTAAAAGTATATCATGATAATATACAGGGAGGATAGGTATGTATGTGTAAAAATATTCTAAATGAAATAGAATCTTACAGAGAAAAGATGGTTCAGTTAACAGCCACCTTACCATTATCATCTGAAGAAGTAGTGGAAGTAAGCTCTAAACTGGATTGCTTACTTAATGAATATGAAAAAACAAAGACAAAATGACGAAACAGCAACTACATATCCAACACATAGTTGCTGTTCCCCCACAAGATTTCCTATTTTAACTTCTCTCCAAATAAAGACCCCATAAGCCCTACAGCCACAGATGCTGTCGTATTTTTTTCGTCCAATATCGGGTTCACTTCTACAAATTCTGCAGAAGTTATAAAGTTTGCCTCTGCAAACATCTCCATCGCTAAATGACTCTCACGATAACTAATTCCACCCATTACAGGTGTGCCTACTCCAGGAGCATCATGAGGATCTAACCCATCTAAATCAAGGCTTAAATGTACACCATCCGTACGATCTTTTAAGTAATCCACAGATTCTTGAATTACTTTCGTCATCCCCATACGATCAATCTCATGCATTGTGTACACCTTGATACCTTTTTCTTTAATTAATTCTTTTTCTCCATCATCTAAAGAACGGGCACCAATAATCACAATATTTTCTGGCTTAATCTTAGGTGTGTAATCTTTAATACCAGTCAGGCGATCATGACCAATACCTAGGCTAACAGCTAAAGGCATACCATGTATGTTGCCTGATGGAGATGTATCGCCAGTATTTAAATCCCCATGGGCATCATACCAAATAACACCCAGGTTCTCGTAATGTTTTGAAACTCCTGCTAATGTTCCAATAGCAATGCTATGATCCCCACCAAATATCAATGGAAACCTTCCACTCTCAACTACTTCATCTACTGAGTTAGCCAGCTGAGCATTTCCTTCTGCCACTTCTTTCAAATTACGTAAGTTATCTTCAATTTGCACTTCTTTTCGGTTTGGACGAGGGATTTGAATATCTCCAAGGTCGTCTACATCATACTTAAGCTGTTCTAACCGTTCAATAACTCCAGCATAACGAATAGCACTTGGACCCATATCCACTCCGCGACGCAATTGACCTAAATCCATCGGAGCACCGATGATTGATAAATTTTTGTTCATTGTCCATCCTCCTTTGACTCTATTATTCATTGTAGACAGAGATAGGCCAATGACTCAACTGGACAGGATTTTGTATATATATGCGCTTTCATAGGGAAAATTAGAGGGTTTTCTTATAAACATAAGGTGATCTCACCTTACTTGAATTAAGTGGATATTTTGGGGTCGTATGAATTTCATATAAGCCCCCTTACCTTGAAGACTTGGATTCGAGATATATAGTGGTGGAGGTCCGTTGCTTTTGTGAGAGTAAGGGGATCGGTGAAACGGCAATACTCCTGCGGAAGACCGGCCGAGCTTCCTCGTTCGCAAGCTCTCTGCGGGATCTCGTCCGCCCTTTCTACCGCGGGAGTTTGCCGTTTCCCTCACCCCTTTGCTGTTATGAAAGTTAACTGACCCATGGCTGAGATCATTTTATCTCTTGCTTAAGGAAACTGTATTTTAGCTCTACATATAAGGCTTTAGATCACTTTGGTGCATATATGACTCACCCCCATAATCTACATCAGAAAACCTTACGATAGTTGCGGTTCCGTTATTCACCATTCGGCTAAGGT
>NZ_AULJ01000033.1 GCF_000425225.1 Pontibacillus marinus BH030004 = DSM 16465 | reverse complement strand
CGTTGCCTTGGTAAGCCGTTACCTTACCAACTAGCTAATGCGCCGCGGGTCCATCTGAAAGTGACGGCAAAAGCCGCCTTTTACGTTGGAACCATGCGGTTCCAACGATTATTCGGTATTAGCCCCGGTTTCCCGGGGTTATCCCGATCTCTCAGGTAGGTTACCCACGTGTTACTCACCCGTCCGCCGCTCGATCCACAACAATCACCCCGAAGGGATCATGTTGTTTCACGCGCTCGACTTGCATGTATTAGGCACGCCGCCAGCGTTCGTCCTGAGCCAAGATCAAACTCTCCATAAGAGTTCGCCTTTGCATCAAAATGATGTCTGGCTTTAAAAAAATAAAAAATATTCATTGACGTAACATGTCGTTTCGTTCAGTTTTCAAGGATCAAAGTGTGTCTCTTTTATTTCGTCGCCTCAAAACAGCGACTCAATTAATATATCATTTATCCGAAAGAGAGTCAATAACTTTTAATGAAAAAGTTTATTTGATTAGTTTCTTTCGAATGCTTGGCGTTGCCGCTCTCAATGCGACAATTAATAATGTACCACGTACGCAAAGAGGAATGCAATAGGTAGATTCATATTTTTTAAAATCTATTTAAAAGAGTTGTTAAAACACTTATTAACTCTAATACATCAAAAGCGCTCATCCTTATTTAAAAGGAAAGAGCGCTTTTGATTGTCTTTATATTATAACATGTTTTATTACTCAAAGACATGGGTTGAAAGAGCTTGTTGTAATGAGTTGTAGGTTTGGATTTCAGAGAAATTAATACCTAAGCTAACCATTGTATGAGCTACTTCAGGTCGAATTCCTGCCAGGATAGCTTTTACCCCTACCAATTCTAAGGAGTGGATAATATTATAGATGCTATTTGCCACCATAGTATCTACAACAGCTACACCCGAAAGATCAATTAATAAGTAGCTCAATTGTCTTTTCGTGGCTTCCTTAAGAGTAGTATCCATTAAATAATAAGCTCTATTTTCATCAACACTACCGATTATAGGCAATACAGCTACACCATCATAAATGGGTACAACAGGTGCAGACAACTTCAAAAATTCTTCTTGAGCTTTATCCAATGTTTCTTTATAAGAATCAACGTATTCCGTACTAAAGGCATAGATAGCTTCATCTAAAAGAGGATCAATTATCCTAGCAACACTGAATACCGAATCTCGGCTAAAGTCCTCTTCTTTCATTATTCCTTCAATTGTATTCCATAGTGTATCTCGGAATGCCGAGGTTCCTTTTAACGCTTCATCTAATTTCCCACCATACTCAATAGAAAGGCTTCCAATTCGTTTGCCCCACTCCGTCACATTTCCAACAGTTTCTTCTTTTCCATTTTTTAAACCATCAGCAAAAAGCTGATAAAGCTCTTCAAAGACTTTAGCGGCCTCTTCATTCTCTTCTTCTTTCACTTGTTTTGCTAACTCATGTTTTCTTTCTTCTATTATAGTTCCTATTTTAAATAACTCTTGGTTTTTCAAGGGATTGTCACCTCTATCAAGATTATGAAATAAAACCTTCTTAGAATAGTTCTATCATAATACTCTCACAACTCCTGTTTACAAGCAAAAAATAACCTGTAATTTTATTAACAAAAAACACGAGCCCTTTAATGAGCCCGTGTTGTGTCCGTTCATTATTTAACCTAAGAAAACAAAATAAAGAACAAATACAATAAATAAGAAATACATGACCGGATGAATTTCTTTTATTCTACCTTTTACGATCATTGTTATTGGGTAGAAGATAAATCCGATCGCAATTCCAGTAGCAATACTATAGGTTAGAGGCATTGCTATAACCGTTAGGAAAGCAGGTACTGCAATCTCAAATTGATCCCAATCAATATTTTTCAATGAAGCTGACATCAGAACGCCAACAATAATCAGAGCTGGCGCAGTTACTTCTTGAGTTACAACACTTAATAATGGAGAGAAAATTAAGGCGAGCAAGAAGAACCCTGCTGTTACAACTGCTGTAAAGCCAGTACGACCACCTGCTCCAACACCGGCAGATGATTCAATATAAGAAGTAGTTGTAGATGTTCCAAGAACTGAACCCGCTACTGTTGCAGCTGAGTCAGCGAACAATGCACGACTAGCGTTTGGAATTTTATTATCTTTCACTAAACCTGCTTGAGTTGCAACAGCTACAAGAGTACCAGCTGTATCAAAAAAGTCCACAAATAAGAAGGTTAATATAACAACAAGCATATCTAACGTTAACACTTCTGGTAAATGAGCGATCGCTTCACCAAATGTAGGAGCTACACTAGGTACAGATCCTACAATTCCATTCAACCCTGATGGCGGATCGATTAAACCAGTGACAATCCCTGCAATTGATGTAAGAATCATTCCAAAGAAGATTCCACCTTTCACACCTGCCGCCAATAGAATAATAGATACAACAAGACCAAAGATAGCAAGCATTGTGGTCGATTCACCTAAAGGCCCAAGTTGTACAAGTGTATCTGGGTTGCTTTTGATAATGCCAGAATTCTGAAAGCCAATAAACGCTATAAACAGACCAATACCAGCTCCAACTGCCATTTTTAAATTGGAAGGAATAGCGTTGATAATTTTTTCACGTATGCCCGATATCGTTAAAATAATGAAAATTAATCCTGAAACAAATACACCGGCTAACGCTACATCCCAATTAATTCCGTACGTAAGAACAACTGTATAGGCAAAAAATGCATTTAATCCCATACCAGGTGCTAGAGCGATCGGATATTTAGCCAATAGCCCCATTATGAGTGAGCCAATCGCAGCCGCTATGGCTGTAGCTGTAAATACTGCGCCTTTATCAATTCGCGAAACACCTTCTGGTAGCTGTTCCACCCCATCAAGCGCCAAAACACTCGGGTTTACAAACAGAATATAAGCCATTGATAAAAACGTCGTTAATCCTGCTATAAACTCAGTACGATAATTAGTACCTAATTCGTTAAACTTGAAGAATTTCTTCATAACTTGATTCCTCCCTGATTCACGCCACCAATCCATAAAAAAACACCCTTGGCATAGCCAAGAGTGTTTTCTATCGAACCAGAGGGAATTACTAGACGAATTAAAGGAAGTAATACATATATATTCCTTATATATGATTCACTCTCTTGTCGTTAATCTAGCAATTACCTCGTAGTCGGACCATTTACGGTAGTCCGGTAGAAACTCTTGGGCCTTATCCCCAATATTATACGATGGTGGTTGTTATTCATTTATTATATGACCATCTTACTAGTCATTTCGACAAGAGTCAACATTAAAAACGAACATTATTTACATTTATCAGAGAAAACATTCGCTTTTATTCCCATTCAATCGTTGAAGGCGGCTTACTCGTTACGTCATACACAATACGATTAACATGCTGGACTTCATTTACAATTCTGTTCGAAATCTTTTCAAGTATATCGAATGGAATACGCGCCCAATCAGATGTCATACCGTCCACTGAAGTAACTGCGCGGATTCCAACCGTATAATCATACGTTCTGGCATCCCCCATAACACCAACACTACGGAAGTCAGGTAATACTGTGAAATACTGCCAAACATCACGATCCAAGCCTGCTTTTTTAATTTCATCGCGAAGAACAGCATCAGATTCACGTACGATCTCAAGTTTTTCTTCTGTAATCTCACCTAGTACACGAATCGCTAGTCCAGGTCCTGGGAATGGTTGGCGCCATACGATTTCATCAGGAACACCAAGCTCTGTACCTAACGCCCTCACTTCATCTTTAAACAACGTATTCAAAGGCTCAATTAGCTTAAATTGCATATTCTCAGGAAGACCACCTACGTTGTGGTGAGATTTTATCGTTTGCGCTGTTTCTGTACCACTTTCAATAATATCTGTATAAAGGGTACCTTGAGCCAAAAAGTCAATATCCTTCAGTTTATCTGCTTCATCATCGAACACATATATAAATTCATTACCGATGATCTTACGCTTTTCTTCAGGATCCGAAACGCCATGAAGTTTAGACATAAAACGTTCTTGAGCATCTACTTTAATAACGTTCATATTAAAGTCACCGCCGAACGTTTCCATAACACTATCCGCTTCATTTTTACGTAATAGTCCGTGATCTACAAAGATACACGTTAATTGGTCACCGATGGCTTTATGAATAAGTGCTGCAACTACAGAAGAATCCACGCCACCACTTAGAGCACAAAGGACTTTTTGGTCGCCTACCTGTTCGCGAATTTTTTCAACTTCTAACTCAACAAGGTTTTCCATGGTCCATTCTGCTTTGGATTCACAGATCTGAAACACAAACTGTTTCAATAAATCATTACCATATTCGGAATGACGAACTTCTGGGTGGAATTGAACCCCATATAAAGATTTCTCTTGATGACTCATAGCCGCTACAGGACATGACTCATTCACAGCATCTACCGCGAATCCTTGAGGAGCTTCAATTACTTTATCACTATGACTCATCCAAACAACTTGTTCTTTTGGAAGGCCTCCGAACAAGCGAGGTGATTCCTGAACATGGATGTTTGCTTTTCCATATTCACGTTCATCTGCTCGTTGTACGTTTCCTCCAAAATGATGGGTCATTAATTGCATCCCATAACAAATACCTAAAACCGGTATATCGAGGTCAAATATTTCCGGGTCGCACCTGAAACTATTCTCCTCATACACGCTATTCGGACCACCTGAAAGAATAATACCTTTCGGGTTCATACGGCGAATGTCTTCCGCTGTTAGTCTGTGAGAATGCAATTCACTATACACACCGAACTCACGGATTCGTCTTGTAATCAGCTGATTATACTGACTACCAAAGTCGAGTACAAGAATCATGTCATTTACCTGGCTCATGTATGTCATCTCCTTTATTAATGGTTTCTATTTTTCATGCAAGATCGCTATAAACCTATTAAGAGGTTCAATAAAAAAAGGGATTTCTGCCCATAGAAGGCAGAAATCCCCTGTATACATATAACTCACACGGCTTCTGCCTTCATAGTCAGAGCATTATCGGTGCTCCGGTAGAGACTCTCGAACCGTATTATCGAGGATATATGAAGGTCTCTTATTAAGTTGCACTCATTCTATCAAGGCAGGTCATGAAGGTCAAGACAATGTCTTTTTAATTAAATTTTCCCACAATTCCTTAACCTTATCCCAAGGTTGCCCCTGGAGATCGTTACGGTATAACAATCGCTCATAGTGATGGGTGAGAATCCCCATATCTCGAGATTGATAGAACGAATCAACTTCACGGGCATACTCTCTCAAGCTTTGTTGAGGAGAGCGAGTAATCTTCTCTTTTACATCTAATGATTTTAATAAGAAAAGATAAGCCGCTTCATAATTTTCTTTATTTGGATTTCGATAGAAACGCCACTTATAGTAAACCATTTGAATATGGAATCGATAGAAGAATAGTAAACCAGCTAAAAGAATCACTCCAGCTATAATGCCAAGTAACACTTTAGTAGGTATCCATGGTTCAGATGAAGACAATCCACCATTAGACTCATCAAATAGGTCTTCTTGCATGGACTCTGGTTTTTGCATAGGGTCCTGCATAGACTGGTCAGGAAGATTTGTCGCCTGGTCCTCCTCTTCATTATCATCCGTTTCCTCGATGTACATTTCTGTAGGATTCGAAAAACCCTGAGTAGGCTCAAATGGAACCCAACCTACACCTGGGAAGTAAACCTCAGGCCAGGAGTGAGCATTTGAACTTTTTACATCAAACTTATTATACATTTCACCGTTATATTCAACCTGTTCTGCTTCTGTCCCACCTGTAAACCCTTTTGCCCAACGAGTTGGGATGCCAAGGCTTCTTAGCAAAACAACCATGGAAGTTGAGTAATTATCACAGTAGCCACGTTTTGTTTCAAATAAGAATTTTGCTACATAATCTTCACTTTCATCTGGAACTGGGATGTCCTGCGTATCGTACTCAAAGCCATTTCGAGAAAAGTAACCTTCAATAGCTTTAGCCTTATCATATCGATTATCCTTTCCTTCAACGATCGTAGCTGCTAACTGACGAACTCGATCAGGTAAACTTTCAGGCAGCTGTGTATATTGCTCTTTAATATTTTTAGGGTCTTGAGTAGATGCATTTCGTAGCTGTTTAAAAGAAAAAGAAGGTTGGTTATAAGATAGACTAAAACGATCAAGTTTTATTGTTTCACCATTTCTCTGCGGTAAAATCTCCCCAGTTGTTCTGTTCAGTTCAAAAGATTCAGCCCTACTGCCTAAAACCTTTTGAATTCCATAGGGATAAACTAATTTTGAAAAAGATGCACGATCCTCCAAAGCGATTAGGGCATTCTTTTTCTCTGTTTTTACTTCATCTGAATAAGGAAGTACATTCACGAGGTTTTGACTAGGTACTTCTTGAAAGAATCCTTGGTCATCACGGACCCAGCCTTTACCTGTGTAAACTTCCTTCGTTTCAATACGCCAATAGTGATCATCTTTGGCAAGAGCCTGAAACACAAGAGAATCGTCTTGCACAAAGGATCCACCTAGACGCTCATCATTGGTACCATATCCAACCTTTTGAATACTTCCACCAGAGCCACCACTACCAAAGCCTGTAGCAGTAGACTTAATAAACGGAACTGGATCTGGCCATTGGGAGACTTGCTTCGGAGCAGCATATCCCACAACACTAGAGGCCAATACAACCAGAATTAGAGGGATCACCCAAATATACGATGCTTTCCGTTCTCGAAGATTAATCGATTCCTTCTCCATTTCCTTCACAAAGCTTGATACTCCCATGATCGTTAATGAGACTAAGAAGGTACGGATAATCGGAACCTTCGCCTCATACACCGTAAAGGTATCTAGAATTGTTAAGTAAATAATCGTTAAAATCACGAAAAAGCTAATCCGCTTGGCAACCACAAACCAATAGTAAAGCAGGTAGCTCATCAACCACAGTAGCAGTAAGAAGAGTAAACTGCGGAAGAGTGGTGTCATCTCCCACCACTGAAAATCCATAATCACATTCACGTTATATTGGATGTGTTCATAGAAGAACCCAAACCACTCTTTTGATAAAAAGCGTTGTGGCATATAAAGCCCATCTAAAATAAAGGCAAGACCTACTAATTTTAGGGGTGTAGAGAAGTACCAAGGAAGCTGGATAAACGATAAAAAGAAGCAAAAGGCTGCATAAATGACAAATATTGAAATATCCGATGTATCCGTTACTTCCTCTAACGGTCTAAGCCATTCCCAAAAAAGTAAAAAACCACATAGATAGACAATTCCTCTAAAAAACAATTGTCGATTATCCTGTGAGGTATTCGCCATTATGTGTTCACCTCAAATTGTTGCTGTGTCATTTGTGACTCTGTCAAAACATTCACGACAATGCCACTTATCGTTAACTCTCGAAGCATTTGCTCTTCAGATCCAGTAATTCGTTCATGCGAATCAATTAGAAACAATACCACTCTGGCATTGTTTTGCTTTAGACGAATAACAGATGACTTTAAATGCGCAGTTATTTTGCGTGTTACAAGCATGACAATCAAATTATTCGGCATGGATTGTTGCTGCCTTAATATTGCATCCGCAAAAGGAACTTTTCCATCAGGTTCAATGCGTGCCAGATGTTGATTCATGAAAACCTGCTGATCCTGATCTTTTGTAAACGGAAAATAGCGAGGTTCTTCACCTAGTGATAGAAATGCCAACTGAGAAGACATTCCTTTATAAGCATGAATTAAGGATGCGGATAATTCCACACATCCTTCAAATGCAAGACGCTTCTCCTCATCACTTTCCTCTGCATCTAACACGAGCAGAATATCTGAACTTTTCTGTTGTTCAAACTCTTTTGTCATAACAGCATTTTTCTTTGCTGTTGTTTTCCAATCAATCCAGGAGAATTTATCACCTGGCATATATTCTCGAACACCAGTTACGACGGTTGTATCACGTTTAGCAGGGGAAAAAGAAGGTGCTGCCCCCTCTTCAAAACTGTTGACGCGTTTACTTATTTGCACCTTTCGGCGATGCGGATATACCAAGATGTTACTCGGAACAGTAAAATAAGCTTGCTTCTTAACAAAACCTAGTAAGTCTCCTGTACGCACACGAATCGTATGAAAATGGTGTTCACCTCTCGGAACCTGTGAAAATTCATATCGGAATTCAAATTTTCTCTTAAACCAAGGAAAAGCAACGCTCTTCACTTTTTGTTTATTGGATAAAGCACTTGGATTGCTCATGTATTGATATGTTTCCGACCTACTCCCTTTTCTTTCTAAAGACTCCGGCACATATTCCTCAATGATACAGTAATATAAAGGGAATGGAATCTTTCTTCTGATCGTGAGATAGGCTGTTACGGAATCACCTGATTGTAATATCGATTTGGACATCGACCTTGTAATCTTCCATCTTGAAAGGGGATAAAAAATGATGCAGATCATGTAGAGGATAAATGGAAGCATGGCATAGAATAGAAACCAGCTCACAAAGCCCCCCTGAAACATGGCGTAAGCATAAAGAACGCCAAATAGTACACCAATGAATAACAGCTTTCCAATGAGTGACAAGTAGTTCTTCATATTATTTTTCCCTGCGTACAGGTATTGAAGTTTTCTCTAAGAGTTCCTGAATTAATCCTAAAGCTGTTACCCCTTCAAATTTAGACTCTGACGTTAAAATAATACGGTGCGCTAACACGAACGGAGCTAAGTATTTCACATCATCCGGTAATACATAATCACGGTCATGGATAAATGCATATGCTTTAGCTGCTTTCATTAACGCAATCGAACCACGCGGACTCACACCTAAGTATGTCGATGCATGATTTCTAGTCTTCGTCACAATATCAATAATATATCGTTGGACATTTTGATCTATATATACCTCATCAACCTGCTGTTGGCAGTCAATCAGTTCTTCCTGTGACATCACAGCTTCTAAAGCATGAATCGGATGGCTTCTCGAAACATTGTTCAACATTTGCATTTCTTCTTTTTCTGTTGGGTAACCCATGCTTAGCTTTAAAAGGAAACGGTCAAGCTGAGCCTCTGGTAATGGGTACGTTCCTTCATATTCAATTGGATTTTGCGTCGCCATAACAAAGAAAGGATTCTTCAAAGGAACCGTTAATCCATCAACGGTAATGCTTCCTTCTTCCATCCCCTCTAGTAATGAGGACTGAGTTTTAGGGGAGGTACGGTTAATTTCATCCGCTAACACAATGTTCCCTAAAATAGGACCTGGTCGAAATTCAAATTCTAATTCTTTCGGATTGTATATAGACACACCCGTTACATCTGAAGGAAGTAAATCTGGCGTGAATTGAATTCTTTTAAACTCAGAATCTACAGATTTGGACAACGCTTTTACAAGCATCGTCTTCCCCACTCCTGGAACGTCTTCAAGTAGTACATGCCCTCTGGCTAATAACGCCACGATACTAAGGGTTGTCACTTCGCTTTTTCCGATCATTACTTTTTGGATATTCTGAAACAAATCATGTAACTTTGAATTGTAGATAAACGTTTGCTGGGTCATTCGTTTCAATTCCTCCTAACACAACAATCCTTCTCTATTTTGTTGAAAAATTTTGTCTATTCTAACTATACTACAATAACAGGGGGAGAGCGCAATAGATTGCTTGTTAAATTTTATGTAAATTTTTCCTTTTATTGAGCGTGTAATTGCTGTTGTGAGAGAGGATAAACTGATTAACGTTATGGTATAAAATTTTCATCAAAAACTTTCTGGCGGGTCGTTTGTACATTTTTCCTATTAAAAAAGAAGCATACTCACCGTAATCTTTACGCAGTGAGTATGCTTCCAGGTACCTCGCACCACCCGATTAACTGTTCTGTTCACTTACCGGAGGCGTTTCCTGATCTTCAGCAGGCAATGGTCCGTCATTCTTATCGGATGTATTTAAGAGCTTCTTAGATTTTTCAGTTGTCCGATCCTTTAAGTCTTTCCCTTTATCCAATGCAACCTTAGATTGCTGTGATAGATCTTCTCTCAGCTCCTTACCACCTTTTGGAGCAAGAAGTAAGCTTGCTGTAGCTCCCACAACACCTCCAATAATGGTACCTGTAACGAGTCCTTTTTTACTAGTTGCTTTTGTTGCTTGTTTTACGTTTGCTGTTGTGTTTGTCATAATTATTTCTCCCTTCTATACTATGTTTTTGCTTCATCTTGTATTGGTGCCTGGCACCGCCCGATTTGTGTCGAAAACTTCAACATCGTTCGACAAAAAACGGGTGGTGACAGGCACCTACTTCCCTTTCTCTCCCTCTAAGTTCGCTGGTGGGACTTCGCTTAATTCAACTGGAAAGGGGTCATGATTTGTTGTGGAAAGTTCATGTTCATTTGTTTCTTCTCCAGTAGTTTCATCTTTATTCTCACCTGGGTTCAGTAACTTCTTTGATTTCTCACTCGTACGATCTTTTAAATCCTTACCTTTATCTAATACCACCTTAGATTGTTGTGACAAATCATTTCTAAGTTCTTTTCCGCCTTTAGGTGCAAGAAGTAAGCTTGCTGTTGCGCCTACAACACTTCCAATAATCGTTCCAGTCAAAAAGCCTGATTTACTAATCGTTTTTGTTGTTTTATTAACGCTTTCTTGTTGTGTTGTCATATTTATTTCTCCCTTCAATTTTCATATTTTTTAATACGTTATTCCATTTTTTCTTCAAGCTGTTCAATGCGCTTCTTAAGTTGATTATTTTCCTCTTCTAGCTCTTTTTGAGTTTGGTTAGCTGCTTTGGAACTTAAATAAGGGTCGGTTTCCCACCAATCCATACCAATCTCTTTCGCCTTATCTACTGAAGCAATAATCAACCTTATTTTAATCGTCAATAATTCAACATCTGCTAAGTTAACTTTTACATCTCCAGCAATGACTACACCTTTGTCTAAAACCGTTTCTAAAACATCTACGATACTGCTCGACTGAGTGGGGTGTTCAATACTCATTCGTGAATCCACTCCTTTTAAAGCAAATTACCCAAAGGACCTAGGTCAATATTTAAATCTTCATCTTCTAATTCGAAAATGTCTTTTAATTCATCCATCTTAACCTCTAAATTCATTAAAGCTACTCCAAGCTTTTCAATTTCTTCTTCTGAAAGAGTTCCGCCATCAACCCGCCGAATGGCATGACGTTCAACTAATTGTCTTAAAAGTTCAATGACCGTAAGTACAAGTTGACCCAACCCTTGTTCTGCTTTATCAGGATCTAAGTTGATCCTACCGGATGTTGGAGTTTTCTGTTCAAGATCGCTCATTGGCATACTCCAATTCCTCCTTCTCATGATCAAATTGCTTAGAAGATAGAAGATTAGCTGTTTTCTCATCAGCCTGAACAAGTGTTTCTACTGCTGAGATCAAAACGCGCAGATCAAGATAAACAAGGTCTATATCTGCGATTGAAATAATGATATCTCCCTTAATGGCTACACCCTTATCAAGTACAGTATCCAAAATATCTATCAAAGCAATATCTCTATTTTCAAAGTTTTCTCTATGCGACATCGTATTTGCCTCGCTTTAAGATAGATTTGCAAAATGATAGGCAGGCCATGGTCCTGTAGCTTCAATTTCCCATCCTTTTTCGGCAGCTTCTGATTTAAATTCTGTTATCCTCTTCAAAACATGATCTACATTGGTAGTTGAGAATAAATAGGCACTATTCCAACACATATCTTCGGTTCTGCCTGTAACATCTTTATTCCAGTTTTTCTTCACGGCACTATTCTGAGAATAGCTTTCCAATTCTTGATGAAGCTCAGCACAAAAGGCTTGTTGTTCTTTTTGAACTTCTTCATTAATGAGTTGCTCAAGCTTTCTCCTTTCTAGATACTGCCTTCCAGGAGACATCTGGGAGATCTCCTCTTTTTTCGCCTCTATATTGAAATTGTGAGCTTCTACTTGTTCCTTAAACTTAACCGAGTCACAATATATTTTAAGGTTCCATTCCTCTTTATTTTCTAATGAGGATAATTGAACCACCAAATTCTCATGTTGCGATTCAAGCATCTGCTTTAAGCTTGCTTCACTAGAATAAATCGTACAAAACTTCATTGGAATAACGGTAAAATGTTCTCTGATCGTAAGTAATGTATTGTGATGATGATAAGCTTTATCTTGTACCCATTCCATTTGGTTGGTTTTTTCGTGAAGTTGATCCTCACCATATTCCTGTTCATCTAAGTTGCAACCGACAGCTACGATTTCACCAAACGGCAACAAGTACACGTCATGTTTATCATCCAGTCCCTTAAGTGATGGCAATTGAGATTCTTTCTGTTCATGTTGAGGTATAATTCCGTATAAATAGAAAAGCTTTGACATGTTTTCTTCCTCACTTTTTAACGTTTGGTCAGGTCTTCCCACTGTTCCATTTCTCGTTTTTTGGCCATTTCGTATCTTGCTAATAATTCACTTTCCTGAGCTTTGTAGACTTCTTCTGAAATTTCTTCTAGCTCATACATCATTTGAAGGTGAATGAGCTTTTTCTGAATTTGATCCAAATCATATAGTTCCTTATCCACTTCTTCTTTTACTTGTTCTCCAACTTTGACAACCAAATTTAGAGGGGAAGTGAACAGTTTATGAATCATGAAGTTTCCTCCACTTTCAATTGTATATTAATGAAATTATACGCAGGCCAAGGACCAGTATATTTAAAATCTACTTTGTCCTTCCATTTTTCATGGAGCTCATTTACTTTTTCATCAAAGGCGCTTTCTTGGTCTCGATCAATTAAATAAGCTGCATTTAATAACATTTTCTCTCCAATTGGTTCATTCAATTGTGAGGACTCAGCCAATACAGTCAGTGGATCATGAATGTCAGATTGAACATCCTGTTGTATAGACTTAAAGAACTTCTGTGCCATTTCTCCAAGCTGGATCCGATCATAAAAACCGGCATTTTTTGATTTTTCTTGGACTGTTTGTTTCTTATTTTGAACTTGCGGGTTTTTATGTATCTCTTCTTCTAACCATTCCTTTTTTCCCACAACCTTCAAACCGACTTCTATCTTTCCTTTCACCTTAGGAAAGAGTTGACTAAATTGGGGATACAAACTTTCAAGGAGCTTTAATACATCATGATTTGTTTGAAAAACATTCCCAAAGCTAATGGGGATCACCGTATCCTCTTTTTCCATTACAGAAGAAATAACTTGTTGGTGCATCATTAAGTTTTCTTTATTCGGATGATAAATCTTCATCGGAACTTCAGCAGCAACCATGGCTGCATCATTGTGATGGATGGTGAAAATGGAACGTTCTTCCCCTTCAAAGTGAATTGTTCCAAAATTGTTTTCATGTTTGGTCTGAATTCCGCAAAATATATAAATCCCTGTTTCTTCGCTCATTTTATTCACTCCCTTCTAGCCTCCTCAGAAACTACGCTTGTTCCTCAAGGTCACTTCGGTAACGTAAACTCAACCTAGAAAAACCTGTAATCTCCATCTCTTCATCGATATAAACTTCGTATAATCCAACCATTTCATCCTGAGCGTATTTTTTCATATAATCCCTTTCCTCAATAACTTCTAAAGTTATTCTCCATCCTTCTTCTTCACCTTGTTTTTCAACTGAGATGATTTTGTGAGGAGGAGCTATATGTTCATTGAAAAATTGGGTTACTGTATCCATAATCTTCATTAACTTCACGACCACCCTCACCCTTTACATGAGTTATAGAGGAGTCAGATTAATTTCTGACCCCATAGATTTATTTGCTTGATTGCGTTTGTTTTACTGACCAGAAAGTCTTCCTTCTAGCCCTTCTTCCTCAACTTCATCTCTTAGTAAACCAACAGCTTCTGCATAACGTAACCATGTATCCACACTTGCAATAACAACACGAGCTTCGACTGTCACTAACTCAATACCTACAACAGAAACGCGAGCAAACGCATCAATGACTACACCTTTATCAAGAATACGGTCAATGACTTCTGCTAAACTAGAACTGTCTGTCGACTTTTGAACGGCCATGCTTATTCTCCTTTCTCTTTCTTAAGAATGAAGAGTATCAGACGGGTGCTTAATATCTCTTGGACCTTTAATGTTCGTAGAGCTTTTAATATTCACTGAACTTTTTAACTGTTGTGCACCTTTGATATCACTCGCCCCAAAAATCTGATTTTTGGAGTTATCATTTAAGTTTTCTGATAGCTCTTCTCCAGATTCTTTTACATCTGAGAGCTTCTCGCGAAATGTTAAGAGTTTGTTTTGTAATTTCTCTTTTACTTCTTGTGCTTTTGAATGGACTTTCTCAGCATTTTCTTCCTTAGATTGTTGTAGATTTTCGGAGGCCTTAGTGACTTTCTTCTGTAACTGGTTTTGGAACTGATCCCGCATTTCATCAGTCATCTCATCCTGCATCTCATCCTCAGCCATTTCTTTGGCTTCGATAGGGTCATCTGCACGCCTAAACACTTGAGTCGTGCTAGGAAACTGTTCCTTTAAATATGAAATGGAATGTTGTGCACCCGATTTGATTTTCCTTCGAACTTTAGGCACAAAAAGAGGAGATGCAACAAGTGCTAAACTACCAGTCAAAACCGATACTTCTTTGTTGTTTTTGACTTTTTGGTTTACCTCCATTTCACCACTCCTCAACATCATAATATCTACATACTTGGTTGCCCCTCGCATGATATTTGTCTTTATACCCTAGAAATCTAATATTAGAAACTGGGCGAAAAGTGTGAGATAAGATATATTACAACAATTGTAATGAGAGACATTTATAGACTTTGATTTCTAACGTTGATACACCTGCCTTTTGTAAGAATAGGCCTTTCATTATTACAAAAACATTACGATAAAAATATTAATAAAAAAATTGAGCACTATGATATCGTATGTGAAATTATATTTATTTCAGAAGGAGATAAAGGAAGGAGAAAAGGCTCATGAATTATAGATGAATAAGGTCCAAAGGTAATAGAGGTGTATAAAAACCAAAAAAAACGCAAAAAAAAGAGGGCTTTTTTCGCCCTCTTTTCGCTAAGTTATTAAAACTCTATAATACAGAGTAATCATTTTTGTTTTAACTAAACAAAGCCATCAAACGATCCCAGAAGCTTTTCTCCTCTTCTTTCTGCGGCTCCTCTTTTTCTTCTTCAACTTTCTTAATGCTTTTTGTTTTAATAACAAATTGCACTGAGGTCACCTTTTCATTTTTAGAAGAAACAAAAGAAACAGGATCAAAATCAGATTTATCATATTCATTTACCATCTGATCAATTTCTTTTTGCATTTGCTCTGGTAAATCGCTGGTTGATGAAGCTAACTCTGAAGTTCCATTATGAAGTTCAGAAGCTCCGTTTTCCAGTTCTTGAGTTCCATTTGTCAATTCAGCGATACCACCATGAATGTCTTGGTAGGACCCAGATAGTTCATTTACTCCATTGGTATAATCCTTAAGACCAGCATGGAAATCATTATAATTAGAAGACAGAGCTTGGAGCCCTTTCTTTAATTCTTCCATCGACTCGTCAACATTCATATTTTCCAGGTTGTTTCCTAGGTTATCTGCCATAGTACTGAGACTAGCGCTCATTTCATTTAATGACCCCGCGCTTTTTTCTAAAGCAGGACCCACAGCATTATGGGCTTCTTTCACATTTTCATAGGTCTTCTTCGTTTTTTGTGCTGCCTTATACGTTTCTACAAGTTGGTCAACGACTTTTTGATCTGCACCACTCTTATATAAAGCCTGGATGTCCTTTTCCGTGATATCAGAAGTTGGGATACTATCAATGGATTGACTCAACGCATTTTGGGCTTTGCCATATTGGTCTTTAAGATTCGTAAGACCTTTTTCGGTTTCTTTTAACCCTCCAGCAAGCTGACGCAGTCCTTCTTCCATCTTTTTAAAATCACTAAGATTCATATCACTAGAACTCTTGTTGAGAGATTCGCTCATTTGTTGAAGAGATGCTTGAATGGATGCAGATCCATCAACTAGTTTTGAAGAGCCTCCACTAAGTTCATTGATCCCGTTTTTATATTGTGCAGAACCATTGTACAGACTGGCTACCCCATTGTTCAGTTCTGCTATCCCATTCTGAAGCTCCCCAACGCCTTGGTTGATCTCCGAGGTGGCATCAGATAATGAATTCATATCCTTTTTCATTCCTCCAACGTCCGGCTTGTCGATGGACATTGAAGATGGAACCGCTGCAAATTCGATACTTTCCATTTCGAAATCAGTTACATCTGAAGTAAGCGTAAAGCTTCCTTGTTTTTCAGGCATAACGGTAAAGGTTACCCTTCTATCTTTACCCGCATTAGCCACTGTTCCATTTGAAGCTTTAATATTTTCATAGATTTTTGAATCCAATTGAAGCGTGATTTGTAATAGATAATTGTTGTAAAAGAGAGGATTGACCTCTTTATTTTGTGCTGTCTCGATCTGCACCTTGAGCTTTCCATCTTTCCCTAATAACTCTTCAGGAGATAACGCCTCACCGTTCAGCATATAGGAAACATTGATATCCCATGGTAGAGATTGACCTTCTAAGTCTCCTTGATAATAGAACTCTTCTTCTTTTGCGGTTAATTTAATCCGGCTATTATCTTGTTTAATCTTTGTCAGGTCCGTCAGGTTTTGAACACTCGTGTAAGGTCCATAATCAACGATTTCTCCTGGCTCTTTAATATTAAAATTGTTCACGACATACATCTCTTCTTGGTCACCGGTAGCATTTAATTTCGCATATACGACTTCATGCTTTTCAGAGTATGACCCTTCCCCCAGATCTTGGTTACCTTCTGAAGAAGAATCATTTTTCTCAGCAGAAACTAGAAAGGATGGCATAACAAGAAGAAACGCCATGAGTACCGCAATAATACGTTTTAACTTCATTATCATTTCCCCTTAAAAAAGTTTGCTTTCCATGTTGTTTTTTCGATAATCCAGTCCAGAACCACCAACAGAGCTGGCAGAAGAAAGACCACCATTATGAACGCTAATAGCGCTCCCCTTCCTAACAATAACCCAATGGAAGACACGATTGGGTTGGTTGATGTAATCCATAATATGAATCCAACACTGGAAAGGATTGAAGCTGATATAAAAATCGCAAAGATCTTATCATCGATTGTTTTCTTGATAGCTTGCATAGCAGGCATTTCTTTCCGGAGATTATTGTAATACTCTGTGAAAAGAATCGCGTAATCTACGGTAGCTGCTAGTTGAATTGTGCTGATAAGCAAGTAACCAACATATACGAGGGGCGTATCCATAAAGTACGGAAATGCCAAGTTAATCCACACAGACGCCTGGATCGTCAATAGCAATACAATAGGTATAGATATTGAACGGAACGTAATCAAAAGAACGATCGTAATCGTGATAATTGTAAGCCAATTGACTAATTTATTATCTTCTTGGACGATATTTTTCATATCATACAAGGTCACACTCTCACCAAGTAAACGCGTTTCATCATAATAAGAATCAGCTGTTGTATGCACCTTTTCAATTAAGGAAAAAGCTTCTTCCCCTTCTGCCTCTGTTTCTGTATAGAGCGTAATTCGTGTATAGTCATCAGAATAAAACTGCTCCGTCATCGATTTCTCTAAATAATCCGGCGGAATGGCAGAACTGACCATATTGACATATGATAGAACACTTGAAACATTAGGGAGATCCTCTAAATCTTGTACAAGCTCTTCCTCTTTCGCTCGATCCCCTTTAGGTACAAGCAGCACCATCGGCATGTTTTTCCCAAATTCATCTTGTATCGCAGCTACGTCTTGGCCCGCCCTTGTGTTGTCCGGATGCTCACCGGTTCCATATATAAATGTTGTATTACTTTGGGCTAAAAAGGCAGGGACGATCATAAGCAACACAAGTACTAAAGCAGGAATTCTAAACTTCATTACGCGTTTGCCGATATTTTTGAAATCCGGAACAAACTGTCTATGCTTTGTACGATCGATCCAGTGATAAAACATCACCGTTAACGCCGATAAGAAGACCATAACGCTAATAAAACTCAATAATATTCCTTTTAAAAGGTTAAGACCTAAATCCGCACCAATCCCAAAGTCCATAAATGTCAGTGCTGTAAAACCAAAGAATGTGGTTGAAGCACTGGCAATAATGGCTGGGAAGGACCTTTTCATAGCAAGTTGCATCGCTTCCTTAGGATCGGAAACTTCTTTACGATAATCAGAAAAGCTATGAAGCAGGAATATGGCATAATCTAGTGACACAGCAAGCTGTAATATTGGTGAGACCGACTGAGTTACAAAGGATACTTCACCAATAAAAATATTTGTTCCTAAGTTGATTAAGACAGAAACTCCAATGGCTGTTAAAAAGAACACCGGTTCCATCCAAGAATTCGTAGATAGGATCAAGATAAGAATGATGATCGGAACTAATAAGGCACCAGCATACATGGATTCGTTTCCAGCCATTTTTTGAGAAGTTGCCGTATTGACCGCTTCACCCGCAATAGCATTATCCTCACCGATCAATTCATAGATATTGTCGGTAGCCTTTACTTCATATCCTTCTTGAATGTGTATAGAGAACAAAGCAGAATCATTTAGATAGTACGATTCCACCGTATCCTCATTTGCCATTTCGAGCGGCACTTTCAAATCCACGATATCATCCAGCCACGTTACAGAGCTTACTCCGTCAATCGCTTCTAGTTTTTCTTTATAGTTCAGAGCCTCTGTAACCGAGACATCCTGGATCATGACTCGTGCATTTTCAACTGGTTCATCAAACTCTTGCTCCATTAAGTCCATCGCTTCGATCGAAGGCGCATCTTCTGGAAGGTAATCAACCATGTTGTAATTGACCGATACAGCGAATTGAGCAACCGCACTAACCAAAGTGATAATCATAAACGTGATCACAATACTTTTTTTATGTTTAATAATTTGACCTGTTAAATCGATATGACGTCACCCTCTCTTGCAAAGACCAATCTTACATTCTACTATTGTATTGACACAGTGTTGGATATACAACAAACAGTTTTGTAAATTTCGTCAGTTCCCCAACACATCTCTACATTGTGTTGGATTGTAACAAAAATGTAATAAAAGGATGGGTAAGAATGAACGAGAAATTAGACCGACGGAAAAAATATACACGAAGAGTACTTAAGGAAAGCCTAGTAACATTGCTTGCCCAAAAGCCAATCTCGGAGATAACCGTGAAAGAAGTTTGCGGAATTGCAGATATCAATCGCTCGACCTTTTACACGCATTATTCCGACCACTATGACTTACTAAGTAAAATAGAAGAAGAAATAACTGAAGATATGAATGAATATTTGCATGGTTACAGTTCAGAATTAGAGGAAGAGTCCATCCAAATGACTCAAAAAATATTAGAATATATCACAGAGAATAAGTTCATGTTTCAAATTCTCTTAAATAAAGAAGCAGCCCCCTCCTTTGAGAAAAAATTGATGGATTTGACTAAGGGCTTTATGATGAACTATTCCATAGGTAACAATTCTTTAGATAGACAAGCCTCGGAGTATTTAAGTACCTTTGTTATCAGTGGAGCTATTCATGTCATTAAAGATTGGATCAAGAATGATATGGATCAGTCCCCAAAGGAAATGGCTGTAATGATTAATAACTTTATTAATTATGGGTTTTCTTATTTGGAATAATAAGATAAGTAATCGTTCATTTACGAGAACAAAAGCGCAAGCGCCCGTTTAGCAACGAAGGGACTGGACTGAGCCCGTAGTACGATATAGGAAACACGATGAACCCTTGGTGAATCGATGTTGACTTATCGTACGGAGGCGAGGGAAGTCCCTTCGTTGCTGGGCGCTGGAGCTGGATGTGGCCACGCTACCATAAAAAGTTATACACAAGTCACATATTTTATAATTTCCTAGAGATAAAAAAAGCTTCTCACTTAAATTGAGAAGCTTTTTACTTATTTCATTTTAGGATGTGTTCACCTTCATATTCATCCAGAGTTAAGGCAAATCATTCCCCGCTGCACGATAGAGTTCGTACCACTCTTCTCGTGAGATTTCAATATGAGAAGCTGCAGTAATATCTTTTAATCTTTGCGTATTCATCGTTCCAACGACAGGCTGGATCTTAGCAGGATGGCGCAAGATCCAGGCAATGGCCATAGCTGAGTCTGTAACGTTGTATTTTTCAGCAAGCTCCTGAAGCTTCGCGTTGACTTCTGGGAATGCTTCATTTCCGATAAACGGTCCTTCAATCATTCCATGCTGAAAAGGCGACCAAGCTTGAATCGTAATATCATTCAATCGGCAATACTCTAATGCATTGCTAGCCCTAACAATGGAAGGATCGTTTTGCATATTTACATTGAAACCTTCATCAATCATAGGCGTATGAACCAGGCTTAGTTGCAATTGATTAATAATCAAGTCCTCGCCTAAGTATTTACTCATTAGTTCCATTTGCATGGGGTTCTGGTTACTCACTCCAAAGTGGCGGACCTTCCCGCGTTCTTTTAAGATGGCAAAGGCTTCAGCTACTTCCTCTGGCTCCATCAGTGTGTCTGGACGATGAAGAAGAAGCGTATCTATGTAATCTGTTTTTAACCGTTGAAGACTACCTTCTACAGATTCCAAAATGTGTTCTTTAGAAAAATCAAAGAAACCTTTGCGGATCCCACATTTCGTTTGAAGTTTAATGTTTTCTCTTGCATCATCATTCATTTGGAATGCTTCAGCAAATACGGATTCGGATTCTCCCCCTCCGTAGATATCCGCATGATCAAACAAATCAACCCCTTGTTCAATTGCATTATGGATAACTCTTGATGCTTCCTCTTTTGATAATGTATTCATTCTCATACAACCTAGAGAAATTTCGCCAACCTCTAAATCACTTTTGCCTAATTGAATTTTGTTCACAAAACAGCCCTCCTCTTATATTGTTTCATTTATTTTAACACCCTAATAATTCAAAGAGATAGAAAAAAGGCTTCAATTGACTGTACATAAAGAAACCTCCTTGAACTCATTATCAGAACTCAAGTGAGGTTTGGACTTCATAGGTGTTAACCTTCTTTATTAGACGCTTTATCAATAAACTGTATTAATCGTTTTTGATATTCTTTTTCTGCTACGGTGTACCCTTCTGTATGCTTAGCATCCGGAACAATCCATAACTCTTTCATACCAGGCGTTGCTTCATAGAGCCGATTAACCATTTCCGTTGGTACAAGGTCATCTTTAGCCCCGTGAATGAAAAAGATCGGAAGCTCAGATTGTTCTACCTGCTTAATGGCAGATGCTTCTTCAAACGAGTAGCCTGCTCGTACATTTGTAATCATACTTGTCACATTCAAAACCGGAAATGAAGGAAGATTATACAGATATTTCATCTGATGTGAGAGTTCTTCTTTTACTGATGTATAACCGCTATCGGCAATCACGCCTTTCACTTCATCTGGTAGATCTTCACCACTCGTCATCAAAACTGTTGCAGCTCCCATCGAGAATCCATGTAAGTAAATCGATTGTGCATTCTTTTCCTTTATCAAAAGATCGATCCATTGCTGATAATCCAACCGATCATGCCATCCATAACCGATATAATGCCCTTCACTCTCTCCGTGTCCCCTTGCATCAGGCTTTAGCACATTGAATCCTTGCTCATAATAGAATTTAGTTATACCTGGCATTTGTTCTTTATTCCCTTTATAACCATGAGCTAAGATAACCGTTTTACTCGAAGGCTCTTTATTTTCTATATATAGGGCTTTTAATGTAAGATCATCTTTTGTTGTGAGCTCTACTTTCTCAAACTCCTGTTGTTTCGTCCACTGTCTGATGACCTCTTCCTTCTTTTGTTGTTCTTTTGAAGCACTTGCAGCTATAGCCGTTTCAGACTCCCCACCACCATGTAAATCCACAGCACCACTGGTACTATTAATCGCAACACCATAAAAGTATTGACCAGCACCAAAAAGACCAATGGTTAACAATAGCAAAACGACAGCAAATGCTATACTCATTCGTTTCTTCATATTTCCATCTCCCTTATAGTATGAATCATACTACGTATTGGTCGTGCCTGTCACCACCCGAAATATGTCGAAAAATATTGGCGACTGACACAATTCTTAAGAAAAGTCATAAATAAAGAATCGTGTTAAGATAGGGATAGAAAGGGAAGTATAACATTGGATTATTTAGAACAATTAAAGGAGTGGTGAAGATGAACACAACTCAGTTTGACAAAATCAAGAATGGAAATGGATTTATTGCAGCGCTTGACCAAAGTGGAGGAAGTACTCCTAAAGCATTAGCTGGCTATGGTGTGCCTGAAGATGCTTACTCTAATGAAGATGAGATGTTTGACCTTGTTCACAAAATGAGATCAAGAATCATTACCTCCCCTGCTTTTGATTCTGACAAAATCTTAGGTACTATCCTATTTGAGCAAACAATGGACCGCGAAATAGAAGGAAAATATACGGCTGATTATCTTGCGGATAACAATATCGTTCCTTTCCTTAAAGTAGACAAAGGGCTAGCAGAGAAAGAGAACGGCGTACAAATGATGAAGCCCATTCACGATTTAGATGAAACGCTACGCCGTGCCAACGAACGCAACATCTTTGGAACGAAGATGCGCTCAGTGATCCACGAATCAAATCAAAGTGGCATTGAGGCTGTTGTAAACCAACAGTTCGAAATCGCTAAACGCATTATGGAATATGATCTCGTTCCGATCATCGAACCTGAAGTAAACATTAACAGTGAAGATAAGGAAAAATCAGAAGAAATTCTTAAAAACGAAATTCTAAAACACTTAAACAACCTATCAAAAGATGAAAACGTGATGCTAAAGCTTACCATCCCAACGAAAGCAAACGCCTATAAGGAATTAATTGAACATCCACGTGTCGTACGTGTTGTAGCACTTTCTGGTGGTTATTCTCGCGAGGAAGCCAATGAAAAGCTAAAAGAAAATGAAGGCTTAATTGCAAGCTTCTCCCGTGCGTTAATTGCTGACTTAAGTGCTAATCAATCAGATGAAGAATTCAATAACTCCATGAAGCATGCTGTCGATAAGATTTATGATGCTTCGGTGAATAAAAAATAGGTATAACAAAGCCACTCTAGAGTTTCATACTCTGAGTGGCTTTTTAAAATTAGAATGGATAATCATTTTGATGAAGAGGGAAATTTAAAATTTTGTCGTTTCATCTCTTCAAAAATTTCTCTAGAATATACGTTGGATTGGTGTTCCGCAATGACTTGGTTAATATACATATTTCTGTTTGCTTCATATGCCTCTAGATTAAAAACACTTTCGAACTCTTTCAACTTACCGAATAGCTCCAATGTTAATAAAGTTCTTAAGCATTTTGGGCATCGACCACAATTATTATTATCATTAACACAAACATTTAAATACTTATATGCAGGTCTAAAGTTTCCAACCATTTTTGTTTTTTCAACTCTGGTTTTGTTTGCGCATGAAGAAAATAAGCTGAGACTCTCGGTCGATAACATGCTCAAATTAAAAATATCATAGGATCCCATAGAATTTTTTCTTAATTTAAAGTCTTTGATAGGATATGCACTAGCATAATAATAACATTTAAATAATTTTTGTAGCACGAGGACTGCCGACATACTTCTTATAGTATGAGTGGAGGCATAAATACTGTTTAATATCTCACTAATATTACTATCTACAGTTATAAATTTATATCCAAACTCTTCTGAATAAGCTCTAGCATTTTTAGCCCTTTCTGCAAAAAGAGCCCTTGCTCCTTCTCCACCGACATCTCCATTTGAACCAACATTGAAAAAAGTAAAATGGGTCACTTCATAATTTTTTGGACAATCATCTTCTAGATGGTCGATGAGCGTTGCAAAAGAATCAATTCCACAAGAAAGCCCCATCCCTACTGCCCCCTCATTTCGCACTAGGTCAGATGTCAGCTCCTCACAATACACTCTTATTTTTTTATATCCATGAACCTCTGCTATTAATTCTGCTAGATACTTATTTATGGTATAAAATAATCTTTCAGAAAGCGGAGCATGAACTTCAATATCTTCCCCTTTTTTTATCGCATAGAATAGTAACCCTACTAAAAATGCATCTGCTCTTTCTATTGTTAAATAATCACTATACTTCTCTTCAACTTCATACCATAAAACATTCTTACTTCCATTATACTCATAAATGGCTTGGGCTCTAACTCCCGTAGATGACCTTTTTAACTCAGGTTTATATATTTTAATCATTAATACTATTCACCCTCTGTATAGAGTTTTATACAAGAGCTATATTATTCAATGAAAAGATAAATTGTTACATTTAAGTTCTTAATATGTTGACAGGTTATAGACTTCTAGATTGAGGAGCTCAAACGATTCCACGGTCTATCACGAGCTTGGGGATATGGCCTCTTAAGCATGGACAATCAGGCGAAATTAACCGCCATAGCGGTTAATTTCAAGAGGGTAGCAGCCCTCCTAGATTCCTTCTTTTTTGATACCAAACCCAAACTTAAAGGTATTTATAACAATTTGAACTTTCTTTTTCATAACGGCTTTAGCTTCTTTGTGATCTTCAATCTCTTGGTAATCAGGGTTTTTTAAATCGTATTCGCTTCGACATGGGTGGCATCGATACTGAAACCAGTTCCCTTGATAACACCTAATTCTACACACTGTTTGGTGGTTTCAATCATCATTTCATCTAGGTTTTTAAGCCTGTGGAATGTCATCTGCTGCTACACCTGAAGGGGTTCTGAATTTGCAGCCACTCCATTAGGCATGGACGGTTACAAATCGGATGGCACTGTTACTCTACACGCTACAATTTTAGCTCTGGAATACGTCCCAATAGAAGCTTTTGAAAACATTAAAACGTTGAAACGTTTCAACACTTATAGTCGGTTTCCTTGTTTCTGTTAATGTAGAAACAGGAGAGGTAACTCAGGCATATTTAACATTGGAACAAGGGCTTGTTCCCTGTTCGGTAACGGATATTATTTAATTGGAATTGCTCTTCCACTTCAGCCACAACCAATCTTAATTGTTAAATAATCAATGTTAATTATTTTCATTGGCTTTATAATATACATCGAGTAGTTCTTCTACAGGAATATCATTTATTTTCATCCCTGTTAAATCACTATCTCGTATGGGTCGAAAAATATTGTCAGCTGACACAATTCTTAAGAAAAGTCATAAATAAAGAATAGTGTTAAGATAAGGATAGAAAGGGGAGTATAACATTGCCAATGAAAAGCTAAAAGAAAATGAAGGCTTAATTGCAAGCTTCTCCCGTGCGTTAATTGCTGACTTAAGTGCAAATCAATCAGATGAAGAATTCAATAACTCCATGAAGCATGCTGTCGATAAGATTTATGATGCTTCTGTGAATAAGAGATAATATGAAAGAGCCACTCTATAATCTTTAGGATTTTGAGTGGCTTTTAATTTTAGGATGATTTTTGTATAAAATCTTGCATATGTTGAGGTCATTTTTTTACTGCTTATTCAAGTGGGAGAAACTCTTTTGTGTTACCGTTTTTATTTATGAACTTAAAATTAAAATCAGGATTTCATTAAACCCTCCTAATTTATCGTCTTGTTAAACTACTCCACTTCCTACTTAATAACAATTCTTCACATTCTAGCAGTTGAGATAATTTTAATAATAGATCCCTTCAAATCAATTGTAGAATTTCATCCATACAAAATTTTGTAACATAGAAAAGAATTTTTAAATAAAATGTAATCCAATAATTTCTATATATCCTATATAATTAAAAAAAATCGAATTCTGCATATTCTTTAAGAGTTAGGAGTTGACACCCCATGTACGTAATTTCAAGAAAAGTAAGGGGAACTGAAGAAACCCTAAAAGACTCAAATAGCAATTCGAATAAAATCTTCCATAACTTCTCTAGCGCAGAAATTCTTGTTAAAAAACTTAACCTACATACCCATTCAGATAAAAAATGGTGTGTAAAGAAAATTAAAAATAAAATTGAACAGTAGTTTAAAATAACAACGTATCATGTGACTGATAACTAATTAAAATGCCCTTATCAGGAAAGCTTGAATTCAAGATAATAAAATTATTTTGCTACCCCATTTAAAGATTAAGCTAAATGTTTGATAAAATAATCTTTTGTATCTTGGTGAGTTAGTACCTTAATAACATTCTCTTTTTCTATGAATTTCAGCTCACATATTTCATCATCTTTTGGATTAAGCGTATGACTATTACCTAGAAACTCTACAAGAAATATTGTTGTTTCCTTTTTCTTGTAGCCAATTTTCTCTTTAATTTCATTTGGAAATTCGAAACAAATTTTTTCGTCAAATACCTTTACTATACTAAATTCATTTGAACCCGTTTCTTCTTTTAATTCGCGCATTAGAGTATCGTTTAAATACTCTTCTTTTTAACTCCCCCTTTTATGAAGTCCCACTCCCCATTTGTAACAAGCTTGAAAATTATTCGTTTATCTCGAATTCAAGTATTCATCATACTGGTCCTATAGTGAATAAAGTAATTTTAAAAAATGAATAAAATAAACCTTTATTCATCGAGATCTAGTTCAGTATTGAAGAAACTTCTCTTTTTGAAGTTTTCACTTATCCTCTCTCTTTAGTACTCCCCCTAATATATTAAACAGAATGATAGAGTTATCAGCCTCAATATCGGGTATGGAATACTGATGGAAATTTTATTAAAGGAGGATAAACGATGGATCAAAGAATAATTGGTGGTGTATTTTCGAAAGTAGGACATGCAGAGAAGGCCATATCAGATTTACTACACCATGGCTACGGATCTGACGAAATCTCTGTTTTTGCGAAGGATAAAAACAAGGTAAATGTACTAGAAGAAGAAATGGATACATCCGTAAAATCCAATAAAGCTAGTCGAGGGTCAAGCGCTGGAAAAGGAGCTGGATTAGGAGCAATCTCCGGTGGTGCATTAGGTGGAATCGGCGGTCTGATAACAGGTTTAGGACTCCTTGCCATCCCGGGTATTGGACAAATTGCTGCAGCTGGCCCAATAGCCGCTTCTCTTACTGGTGCTGGAGTAGGTGCAGGTGGTGGCGGTATTGTAGGTGCGCTTGTCGGAGCAGGTATGCCTAAAAAAGACGCCCAACAGTATGAGGATCATCTTAAAAATGGAAAAATCATTGTCATTGTAGAAGCAACAGAGAAAATGCAAGATAAAGTATATCGCACGTTCCTTTCCAATCACACAGAAAACAAATCCATGTATCCTCACCATTATCAAAATCACGATCACACAACTCATCATGATTCTGTAGAACATCATAAATATGATGAAAGTACAAATTCAGTAGAAAATGAAACCCATTCAACTCATTCTCATACAGATCACCCTCATCATGAAGAGGAAACTCGTTCAAGAGCTGCTGAGAGACATCACTCTTCAAAATCACATTAATACAATTTAAGAAAAATAAAGAAGCTTCTCATCTGAACCTAGGTGAGAAGCTTCTTAGTTTTATGATCAAAGAGGAGAGGGATCTATCTTCTTCAAGCTTTCTGTTTAAAATCAAATTTAATCTTGTAATCTTGATCCAACATTAAGGCTGTGCTAAATGTTTTCTTTCCTTTAAATCCTTTTAAAACCTTCGTTCGCTTCTTCTCGCACAACGTTTTAATCATGTTATTCGTTAACGTTTTTCCGGCTAATTTCTTTGGAAAGGTCACTTTACACCCTTCTTTGTAAGCAGAGCACCCGTAAAATTTGTATCGATCTGTAATGGAGCCTGTCGAACATGCCGGACATTTGGCAATCGGTTCATTCCACTTCTTTTTCTCCCCTGTGCTTCGAATGTTAACTTGTTCAATGGAATCAGGGGTTTCTTGCATTAGCTTTTCAATAAACTGGCTCGTCTGTTTGATGAACACTTGTTTCGATCCTTCACCGCTTCCGATCTTCTTCAAATACGATTCCCATTTTGCGGTCATAGAAGGGCTTGAGAGCAACGTGCCTTCAATCGCTTCACAAAGCATAATCCCTTTATCCGTGATCGAGACATTGTTTCGTTTTACTTCAATATACTTCTGCGCCTTGATGGTTTCAATGATACTTGATCGTGTGGCCTCTGTTCCCAGGCCTTCAACTTCTTTTAAAATCTCCACATCTTCCACATCATCCATGAGCTTTCCGCAGGTTTTCATCATATTGATCAACTGACCTTCTGTGTACGGCTTCGGAGGCTGTGTCATACTCTCCTTAATATGAAGACGAGCGCCCACCTGCTCCCCATTTTGAACATTCGGAAGATCTGCCTCTTCCTTCTGTTTTGATTTAGACGGCTTTGGAAATAGCTCTTTCCAGCCCTGTTTCACATCTCTTTTGCCCGTAGACTTAAAAGGTAAGTCCTGAACATGAGTGAAAATCGTAGTCTCTTCATAGACATAGTCCGAGTGGAACATTGCTAGAGTCGTAGCCAGAATTTCATTATAAATATTACTTTCCTCTCGGCTTAGTCCACTCAGCTTCTTTTGCGTAGGAACTGATTTGGTTGGAATGATCGCATAGTGTTCCTGAACTTTCGAGCTGTTCACATATCGTTTATTTGGCTCTAAGGACGTAGGTGTGAAGGAGACGTTCAAAGCTTCCTGATATTTGTTCAGGTTATTCACGACATAAGCAAACTCATTTTCAGTTATGAAGTTACAGTCAGTCCTTGGATACGTAACGAGACGCTTTTCATAGAGTTTTTGCAAGGTCTTAAGGACTTGTGAAGGTGTGTACTTCCAACGTCGATTCGCCACACTTTGAAGGGTGGAAAGGGAATGGAGCTTCGGTGACTTTTGATGTTTCGTTTTTTTGTCTACCTTTTGGACAATACCTTTGTAGTCTTCCTTTTCTTTAAGCCTATGCTTGTCCATGAGCGCCTGTACCTTTGCCTTATCCTTTTCTTTGATCTCAGCTAGGCCTTTGTATGACCCAGATTCCGGTTGAAAAAGCCCCTCGATCTGATAAAAAGGCTCAGGCTTAAAGTTTTCAATCTCTTTATGCCTTTGATAGATTAAATAAACCGTTGGAGACTGCACGCGCCCGATCGATAAGTAGCTTTCGAACCCTTTTTTCTTCAAATGTAATGTGAACAAGCGGCTGGCATTGATCCCAACCATCCAATCACTGATTTGACGGGCTTTCGCTTCATCAAATAAACGCAAGTCCTTAGAGTTATCTTGTAAACTATTAAATCCTTTACGTACTTCATCCTTCTCAAGAGAATTGATCCATAAACGTTTAATAGGTTTCCCCTTTACGCCTGTTAATCGGAGAATACTATAAAAAATATTGGAACCTTCACGATCGACATCGGCGGCATTCACGATTACATCCGCTTGTTGGAACAATTTCTTAACCGCCTGAAACTGCTCCCATTTTCCTTTAGAGACTTTCTCTAGAAAACGCTCAGGAACAATCGGCAGTTGATCTAGCTTCCACCTCTTCCACTCCGGCTTATAATCATGGGGTTCTTTGAGTTCAACCAGATGGCCGACTCCCCACGTGATCGTCGCACCGTTTGGAAATGTATCATCGGGCTTTAATTGAATGTACGTTTTCGATTTTTCCTGAATCGTAAAAGCCTCTGCATAAGCTTTTGCCTGAGAGGGTTTTTCTGCTAAGATGACCATTTTCGTCATGGTCTCCACTCCCTTCTTATGAAACACAAGAGTACTATGAGGTATGATGGAAAGATATAAAATGAGGAATTAAAGAAAGTCAGTGGAGAAATCTCTCCCCACCACTCTAGACGAAGGTATTATAAAAAGAACATACGTTTGGTTAAAGTATAACATAAAATTAATAGGATATTCCAGTAGGTTAGATGGTGCCTGACCCCCACTCAATTAACGCTTTATCACAATGGGGGTCAGGCACTTTTATGATAACTGTTCTCTCACTCGATTAGCGAAATCCGTTCCGTCTATTAACTTTTTGCCTCCACCTTGGACAAAATTTGGCTTTCCGCCTCCCTTTCCTTCAATAAGAGGCATGGTTTGTTTGGCGACTTCATTCATATTTTGATCGATTTCTTCTCCATGAGACAGGACGAACTGGAGCTGGTCTTCTTGTTCACTCACAAGGATGAGATAAGCATCAGGCGCTTCTTCAATTATCACTTTTCCTAGAGATTGGAGTGTTTTGATTGATCGGTCCTCGAACACACGTTGAATCACTTTATCCCCATGTGACTCCGCGACAATATCACGTGCTTCGTATTGAAGAAGTTGTTCTTCAAGTTCAGTGATTTTCTTATCTTTTTCTTTACTTGCTTTGATCAACTGATCGATTTCTTCTACCATTTGATCTTCCGGTCTTGGAATAAGCTGTTTCAAATCAGTTAATACTTGGTGTTTCTCTTCGAACTGAGATAAAAGTCGATAACCGCAAACAAATTCCAAACGTACCTGTTTCTTGCTTTTGGTCCAGCCCAGAAACTTCGCTGCCATGACTTCACCAGTTGATCTAGGGTGTGTTCCACCGCATCCGTTGTAATCAATCTCTGGAATAATGACAAGGCGAACATCACCTTCGACGGCAAGAGGTTTACGAAGCGAGTACTCCTTCGCCTCTTCCGCAGACATCCACTTCGTTTCAACTGGATAATTTTTATGGATGATGTCATTTACCTGAGCCTCAGCTTGTTGCAAAAGGTCATCAGATAAGCCTTCCGTATCTAAATCAATCGTTACCGTATCTTTTCCTAAATGGAAGCTCGTTGTTGGTATGTCGAACTGATCATCAAAAATGGCTGAGATGATGTGCTGTCCACAATGTTGCTGCATATGATCGATACGTCTTTCTTCATCAAGGATTCCATGCACTTCTTGCGTATCAGCTGACATTATTCCATTTGTGTAATGACGTACCTCGCCATCCACTTCTTCCACATCAATCACTTCAAATCCATTCAATGTTCCCTTATCGAATGGTTGCCCACCACCAGTAGGGTAAAACGCTGTCTCTTCTAGCACCACATAAGGACCACGCTTGTCCTCATCTATTGTTAAAATCTTAGAATCGAATTCCACCTTATATGGGTCTTCATAGAATAGCTTTCTTGTCATTGTCAGTTCCTCCTACGTTTTCCTAATGGTATCTTACCATGCTTCTTATGGGGGAAAGTCAAGTAAAAAAGTGCCTGACCCCCACTGCGTTAATGCTTTAAAAGAGTGGGGGTCAGGCACCGCTATAAGGCACCGCTATATGCTCCTGCTTCTTATTTCCGTACTAATTTTACAACGCTTTCTACATGATTCGTCTGAGGAAACATATCCACTGGCTGAATCTCTTCAACCTTGTACCCATTCTTATCCAAGTACTTTAAATCACGCGCTTGCGTCTCTGGATTACACGACACATACACAACCCGCTTCGGCTTCAGCTTCGCCACACTGGACAAGAAGGCTTCGTCGCTTCCGCTTCTTGGTGGATCCAAAATCACCACATCAGCCTTTTCGCCGCGTCCTGCCATTTGCACCATGAACTCACCTGCATCGCCCTGATAAAAACGAGCATTCTTCACACCGTTCCGCTTTGAGTTACGAATCGCGTCTTTAACCGCATCGTTATTCAGCTCCACACCAATAACCTTTCCAGCTTTTTGGCTGGCAACAAGACCGATCGTACCGGTTCCGCAGTATGCATCAATTACGGTTTCCTCTCCAGTTAGATCCGCCATTTCAATCGCTTTTGAATAGAGCTTTTCCGTCTGGACAGGATTAATTTGGTAGAAGGATTTCGCAGAGATCTCGAACTCCATTCCGCAAAGGGTGTCTGTTATGGTTCCCTTGCCGAATAGAACCTTTTCTTCATTGCCTAACACCATGCTGTCGCTTCGGGTGTTTACGTTATGCAAGAGAGTCGAAATTTCTGGATGGGCCTTTCTTAGGGCCTTAACAAAATTATTCTTCCCTTTAAATACAGATGACGCTGCAACCAACACCACCATAATCTCACCACTAAACTTGCCCACCTTGATTAACACATGTCGAAGGAAGCCACGCCCAGTATCTTCATTGTACGGCTGCATTTTAAAGGATTTCATCAAGCCTTGAATGGTTTTGGCGATCTCATCCGCTTTCGGATCATGAATTAGACACTTATCAATCGGTATAATTTCATGAGAGTTCTGTGCATACAGTCCTCCAATGATTTGACGGTCTTTATTCATCCCGTATGTTAGGTTGTTCTTATTTCGATAATCATACGGATGATCCATTGTAAAAATAGGTTCGGGCTTTCCGAATGGCTTCATGAGAGAAGCTACGGTTTCCTCCTTAAATCGAGCTTGCGCCTGATCGCTCATATGCTGAATCTGACATCCACCGCACTCGTAGTAATACGGACATGGAGGCGTGACACGATCTTTAGATGGCGTAATGACCTTCTTTAGATCTCCATTCACATACTGCCCTTTTTTGGAGACGATGATCTCTGCCGTTTCACCAGGAAGAAGATCCGCTACCTCCAACCGCTTCCCGTCCCACTGGGCAATTCCTTTACCCTCACTAGTTAGGCCGGAGCAAGTCACTTTTGCAGTTGCGATTTTCTGGCCACGCTGGGGTGCATTCACTTTCTTATGCTTCCTATTATGCTTGGCATCTGCTTGATTCCCACGCTTATTGTGTTGTTTCTTATTCTGTTTCCCAGATCTATTGTGCTTGTTTACGGAATTTTTATATCCTTTGTTTTTTTGGTTATTCATAAGAAACTTCCTATCTTTTGTTCTGCTTTGACACTCAATTATATACTACGCAGGAAGTAGAGTAAAACTAGCTAAAGGAAACATGAGGCCGGTTTTGTTAAAAATCAATATTCCCAAGAGTTAACCCACCATCAACGGTAATGGACTGTCCCGTTACAAAGTTGGATTCTTGAATAGCTAACCAAAAAGCGGCTTCTGCTATATCTTCAGGTTTTCCCATACGTTGAACGGGATGACGATTGGCTAACTGATTTCTTGCATGTTCAGGATCACTTTGTGCATTCATGTAGCTTTCTGTCATTTCTGTTTCTATGTATCCCGGACATATGCAGTTACATAAAACTCCATCTCGAGCAAAATCTAAAGCAATAGACTTTGTTAGGGAAAGGACTCCACCTTTTGAGGTGCAATAAGCGCCTAAATTGGGTTCAGCCCAATATCCATCAATTGATGCTGTGTTAATAATTTTCCCTCCACCTTGATGTCGCATATGAGGAATTGCATACTTACTGCATAAAAAGACACTCTTCAAGTTTACATTCATCACTTTGTCCCAATCTTCTGGTGATGTATGTTCGATGTTCTGTTCATGTTGGACCCCTGCATTATTCACCAAAATATCTAGGCGTCCCGTTTGTTGAACGGTTTGATCAACCAATTTCTTTACCTCATCTGGTTTAGAAACATCTGCTTGAATAAAAGAGATTTGCCCTTGTGTCTCTTTCACAACTTTTTCTCCAGCTTGCTTGTTCCGCCCAACGATAAATACACTGGCTCCTTCGTAAGCAAATTTAGTAGCAATTGCTTTGCCAATCCCTTTTGTTCCTCCTGTAACAATTGCTATTTTATTTTTTAGCTTTAACTCATTCATCCTTATTCCTCCATTTATTTGAATCTTTTTTTGGTTTTATCGAAAAATAAAATAGCCTTTATCGTGCATGATTTGAGCTACTTTATATTCCTGTATGATACGATGTGTAAAGTTAACACTTTGAATCAGGAGTGGAGCATCCATAATGGTACAAATGTCCAAAAGAGGTTACACCTTATTTATTAGTTTATATGTGATCATGCATTTCATTGTTTATTTCATTGGCGGTGATGTGCTTTCGACCGTTCTTTCCTTGTTCGGTTTAGCAGCCTTTTTACTCGGTTATTTTTTCTTACCGATAAAGCAGGCAAGTATATCGCTTTTACTTCTCGTGATAGCCTTGATGGTTCACCTTTCAGCAGGTACCTCACTTGTGGAAGGGATCATATCTGGATTTTCTGTGATGAGTGGACTGATTGCTATCTTACTCATTGTTCCTACAATTAGTTGGGTATTTGCAGAGAAGCCATACATAGAATCCGTCATTAACTTCGCTCAAAACTTGCTGAATACGAGTCGCAAGTTTTATTTTGGAATGATGATTATAACGCAAATTATTTCTTACTTTCTATTATTCGGTTCAATCCCTATGGTATATGGAATGATCAACGAATTTTTAAATAATCAAAAAGGAGAAGTATGGGAAAATTATAAAGGAACAGCCTTACTCCGTGCGTTCTCCTTAACAACGATGTGGGTGGTTAGCATACCGAGCTTCATTTTTGCCGTTCATGCGCTTAATGCATCGTTAGCTTTATCCATCTTACAAGGACTTGTCATATCCTTTGCCGGTATCTTGTTATCTGTTCTCTTCTCTTATTTTCAAGAACGTCATTACGGGGTGGACCTTACGGCAGGCATCCAAGAGGAACTAGCTAGAATTAAAGAAGAAAAGAAACAAGATAGTGAAGGGAATCGCGATGCCCTAGAATTTGGCTTTCTATTTGTGACATTGTTCGGTTCCATTTTTCTTCTCAATGCGATTTGGGAAGCGGAATTATTGCTTATCATTCCCATTGTCATTGTAGCGTGGGTCATCCTCTACTTTATAGTCCGAAGAAGAACCAGTGCGATCACGGAGAATGGTAAGGCTTATTTAGCAAAAAGTCTCCCAAGCAAAGCCCAACAGTTCTCGATTCTATTGGCAGCTGGATTTTTAATCAATGCGGTCAATCAGTCAGGCTATGGTAAATATATTATTGACGGGCTCTTTTATGTGACAGAAGCCATACCGTTCTTAAACTTCTTATGGGTCCTTCCTTTTGTCGTGATCCTTTTAGGTTTCATTGGACTTGGCCCGTTGACGGTAATCGTACTCGTCTCAGGGATCTTACAAGGAGTAGATCTGCCCTATCCACCAGAAATCGTCGTACTGGGTATTACATCAGGGAGTGTGATCTCAATCATGTTATCCCCTCTGATTTTACCATCGATCATTTTAAGTTCGGTGAACCGACTTAGCATAATCAAGAATGGTTTACTATTTAACTACAAATACGCCATCGCCTTTTATGTCATGGTGCAGATATACCTTCAACTATTTGTTTTCTTTTTTCTATAAAAAAAGATGGCGAGCATTTGCTCGCCATCTCTTCAGGTTTTGCAAGAGGCCTTCTTCAAGAAAGTGTTATTTGGTTACTGTTCCTGCATCGGGCGCATGTACACCATGACGATAGAAATCGGCATGAATTGGATCAAGTGGTTTCTCTCCACGGATTAAGTCTGCTGCCTTCTCCGCTAACATCAACACAGGTGCATGAATATTTCCGTTCGTAACGTAAGGCATAGCAGATGCATCGACCACTCGTAGATTTTCAGTCCCATGAACTTTCATGGTTTCTGGATCCACGACAGCCATAGGGTCTGAATCAGGCCCCATCTTGGCCGTGCATGAAGGGTGAAGTGCAGTCTCAGCATCTTCTTTTACCCACTCTAAGATTTCCTCGTCTGTTTGAACGGTAGGGCCAGGAGAAATTTCCCCTGCATTATATTTTTTCATAGCAGGCTGGGACATAATTTCACGAGTAATTCTTACCGCTTCTATCCATTCGCGTCTGTCCTGTTCAGTAGAAAGGTAGTTGTAAACCATGCTCGGGTGCTCTTTCGGATCTGTTGAGCGAATTTTTAAGGATCCTCGGGCGTCAGAGTACATTGGTCCGATGTGTACTTGGAATCCGTGGTCTGTAGGCGCTTTTTGCCCGTCGTAACGTACCGCTACCGGAAGGAAGTGGAACATTAAGTTCGGATAATCAACATCCTCGTTCGAACGGACGAAACCGCCACCTTCGAAATGGTTGGTCGATGCCGGTCCTGTACGTTTAAGCATCCACTCCAAGCCAATCCAAGGCATGCGCGCTTTACTTAAGTTAGGCTGTTCAGATACAGGCTCTGGACAAGCGTGTTGGATATAGACTTCAAGGTGATCCTGAAGGTTTTCTCCTACACCCGGAAGATTGACAACTGGTTTAATGCCAAGTGAGAGAAGGTGTTCTGCTTCCCCCACACCTGACAGTTGAAGAAGCTGTGGCGTGTTAATCGCACCGCCTGCAAGGATAACTTCACCCGCTTCAACTTGATGCGTCTTTCCGTTTCGATAATAAGTAAACCCTTTGGCTTTAGTTCCATCGAAGTCGATATGTTTAACGAAAGCACGCGTCCTCACCGTTAGGTTCTCACGGTCCATAACCGGATGAATATAAGCGCGTGAAGCAGACATACGTTGTCCTTTGTACACATGCTTATCAAACGGCCCGAACCCTTCCTGACGAAAACCATTCACATCAGGAGTCCGTGAATAACCAGCCTGTACAGCTGAGTCAAAGAATGATTGGAATAAAGGATTTTTGGCTGGACCGCGTTCCAATTTGACAGGCCCATCATGACCGCGAAGCTCATCATCTGGTGATGCTAATGCATTCTCTAAGCGTTTGAAATATGGAAGACAGTGCGCAAAATCCCACGATTCCATACCTTTGTCCGCTCCCCAGCGTTCATAGTCCATCGGGTTTCCACGTTGATAAATCATACCGTTGATCGAACTAGAGCCTCCGAGTACCTTTCCTCGAGCATGCTTGATACGTCGACCGTTCATATATGGCTCAGGGTCAGATTCGTATTTCCAATCGTAAAGGCTTTTACCCGCAGGAAACGGCAAAGCTGCCGGCATTTGGATTAATAAATCCCAAGAATAATCACTGCGTCCCGCCTCCAAAACAAGAACACTCTTTTTCCCATCTTCACTTAGTCGATTGGCGAGTACAGAACCCGCACTACCGCCACCAACAATCACAATGTCATAGAATTCACTCATCTTATGTTCCTCCTTGAATCTTGCATTTAAAAAAGGGATTCAAACAATTGAAAAGCATTGTCCTAAAACCCTTCTTTATTTATCAAATCTAGTTAATAGGTTGTGTTAGTCTTATAACCTTTTTCTTAAGCCCATTTGATTCTTTTAAAAAATAAATAATAGATTATCAGCTTAGAACCAGTTAAGAGGTTCAGGTTTAAAGTTTTGGAATATATGCTTGGTTTGCGTATATTCTTCCATACCAAGCTTACCTAGTTCTCGTCCAATACCAGACTGTTTAAATCCTCCCCATGGAGCGTGTGGGAAATAAAGGTTAAATTCATTGATCCAAACAGTCCCCATGCGCATTTTTCCTGCACAGCGTTCAGCTTTGGCACTATCGTTTGTCCAAACGCCGCCAGCAAGTCCGTAGATCGAGTCATTCGCAAGTTTAACCGCTTCTGTTTCTTCATTGAATTTCTCAACCGTGATAATTGGACCAAATGCTTCATCTTGAACAATGTCCATGTCTGTTGTGCAGTCTGTGAAGATCGTAGGCAAATAGAAAAATCCATTTTGTAATTCAGGATCTTCCGGGCGGCTACCGCCAACAGCTAATGTAGCCCCTTCTTTAATTCCTGTTTCTACATACTTTTCTACTTTTGCTAGGTGTTCAGCTGAAATAAGAGGACCCATTTGAGTATCTTCATCAAATCCGCTTCCCAGCTTGAATTTCTTCACTCTCTCCACAAGCGCATTAACGAACTCGTCATGAATGCTTTCTTCTACAATCAGTCTTGTACCAGCGGAACAAATTTGTCCGGCATGGAAGAAGACTCCATTTAATGCTTGATCGACAGCTATATCAAAATCAGCATCTGCAAAAATGATATTCGGGTTCTTCCCGCCTAGCTCAAGGGCCAGATTTTTCACGTTTGAGCTTGCAGATTCCATGATTTTCTTCCCTGTAACAATTCCGCCTGTAAATGAAATAAGGTCTACATCGTCATGAGTAGAAAGCTCTGAACCAACTGTACCGCCTGCACCAAGAACTAGGTTAGCAACACCAGCAGGTACTCCTGCTTCTTCGATTAATTCAAATACCTTTATATGCGTAAGCGGTGTAATTTCACTTGGCTTCATAATTAACGTATTTCCAGTGGCAAGCGCTGGAGCTAGTTTCCAAGACGCTTGAAGTAAAGGATAGTTCCAAGGTGTAATTTGACCACAAACACCAACTGGTTCGTGAACAACTTTACTGCTAGAGTTTGGCACTGGCGAATCGATTATTTCACCGCCATCTTTATCTGCAAGTTCAGCATAATAACGAAATACTCCAGCAATATCATCCATGTCTCCACGGCTCTCTTCAACTGTCTTGCCAGTATCCAATGATTCTAAATAAGCAAGTTCTTCTTTATCTCTCTCAATCAATTCAGCAATCTTTCTTACAATAGCCCCTCGCTCAGTCGCAGGGGTATAAGCCCAGTCTCCGTGATCAAATGCTTCTCTTGCTGCAGCGATTGCTGCTTTTGCATCTGATTCATCCCCTTCAGGAACCGTAGCAATAACTTCCTGATTAAATGGATTAATAATATCACGTGTATTCCCTGAGTTTGCGTCTACCCAATTACCATTGATGTATTGTTTTAATTTTAGATCCATGTCAATCAACTCCATTTTTCGAATTGAATTAAATTTATTAAGTATTTATTTAACTTTCTTAACGCTAACACGTCTTTTAAAAGCTGTCAAAAATATTTTGTATAAAAAGAACAAAGTAAATTAAAAAAATATAAATGGTTATAATAGTAGGAAGATTGCGGATTTTGGTAGATGAATTCACAATCTTACATTTGACATTTCAAATGAACGCGTTAACATGAGTTAGGTAAAGAAAATTTTATAAATATTTAACGAACTTTATTTTGTATATAAAGGAGGACAATATGAGTGAATCTATTGAACAACCCCAATCCAAAATAGACGAAGCCAAAAATAAAGTCATTGGCTCTATTGCTGAAACTATGGATTTATATGGGGTTACCCCTGCTGCTGCAAATTTATATGCGACCATGTACTTTAAGGATCAAATGACACTCGATGAAATGCGTGAGGAACTCGGGATGAGTAAACCGAGTATGAGTACCAGTGTACGTAGGCTCCAAGAGATCAAAATGGTAAAAAAAACATTTACCCCCGGTTTTAGAAAGCACACTTATGCAGCTGAGAAAGACTTCTTCCGTTCATTCATGGGGTTTTATTGTCAGATGTGGGAACGCGAAGCGAAAATGAACTTGGACGCTATTGAAGAAGCACAAGAAGATTTCATAGATGTCATAAAAGATTCCAATAGTACACCAGATATCGTTGCAACAGCAAAGAAACACTATGACCAGTTAGAAGAATCTAAAACGTACTATCACTGGTTAAATGACTTAGCTGAAAGTATAAGAAGCGGTAAGATATATGAATTTTTACCGACAGATCAACAAGATTAAGTTGAGAGATCCTATTAGGTAGTCTATGGTAGAGAACCTATAGACTACCTATTCATAAAACAATGTCCCACTCTTACATAGAAAGAGATGGTTTCATTTTGCACTAACGTTAAATAAATTCTTAATATATTTAATATTGGTGCATGAGAATGAATATAAAAAAAGGAGAGTTTATTACAATGAACATGGGGAAAAAAGGACTTAGTTTTATTTTGGCAACCCTAATGGTTGCTGTACTCACTGCATGTGGAAGCACTAGTGGGGAATCAGAGGAAAAAGATCCAGCATTAACAATTGGTCAGATTAATTGGGCTGAAAATATTGCAGTCACAAATATGTGGAAAGTCATTTTAGAAGATAAAGGTTATGACGTAGAGTTAAACAATTTGAACATGGGTACAACAATGGAAGCGTTAGAAAATGGCGAATTAGATGCCAGCTTAGAAGTTTGGCTACCAGTCCAGGATGCTAACTACTTAAAAGAATATAAAGATACGGTTAATTTCTCAGAGGCTACTTGGTATGATAAAGCAAAAGTAGGACTTGTTGTTCCATCCTATGTAGAAGAAGTAAATAGCGTAGAGGATTTAAATGAACATAAAGAACTGTTCGAAGGCGAAATTATTGGGTTTGACCCTGGCGCAGGTACAATGGAAGTAACGCAACAATTAATTAAAGACTATAATCTTGATTATGAATTGCTATCAAGCTCTGAACCTGCAATGTTAGCTGAAATTGGTAAAGCAGTAGAAAAGAAAGAACCAATCGTAGCACCACTTTGGAGCCCACACTGGGTATTCTCTAAATATGACTTAAAATTTCTTAAAGATCCGAAAAACACATTCGGTGGTGTAGAAAAAATTCACCACGCAACAAGACAAAAGTTTGCAGAGGATTTTCCAAAAGTAAGTCAATGGTTTAAAAATTGGAAGATGAATGACCAACAAATTGGTGAGCTTATTAGCTATGTAGAGGATAGCGAAGAGCCTATTGACGGAGCAAAGAAGTGGGTTGAAGAGAACCAAGAACTGATTAATGAATGGGTAAAATAAAAACCTAGAAGTAAGAGATAAAGAAGTTAGCCTCATATTTATTATGGAGGCTAGCTTCTTTTGTTTATTTGAAAAGTGAAGCCATTTCTAATATATAACTATAGATGAATCGCAAATCCTTCTTTTTAAAATGAGTTGGATCTTGTCACAATTTTACTAACCAACACGCTTAGAAAGGACCAAAAAATCCCCGCCTAAACCCTCGGCGAAAACCACGTACATATCCTGGTCCAACTCCAGTTCTGAATCCACGTCTAAAACCGCGACGATATACTTGTATTGGACGAACAGAACGAGGTCTAAAAAGTGGCATCATTATCCCCCCTTCCTTACATGTAATAACTTATGTAGTTAAAAAGTGAGTTGTATAGGTTAGGGACTAGTTTTATAATGATTATCTTACTTTAATCTTTTTAAGGGCTATTTAAAAGATTAAAGTAATAAAAAAGGCTTCTCAGCAAATGAGAAGCCTTTTTTATTCAATGTTAGCAGTTCATTCAATAGATCATCTAGATGTGCTCTAAATATCCCCAACCGAAAGTTATCTCGTATGTTCATCAAAGTTGACAGTTTCTTTTAACTCATTGTCTTCGTCAATCGTATGACTACTGGTCATCTTTTTCACAAATTCCTTAACGGTTTTGACACTCATGCCAGACTCCCAGTATTCCGCAATTTCAGGAGTCACTTTGACCAATATAACATTCGGGTCATCGGCGGATATATTCAACACTTTTTCGGTAATTTTATTCCAGAATTCTTTTTGTTTATTTTCATCTTGAACAAATTCAGCAGTGCCACTGATCGATACATAGGATTTACCTGCGTATGCTAGGTTGACTGCAGAGTTATGGTTGATATCTCTATATTTCTCTGTATCTTTTTCTGTAATGAACCAGATCTCTTCTCTATCCATTTCTACTTCCTGTGTTTGCATCGGGCGGGACATTAGCTTACCTTCAGGGGATACCGTAGTCAGCATCGCTACCTTCTCATCTTTAATCAAGTCCTTAATTTTCTTGATGGCTTCCTGGTTTTCTGATGTTTGGTTAGACATTAATGTTTCCCCTCCTTTTGTTCTTAAGAAGTTTGTTTTCTTCTTTCTAAAAGAATTCCTATATCTCATCTTTTTCTTCCTTTTCCCTGATAAACACAACATCACACTATTTGTAACCCTTTTCACCAAACGAATTTGATGTGATTTAAGTGACCTTGAGAGAAATCGAGTTGGTTCCTAGATAGAGCTACGGGGACAGGTTCCTTGGTCAAATATATAAAAAGCTTCTCCCTAGGTCGAAGCCTAGGGAGAAGCTTTTTTAATGTTAGCAATTAAGAGGATACTTTCATCTTTTTTCTACACCTTAGTTTTCATATGATTTCAATCGATAGGTTTTGGCATATAGTCTCCCCCGTACTATTGCTCTAAACCTGCTACCCCGAAGCCCCCGGCTCCAGAATGAGTCGAAATCATACCGCCCGCTTGGATCCATCTTATATTGTGGAACCCGTTTTCTTTGCCAACCTCATTCATCCGCTGCTTGATCTTTTCATCAAGCCCTTTTGAGTAGATAAAATAAAGCTGCTTTCTATCGATGTTGAATTCATTTAAGTAATCAATCAAGAGTTTTTCAGTAGCTCCACTCATTTTCCCGCGGTACTTTTTTGTAGACATAAGTTTTCCATCCTTCAACTCTATGCATGGCTTTATTTTCAACATCGTTCCAATCAGAGAAGCCATATTGCTTACTCGTCCTCCAGCTTTAAGAAACTCAAGGCTGCCTGGGATGAAAGCCAGCCTTGATTTAGGAACGATTGCCTCTATTTTTTCAACTAAATGTTCCGGTTCAATGCCAGGTTCTTTTTTTAAAACTTTAGCAGCATACAATACAACCGCAGCTAATCCTCCAGTAACGTTCAAAGCATCAATGAGAAAAATGTCTTCAAATTCTTCCGCAGCAATGACAGCATTTTGAAAAGAGGAAGACGCTTTTGATGTATAACCAATATGTACAATGATGCAATCTGGGAAATTCTCTCTTATATTTGCAAAGAACTCTTGATACTCATGAGCATTTGTGGAGGTAGTAGAGGGTATTTTCTTCGTACGTCCGTAATAATCATAAATATCCTGGACTGGCAGATAACCGTCTAAATAATCTTTTCCATCCATAATAATGTGCATGGGAACTACTTGAATATCGTACTTTTCAGCTAAATCACCAGGTAAGTCCGCACCGCTTTCAGTCGATAAGATGATTCTCCGCATTCTATTTCCCCCTTGGTTATATTAAAGTCGGCGTTCACTCTTCCTACATTATGTTTTAATTATACATGAGAGAACCTTATCAGCAATGTGATAACTTTTATTTACCACTTTTATTGCACATTTTTGGGATTTGATTTCGAAAACGTAGAGATTCTTACATCTAACCTTCAATCCCCTAAGGAAACTAAATAATCCTATTCTGAAGGAGAATACATAGGGATTTCTTATTATCAAACTCCGATTTGTGATATTCTTGAAGTATATTGGAACATTTTGTCGCGGAAAAGGTAAAGGAGCTGAGGAAGCATGGAAAACTTCTATTCTTCTACGCTTGAGCATTTGGAAAAAACATTCATGCCGCATACCTCCGAATATCAGCGCTACATCGATTTTCACACGATGAGAGAAATGAAGCAGGTTATTAAAAGGAAACGCCCTGTTTATTACGATTTGCATATACAAGAATTGGTAGAGATGAACATGAGATATATTTTGGATGGATGTTGGAACGGTGTCTTTTTTACCGCAGTTATCCCAACTTCCGATACGTTCAAGGCGACCATCGAGGTGTACGGGAAGCCAGCACAAACTCTGCTTGGCCGGTTTGAAATGGGAAAAGATAAGGCATTTTCCCCTACATTTGTGAAAGAAGAATTCATGAGAAGAATAGGGTTCAGAGACAGATTGCGTGATTTTTCGAAGGCTTTGTTTACGTATCTGGATTCCTACGTGGAGCGCAAGGAAAGTGTCGGGGAGAACACCACTTCGGACCCCGCCGGAGAAGTGGTCCTAGAAGGCTGGGACTTCCCCTTCCTCCAGAACCATCCTGATCTCCAAAAAGAGTGGGCGTTTTTAAAGAAACGGACAGCGAAACAATTCAGACGTATGGAAGAGCTCGATATCGAAGATCAACACGCCCTTGAGACGATGATGGACAAAGACGTTCCGAACTTCATCGAATCGTTTCAGCAATTGTCGGATGTCACGAAGGAAGACCGGAAAGATGAACTGTTGCACACGATGCACGTTTTGCGTACGTTCATTGAAACACTTGAGCGAAAAGAAGAAGAAAGTCATGAGCAGAATTTTGCCAGAAGCAAGGGGATCATTTCATCCAAGTATTACAAGGAAGACGAGAATTTCTTTTCACAGAAATCAAAAGATGTATAGCAACTGGACGCTTTGTTTTTCCAGAAACCAACTAATGGCATATAGGAGGTATGGACATGAGTGAAAATTCTCTCCATAGAGACAAAGAGGCTGAAATGAATGATCAGGACCTGAGAGAAGCGATGACTCTTATTGAAAAAGAAGATATCGACCGCTTGAACGAAGAGGCCAAAGCTTACGCGGAAAGGTTCGAATCCTCCAAGGACGACTCCCTTTCAGAAGTGATGAGAGAACTCGAAGATCTCGGAGAAATGGAACAGCGCGTTGCAGGTGAGACGATGGAAACGTTGAAGCGCCCGGTCAACGATCTTATGAGCAAAAGCAATAACGACATTCCAGAAACATTGAATGAACTCGAGGCAATCGTGTCGGACCTTGATCCGAAGCGCACAGAAGGCAATGGCGTGCAGCGATTCTTCTATAAATTAAGCAAGAAGAAGCCAATTGAACGCTACATGAAGAAGTATGAAACGGTAGACTCAAAGATTGATACAGTTGTTCGTAGTCTGCTGGCGGGAAAAGATCGTCTTGAAGAAGATAGTGTAGAATTACAACTTATCAAAGAAAACGCCCAGAAGCGTATTTATGACTTGGACAAGCAAATCTATCTTGGGAAGAAGCTGTTTGAGCTTTTAAAAGAAAAAGAAGCTACGGGCGAATACGATCAGGCGCTACTAACAGAAGGAAAAGAGAAGATCATTACACGTACGAGAAACATGACGCAGATGAAAAGTGTGTTGCATCAAAGTATTTCTTCTGTGGATATTATCAAGAAAAACAATGAAAAGCTGAAGGAATCGATTCGTAATGCGGTTACGCTGACGAAAAATATTATTACTGTCTCAGCTTCGATCCAGCTAGCTTTAAATAATCAGCGGAAAGTGATCGACACGGTTAACGGTGTCAATAAAGCAACCGAGGAAATGCTACTCTCCAACTCTAGGAATCTAAAAGAGAATGCGGAAGAAACAACTCAGATGATGGAGAATCCGGCTATCAGTATGGAAGCTCTTCAGGAGTCTTTTGATAACGTATTCGAAGCACTTAAAACGACAGAGCACTCGTCCGATCGGATCATTGCGTCGAGTGAACAATTCATTGAAGAGATGGATGCTTTGAACGAAAACGTTCGGAAGAAATTATCACAGACTAGTAGTCATACACAAAGAGCGCTTCAGGAATGAAGCGCTCTTTTTTTCTAGCTAATAAACATTGAGAAAATTAATTCATATAACGATGTTCCAAAAGACTTTTTAAAATCGAGATTTCCTGTAATAATTCCTCGCCTACATTTGTTTCTTGTACCTTTTTTCGCTCTAGTTCTTCATCTACCAATCTTCTTACAGATAATACATCAGTACCATTTTCCAAGACATCCTCTTTTGACGTGAATTGTTTATGAGCGACAATCTGCATGCCATATGAATTGAAAAGGAGGGTGTAACCGGCGATACCTGTTGTGGACTGATAAGCCTTGGAGAAACCACCGTCTATCACAATCATTTTCCCATTTGCCTTTACAGGATTTTCACCTTCAATTTCCTTTACGGGAGTATGCCCATTAATAATATGGCCTTGGTCAGGGTTTAAACCAAAATCTTTTAAAATGGTACGACAAGTTTCTTCCTTTTCACGTAAATGGTAATAAGGATTTTTGATCTCTTTATGCGTATGTTTATCCTTAATAAAATACCTTTCAAAGGTAGTCATTTCTTTTTTTCCAAAGAGTGAGGAATATTTTCCGGCCCACAAATACCATATGATATCTGTTGCTAGATCATCTGTTTTTTCAGGATGTGCAAAAGCATGTCTTACGTACCATTCAAAAACATCCAATAATTCTCGACCTGCATAGGTTTTATCCCCTATTTTCATTTCTGCCATATTACCCTCATCATCTAATGGGATGCATCCATGAATCAGTAAATTGCCATTATACTTCAGATACAAACTCCCTTTTTTCATTAGGAAATTCATATGTCTTGCCAACTTTTCTGAATGCTGGACAGAAAATAACAGTTTATCTATTACCTGTTCCTCTTCCTCCAACAATGCTGCGGGCTGTTTTGGATCAACTGTTGCAAAACACGTATTGTCTAGGGAATACATGTTACCACGGATCGTTATATCGTTGCGATCATAATCAACCTTCTCAAGTAAAAGCCTTCCTTCCATATGAAAATCTGAACGTCTTTTAATGATCGGGCTTTCAAGTTTAAACTGAATCATCGCAATGGCTTGATGGATTTTTGTGATTTGTATTTGTTCATAATCAGACATTTCTTCACCAGCTTGTAGTTTAGGCCTAAAAGCTGGATTATCTTCGTAATATTTTTCCGCCAGATTAAGAAGTGGTCTAAGGTTGATGCCGTACGCATCCTCGATAATATCCAGGTTGGCGTAGCGAGCACAAATTCGAATAATATTAGCAAGGCACACTTTTGACCCAGCAAAAGCGCCAATCCATAATACATCGTGGTTTCCCCATTGAATATCAACTGAATGATAGTTGATTAGTGTATCCATTATTTTATCTGGTTCAGGACCGCGGTCATATATATCACCTACTACATGAAGGTGGTCAACAACCAGTCTTTGTATGGTATATGAAAGACCAATGATGAGCTTCTCGGCTTGTCCAAGAGAGATAATTTGTTGGACAATTTTTGTATAATATTCTTCTTTATTTAAATGATCACCCGTTTTATACAATAACTCTTCAATAATAAAAACAAACTGTTTTGGTAATGCATTATGTAATTTCGTCCGTGTGTACTTTGATGAAACGTAGGGGATGAGTTTAATCATATGGTCGATTATTTCGGTGTACCACTGATTTAACTCTTGTTCATTATTCATACTAACCTTGATTAACTTTACCTTTTCTTCCGGATAATACACTAATGTGGAAAATTCATTGATTTCTTGATCAGTTAATTCATCCTTAAAAATATCTCTTATTTTTTCTTTTACTTTTCCTGCACCATTCCTTAACACATGTTGAAAAGCTTGATATTCTCCGTGCAAGTCACTAACAAAATGCTCTGTCCCTTTTGGAAGGTGTAAAATAGCTTCTCGGTTAGCAATCTCTGTAACGATTTGTTCCTCATTATCATACCTTTGAGCTAATAAATCTAATAGTTTCGAATCCAACTTACTCAATCCCCCTAATCCTGTTTGAGTATCAATCACCAAAAATTCCGTTACTACTTTTATTATAAGTCAGGACCCATACTTAGAATAGATTCAATAGTTATAGTTTCAATTTCCTCCTTTGAATAACCTCTAATATTAATGGATCTATGCCAGGTTACTCCCGGCACTTAACGCAAAAGAGGCCGCTACCCTTTAGTAATAGCGACCTCTTCCTTTTATAATATGGAACTTAAAAACGCTTGCGTGCGCTCTTCCCTAGGATTTTCAAATATATCATTCGGTGCTCCGCTTTCTACGATTTTGCCATCATGCATGTACACGACTCGGTCCGCTACTTCACGTGCAAACCCCATCTCATGTGTAACCACAACCATCGTCATTCCCTCATGAGCGAGGTCCTTCATCGTTTGGAGAACCTCCCCAACAAGTTCAGGATCCAGAGCAGAAGTTGGTTCATCAAACAGCATGATTTCTGGTTTCATGGCCAATGATCGTGCAATGGCAACACGTTGCTTTTGTCCACCAGAAAGTTTAGAAGGATAAACATCGGTTTTATCCCCTAATCCAACTTTCTCGAGAAGTTCATTTCCTTCATTAATAGCTTCTGATTTTGCAACCTTCTTCACCTGTGTCGGTGCTTCAATAACATTTTCAAGCACCGTTTTGTGAGGAAATAGGTTGAAATGCTGAAAGACCATACCAATCTTTTGACGAACTTGGTTGAGGTTTTCTTTCTTCGGATTTACTTCGTCTCCCCACAAGAAGATTTCTCCACTGTTCTTCATTTCTAAAAAATTGAGACATCGTAGCAATGTACTTTTTCCAGAACCACTGGCTCCAATCAATACAACCACTTCTTTTTCCTGTACTTCAAAATCAATATCTTTAAGTACATGTAAGTCTCCAAAATATTTATTTAGTTTGTTTACTTCTATCATATTGTTACCCACGTCCATCACCCTCCTGGATTAATCACTTGCCGCCATTTTCTTTTCAACTACATTCATAAGCAACGTAACAATAAATACGAGAATGAGGTACCAAATCGCACCTACAAGTAACCAAGTCATATAATCAAATGTGTTAGCACCCTTTGTGGTTGATACTCCAAATAACTCGGCTACTCCAATAAAGGCAGCAAGAGATGAATCCTTCAATCCGATAATAAATTGGTTTCCTAGTGGAGGCATTGCACGACGAAGAGCTTGAGGTAGGATAATACGTCGCATAGTAGTAGCCCGATTCATACCAAGCGAGCGCCCTGCTTCTGATTGCCCTTTTCCAATGGATTGGATAGAGCCACGGAAGATCTCAGCAATATAGGCACCATTGTGGAAGGCGAGTCCTAATGCAGCTGACCAAAAAGCATTAATCATCCAAATTTCAGTTAACCCATAGTAGAAGATAAAGATTTGAACAATTAAAGGCGTTCCGCGAACTAAATAAATATATGCGTTTGCAATCCATTCTAAAGGCTTGATATTTGAGATCTTAAGAAAAGCAAAAAATAATCCAATAAAAACTGCAATAAAAATCGAAATGACTGTTAATGCAAGCGTCCATTGTGCTGCTTTTAAAAATACATCACTACTATTTAGCAAGGTTTCAAAAAAGTCTATCATGCCCTTCAACTCCATTCATGTCAAAAAGAGTACGCGTTCAGCGCACTCTTTTTGACTTCATATATACACTCATTAAGCTATTACTCTGGTTTTGTTGTTATATCAGAACCAAAGTACTTTTCACTTAACTTCTTAAGCGTGCCATTCTCACGAAGCGTCTCTAGTGCTGCATTAATATCTTCAAGTAACTTTTCGTTTTCTTTTGAAACCGCAACAGCTTGTTCACTGCGATCAATCATCTTCTTCCCTTTAATATCAAGACCGTTTTTAATAGCTTCTTTACCAGTTAAGAAATCTGTGATTACAGCGTCATGGCGTCCCTTAGAAAGAGATTGCAAGGCGACAACATCACTGTCATATGTTACAACATTGTCTGATACTTCTTCAGCATAAGTACTATACGTAGAACCTTTTGATACAGCGATCTCTTTACCTTCTAAGTCCTCAAGACTTTCGAAGTCACTACCTGGACGGGTAAACACCTGAGCTCCTGAATAGTAGTAAGGAGTCGAGAAATCTACTTTCTTCAAACGCTTTTCGTTAATTGTATGACTCGCAACTGCAGCATCCACACGTCCTGATTTAACACCTTCAACAATGGAAGCAAACTTTAGTTTTTGCTGATTTGGTTCCAGGCCAAGTTCTTCTGCAATGGCATTACCGACCTCAATATCATATCCAGACATTTCACCGCTCGCATCTGTTTTACTGAATGGAGGGTACTCTCCAGAAGATGCAAATGTTAATTTTCCGTCTTCAACTAATGTATAATCTGAACTGCTAGCATCACCGTTAGAGGTATCATCAGATCCACATGCGGCCATCATGACCAATAAAATACTCGAAACGATCATAAGTAATAATTTTTTCATCACACTAATTCCTCCCCTGAATTCAATTGTTTATTTCTGTATAAGCGAGATACTCTTTATTATACTTATTTTCAAAGTTTTCCCAAAATTTAAAATTATCCAATGTCCTCTGAAAAACTTTAAAAGATTATCCTCAAAAGAAGATAGTACGTAATTCCTTATAAATTCGTGTAAATCCTTAAAAATAATAAATAATATTCGAAGATTGCCTATACAAAGGACTCACACAAGATTGTCACGAACGCTATTCGACACAATTCGGGTGGTGACAGGCACTTACACAGGGTCACAATATTTCCCACTTGCATCAAAATGAAAGAATAATAGATTATATTAAACTATATATAAATTGTAAGCGATTAATTGGCTGATGTTACCGTTTCCACCGGGTTTGAAATTATTCAGATTATAAATAATAATCTGAATAATTAATATATTTGGAGGGTTGCGGTTATCAGTATTACAATCAAAAATGAAAAGAAAATTTATTCAGTTACTGGAAACGAAGTTCTTGGCTCTCTTCCCTTGATGTCACAAGAGGAAATACACGATAAAATAAATCACGCTAGTGAAGCCCAACAGAGTTGGTCGGAAACCGAGGTATATAAGCGGGCAGATATTTTACACGAATGGGCAGAGCAATTAGTAGAAAGAAAAGATCACATCGGTGAGGTTATTTCTAAAGAAGTAGGTAAAAACCTCGCTTCGGCTGTCAAAGAAGTTGTACGGACAGCAGATCTAATCCGTTACACTGCTGAGGAAGGTTGCCGCATCCACAGTGAAATGTTGAAAGGGGATTCTTCCAGAGGCGGATCATCAAGCAAACTGGCCATGGTGGAGCAGGAACCACTCGGTGTTGTCCTCGCAATATCTCCATTCAACTATCCGGTTAACTTAGCAGCTTCCAAAATTGCTCCCGCACTCATCTCTGGAAACGTCGTTGTTTTCAAACCAGCTTCACAAGGTGCATTGAGTGGTCAGCTGATGATCGAAGCTCTGCTAGAAACAAATCTACCTTCTGATACAATTCAATTTGTGTCCGGAAAAGGTTCAGAGATTGGTGATTTTCTCGTTACACACCCGAACATTGATATGATTACATTTACGGGGAGTACAGAAACAGGACAGGACATATCCCAAAAGGCAAAAATGATTCCCGTTGTATTAGAACTCGGGGGTAAAGATCCTGCGATTGTTCTAGAGGATGCTGAACTTGACCTAGCAGCTGAACACATCGTTAGTGGTACTTACTCTTATTCAGGTCAACGTTGCACAGCAATTAAGCGTGTTCTAGTAGCTGACACTATTGCTAATGATCTAACAGAGAAAATTAAGCGGAAGGTTGAAGATCTCTCGGTCGGATCCCCTGAGGAAAATGCAACAGTGACTCCTTTGATCAATAACGATGCAGCTGACTTTGTGCAACATTTGATCGATGATGCCTTAGAAAAGGGTGCAGAGCTCATTACAGGAAATAGACGTGAAGATAATTTGGTTTATCCAACGTTACTAGATCATGTAAATTCAGATATGGATGTGGCATGGGATGAACCTTTTGGGCCAGTCCTACCGATCATTCGTATTAAAGAAAAGGAAGACTTCGTATCGCTTTCCAACCAATCCGAATACGGTCTGCAAGCAAGTATTTTTACAAAAGATGTTCAGAAGGCGAGAGAAATCGCTACAAAACTGGACGTAGGTTCAGTACAAATGAACGCAAAAACAGAACGCGGCCCTGACCATTTCCCATTCATTGGAGCTAAAAACTCCGGACTCGGCTCACAAGGAATACGCCGCAGTATTGAATCAATGACACGCGACAAATTATTCGTTTTGAATCTCTAACATCAACACTCAATGGTTCCTGGTAAGTCTATCAATGTAATGCTTATCGGGGACCTTTTTCATTATTATTAGATTAGTTATTTAAAACAGTGATGTTCCTATCAAAAATGAAGCCTATTCAATAATTAAAGGTCTTCATAGTCTTGGAAGATGATGTACTAAAAAAGAGGCTTCTCATAAGTTTGTTCGACTAATGAGAAGCCTCTAATAATATTTCACAATGTTAGCACTTTATTAGTACAATTATAAATTAAATTTTAATTAAGTCCTAAGTTAAATCCGACATAAAGATAACCAATTAATTATTCTTAGTAATTCTTAGTAAATTTCCTACAGAATAGTATGGTTGTACTGCCTAATAAAGAATAAGCTCAAACAGTGCCTTCATCCAAAAAAGATGAGGAACTGTTTGATTTCACTTCATCGCTATTCTAAATATTTGATCCCTGAAAGTGTTAAATGGGATTCTATCAATCTTTTAATAATATTTTTATATTATTACCGGAAGGATCTTTAACAGATATTTGATAATTGTCTTCCCGATAATTGTAACCTAACTGTTCGAGATTCAATTTTGCACTTTTATACTCTTCTTCAGTAAAATGAAGGGTAAAATACTTTAATCCTAATGCATTTTCCGGAGGTGCAGGCAACCCTTTTCCTGCCCAAATGTTCATCCCAATGTGATGGTGGTATGCATCTTTGGATACAAAAAGCATATGAGTGTCTTTAGCAACAATATCAAGCCCAAGTGCTTCCACATAAAATTTCTCTGATTCCTCAATGTCTGACACTTGTAAATGCATATGTCCTATTCTTGTTCCGTTAGGTAAACCATTCCACTTACCTTGTTTTGCTTCTGATAATAAATTGTCAACATCTAGTAAGGCTGTTCCTCCAACATAACCTCCGTTTTCGTTTCTTATCCACTTATTGGAGTCTCTGTCTACGTATATTTCTATACCATTATTATCTGGATCAGCTAGGTAAATCGCTTCGCTATATTGATGGTCGGATGCCCCCTGAATTGGATAACCATCTTCCACTAAATGTAATAATGATAAAGCTAAATCTTGTCTAGTAGGAACGACAATTGCGAAATGAAATAAACCGGTCGTTCTACTCGGTCTCTTAACAAAAGACTCCTCTTCTTTTAATAAAAGTTGTGGTACCACACCATCTGCTGTAAGTTTTGCTGTTTTTTCATCTCTCTCTAATACCTTAAACCCTATCATTTCTTGGTAGAACTTCAAAGAATGTTCTAGGTTAGAAACTTGTAACTGCACATATCCAACTCGAGGTTCTAAGACCCCTGTATAGGCATCCATACTCATGACTTCGTTGAGACCCTCCTTTTTAAGAAAGAAAAATAATGAAAACGTTAATATAACAACAATTATAATCACTAAAACTGTCTTTATACTTTTGCTCTTGTAATCCAATAAGTCCTAGCCCTTCTATGATTGACTTGTTAATTCATTCTTACTTTTGAATAAATATTTATCAACAGAGTATAACTTACTTCCATTAAGTAATAAATACGCAGAGATTACTAGTAATGCAAGGTCATAGGCGTAACCTCCAATAAAACCTGCTGCTAATTGAACTTTAATAATTGCACCTACTAGTAATAAGACAAATATTCCTCCAAAGATGCGAGTTCCTAGTCCAATTATCAATGCAATACCACCAACAACTTCAATACTTGCTACTATATAGGCCAAAAATCCAGGTAAGCCAATACTATCGAACCATCCAGCAGTATTAGCGATGCCACCTTGAAATTTTTGAGTACCATGTCCTATAAAAATAATTCCTAAAACAACTCGTAATAACAATACACCAATACCTTCTTTGTTTATCATTTTTTATTCCTCCTATTGAAATAAGTTTATTTTTATCTGAACGAATAACTAGCCTATCCCTTACTAAATGTACCTCCCTCCCTTTTAAACCTTACTTAACATTCATACTAAGGTTAAGTTACAAACGTTTGTTTTATCTAATAGGGAAAAAGTATTCATATTAAGAAACAAACTGCTAAAAAAAGAGAATCAGCATGTTTTGTTTCCTAATACGAATAACTGTTACATATAAATTAACAACATGACTTATGGACTGTCAATACTTTTTTTGCTAATATATATATAAGTTTCTTAACAGAAAACACACAGAGGTGATGAGGTTGGATATAGGGACAAAAATTCGTGCAATAAGAAACAGGAAAAATATTACAATTACACAAATGTGCGAAGCTACAGGACTTTCTAAAGGATTCATAAGCAATGTCGAAAACAATAATACATCACCGTCAATTAACACACTAAATACAATTGCGGAGTTTCTGAAGGTACCTTTACCTTACTTATTATTAGAAAAAAAACAGCACATGCGTGTCGTTCGAAAAGATGATAGAAGAACCTCATCGTACAAAAATTTAAAAATTGAGCATCTAACCTCAAAAGGTCCGTTACAATTGAGGATCGTTGAATCGCCACCCGGGGTTGCCATTGGAGAAGATGAATCTCATGCACACGAAGGGGAAGAATGCCATTTAGTGCTAGAAGGAAAAGTTTTAGCTGAACAAGGAGAAGACTCTATCATTGCAGAAGAAGGCGATTCCTTTTGCTGGAATGCAAGTGTTCCACATACTGTGAAAAATATTGGAGATACAAAATCAGTTATCCTAATCGCCATTTATTCAGATACAAACTTAGATGACTTGCTATAAGGCATTACGGCGAGGCATATATACAAAAGTTGGATAGGTTTAGCAAAGATAAGATTAGCTTTACCTATCTTTTTTTACTACAAGTATCAAAATTACAAATCTCTCTGCTGCCTTTATACCTTCATATAACTAACTACTTGGTCATTTCCCACTATACTTTCTTCATGTGTTAGTGGGCAATTCCTTATTCGAACCAAAAGTTATTCCATAATCTGTTCCTTTTAGAGAAAAGTGATCTAATTGAAAATAATCACTGTAATCAAGCCCTTCCATAACAACAATCAAAAGAGGCTTCTCAAAAGTTTAATCAACTAATGAGAAGCCTTTATTTTTTTACACTATGTTAGCATTTTGTTAGCAAATTACTTCAAAACCCTTATATATCAAGGGGTAGAGCGGTCATCACATCATGCCGCCCCTATGGTGAGAGTGTGTAATATCTTTAACGGTGTATGCGTACAGTGCGGTAAATCAACGTTTTGAATATTGTTGGCTGTAACATCTTTAACAGGAATTTATCGTTTTTTACTGGATTGCGTTAGCAAAATGTTAGCATTTTAGCTCCTTGAAAAGTGGAATTTGTTCTATCTACACACACAACTTGGGTTGTTTGGTGATTGCAAAATTAAAGATGTAGTAATATTTACCTTTTTCGTTATTGCTTACTAATAATTAATCGTGGTGATTAAAAGTCAAAAACAGGACATGTATGATTTGGATTCGTTAAGGCTATGTAATAAATTTATGTAAAACCTCTAGAACTTCTTCACAATTCCTCGAAATATTTATTATTCAGTCACCATTAAAAAGAAAAAGTTGTGGTTAATATAATCAACAATCCCGTGTACCCCATTATCCTCATCTAAAATTTATAGAAAAACCACCAAGAAGTTTTTTGAACTCATCTACATACCTAGATTGAAGAATTTTACTTGGAGAATGATTAGAATAATCAATATGGTTAATAAAGTCAAACTCTTTTTTGTCATACTTTCCAATTTCTTCACTTTTCAAGGTGGTTGTTAATATTATTTGAGTATCCAATTTTTTAAATAAATCTAAAATAACTTTTTCTTTTTTAGTCGATAAATCTTCTGCACGGAATGAATCAACAACAATTGGATAATCATGTTTTAGTATTTTGGCTAGAGAATAAACTTTAACTAAATGATAAATAGTTTGTTCACTGCCAGAATAAGTTTCTGTTTTTTTAGTAAAGATATTATCGAACTCTATATTACCTAAAGGATCAACTGAATTATAACTTTCATTCATTGTGCTTAGAATCGAATAATAGAGGTTGTTTTGTTCTTCTTTAACACCTTCTATGTCATTTGAAGCTTCTTTCTTTTGATTTTCTAATTTTTTTAAATCATCTTCGATAGAGTTTAATTTGTTTTCAGCGTCTGAAACACTAAGCACATCATCTTTATATGCAACTAATGATTCTAATGATATTTCCTCAACAGATAATAGTTCTTTAAGTTTAGATTGTTCCTTATTAATTAATAAAGTTATACGTTCAACTTCTTCTTGATAATCCTGAATTTTATTATTAAGAGACTCCAGAATTTGCTTTCGTATTTCTGGTGTTGATATATCAAAAGAATACTTTTGCTTAGTGGTAGCTTTGTAACCAATATGGTTGGATCCACATTCTAAACATACCAATTCACCGGATTCTAAATTTCTATTTAAAGAATTTAACTCTTTAATCGTTATTTCGCATTTAAATTTTCTATTTATATTTTTATTACGGTCTTTATTTAATTCTGTTAATTTCCCCTTAACTTTTTCAATTTTTTTTAGACTATCTTTAAAATTTATTCTGTCATTAGTGCTGCTTAAATATGCTATAGGTTTCTTCTGAGATTTCAAAATTTTTGATTGTTTCAATAGAAGCTTCTTCTCATCTTTTAAATTCGAAATTTTCTGTCTAATGTTTTTAATATTATCGATATCCACAATATCATTCTTTATTCCAGCTAGTGAATAAAGCATATTTTTGAAATCTTCTTTATTGTACAATCCTTTATTTGCGATATTAGAAGTATCTTTTTTGTCTTGTCCTACAAAAAATACTTGTAAGTAAAGTTCTGGATCAACTATTCGTTTGAAATCATTTTTAGTTATAATTGGCAATGAACTTATATTTTTATGCCAATACCGCTTCAATTCGGAAACATTTTCAAAAATTATCAAAGATTCATTAAATTGAATAAAAAATAAATCCTTGTTTCTACATATTTTATATATAATATCGTTATGAAGAAATTCAACTATATAATAATAATTAGTATAATTAAATGTTGATGGGAATACAGGATTATTGCCTAGTGCGTACATCATACCTTGAATTAATATTGTCTTCCCTCGGTTGTTATCATCACTAGAAATAATATTCATTTTATCCGAAAATCTGTTTTCAATAAATGCTTCATGTTCATTACCTATAGCAACTTTTTTTATTAGCATTATTCAATACCGTCCTTAATTAAAGAAATAAAATACTTTAATGAAATAACCTCAAAATCGTAACACTGATCGACTTTATCATGATTTAACTTTTCATAAAGCATATTTACATTATCATCAGGATTATGAACTATTGTTGAATAAATATTTTCAAATAAGCTCCAAAAACTATCTGCATTATTTTTATTAAACAAAGCTTTAGACAATGCCAATTGGCTTTCTAGGATCACATCTTTTTTCCTTTCATCTGGTACACTATTTAAAATAATATAAAAGGATAAAGGAACTCCTTTATCAAAAAGATTTCTGTTAATAATTCGAGAAATAGTTAATAATCTAATCTCTCCAGTAGTCAGATGCCGAAAATGGTTTAACGCTTCATGAGTTGTTTCAATGGTAATACTCTCCACGACACTGGCATATTTTTTACTTGCTTGTTTATCTCTAATCTCATTAAAAATAGTATTTAATATTTCTTCATTAGGAATTAACTTTGTATGGGTCTTAATAATAGATTTTACATATTCATGGGGCTTTTTATCATCAACAACAAATTGAACTTTACACAAAAATTCATCTAGCTCTTTATCGTTAATGTTTTTATTATCTATATAACTTTTATCATAGCACTCTTCTAATAATCCTTGTTTCATTTTTTTATATGCGCTTGGTGTAATATTTTTGATATCAAAAATATTTTTACTTTGATCGGTCCTGACAGTAGTTGACACCCCTCCTAAAAATAATACAAAACAATCGAATTCAAAATCACTTGTATGATTTTTAAATAAAGTAACTAGTTCTTTTCCTAGTGCTTTAGGTGAAGAATTCTTTGCCCCTTTAGATTGAATGTCCCACATTTTTCTGCCAGTTCTATTCATTCCTGTTAAATCGTTAAAAAAGTCCACAACATAATAATAGACTTCAGAACTATCAACCCTAAAGTTCATCAAGTATAACAGTGCCTTCGTCTCATATTCAGCACCAGCCGGTCTAAGTTTCTCAGAAGACTTGATCGTATATGGCATAGATAAAATCCTCTCAACAAGTATATTATTTCTATTAAGACATATATAAAAGTTTATAGGTTAATTTGGAAAAATAAGTAATGTTTAATTGGTTGAATAAGAGAATAGATAGAAATTAACCTTTTTTATTTTTTAAGTACTTCTTTTTATAGTACTCAACCTCTTGCTCAAGCCTAGCCACTTTCTTTTTCAACTCATATATTTCTTCTGCTTGATTATTAAAAATAGTATTCAATTCGCTTTCTACTTTTGTTATTAGGCTCTTCTTATTAGTTTCCAAACTTTGATCAATTTCATCTTTTATCTTTTGATTATTCTTTAATTCTTCTCTAATGTTTTTTGCCTTTGAAGGCTGTTGAATTTCCATTAAAGGTAAAGTTAGTTCATTTCTATATAGTACATGTACTTGATGTAGTGCTCTTGTTACTGCTACGTATAATAGTTTTCGTGAATAATATGAGTCTTCATACACGTCCCTTGAAGCATTTGCAATAATTACTGAATCATACTCAAAACCTTTTGTAAGATATACTGGACTAATAATAATACCTCCAGTTATCTCTTTGGAAGATTCACCAACTAACTCTACATTTTTGATTTTGTGTTTTAGTCCACTGTAGAGGGCAAACGCCTCTTCCCAATCTTTTGTGATGATAGCTATGCTCTCAAAAGATTGCTCATCTAGGTCATTACATAAACTTATTATTTGATCTAATTGGTTATTCATCGAATTAAATTTGTGGTGTCTTGGTTTAGGACCTTCACGACCAATTGGATTGGATAGTGTATATCTATCTTGACTATATGGTTTTAATATTTGATTCGCATAATTTACAATCTCTAGTGTTGAGCGATATATTGTGCTTAATTCAATATATTCATATTCATCCTTGGCATCACCTTGTAATGAAGCAAATGCTGTATCCCAATTATCTATTCCTCTTGGAGAAAATATGCCTTGTCCCAAGTCTCCGAGTAGTGTCATTCTAGAATTTTTAACTACTTGCTGAATCATAAAAATATGGAAAGGACTATAATCTTGAATCTCATCTACTAAAACATAATCATAGCCTTCCTGAGTAGGTTGACTTTGATTCTTCCTTTTATGTAGAATACCAATTCCCTCAAAATATTTTTGTTGAATAAACAGTAAAGCAGGTAAATCGTCATACGTTACTAATTTTTTTGATTTATTGATTTTGTTATTCTCAACAATAAGTTCAGCTTTTTCCTCTACCATAATCGCCTTCATTACTTCTATGTTTGTGCAAAAATCAAAATATATTTCAAATACACTTGGGATTTTCCACGACTTATCCAATTTCAAAATTTCTTTATCAATTAACCTTTCGTATCCTCTGTCGTCAAATCCCCAGTCTTTTTTTCCTTGTTTTGATTTAGATTCCTGTTTAATAGTTTTTAATACTCGTTCTTTAGCTACTTTAAAAGAGGAGTTTTCTATATAATCCTTTGCTAATTTATGAATTCTCTCTAAAGTAAAAGTAAAATTCACATCATCAAACTCAATGTTTATACCTTCTTTTGGTAGATACTTTTCAAGGAAATCACTTGTTTCTAAGAAATCATTAAGCTTATTTTTATATTCAATGCTACCTTTTTCCTTTATAGATAGATATTCAGAATCATCCTCCATATTTTGCTTAAAATAATGGAAATAATCTTTCATATTGAATTTATTTTTCTTAAAAGGCAACCTGTTTATGCAATATTCTTCAAAAGTTGATTGGTTTACCTTATTGATATCCGGAGATATATCTTTAATGTAGTTTAAGTACATGTTATTAGGGGCCATTATTAATATCTTATCTGGATTTATATTTTTATGCTCGTATAGTAAATAAGAAATTCGGTGGAGTGCTATGACTGTTTTTCCACTCCCGGCAGATCCTTGAATGAATATCGGTACTGATATATTCTTCCTCATAACTAAATCTTGCTCGGCTTGTATTGTCTCCCAAATTTCTGACAACTTTTCTTTTGCATTATCATTCAGCCTTTTTTCTAATACAGGATCAAAATAACCTTTTTCCTCATCCCACTTTAAGTCATGGAAATTTATAAACTCACCATTTTCACTTTCTATTTGTCTTTTTAAATTTACAGTGACTTCCCCTAATTTATCATGGCTTAAATCACCAATTTTTGATTGATTGTATATAGCTCCAAAAGCTGAAAGAATATGGTACACTCGAATATCATTATCATCTGCCATACCATTTCTTCCTATATATACAGTTTCTTTATCCCCTTCTTCATTCAAAATATCCAGCCTACCAAAATAAGGCTTTTTTGTTTGCTCCTCTAAAATTGGTTTTTTCACTTCCCTATCTTTTGTTCTAAGAGCTCTATTAGTAGATATTGTGATTCCTGCTTGGTAATCTGTATTTTTTTTAGCTTCTATGTTTTCTAAGTCCTTCTGGGCAATTTCTTTTGTATCTTCAAAATATTTAGTTTCAAATTCAGAAGAACGTGGGAATTGACTATAATTAATGTGTGCACTTTTAGTACATAAACCTGGCTTAAAAGGGAATAAACCTTTCGTCTTACCTTCTTTACTCAACCTTATCACCACCTAGTTATTCTCTTAACTCAATGACAAAATTAACGTTTCCTTTATTCCAAAATTCGACAAACCATCACGACTTCCTTCCCAATTTATGATTTTTTATATGAGAAATTTGATTACTACATTAAAAAATGACTCCGGCTAAATGTCGGAGTCATCTCTTATAAACTTAGTTCTACTTTATGAAGCTTTCATTTGTCTTAGTTACAATATCTACTTATTTTAGTTCTATTATGTAATTCCTAATTAAATCAGTAAGCACACTTCCACAAAACTTCGAAATTTATTGTATTCTTATGAATGAAGAATATTATTACTAATTATCCGCTAGTATTACCAATGCCCATAATTCTCTAATATGATTTTAAATGTTGGAAAGTATTATTCTTTCTGTAGAATTCGAATTACTAGAGATAGAGCCCAAGGTTTGTGGTTAGTCACCATTGGTAAAATTAAAGGCACCTAAAATAATATTAAGTGCCTTCAATTGAACTAGTGCCAAATATAATTCATGCTCCAGAAATCTCTTCAGAATTTCTATTTATCTCATCGATAATCCCAATAATCCTATGGGCATCATCCATATTATCTTTAAACAATTCAACTATGCTTCCTACTGACTTAAACGGATCCTGTTGTAAAACTTTTTTATCCATTACCCCATTTCTTACAACATAGTCCACAATAAGCTTAACAAATCTACTTTGTTGAATATTGAGATTTTCAGTAGATAAAAACTCGGAAAATGCATCATTGGCAGCTTGTGGGTCTAATCCAACTACTTGCCTCACAAGTTTTGTTACAGGGGTATCCCCAAAGTCCTTTTTATAGTCTTCTTTTGTACCCAATTCATTCCAAAGAATATCTTCTAAGGACTTTAAATCTTGATCCGTTAACTGCTTGTTATTTCTTAACTTATGAATCGCTAACTGATCTCTGTGTTGCTGAAGATAATGGTGAACTTTTTTCTTATAATTTTGCAAATCGTTCGCATGGAAGATTGGACCGCTCTCTTTCACTTCAAGTACTTGGTCTTTGAAGTTGGTAAAGTACATTTTCTGCTTTTCTTTTTCAATAAACTTGATAAGATCACGCAATGCTTCACGTACACTTTCAAGTTCAAAGATGTCGGCACTCTCCCAAAACTCTTCTGTTAGAACCTTATTTATAATAGGCTGTTGTTCAACCACTTGAGGAATTGTTCCTAACTTAGATAATGCTTCTGCAGTTGTAACAACGCTACGAATAGGCTTAGTAGCATTTTTTGTTTGTAATTTAGCTAACTCAATTGTGTACAATACTAGGTCAAAGCGTTTGGCAAATTCGTCATCATTAAATGGAACAATAATAGGTGATATATGTTCTTTTATTTCATTTACGTTCATTACGGTTAAAGAGTTCAAGTTATCTTTATTTTTATATTTATGAACATGTTGTAGATGTTGGCGAACCCGGAAATTTTCATCATCTAATGCATTAATATCTGCAAAGACATCATTAATAATTTCGTTACGATGTGATATATAATCTTCTGTTTGATATTCCATCCCCTGAAGCTCTTTGATAATTTCAAGCTTTGAATTAAATAGCTTTTCCGTCAAACTTTCAGTCGCTTTCGCTTCCATACCTTTGGGGTTCTCTCTAAAAAATTCAAAATTACCGCAATAATCAAAAATTAGAAAGTGTGTTTTATCCTGTCCTACACCCAACAGATCTGGGCATAACCGTGTTCCTCGACCAATCATTTGCCAGAACTTTGATTTTGAGCGGACTTTCTTAAAGAACACTAAGTTTACAACTTCGGGAATATCTACACCAGTATCAAGCATATCAACTGACACAGCTATCTGTGGCATCTTTTCCTGTGTAGAAAAATCTTCAATTAATGATTGGTAATAGTTCACACTATAGTCGATGACTTTGGCAAATTCCCCACCATATTCAGGGAATAGTGCATCAAATCTTTCAACTATCTTCAGCGCATGTTGATGATTTTTAGCAAAGACAATAGTTTTGCCAAGTTTGTCTCCACCTTCAACATGAATTCCCTTTTCCATTAAATTTTTAAGAACGGTATCAATAGTGTCAGCATTAAATAACCACTCATTTAAGGCTCCGCTATCAATATCCTCTCCTACTTCATCCTCAAACGTTTCTTCATATAATTCTTTCTCTTCATCTGATAAATCATCATAACGAATACCTTCTTCGAGGAATTTCATTTTTGTTTCAATTGTTCTGTAATCCACCAGATATTCATCTTCAACAGCTTTCTCTAACTCGTAAGCATATGTTGGCGCACCACTTTCAAGGTTAAATACATCATACGTATTTTTATCAATTTCATCCTTTGGAGTTGCAGTCAATCCTAGAAGCATGCCATCAAAGTAATTAAAGATTGAACGGTATTTTTTATAGATACTTCTATGGGACTCATCTACAATAATTAAGTCAAAATGACCTATAGTAAATAACTTCTTGCCATCTTTCCGTTTTACCTCATCAATGGCATTCATCATCGTTGGATAAGTTGAGAAGACCATCCGACTTTCATCGGGATTCTCTTTGTTATCTAAGAGATTACATAACGATAAGCTTGGCAAAAGGTTATTAAAATTTTTCTTCGCCTGAAGTAGAAGGGTCTTACGATCTGCTAGAAACAAAACGTTCTTAACCCAGTTATGTCGAGAAAGAACATCCACAATAGAAATTGCTGTTCTTGTTTTCCCGCTACCTGTTGCCATAACTAAAAGCATCTTTCGCTGATTTTGTTCTAACGCGTCACAAACTGCTAATATTGATTCCTTTTGATAATAACGATTCGTAATGTCATCGTTAATTTCAATATTTTTTAGTTCACGCTTCATTGTGAGACGATCAATTACTAATTTTAAGTCGGAGTTACTATAGAAACCAAATACTCTCCGTGGTGGATATGGTTGATGCCAAATATAAGTCTCAAAGCCATTCGTATAAAAAATAACAGGACGTTGCCCATACATTTGTTCAATGCAGTCAGCGTAAAGTTTAGCTTGTTGCTTACCGGCACCAGGATCTTTCGACGTTCTTTTAGCTTCTACCACACCTATTGGTTTACCATTTTCCCCAAGCAATACATAATCAACAAAACCAACGCCTTGATCATTCGGCATTCCTGTTACCTCGTATTCCCTCATAACGTTCTTACCGAATTCCCAGCCTGCTAACTTCAAATCAAGATCAATATACTTCTGTCTTGTTTCAAATTCAGTAATCTCATCGACTTGGAAATCATATTGGTTTTTATTTGATTCACGCTTATTAGTATTTATCTTACGGATCTCTTCGTTTTCCTTCATCATTTCTTCTAAGCGTTTATCTTTAGAGCTTAATTGATCATATAAATCTTGCAATTCTTTTGGTCGAACACGTTTCTCTTCCCCATGTTGTAATAAAGACTCATCAAATTCTTTTGCTGTATATTCATCCGAATAACAGTAATCAATCCAAGCAATAAACTGGTGTAGGTTGTGTAGAGATAAAGTTGCTTCATCACGATCAATATTTGCATTGGTATGGACTGAAACATTACCTAGCTTAACGATATACTTTAACAAAGGTAGTAAGTCTTCATCAATAATAGATAAAAAATTAGGATCGTGAATCAAACTCGATAAATTCTCTTGATAAGGAACTTTTAATTCACTGTCAGAACTGTAAAGCCACTTCACAGCAAGCTCAAGAGCGCGACGTGTTAATATTGCACACGTCGCTGGACTCACAATTAATGCTTTTTCTGCTTCTGAGCAAGCATTAGTAAAACTAAGATATTGAGTTTTTTCTTTAAGAAAACCAAAGTTTGTTGTCAAATATATACCTCCTCATTTATAGATTAGAAACCTTTGCTTGAGCAAATAATTCTCCTTTGAAGGCGCTTTGTAATAGTGATAGATATTGTTCTTCTAATTTATCTAATCCTTTTAATAATAGCTCTCTTTTTTTCATTATTTTCAAATTAATGTCAGCAAATTCATCTTGCAAATCCTTCGGAGGAATATATATAGAAATGCTTTTCAACTCTTTTGCATTTATATTGGCCATGCCGACAATATTTTTTGCCATAGAATTTAAAACAACTTTTCCATACTTGGAATTGAGATATGCTGATATAAACTCTTCATTAGCTTTCTCATTACAGATCAACTTAATTAAATAACCTGCAAAAGCCATAGGTTCATCTTCACGATAAACTGCTGTTTTTCCAACCAACTCTTTGCTATTAGTTCTATTAAACAGTAACTCACCTTTGTTAACTAAAAACTTCTCTTTGTCTTTGTCATTTAAATCAATATATTTGAGACTGCTGAAATCCCAACCACCATTATAAGTAATATTATTCATTCTCAATATAGAATAACTACCGTTTTGTTCATCTGCTTTTTTACTTGTTCCGTATTGAGTTTTTATAGAAAGATCCTCAATAGTTCCAACAGGCCAGTTTTTAGGGTTTATTTTGGGATCTCCAAACATCTCTAAAAACAATGATTGTGTCATCTCATCTAATGCTAAAATTTGGTCTCTACGTTTGTTGATTAACTCTTTTGCCAAATCTAATACATTCACAATTTGCTTTTGTGACTCTAAAGGTGGCAGTGGTATTGACAACTTCGCAATTTCGTTAGTGCTTATATTCGGTTGTGCTGCCCCCCCTGCTTTATACAATATCTTTTCCTGAAGTTTACTCATGAAATAGTAAAGATATTTTGGAACAATTAAATTCGATATTGGTCTAATTCTACCTACTCGCTGATTAAGTAGAGCCTTTTCTTTATAATTAAAAATTCCGTATTTCCCTGTAGTAGCTCCAGATAAAGCTATTAAGATATCCCCATCTTCTACAATATAATCGCTGTATTTATGAATTTCTGCTTCATCGAAAAAACTAGAATTTTCATCAAAATGAATTAAATTTTTGGTGATATTTGCAATTTTCAATACAGGTACACCATTATTTACAAACTCACTACTTTTAAAAGCATAGCCCCCTTTTACTGAGCAAACATCTCCTAACTTAACTGATTTGATACTCATTATTTCACATCCAAGCTAATTAAATTTTTTAATTCGCCTATATTCTCCAATATTTCTTGTTCGTATTTCTCTACTTTATTTAGTAGTTGCTTAGGCTCCTCATACTCTACTTCCTCATATTCAATCTCTTTATATTTGTTAATAGATAAGTCATAGTCATTTTCACGTAGCTCATCAACTGTCACAAAGAAAGATTGTTCAGTACGCTTTCTTTCAGTCTCAAATTGTAAATTATTAAATCGATTAATGATATCTGGAATATCATTCTCTTTTATTGGAATTCTTTTATCATCAAGAGAAAGACCGTCTGCTTTCATGTCATAAAACCATACTTTATCAGTTCCACCTGAACCTGTTTTTGTGAAAATCATAATTGCAGTTGATACTCCAGCATATGGTTTAAATACTCCGCTAGGCATTTTTATAATTGCTTCAAGTTTATGTGTATCAATAATTTCTTTTCGTATTTTTTTATGAGCTTTTGAACCTCCGAATAATATTCCGTCTGGTACAATAACAGCTGCACGACCACCAGATTTTAATATACGGATGAAAAGAGATAAAAATAGTATTTCTGTTTTCTTTGTTTTTGTAAGTTTTAATAATTCATTTGAAACCCCTTCTTCATCTAGAGAACCTTTAAATGGAGGGTTTGCAAATACTAGCGTATATTGCTCTTTATCTTGATTCACTTCTGCAAGTGAATCTCGGTAATCAATATTAGGATTATCAATACCATGAAGCATCATGTTCATTGCACCGATACGTAACATTGTTCTATCCATATCATTCCCGTAAAACATCGTATTGTTAAAATGCTCTTTTAACCCTTGAACTAAGAACAAATCACTATGGTTTTTACGTAAGTACTCAGCAGCAGATACAAGAAAACCTGCTGATCCCATTGCTGGATCAATAATTTCATCCTCGGGTGTTGGTTTCATGAGTTCTACCATCATATCTATAATATGACGTGGTGTACGGAACTGCCCATTTGTCCCAGAAGTTGCTACTTTTGATAGCAAGTACTCATATAAATCCCCTTTTGTATCTCTGTCTTTCATAGGGATGTTATCAATGCCATCAACAATTTTAGAAAGCATATTGGCAGTTGGTATCATAAACATTGCATCATTCATATATTTCGAATATGCTGATTCTTCTTTGCCATGCAAAGTCTTGATAAAAGGAAACACTTCTTCAGATACAACTTCATACATTTCTTCAGATGAACCAAGTTGCTTAAAATGATTCCAGCGCAAATGTTGCTTGTCTTTAGGAAATAAGCCTTGATGTTCCATACCAAGAAACTCCGCTTCCTGCTCTTTCGTTATCTCTTGTTCATCTAATCCTCTAATAAATAATAAATACGTAAATTGTTCGATTACAGTTAGTGGGTTTGTTATACCACCGGTCCAGAATGTTTCCCATATTTTATCGACTTTACTTTTTATTTCACCTGTTATCATCCAGATACCTCCTTAATTCTTCCATCCAGTTATTATATCACTATGTCAAACCACATATAATAGTTGGCAGTAAAAGTTCATTAACAACTCTTACCACCAACCTTTTCTTTTTTTAAAAAACACTTAATCACTTTCTAATACACTCATTAAAACAGAAATCAGGAACTTTTACTTCTTTCAAAACCCCACTTTATCCTGTGGAATTTTAGAAGCAGTTGATATTTCCATAGATTATTACTTAATAGTATCTTTAGCATAAATCGTAGATTCAATGTTTAACTGAGCTAACATTACTGGCCACCAAAAAGGTGTGTCTCTCCATCCTTTATCTGCATCACCCTTTTGTTTTAGTAACATAACAGCAGGGCGATCAACTGCAACTTTTTTGGCAACTTTCAATTCAGATTTATTTCCTTTAGATGAATCAGGAGAATTCTCAAACTTACCCTGAGAATCGATTCTACTCATCTCTCTTTCTTCTCGTACTATAATCCAAACAAGCTTTTCTTCTTCATCTAATGTTAAATAGTCCAAAATAGAAAAATACTCATCTAAATCCCACTCATATCCATCTTCCATAACAAGTGTTTCATGGATTTTTGAAAGAATGTTCTTCACTTCACCTAAAGGTGCTAAAAACGCATCACCTTCAATTACCTGTGGTGAATATTGTTTTATTTCATTAACCATTTCAGAGATCTTTTCTACTTTTTTTCTAATATGCGTCTTATATCCAGTTTGAAATCCGAAAGGCAATAATCGCTTATGAGGCTTCAGAGTTATAAGGTTTGAAAGCAATATCTTATTCGGACTACAAGGAACAATTTTATTTGATGTATCTTTCTGAATGAAAACTATCCCTTGATCATGTCCCTTTTCAAAAGCTTCTCTTAATTCGGTATCAAATTCATGAATTCTCTCCATAATATTATAAATCTTTCTAGTAGTGTAAAACCTAGTAACAGCTATATCTTCAATGGTCCTTGCTCCATACATTCGTGAATGTTGAAGCACAGTATCTTGTTGAAAAGATTTTGGGTTTCTACCATAAAAGAATCCTGTTAAATTACCTATAGTTATTCCTCTATCGAGAATTTGGCCTCCGATAAAAATGTTCATTGGTGTCCGAAGTTGCAGTTGTCCAGTAGAATCTAATAACTCTTCCACATCTTTATCAGAATTAACTGTCGACACAACTACCATTTCTTGAATTAATGCTTCATTAACCTCTTCTAAAACTTCATTAAATGAGGGTTCTGGCATGTTGACTAATCTTACAGATTTCATTAAATGGTTATAAGAACCTTTAACCCATTCAACAAACAAATTATTATTCTCTTTAACTAAGTCAGCTAAGTCCTCTAATATTAAGTTGATAAGCTCTTGTTGCCAATCATGTGCCTGTTTTCCCCTCTCAGTATGAACAACCATAGAATATTTCTCTTCATCATCATTTTGATACCTTTGTTGCCACCTTCTTATACAACTACCTACAATAAAGTTGATAACAGCCTGATTTAAGTTATATAAATTCTTTTGAGCTAACAGGTTTTCTTTTCGAACACGCCGTAAATCCATTTTTTTCATAACTTCTAGATCATTTTCAGATATCTCCTGATATAAAAAGTATGCTGGTGAATCTTCATTTTTTGACTCATCAAAGTACATTTCGCCACCTACATACTTATCATGAATTGGTACTAATTCAGTAAACGCAGGTCGAACAGGTTCAAATTTGAGAAAATCATTTATTTCTCTTTCATCTGGCTGAAGGTAAAGTGAATAAGGAGTTGCTGTGACCTGTAAGAAAGAGCTTTGATTTAAATTTGCTCTTATATTATCTACCTTTGTTGCTATAACTTTCATATCAATAACATTCTTCTCAGAATTATTCTCATAGGATACGCTAGCAAAATCTGCTTCATCATCAATAAATAATATATTCTTATCCTTTAGTTCTGGATAGGTATCAAACAACGCATCACTGATCCTATCCATATTTCTAGTTTCTTTTTTGACAACAATGGCAAGCTTTTTATTTAGTTCCCACTTACTTAAATTCGAAGGTAGAGTCATAATATCGTAAACTCGCATCTTATCACGAGTAATCATTCCATCAAACTCCTGATTTAACCTAGCTATTGTCTGTTTAACCAATGCTTTCGTGCCTTTGGTTAGAATAATAACAACATCATAATCATTATCATAAGCCAACCCCATTATTCCAAGGAAAGTTCTGGTTTTACCGGATTGAATTTTCCCTAGTAACATTCCAGGTTTATTGGCTGATGTTTGTTGTTTCACCAGATTGTTTACTGTGTTTTCCATACACTTTAAGTAATCTTGCCCATAATTGTTTTTGCTATCTAAAAAGGTGTAAAAACTTCCTTTAGTTTCAAGTGATAATTGAGCTGTTCTCATTGTTTATTTCCTCCCCACTTATTATCATTGTCATATGTCGTAAAATACATTTACATTACAGACCTTTATGCAATAATGCTGATTTCTTCCTTTAACCTCTGAAGATAAAAGTTTTCAACCTCTGTTCTTTTACCAGTAAGGTAATCTTCCTGATTCACCTCATTAACCTGACAAATCCCATTACTTTTAACACCAGACATTTCAGAAGCTAAATCCATTACCATAATTGGGGTGTATGTGGCTTCTGTCACAGAAACCTCGCTACACTTACTTCATTCTTTTGTCCTACATGACCATAACGTAACACAACCTTCCAATATTTCGATTCCATGATTTATCATCCTCCATCACTAGATAATTTCAAATGAATCTCGAATTCCCATATAATCATATAACTGTAGTTGTAATTGCTTCTTCTCTTCCTCTAACTGCTGTAGCCTCTCTTGGATACTACTTTTCATGTCGTGAAATCCCTCAACAATTTCCATTTGTGCTTCTATTTCTGGTACTGGTATTTTTATATCCTCAAGATCTTTAGGATTTATCGTTAAGATGTTCGTACCTATCTGCTTACTTGTAAGCATGTATTGACCGACTGGACTTTCTAAATACTCTTTGAGAAAATATGGATCTAGTTGATTGTTGCACCTAATCCCCAAGAAATTATGAGACAAAATGATATTCTCATCGACATGTGGTACAACAGCTATCTTTATACTTGTTCCTCGGTTCGAAATAATGAGATCTCCACGTTGTACGAGATACATTTCCACTTTTGATTTACGTTTTAAAGTAACTTGCGTTAGTTCCTCGAGATTAATGTCGCCATCTTTCACATCTGAAAGTTTTATGATTTTATATTCTCCAACCCCTTCTTCTACTGATTTAGAAGAAACATTTAAGCCCCTGTATATGGACTCCGTTAAATTGGATAGAGATTTGTTATTAGGTTGATTATTAATTTTGTCTTGTGAAACTTTTACCTTTCCAAACGTATCGACTTCAATTTCACCATCTTCCAAGTAACGTTTACACAACAGATCTGCATCCTCAATCATATTTGTCTTAACAAATTTACTGAAACCTTTTATTTGGGTTCCTTTTTCATACGCATTAACAATCTTTTTAATATTTTCATGATTCAAAAGTTTTCTTCGTCTATTTAATTGTTTAAATTCTTCTTCTGCATTAATAAATAATATTTTGCCTTGACGTTCAATAGGCTTATTTTTATTTAAGACAAGTAAATTCGTCTGAATGCCGGTTTCAGCATAAATATTCTCTGGCAATGCGATTACCGTTTCAACAACATCAGCCGTAATCATGTTCTGACGAATTGTTCCTTCAACCCCCTGTCTAAACAATGTGCCATTAGTTACAACAAAAACTGCCTTTCCCTTTTGATTTAATGATGCCAATCCATGCATAATAAAAGCCATATCAGCACTTCTTCTTGGTGGCTTGCCATAAATAAAACGATTAAGCGTATCATCTATCAAATTTTCATAATCAGTTATGTTCATCGAAAATGGAAAATCCATCATAACTCGATCAAATTTTTCTATATTCTTCCCCTCAACAAATGCTGGTTTAAGGAGTGTATCTCCTAACCGAAGGTCAGCATTTTCTACACAATGAAAAAGTAAATTGAACTTCGCCAACGCCCAATTGTTATAATTCACTTCTTGCCCGAACAGTTGGATGTTCCCATTAGTTTCTCTTGCATACTTTTGTGCTTCTACAGTCGTCGCACCTACACCCGCAGCACCATCATAAAAAGTGCCTGATTGTGGTTGTAATAATGCAATCCCTAACTGATTGACACTTTCTGGTGAATAATGCGCACCACCTTTTTTACCTTCGTTTTCATAAAGATAGTTAAACAATTTTTCCATTAAGTCAGCCCAAACGTTATTAGCAAACTTCATATTATTCACTTGAAGTAAGAAGTTAAATAACACTTTCTGACTTAACTCTTTTGACGGAAAGATATCATATATACCCTTTAATTCCGGATATTCGTTTTCAACAATATTAAATGCATGTATTAAACTTCCCACCAGGTTATCTTCATGTTTTAATACGTTACTAACCGTAGCTTCTTCAGGAATCTTTTGATTGTTTTTAAGAAACTGCAGACTATAAATTGGAATAGCTACATTTTTCATTTTTTCTAGTGGTAAATCTCCACGCAATATATCCAATTGATTAAATAACACATTATCCTCCATAAGGTTAACATCTCCCTTGCATTAAGTTAGTTATTCGATTACTAAGATTTGTTAAATTAAATATATACCATTATAAATACCAGGTCAATACTTTTTGATAATTAAATTACTAACTTAATTTCACTGTGTTGTTTATGATTTATTATTGGTTTAAATTTAAGATCAATTCTAAATTAAAAATAGAATCTTTATTTGAATAGGTGAGCTTTATTAGTAGTTTGAATTTCACAACACCGTGTCATATAATGGTTAGCCAATTCACTATCAATCTCGTGATATAGTGTGTCAGTGATTACTTCAAAATCCACACCACATGTTAAATCTTCTGCATCAATTTAAAAACAAATTCTTGTTTTGATTTATTCATAGTAATTCCTCCCCGTAAATTGTGTTCATATACTATAAGTAAAAGACACTCTTTGAAAACACACACAAACTAAAAAACGACAAGTACCAAACCATTCAGAAGCTAAGAGAAATTAAAGAAGCTCAAACCATCAAGTCTGAGCTTCTTTTAAGTTCACTATTACAAGTCATTAGGTAGTTTCTTATCAAAATCATCTTCTTTGTCATTGCCTCTAAAGAGTTTAATTGATTTCATTGAATCGGGAAATTGTTGTGGCAAAAAGTGAAAAAGTGTATCGACACTCTTGTAACCCATTTGCTTTCTTACAAGGTATAGAGGGACCCCAGCCTTAACAAGCAAACTAGCGTGCGTTCTTCTTAAGTCATGGAAGGTAATTTTTTGAATGCCCGCTTGCTCAACTAAACGATTAAACCTAGCACGAACGGCAGATGGGCTTTGAACCCCACCGTCTTTTTTCGGGAAAACAAGATCAAATTCATTGTCATATCGGTCGCCAAGTTCTTTCTTCATTAATTGCTGTTCTTCTTTGTGTTTTTGTAGCATTGGTAACAAATATGAGAGTATTACTACCTTTCGGGAACCGCTTTTCATTCCCATTATGGTATGTGTGCCATGCCCTTCATTTGCAACATTCTTCTTAACAATTATCGTCTGTTTATCTAAATCAATATCACTCCATGATAACGCCAATAGCTCTGCTAACCGTAAGCCTGTATATATTTCAAGTTCATACATAATACCTTCGCCTGCTAAGTGAGCCACTTCAAGGAGCTTTTTCACTTCTGATTCACTCAAAACTTTAGTAATACCATTCGGAGTTTTTACTTTCTTCATGAAGCGCACAGGATTCTTATCAAGATAACCTCTTTGCACAGCTGAGCGAAACAAGGTAGATAATATGCCATGAATGTTTTTAATTGTACTTTTCGAATATCCTTCACGGTCTTTTTCCGCAAACAGTTCTGCTATTTCTTGTTCAGTAATTTCATGAAGATACTTACCACTAAAGTATGGAACAATATGTTTGTTTAATAATGCTTGTTTCACTCTGAAAGTCTGGTTTGAAATCATATGAGCTTGTTCCCCATAAAACGAGTCTTCTAGGAATTCATTAAAACGGACCTTTTTTGCCTGTTGCTCTTTTTGTTCTGTACCCAATAGAATACTAATTTCACTTTTATCGCTACCAAGTTCTTCAAGAAACTGATCAGCTTCTTCATTTGTTGGAAATGATTTTTGCTTCATATAGCTTTTTCCAGTCTGTGGGTCAATCTTCACATCGTAAATCACTGCATACCTTGTCTTCTTTTCATTTTCAAATACTTTCTTAGGCATCCTTTTACCTCCAGTTTTTAAGTATGTAAGGTTTCTATTAACAAACATTGATTCACATACTTACTTGTTTTTGATTTTTATATTTAATGTAACTCTTAATTCAAGTTTTGCTTTACTCTCAAACGCGTATTTTGACATGTATGAAGCATCTATTGTTTTCCATGAATCACCCCTTTCAATTGTTACACCAGTTGAAAAATAACAAATAAAAAAGGGCAGACGGATAGTGAGGTCACTAATCCATCGCCCTAGTTCTTCTAGAAACAATGCATTTCTTTGCTTAATTAATTTTGATCTATCTTAACTATATTTGAGCTTTTACTTGATTTCAACTAAAGGCGATAAATTATTTTCAAGATTTATCTGAAGCAATTTACATCACTCCTGTTAAGTAAGTCTGTTCTTGATAGGTAAGTAACTAAGTGTAGTCCATTCTTTCTTATGCCTCATTTGCCTTTGGATTATGTGAATGGGGTAACCCTCAAGATACATTAAATAACACATAGTTGCTCGTAAATCATGAGAAGTGACATTTCGTTTAATGTTCGCTTTTTCTGCTATTTTTTTGATTAATCCATTCAACTTTTGATTTGTTAGTGGCTTGCTATCCATGAAAAATAGCTCTTTATCCCTCTCTTGTCCAAGCCATTCTAAAAAGTATGGGTGTTCAACGTAAGCCTTCATATACTTTAACAAGGATGGTAACATGTGAACTGAACCAGCAAAGGTTTTCTGTCCTTTATTGATTACGATCGTTCCTATATCAAAATTAACTTGCGAGAGCTTTAAATTACATAGCTCTCTTGATCGTAGCCCACAAGTTAAGCATGTAAGAATTAATACAGCATACTGAAGAAAAAATGGATCAAGCAATGCGGCTGCTTGTAATAGACTATCACTTTCATCAGGGCTTAGTGCCCGATTTTTTAAGGTCTGTTTATGAAAAGAAGTTGGATATCTTCCAAAAGGATTTTCCTCAATCATCTCCATACTTTCAAGAAAGTTGAAAAAACTTTTTACTGCACTGAAGTGCGAGCGCAGGGATTGTTCTGTTTTATTGTCTTTAAGGAATTCAACATAACTTTCAACAAAATCAAGGTCTAACGGTTCGTAGCCATCATCCTCTTCCGAATAATAAAATTTATCAAAGTTTAACTCTGCACCACTGTAACCAAACTCCCTAATAAAGTTTCCAAGTTCTTTTAGGGGTATTTTCATCCGCTCTTTAGAACTGTCTTTTAAATTCGCTAGTCTATACCATTTATCATAATAGACCGAATCAAGAACTAAATTTTCCATATAAGGCCTCCTTATTAGTCATAAACTCTAATTCTACATTTGCATACCTATGCTTTTTCAACTCTTCTTTGAGTTGATGTGAAAATAGTCGTAGATACGTTTGAGTTGTATCAACAGAATCATGTCCTAGTAGTTTTTGGATCTTATAAATATCAATGCCGGATTCCAACGCGTACAGAGCAAATGTATGTCGCATAATATGTGGTGAAAGCGTGTCGTCCTCAGAAAATATATTAGCTTGGACACCCTTCATTTTTAAGCTCTTCATCATTTCTCGAACTGTACTTGTTGCAATAGCTCTGCTATTGGTGTTGGAAGAGAATATGAATATACTTTCATACTTCGCTTTCGAAAGTTCCTTTTTTTTGTTGCCATGTCGAAATTCAATATAATGAGTAAGTACTTCAAATGATACTGGTGTCATATAAAATTTCTCTTTAGTCTCTTTCCCTTTTGGAATGACCATGATAGCTTGGTCCTCCCAACAAACATCTTCAATTCGAAGGTTCACCAAACCGTTTACCCTTATCCCTGATCCAATCAACACCCACAAAATCGTATAATTCCTTATAGCAGATGTCGTCTCTTTAACAGTTTCGAAAAGGAACTCTACCTGCTTGGGAGTTAGCGCCTTTGGAACATCATTCTCTGCATTTTTCCCCGAAACTTTAAGCGTATTTCTCAGAAGGTTATTAATCTGCTTTTTATCAAAGATATCTAGTGCAACCGATTTAAGAAAAACTCGCAGAAAAGTTATCTTTTTATCTCTAGTGCCACCATTTTTATATTGATTAATATATTCACTAAGAAAGTCCGGCTTAAATATCTCGGTAATGAGTGTTCTTGACTTTTTTGGTAAATTTTCTTTGCAAAAATTTTTAAAAGTCTTTAATTCACTTTTATATCCCTTTCTGGTCACTTCTCTTTTATGCATATAGTATGAAGTAGAAGAGTTGTAAAAAATATCTTCGGCTTCATCTAATGTAGGAATTGCTTTTGGTTTTGGTGCCTCCATCTCTTTGTTTGCTAATCCCATTTCTTTTAACTGTTTTTCTACAAGTTTTGTGCCAAACTTTCCGATTAAATCATTTAATTGTTCGTTTAACTCAACGTTCTTTAATTTCTGTCTTGGAGCAGCCATGTTTTAGTACCCCCAATCTTCACCTGATCAAGGGCTTCTCTAAGTTCATTTGAATAAAAATGAATATACTTTGAAGTGGTTACTAATGAATCATGTCTAGCTAAAGTCTTAATGTCGATTAAACTAACATTGTTCCGGGCAAGGTTTGTGATATAACAGTGTCTTAACATATGAGGTCCGCCATCTATATTCCAGTTTGCTAAAGTCTTAAATAGAGTAAAATTCTCCACAAACCTACTACGGAAGGTACCCTCTTTTTCATTCGGTCTTCTAAAAATAGGCCCCTTTTTTTCAAAAAATTCCATACTCTTCAAAAGATCGTAAATTTCGTCTGGTATTGGTAAGATATGAGTGTTTTTTCCTTTGGAATGAACAACAAGTGTCCTCAAGGAAAGGTTTATATCCTCCCAATTTATCCGGTGAAGTTCACACATTCTAAAACCAAGCAATAGCATTAAAGCATAGGATAATCGATCTTTATCAGGATCATCAGAGTAGATTGTAATAGCGTTAAAAAGTGCTTCTAATTCTTGATCTTTAGGTAACTTTCTATAAAAATAATCACTCGCTTTAATGTTTGGTAGATGCTCTCCTATGTTTTCTTTTATAAGCTCTAATTCATATAAGCGCTTATAGTACGTTTTTATATCCTTAAAGCGGCGATTACTCGTATAAATCGTTGTGTTTCCTACCTTACTTTCTCTAATTAAGTAGTTTTTGTATTCTATTAGATGCTCTCTAGTTACAAGCCAGACAGGAATACTATTTATCGTGTATCCTTCAAATTCCCTGTAACTTAACAGCCATTTAAAGTGATGCTTAACTTGCTGATTCATCTTATCAACTCTTGATTTAGATGCATTACGTCTCTGGAGATCCTTTAGGTATAGATTCGTTATCGCATGTTCTAGTTTATTTTTAGTTTTTGCCTTGTGATTGATTTCAATAGTGTTAGCTGGATCTATAAAGGTATAAAGGTGCTCATATTTCCTAGCGAAGAATCCACTTGTTACCATGCTCTTCATGATTTCACTATCTGCTAGTTGCTTCTCGGTTAAGTCATTAGGATCTTTGTTGTACTTAACGGAGAGCTTTTCTTCAAATTCAATGATTGAATTTATTAACCTGTATAATGCAGCAGGCTTAATCTTCCTATATCCCTTTAAAAAGTCACGCAAAATTCTTGAAGATATATTGGATAAATATCTCGTTAATAAAAACTCTGTTACCCCTTTTTCACCAAGATTTTTAGACTTTTCAACCTTCCGATTATTAATAACCCCATCTAATTGGATATTCACATTGTTAAGAATGGAAATCAGCTCCTCAACTACATTAGCTTTTCCATCATTCTTAACAACGCTTTCCACTTTTATACATTTTTTTGTTAAAAGTTTTTTTACTTTGTCAATTTGTTGTTTTTTTCTTCCGAAACCAGCAACTTCAAGGGAATTATTTCCATCTTCACTAATCCTAAAGAGCTTTTTTGTGTTTAATTGTAGAACTTCCTTTAACAATTTATCGTCTGTGCTGGTTGGAACCTTTTGCATTTTCCCCCTCCTTTTTACAAAAAGAAAAGCACCTCTATTTGCAGGTACCATATAAGGTATCTGTCAAATAGAGGTGCTCCCTCTTTTTATATAAGATATTTAATTTTGTATTTTTGGATACAGGAGATACTTTAGTTCCCCTTTGATTTTATTATACACAAATTAACATTTAGAAGGCAACAGATTCATAGATTAATTTTTGTTTCTAGTATTTATTTGGTTTTAACCATAAAACAAGAAGAAGATTCAACATCCATATATCTTGTTATTTTAATTTCATTTCAATATTTAGTTATGCTTATCCCAATAAATGCAGTGGCTTTTACGGGAGAAGAAATAACCCCATCTAAATCGACCAGATTACAGGGTGGGTTATTTCTTTTTTATGGATATAGAATTGAGACAATATACTTTCCGCTCAAAAATAATTCTTGACAAACAGAAGTTCGACATTTTATAGTATGTAACATAAGTTATTCAAAAATTTTCAAACAAAATATAATATAAATCAAATGGGATAAACCCCACAGATTGGATCAGGAAGAACCTGCCAATCCAAGGAATAAGATTGAAATCTATGATCTTATTATCTTGGGCGCAGTATGTCTTTCTACCACATCTGTGGGGTTTTTTCTGTTGATTACAGGAGGGAACTTATGAACAGAACAGAAGAATTCACAACATGGGAATCATTGCCAGAAACATTGCAAGCAAAGCACATTGCCGCATACTTAGGGATATCTAGAAGAAGGGTATATGAGTTATTTCAAATCCATGTTGAGCACGGTGGTATTCCAAACTTTGAAATTGGAATTTCTAAAAGAGTTGAAAAAGCTGATTTAAAGCAGTGGATTAAACAACAGAAAGAGAAGAAAACAGAACAAAGATAGGCTAGGGTTAGTAACAACTAGAAAGGTCGGACAACTAACCAGCCACTATTTGTTATTTTCGCTACCTTAACTTTTCATAAAATTGATTCACCAAAATTCAATATTAAGTTTTCCTAAAGAAAGGGAGTTATAGAAGTGAAAGATACTGATTCAAGAAGAAAAAAGATTTATGCCATATTATTCATTATTTCCCATATAGGCATGCGTCCGAGTGAGGTTAAATCCCTTCAAAAATCGAATTAAAGTGAAAAGAAAGGTTGTTTATGATGAAAGGATCTTTCTATAGAAGAGATTGTGTATGTGGAAAGGAATCTAGTCGATGTACTTGCGGGGCTAAATATGCTTTTACCATTGATATTGGTACAGATCCAATGACTGGTAAGAGAAGGCAAAGACAAAGAAGTGGTTTTAGCACCCTTGCAGCAGCAGAAGCTGCCGCTAGGGAACTCCTTTATGAAGTAAAAAATGAAACATATATTGATGAAAGTAATAAATTGTTCAAGGACTTCGCACCAGAATGGCTATCTTTATATTGCGAAGAACGGGAAGTTAAGCCAGGCACTATACGTGTTAGACAACATGAAATTGAAAAGTTAATGCCCTACTTTGCTTATTTGAGACTTAAAAATATCAAATCAGACCAATATGAAGATGCAATAAAAGACCTTAAAAAACATTATGCTCCGAATACTGTAGATGGTATCCATCGCACCGGAAGAATGATTTTCAAGAAAGCTATTCAAAAGGAGTTAATAAAAAAAGACCCCACTCAGTTTGTTGTTTTACAAAAGAAAAAGAAGACCATCGAACAATTAAAGGAACAGGATATCCCAAAATACATGGAAAAAGAAGAACTCGCTTTATTCTTAAAAACAGCTGCTAAACAGGGGTTAGAGATGGACTTTCCTATTTTCCTCACACTTTCTTACACTGGGATGCGTGTAGGGGAACTGGTCGCACTGCAATGGGACGATATTGACTTTGACAAACATACAATTCGAATTATTAAAACATACTACAACCCAAATAATAACACGGTTCAATTTACTTTAGGCACACCTAAAACAGTTACATCTGCACGAACGATTGCCGTTGAAGAGGATGTAATAAGTGCACTTGAAATCCTGAAATGTTCACAGGAAAAGGCCAAAAAGCGTTTAGGAGATGCGTATGCCGATCAAAACTTTGTCTTTGCCAAACTAGAAAGACACCCTGGTTACCCTATCTTTACTAAAACAGTTGAAGACCGAATGGAGCGGTTACTAAAATTATCAGGATTAAGTGACACCCTAACTCCGCATTCTTTGCGCCACACTCACACATCATTACTGGCAGAAGCAGAGGTTGTAATAGAGGATATTATGGAACGCTTGGGACACTCTGATGACGATACTACCAGACTTATATATCGTCATGTGACAAAGGAAATGAAGAAAAAGGCTTCTAACAAGTTTGGAAAACTCATGAGAAGCATAAGTTAAGCATGTTTAGCAGGATTCCATGAGTCTTGTCTCACTTAGTATATATTTTGTTTTGCCGTAACTAATATATATCAATATTCTAGAGATTGTTTACATTTCCCCCCTTTCATCATTAGGGGGGGATTTGACGGTCTGTCCATTTACTGTTTATTCTAGATTTGCGCCCTTTAACGGAACACTTGAATTCGAGATATTCTTAATAGTATATTTCATCTTAGTAGCATTTAGTGAAATAAGAATAACCTTTTCTCTTCGGGAAATTCTTCGTTAAATTCAGTAAGACATTCTAATAATATATTGGCATCAGAAGGGAATTTATCCTCAAGATTAGACCATCCAATAAACTGTAACTTCATTGGTAGATCAATAAGTCCAGTTATTGCATCCCAAAAAGCATCCCAGTTCTCACCATAGAAATCAGGAAATTCAAGGGCTTTTTTTAATAATATATGTAACTCTTGTACTGTATTAATAGTAGATACATCAATTGTAATCATATCATTTTTTTCTATACTCAAATGAAACACCTCAATTAAAAAATTACCACTCTTCTTCAATTGTTTTCAATTTAAAGTAAGTGCACTATAGATTATTCCAGGAAAGCGCCCTCGTATATTATTATTAGTCAGATTTGTTCTGGCTTTTAATCCTCATTACCTTTTTAGGAAGGTATAATGAGGTTAAATCAGATAGAGGTTGTCGCTCTGCGCCCTTGAAGCATTGTCTTCGTGCTTAAGACTGACACCTCTTTCTTTATAGAACTATTCGTATGAGCTGGATGGTACCTAGTTGCCGTATATCGAACGAGGTTGAGTATCTATAAAGTTAAGAGGATTCCTTACATCTGATTAATCTTATATGGGTGGTATATCTATGATTTATCTTGGTATTGATATTGGAAAGCGTCATCATGAGGCCGGACTGATCAATGATAAAGGAGATTCAATCGGCAAAACAATACGCTT
>NZ_AULJ01000032.1 GCF_000425225.1 Pontibacillus marinus BH030004 = DSM 16465 | reverse complement strand
GCGCAAGCGCCCGTTTAGCAACGAAGGGACTGGACTGAGCCCGTAGTACGATAAAGGAAACACGATGAACCTTGGTGAATCGATGTTGACTTATCGTACGGAGGCGAGGGAAGTCCATTCGTTGCTGGGCGCTGGAGCTGGACTTGGCCCCACTCTCATTAAAGAGTTATACACAAGCTAGCAATTTTATAATTTCCCAGACAGTAAAAAAGTAGTTCAGTTTTAGAGGTGGTTTTTCCTCAAAAACTGAACTACTAATCTTAAAAGTCATGTGATTTTAGTTTTATGAACTAACACTTTTAGCTTCTACATTTTCCTCTGATTGTTCTTCTGTTTGATTAGTTAAGCGTAGCGGAATCTCTTTCAAGAATGAAATTAAGATTAGAGCTACACCAAGGACAAACACACCAAATAAAAAGGCGCCACTAAGCGAAGTACTTAAAATCTCTCGCATAGATTGAATTATTTGATTAAATAAAGGCAACATATCAGCTGGGACCTTCTCTTTTACCCCAGCAATTTTATCAGGATCCATGAGGACTTGAGGATCCTTAAGAGCTCCCATGTTTTGAAGCTTGGAAGCAGCTCCACCTGTAGCTTTTGCCATCATCTCTTTCATTTCATCTGCCATAATAAGGTTCATAATAGAGCCCATTATGGAAACACCTATCGTTCCACCTGCTTGTCGGAAGAACTGTGAGGCTGATGTGGCAACACCTAGATATTTGTGATCCACTGCATTCTGCACGGTAAGAGTTAGTACCGGGAATGTCAGACCTAAGCCCAGACCAACCATTACTAGGTTACGAATAACTCCGAATAATGTTGTATCTATACTCATTCGAGACATGGAGAACATCCCTAGCCCCATAATTGTCAGACCCATTAGAGCAAAGATTTTATAACGTCCTGTTTTTGTAATAAGCTGACCACCTATAGTACTTGTGACAACCATACTAAGCATCATCGACATCATAACAAAACCAGTGCGTGTTGCTGAAATGCCTAATACCCCTTGAACAAAGAAAGGCATATACATAATTGCACCGAACATCCCCATTCCCATTAACAATCCACCTACATTGGATATCGTGAAAATGCTATTTCGGAATAAATGCAGTGGAATAATGGGGTTTTCTGCACGTGTTTCAGCAAAAATAAAGATAACTAATGCAATTGATGACCAAACAAACAATCCAATAATCATCATCGAATCCCAAGCAAAGGTTTTACCTGCCCAAGAGAAAGCTAAAAGTAAAGGCACAATGGTTAGAGCTAGAATTACAGCACCTACATAATCGACTGAAGTTTTCCCTGCTGATTTTACATTCGGGAACATCTTCCAGATCATCGTAAAAGCCACTAGGCCAAACGGAAGAAAGACCCAGAATACCCAGTTCCATTGCCATGTATCCACGATATAGCCACCTAGAGTCGGACCAAAGACACTCGCCAATCCAAATACGGAACTCATCATTCCTTGCCAGCGTCCTCGCTCACGAGGAGGGAACAAGTCACCAATTGCCGTGAAGGATGTAGACATGATCATTCCGCCACCAAAACCTTGTAAGCCACGATAAATGATCAATTGATAAATATTCACGGAAGTCCCGGATAGAAAAGATCCTAAAATAAATATTCCAATACCCGTGAGAATGAATGGTTTTCGTCCGTACGTATCAGACAGTTTTCCTACTAAGATGGCTGTGATACTTGTTGTGAGCATATAAATGGTAAATACCCAGCTAAAGTAATCCATGCCTCCAATATCAGCCACAATAACAGGCAATGCTGTACCAACAATCGTCTGGTTCAACGCTGCAAATAGCATCGCTGCCATGATCGCAATCATTATGGTGACCTTCTGTTTATATTCTAAATGTTCCATAAGACATTCCTTTCTATAACTTTTTGAAAATACGTAGCAATTCTTTGATTTCATCTTGTGATAAAGAATCAAATCGTTGTTTCATATACGCTTCTCGTTTTTGATCTAGAGAGTTAAAAACTTCCTCTCCTTCATCCGTTAACGTAAATACCACTACACGACGATCCTTTTCTGACCGTGTACGTGTAATAAGGTTTTTCTCAGCTAAACGATCCATGACAGATGTGGCGTGACTGTTTGACACACCAAGCGTTGATGCAAGGCTCGATACATTCTGGTTTTGATTTTCCGAGATCGCTCGCAAAAAGCTAAATTCGCTACTAGTGAAGTCCTCACCTAACATTTCATTTAGCCCTTTACGAAAATCTCGAATAAAAGAACGCATTACATGTTCAAGCTCCACGATATCCTTCATTTTATTTTGATCCATCCAAATAATCCCCCAATCGAAAATCTCACTACATGAATATTAAACTAGGTTAAATATTTAATCAAGAAATATTTAGCGTTTATCAACTATAACCTAAGCGCCCCATTTAGTCGAAAACTTCAAAATAAGATATACTGTGTAGATGAATAACTTGAACGCATTGAGAGTAGCAACTATCTCCATATGCGCTTTGAATTAGAAGGGGATGTGGGTTGTTTTGCCTGATTTAATGGTAGGAAGGATGTGTTAAACATGCTTCTTATTAAATTGTCTAACTTAATGAATGACTATAATTATAAATGTTGTATATATTAGTTTTGCGGTTAGTTGGGGGTGCAATCATGAAGAAAAGCTCCATGTCACAAAAACCCTGGATTTATAAATCAGGAATCCTACTTATTATTTTTTCGGTACTTACCTGGATTTTATCCCCTATCGTCATACCCTTTTTACCTCTAACGAGTGAGGTGAAAGCGATTACGATTACAAGCTGTCTGGTTATAGGTGAGGTAATCTTTTGGATAGGTGCTTTGATGGTAGGAAAAGAAGTAGCAAATAAAATTAGAAAATCATTTAATCCTGTAAATTGGAGAAAAAAATCTGATCAAAAGAAACGTGACAATGAACTATAGAAATGAAAGTAAATAAAAACAAACATATTTAAGGTGAGAGATAGGGGTACTGAAAATAATTTTTAAAAAAGAGCGAGACTGTAAGCAGTTTCGCTCTTTTCATGTAAAACCCAAACGGGATTATAAAAGTAGGATTATGTAGCTATTCACTCTAGAACTGATCGGCTTACACGTCTATTTGTTTATCCCCTGTGCTGTTTATATTAACTTCAGATAGCCCTAATGTATTGTGATCAAATAGAATGTCTTTGACCATTTTAATATTTTCCTTTTCACACTGGATAACGATCATGACTTCCCCACCGCTGCCCTTTTTTAATTTCTTCATGATTTCCTTTTTCTCAATGAGAAAATCAAAGGCTAAGCCTAAAATGGCACCAATCGCAAACCCAATTAACCCCCATAAAACAGGCCCTCCAGTCCAAATAAACCCATAGATTGTTCCCAGTACAGTAAAAGCTGTAGCAAAAGAAACCGCAATTTCGAAGGTTTTAATACCTTCTCCAGTAATCACATCAACATTCTTCTTTCTAGGCTGTTGATCCAAAGGGATGGCGAATATGTTTTCCTTGGAAATCCCGCTTTGTGTTAATTCATTTATAGCTAATTCAACATACAAGGAAGAAGCAAAAGAGGCTACAATGTTCATTTCATTCCCCCTCTCTGACAAAAGTTTCGATTTAAATTGTTTTGGTTGATTAGACTTTTTTAAATATTTGGCTTGTTGTGTTTTATACAATTCATTACTTTTTATACAAAATAAATAAGCATCAAAAATTGCAAACCCATAAATAGAGGGAAGAAATAATAACCACTGTGGATCAAGGACCTCGGTAGCCTTGTCAAATTGACCCAATAAAGTCATGTGCATAGAGGGAAGTAAATTAGAAAAATACACTGAAGGTACAACCCATACAATCACATAAAATGCAGTTGGAAGTCTATTTATGTAAAGGTGACCCAGCCCAGGTAGAATAAATGACCATAAAGCAGCAATACGAGGTCTCATTTTATCTAACAAATTATGGTCATACCATGCCAGTTTTGTAGGCGTTATATTCTCAGCTGATCCGAAACTATCCGCTAAAATGGCGAATTTATTCGTTTCCATTACACCCCGTCTACTATCCCAAATACCAAAAAGATAAACCGGAATGTATATAAGGATCCATCTTGTATCTAATACTTGAGTGGCCAACTCAAATTCTCCAATAAATGAATAATAAATAGCTAAATTAAAGTTTGCGTTTAGGTTTATAAAAAACTCCCATAATATCAAAATTCCACCCATTAGATATTTACACATCGCAATTTGAGGAATTCCCGGAAATGCAGCCGCCCACCACATAGCAATGTAGGGGTTTCGGATCGTAACTAATCCTATATTAATGGGTGATATGACTGCTTTGGAGTAACGTTTTTGGTTTATATTCCCATTCATCACCCTACCTCCTATAACGATAGACATATATTATATTTTTACCAACTACTCCATATTTATCAGAGTAAAAGTTGTACCGAAATATGAGGGGTGTTAAGCACAAATAAAAGTGCCTATCCCTCCGCTCTTACAGAGGTATAGACACTTTTTCACATTTACTATTTGTCATTTTAGATTGTACTCTTAATCATTGAATGAAGGTGACCTACTAAAACCTTCTTTTCCAATTGACCTTTGTCACTAATTAAAGAATTAAAAATGACTTCTACTTCCACTCTTCCTCCGTCTATATCTTGAAAAACTAGATGGGACTCACCCTCTTCATGCGGAAGTCCAAAATAAATATAATTTTGAATTGAATCCCCAATGATGTCTTGAACTGAGTAACCTAAAACCTTCTCTACTGATGGAGAAGCATACATGATAGTGTCATTTGGATCCAATGTAATAACAAGATCACTAACGTTGTCTAACACAAATCTGTTTGTTGTCTCACTTTGAAGTAGCTCTTTTTCAATCTGCTTTCTTTCTGTAATATCAACACATGATCCAATAACTGCTTTTACCTCTCCTCCTTTTCGAACTGGGCGTAAGGAGGCAAGGTAATAAACATCGCCAAAGTTTCCCTCGTATGTTACATGATCTTCCCCACTCCAAGCTCTTTCATAATAAGAAAGTTTGGGTTGGAGATCCTCATATGCAAGAAAGTCTTTTAACTCTTTTCCAACAACTTTTTCAGGGATTAAGCCAACTTTATAAAGCAATTCCCCGTCACATAATGTATGGATAAAACGGTCCCCTACTTTTTCAAACTTAAAGATCATCCCTTGTTGCTGACGTACCGTTTCAGTCAATTCATTTTGTGCATTTAGGATTAACCTCTCCATTTCCTTCTCTCTTGAAACTTCTTTAGAAAGACTAAAAGCGTGCGGGTGGTCCTGTATTTCTGCAAATTTACTTACAAACTCTTCAGGAGGTAATGGTTTGCTAAAGAAGTACCCTTGAGCTTCATCACAGAGGTTGTTTTGTAATTTAAGCAAATGTCCTTTTGTCTCAACACCTTCAGCTACAACTCCTAAATCTAATTCATGAGACATTGCAATAATCGTTTTGACAATAGTTTCGTCTTTGGCATCTTCTGTACAATTGTACACAAAGGATTGATCAATTTTAAGCTTATCAATAGGTAGATCTTTTAAGTATGAGAGGGAACTATACCCTGTCCCAAAGTCATCTAAGCTAATCTGAACACCGATTCTCTTCAGTTCTTTCAATGCTTGAATACCTAACTCAAAATCCATCATCATACTTTCTGTAACCTCGAGTTCTAGGTACTTTGGTGACAAATTGACCTCTTGTAAAATATTTTGAATTTCATCTGCAAGATTTGGTTGGAACAACTGGCCTCCTGAAAGATTTACCGAAATCACCATGTCTGATAATCCGTCATTTTGCCATGTTTTCGTTTGTTTACAAGCTGTATGTAATGCCCACTTCCCGATAGGAAGAATCATACCTGTTGCTTCAGCAATCGGTATAAATTCGTTGGGAGGTACTAAGCCTTTCTCTGGATGTTCCCAACGTATTAAAGCTTCAGCACCTGTGATTTCAAATGTTCTCAGGTGAAGCTTTGGCTGGTAAAAAAGAGTGAACTCATTTCGTTCTAAAGCTTTTTTTAGATCGTCCTCTGTTATTCCTTTGTTCATTGTAATTTGATTTATTTCATCGTCCTTTTTTAGAAGAGTAGAAATGTTTCCTTTTTGCTTCAAAATATAAAAAGAACATAAGCTAACAACCAGTACACCAATTCCTATTAAATATACCATTCTATTAAAGCCCTTCCTTACTCTTCCAACAAGAGATCAGCCAAGGTAAAACCAACAAGACTATATCCCTATTCAATTAGTTTATTTTAAGTATTCTATACTATATTCATACCATGAAAATACAACTCGTTTCAACAAAAATCGACACAGGTTTATGTAGAATGTGTTACAAAACTGGTGTCTCCATTTAATTTAAGATTATAGAAAAAAACCCTCATCATTTATTGATAAGGGATTTCAGTTTATATAAGGTTTATATTTTAAGGTTAAAAATCTTCATAAGGTTGATCAAGATAACCATCAGTCGCATTCACAAATAGTAGATCTGATTTATTCATCCCTCTGAATTCATGTACAAGCTCAAATTCTCCAGACAACTGTGAATATATGATTCCTGTATTATTAAAACTATATTTCTCAATATTGTTATGTTGCTCTAAGAGACCTTTTTCTTTAAATAACTTTAATTTCTTAGCAGCTTCCTCTTTTGATACATTTAGTTTAAAGTCTCTAGTGAAAAATTCATTCGAGAAAAAGTTATTCGTTTTATTTCTAATACTCGTTATATGAAAGTCACCAATTTCACCGGTATGTTTATCAATGTAAATACCAAACTGATTATGGAATGGTTGAAGGTATGGATACTCTCCATTGAGAGGTACTGCATAAAAGCTATGCAGTTGAATGTTAGGTGCTCCAGATCCTGAATAGCTCCGATTATGATTGATTCCGTTATACGTTATTTTATAGTTATAGTCACCTTCAAAAATATGATTGAGAAAGGCTACCGCAGATTTCTCAGCATCCTCTTTTGATAAATCTTGGGTAGGATTCTCTCTAGAATTATAGTTAATTTTCGTTACAAGACCTGTATAAGGACTTACTTCTCCATGCATCTCTCCATCGATTTCAAAATCATACTCACTTCGAAATTCGTCAGATGTATTCTGAATATCAATACGGATCTCTTTAGCACTTTTACTTACTTGACGAGCAATCATTTCTTTCATTTTTTCTTGGCTCATCGTCTTTACTTCTGATACTTGATGGTTAGAAACATAGGAATAGCTCAAGCGATTAATAGCTTCTATTTGTTCAGAAAGATTATTCACATTAAATATCGCAAACAGTGGCGTTGATTCAAAACCTTCTTTTTCTTTCTTTAACACGTTTGAAAGGTTTTTTACATAGGTTAATAGTTTGTCATAATATTTCCGGTCAGTTTGACTCCATAAATCTTGTTTATGACGAAGTTCTAAGATAGATAAACCTTCAATAAAATACCTACCATTCAAATATAAATTGGTATTGAGATCATTTTTATTTTCTTCATAAAAATTAAAGTGACGTTTTAACTGCTGGGTTTCCTCAAATAAATTATGTAATCGTTTTTGTAGACTATAAGGAACACCAAATTCTCTTTGTTCCATTCGACTGAAATCCTCATATGTAAGACGAGAGATATGATACATTTCATTTACAGCATAATGAGCATTCCACCTTTGCTGTTTGTAAACCGAATAAGAAAACCAGAGAGAGAAAATTAGAAAAACAAATAATCCATATAGAAAAATTTTCTTAACTCTTTTAGAATTCTTCAACCACCTAGCTATTCTAAACATGCTTTGCCCCCTTTTACTCATACTATCTATAAAACCTTGCACCCAATAACGCAAAAGTTATTAGAAAACATCCCCTCCCATTTTAATATCAACTAACCAGAAATTGTATATGAAATTAATAATAAGTAAGAATGTCCTATATAATGAAGAGTCATTCTTCGAAGGTTATATTTAAATTCAATTATTTTACCATTTATAAAAAAAGCGTAATGCCTCCTATCAAATAGGGCATTACGCTTTTCATAAATATTTCACTTCATTAATCAGAAGTCTTCATTTCCCCTACAACCGGCAATGTAAGAAAGGCACCGTCTGCCTGTACTGTAATCTCTGCTCCTGGATCTGGGCGAAGGGTGTAGTTGTAATCGGAAGAAATTAAGACTAAACCGATTTGGTGTCCCGCTTCAAAAATGTAATCATCAGGCTGCAAATTCCATTGGAGTTTATAGGTTTTGCCTGACACAACATCCTTCGGTTCTGATAAAGATTTACGATTTTGCGGATCCATCCAACCTCGTGTGACGATTTCTCCGGAACCTTTATTATAGTCTACGAGTAAAGCTGTTAGGTTTGTTTCAGATTGATTTATACTAGCATGAATGTTTACGATAGGTCTTCCGCTTATACGAACAGACTCTTTTAGTTTCGTGGTTACATAAGCCAATCGATGTTGATTGCTTTCCTCTAGATTCTTAATTAAATCTTTTGCCACTAGGCTAGAGTCATCTACAATCGTGTAAGATTTAGCCTTATTGTTGCTTTTGTTTTCTCCAATTAATCCAGGCTTACCCTCACTTCCTAAATTCAAATGAAGTTTCGAAACTTCTGGGTCATTCCCTGGCCAATCTTCATATGCTTTCCATTCATTATTTTCTCGTTCAATTTCAACCATTGCTGTATCCATAATGCCGTTATCAACATCATACAGCCAATGGTCAAACCACTTGTTCATCGTACTGTACCATTCTTCTCCTCTTTTTCTGCTCACACCACCATGTCCACCTTGGTGTAGCCATAACTTCCGAGGTACATCATGCTTAGACAGCGCACCCCACCACTGAGAAAATTGGCTGGTCTTTACGTTCCAATCATTTAATCCATGAACAATAAAAACACTAGCTTTCACATTATTTGCGTTTTTCGTATAGTTTCGTTTATCCCAAAAATCATTATAGTCTGCTGAGTCTCGATCTTGCTTCTTAACAAGAGAATCGATAGCATCAGAACATGTTTCTGGATTTTCACGTGTTAAGACTGCTTTTGCTAGGACGTCAGCATCTTCTCCCTGATATCCTTCTGGTGCCACAACCAACCCGTTAGCACGGTAATAACCATACCAATTACTGATAGCTGAAATCGGAATGATGGTCTCAAGACCTTCTACACCTTCAGCAGCTAATGCGTTCGGAATCGTGCCATTATAAGATACACCCATCATTCCAGCTTTGCCTGTAGACCAGCTTGCTTTCACTTCATCCCCATTTTCATCGAATGCTTTCGCTTTTCCGTTCAGCCAATCAATGACCGCACGTCCGGCTGCTACTTCACTATCTCCCCCTATGGAAGGACAACCTTCAGAAAGGCCAGTACCGGGTGCGTGCGCTTCGATCATGGCGTACCCTCGTGGTACAAGAAAATCGTCCAATTTCCCTCTGAATTTATCTTGAACTTTTCCAAATGGTTTACCATCTAATTCAACATCGACATCATGGAATTCGATTTCGTTTAGCCCTTCAAAATAAGGACTCATCACATAAACAGCTGGCACCTTGAGTTCATCTTGAGTCGCTTTTGGACGCATAATGTCTGCATAAATAAGATCCTTTTCTCCATCATTGTCACTATCTACAGGAGACTGTATGTACACCGTTTCGACAATGGCATCTTCATGCGAAAAAACAGGTTGAGTTCTACCGTCTTCTACCTTTATTTCTGTTGCTATTTCCTTATCATCGCTTGTGCTTGTATCTTGGGAGTTAGATTTTTGATCATCCTTGGTCTCCGCTTCATGATTCATAGACTCATTGTTTTCATTAGAACCAGCGTTACAAGCTACTAATAGACTTGCAAGTAATATCATTATGATCAACATACTAATCTTATAATTATTCAATGAATCTCCCCCTAAAAGAATAATTTTCCATATGTTAGCATTCATTCTACACTGTATGTCGTCTATTTACAAAAATATGTAAGCAAGCATTAGAAAAAGTGACCATCGAACTATTCGATGGTCACTTGCACTTACATTTTACTTTTCAAAATACATGTCAACATCCATTGGCTCCTCTGTTTCTATCAAATCCTTCTCTATTTCAGCTTGAGGGCAATAATATTTTAATGTGTGTATGAATGTATTTTGATTTTCTGGAGAGATTTTGACGTTTCCCCACCATCCATGTCCAAACACGATTTCTACAGCCTCACTCGCTGTTAATACTCTGAAGCCATCAAAGACATCATCCGTAGATCTAGCATAGATGATTTTGGAATAAGGAATTTTCTTTCTTAATGGTCCTCCTTTAATTTTGAGATGGTCATCAAGAAATTCATACCGGATATTCGCTATCATCATGATCACTGAGGTGAGGATACCTAAATAGAGTGAGGCCCAAATTGTAATAAATAAAGGGGTTCTGGTGGAGGCATCAACAACAAAAGGAATAACAAACATTAAAGTCATATTCGTAATCATTTTCGTTTTAAAAATGGTAAAAAAGCGATCCTTTTTGGCTTTGAACACCATAGTGACATTCCTCCTTCACTAAAAAACTGGAAACTTGTTACTGTTAATTGTTTCAAAATTATGAAATTAAATCAATTCCTTTCTTTTAAAAAAGCATCTTTATGGTAAAATATGAGATAAGTTGATGAAGGACTGACAGTGTATGATCTGTTAGGCTTCATTTTTACAATAAGGGAGGGGATGAAGTGTCGAACAGTAATGAAGCTTTAATGGAAAAGGATCCTCAAGAAGGACCTAAAGTAAAACCTGAAAGAAGAGAAGGCGAGCCTACCGGTGCTTTCAAAGGTGCATCATGGTCAGCATTGTTTATTGGAATCATTTCTTATTTAATTGGATTATATAATGCAACCATGCAGCTAAATGAAAAAGGCTATTACTTTGCGGTATTAGTTTTCGGCCTTTTTGCAGCCGTATCCTTACAAAAAGCCGTAAGGGATAAAGAAGAAGGAATTCCTGTTACGAATATCTACTATGGAATTAGTTGGTTTGCCATCATAATCGCTATTTCACTTATGGCTATAGGTTTATATAATGCGGGAAGTATTATTTTGAGTGAAAAAGGATTCTATGCGATGGCATTTGTTCTTAGTATATTCTCTGCGATCACCGTTCAGAAAAATGTTCGAGATACGCAGAGAGCTAGAGAAAAAGAATAAACGAAATTCCAAGCAGTAACTCATTTACTTACTTTAAAAAAGCATCACGAAATATTGCTAAAAAAGTCCTCCGACTCTAAAGAGTCTGGAGGATTTTTTCATGATTTGTCTTTTAACACCCATTATGCTATAGTCTCACCATTATAATAGAAGAATGGATTTCGGAGGTACGTATGACGCAATTAACCTATACTAAATTATTAAATGAAACACTTGAGAAATATGTAGAGAGTGGTGTGGAAGAAGCTTATCAATTTATCACTCAACATGCAGATGAAATAAAGGGTGACCATGCTCAAATCTACAACTTTAAATACTCTTTAGCCGCTGCATCTGGTCGTGAGGAAGAGGCTCTTGCCATCATGAAAGAAGCGATCATTGAAAAAGGACATTGGTATTCCTATGAATACTTGAAGGAAGATGAAGACTTAGATTCCATCCGAAACTACGACGATTTTCAGTACATGCTTGATCTTTGTAAGAAACGTGAAGAAGAAGCAAAAGAGAAAGCAAAACCCGAGATGGATGTCATGATGCCAAGTGCTAATGATGAAGGTCATCCGCTACTAATCGCTTTACATGGAAACCAGGAAAACAATCGCCGCACCGAAGAAAACTGGTACACTGCACCTTCTCATGGTTATACATTAGCGATGCCTCAATCATCCCAAATTGAATTCTCTGGTGGTTACTCCTGGGATGATGTTGAAAAAGGATCTCAAGAACTAGAAGCGCATTACGAGGAATTGAAACAACATGGGAGTATAAATGAAGATCAGCTTATTCTAGGTGGTTTTTCTGCTGGTGCCAGGGTTGCCCTTCACACTATCTTAAAAGGTGACCTGCCTGTAAAAGGATTCGTTTTGGTCGGTCCATGGCTCCCTGACATTGATGAGTTAGCTGATAACTTAGAGTATCTTGCTGACCAAGAGATCGAAGGATACGTAATTTGCGGAGATCAAGATCAGGATTGTCTTGAAGATACCAATCGATTTGTGGAGTTATTGAAGGAGAAGAATGTAAAGCACACGTATAAGCTTATTGAAGGATTGGATCATGACTATCCAGAAGACTTCCCTTATTTATTAGAAACTGCTTTAAAAAACATTATAAACAATAAATAAACATTGATGGTTACTCAAAAGTGTCTGCTCCACTCGGATCAGACACTTTTTTATCGATTGTGTAAGAGGAACGCGATGGACATTCACCACGTTCATAAAACACTTAACCTACAGCAGGTGCTCCACCCTGTCTTTGCCCCAACTCTTGATCTAACAGCAGTAAGGCTGAAGGGTTATTCTCAGCTAAAGTTAAACGTTCTACGATGGTTAATGATTGAGCTTCCTCATCAATTTGTTCTCTTAAAAAGTCTTGGACGATAACAGCTGTTTGAGGATCGATTTGATTGATATAATCATAGGCTTGACGGTAGGAGTTCGTAACAAATTGCTCATGCTCTAACACGCTTCTAAATGTCTCAAGTGGCGTACCAAAATTAGTAGGCTGTTCTGGTATTTCCTTTAACTGAACGATTCCGTCCTTCCCTGCAAGGTAATCGATCAACGTCAACATGTGAGTGCGCTCTTCTTCCGATTGAAGTCGTAACCATTTAGCCATGCCTGTAAAGTTTTTACGATCCAGATAAGCCGACATTGCTAAATACAATGTTGTAGAAACATGCTCAATTTGAATTAAATTATTTACGAGTTGCTGTACTTCTTCTTTCACCATATATAACCACCCCTATATACAAATTCATTTATAGAATATGTATCAAAATGGAGAAAGTGCCTAGTGATTTATTATGGAGGTTTACTTAATCAAAACTTTTCACAAAAAAAACTCTCCCACATCACATGAAAGTTTTTCCTAAATCAGGTAAAGTTAGGTGTAACGCTACAATAGGGAGGACTTTATTTGGAACTTACATTAAACAAACAATGGGATTTAGACTCTATATACCCTGGAGGCAAACACTCTGAAAAGCTAAAGAAACAAATAACTCAACTCAACCATGAAATACCCGTCTTAATTGAAGAACTTCAATCACCTCTAACACCCCAAGAGCTAGCACAACACATTCAAGATATTCAACATGTTGCACTAAACGCATTTCAGGTCGATGAGTACTGTATCTGTCTGTATTCAGATCATGTTCAAGATGAAGATGCCTTAAAACTTTTAGATCAAAGCAATCATATAAAAGCAAAAGTACAATCTTTAAAAATCGAATTAGATGGCAAACTAGGTGAGCTTACAGATAAAGAATGGAACGAACTTTTGGAAGATAAAACGCTTAAATCAATTCGTCCATTTCTTCTTCATAAGAAACAAAAACTAAGTGAACAATTACCTCAACAAATTGAAGAAGTCATCAATACCTTATCGGTTAATGGAATTCGTGGTTGGGAAGATCATTATGAACAGCTTCTACATCGTTTAGAGGTTCCTGTGGAATGGGACGGGGAAACACAAAAACTATCCATCAATGAAGCTATTATACAATCAATGCTAGATACAAATCGAGAGAAACGAAAAGTCACTGCGAAGGCCGTTGAGGAAGTTTGTCATCAACATGAGGACCAATTCGCTTCAATTTTCAATCACTTCGCTGGCTTTAGACTGGATACATATCAGCTAAGAGGCTTCGAAAACACTCAAAAGGAACTGTATGAGAATAACCGAATTCAAGAAGATTCTTTAACTAGTATGCTGAAGGCTATAGAACAAAATCAAGAACTGATCCAACGATTCACTAAACGTAAGGCTCAACTGATGGGATTAGAACAACTCAGTTACTATGACATGTATGCTCCCTACTTTACTTCGAAGTCAAAACTGACATATGAAACGGCTGCGGATATTGTAACAAAACAGTTCCAATCATTTAGTGAAGAGATGGGCCATATTGCTGACCGTGCATTTAATGAGCAATGGATCGATGCAGAGTCTCGAAAACATAAGGGCTTTGGTGCTTTCTGTGCTTCTATGCCTATAGAAAAGCAAAGTCGTGTTTTACTTTCATTCAAAGGAGACTATCAGGATGTAGTGACGTTGGCACACGAACTAGGGCATGCATATCACAACTCCATTCTCCAAAAAGAGCCGACTTTTTCTCAAGATACAGGTACATCATTGGCAGAAACCGCCTCTACCTTTGCAGAGAACTTAGTTTTAGATGCAGCTATCCAATTGGCTGAAACAGATGAAGATCGACTATCTCTATTAGAAATGAAGATTACAAATGCACTGAAATACCTTAGCTTAATCCCTGCTAAATTTGATTTTGAAAAGCAATTCTATGAAAAGAGAAAGACAGAGAAACTTAGCGCAAATGAAGTTAAGAATTTAATGTTGGAAACTGAAAAACGTTGGACTAAGAATCAATTAGAGGAATACGATCCATACAATTGGATTACCATTTCGCATTTCTATTCCTCTGAGGACTCTTTTTACAATATTCCATACACGATTGGTTATCTTTTCAGCAATGGCATTTATGCTTTATCAAAAACGAAGGGTAAAGGTTTTGCCAATGAATATGAACAATTATTAAGTCATACAGGGAAAATGTCTCTAGAACAATTGGGAGAGAAGTTTCTAAATCAAGACTTAACTGAGGAAGATTTTTGGCAAAAGTCTATTCAACCTATCTTGGAAGCGATTGAGGAGTTTGAAAAGCTAACGGAGAAATATGTGTAAACTCTAATCATAAAATTATAAATACCTGTCATTACCTGTGTAAGTTATTCTCAGGTAATGACAGGTATTTTATTTTACACGTTAACAAATTCACTTCTAAACTTCCTTTTATACTCTTCAAAATTCCATGTTTCTAAGAATGTTGAAGCTGCATCATATCCGGAATGATATAGCCACTGTTCTTGACTCTCACTTAACCCAAAATCAGTAATGGAGATGTTTCCTGTTGGGATCTTCACTGTTCTGGTATCAGCTTCTTTATCAAGGTGACGTAGGTCATGAGCTTGTAGCATCGTTTTAAAGATCGATTTGTAAATCCCGATTGTTCCCAGATTTTCTGAAGGGTCTGGGTTGGTTTCTTCTCGAGTAAAGTGAAAGCCGAATGTTGGCCATTTAGGCATGTAAGGGGTATCGAAAATCCATATCGGAAAATTACTCAGAATCCCTCCATCTACCATATAAATTGGGGATTTGTATTTATTTGTTTTCCATTTAATCGGCTGAAAGTAATAAGGAATCGTGCTACTCATCGTAACAGCCTTTGCAATGGAAAAGTCATAGGTCTCCCCATACTTTTCAAGGTCATCTGGGAATACTGCCATTCGTCCATTGGTGATATCTGAGACAATAATTTTTAACTTTCCTTCTTCAAGGTCACGGAAGCTGTGTACGTTTTTCTTGGCAAGGAGTTCGTTGATCCATTCTTCTTGAAAACGATTCTTATAAAGTCCACCCTTAAAGGCGAGGTTAATTCCGTTCCCTATAAAAGGAATATGATTGATCCAATTCTTTTTCATAAAATCTTGATAATCTAATGATTCCATAATCTCTAATAGTTCTGAACCTGAATAACCACACGCTAACAGAGCTGCAACGATAGATCCCGATGAAGTCCCAGCTAAACGGTTCCACTCATATCCATGCTCTTCAATCGCTTGTACAGCCCCAACATGAGCAATCCCTCTAACGCCGCCACCTTCAAACACACCATCTAGTATTTTCACGTGATAGCTCCTTTTTATTTTAAATATATCGAAGGGGTGGTGAGATTGTCCAATTTTATATTTTATTTATTTCACCAATGGTTCACTAATGTTATCTATTCTGAATTTATTGGTGCGCTTAGCTCTAGACCATAAAAATACAGCATGCACAATTAATACAGAAATGATTACATAATTATAAACTGAAGATCCCTCAACTTGTGCCGTTAAAATAAAAAAGTTGTTCAGCCCATGGAAAATAATAGCGATAAGAATCGATTGATTGTTCACTATTAACAAGGAGAGCACCATACCTATTAAGAAAGCATATGTAATTTGCAATAATGTATCCTCAATAGATTGTCCACCAAGAAGTTGTAAGGAATGAGTTAAAGCAAATAGAAAACTTGATGTGAGAACTGCAAATCTAAACCCCTTAGAAATCAGAATATTGATCATAAAACCCCTGAAAACCATTTCCTCAATGAAAGCAACAATAAGGATTTGCGTTCCTAATATCAGTATTAAATCCGTTACGGATGTGACACTTAATCCTCCATTACCAATTAATAATAGAGTTAATACTATCAATAAAGGAGACCACAGAAGAATGTTTTCCTTATCAAAACAAAGACTATCTTTAGAAAAGAAATTCCGCCATTTTTTTGTTTTTATAAGGTAAAAGTAAAAACCTATCGCCAATGGTAAAAGACCAATATATTGCATAAAAGGATTAGAAGGATTTGTGAGTGTGGCATAAATCCCGTTTATAGTAAAAAAGAAAATGATCAATAACTCTAACCCTAAGATTTTAAGTAATAACTTAATCGTATTTCCCATTCCCTCACCCTCTCTTCAACGTTGTCTCTATCTGCTCGCTCCGTACTTCTAATAGATAGTTTTTAATAACATAATCCCTCCCACCGTGTTCATCATACCAAGCATTCACCTTACTTACATGCTCTTGGTCACCTCTTACGTTGGCTTCAATTTCTTTATATTTTTCATAACTGTCATACTCCCAAATAGCAAATATTTCAGTAGTGGTTTCATCATTCGGTATCATCCATCTCCCTAGTAATCGTGCACCATGCTTAATTTGATTAGGTAGATTATTTTCATTAAAATGCGCATTAAAGACTTCTACAAATTCATTTTTCACAATGTAAAACTTCCTTCTATAAAACATGTTTCCCACTCCTTATCGTTATGTAAATTAATCGTACATCATTGTTAACTCTCAGACTTTATTTAATCGAGTCTATTGGTTTGCTCTAGATGGTATACATTCTCCCTTTACACCCTGTTTCCTCCTAATAATGTTTTGATTTACCAATTTGTTACTAAAAAAGAAAAAGCATAAGATGGGTTAGCATCTCATGCTTAATTGAAATATTTTGTCTATAGTTAGGAGTTTGATTATCTTCTTTAAGAACCTAAAATAGTTCTTGGTTTTTGCATAACACTTAATTTTTCCAATTCACTATAGCTTCCCCCTGTTCCACTTGTTGGTGTTGTGTAAGTGTGGTTTGCTCCACCTTCCCAAACCACATTTCCGCTTCCATCTATTTTAATAAATTTAAATTCTAATGAGGTTCCCGCTGGTACACTTACATCATAATACCATGTTGGATAGGAGTAGATAACTTGATTAAACATAGGTTATAAACTCCCCCTTTTTCACACGCATTGCCCTCTACTTTTTATAAGCGCTTTATTAAAAATTAACTAAGTACTTTCTATATAGATAAAACACTTAGTGAAAATTAAATAAATTATATACGACCACTTTTTTAGCTATATTCTCGTTGTCAGCATTTGTATAATACCATACCCTTACTTTATTACCATGTTTTAAATCATCTATATTGTTTACAAAGAGTGATCTAAAACCTAAGCCTGTTATTCTAGTTTGACTTGTAATTTTCACTTCTAAAAGCATATATGAAGCATCTGGCTCGATTTTAAGTTCAGATAGAACTAATGTATCCCCATTAACATCAGATACTTGCTTCTTCTCATCATAATCACTAAATCGTATAAAATCTATAACATACCAAGCTACAATAATTACTACAAATAAAGGGATTAACCATTTAAGTGATTTCAAATAACCCACCCTCTTCTGCCCACCTTAATCATGGATAACTGTATTTTGAGATAACTCTAATAAAATATCTTCTCTCTAGCCCCTTAGTAATAATGGAATGTGCTTAATACTCTTCTTATGACTTCATCAAATGCCCAAAAAAAGAACGAAAAAGTTATAGCTCCTATAAAGACCTCATTAGCTTCAGTTTTACTCAAATCTTGAATTAGGCCTAATAAAACAGGAAAAATCCCGCCAAAGAACAAATGAAAAATCATGGCTAAGAAAGCCCTCTTAACTCCCGAAAATTGTTTGGTTACATAGTCAGAAAAAAATGTTACAGGAACCCCATAAAGCAATATGAAAGGCGAAAACATATAACTAGTAAATAAAACAGTATAAACAAAATCTAGATCCAAACTTTCATCGAATAATACAAGCATTAATAAAGTCATTGAGATTAAAGTAGCTAGTATAATAGTAATGAACTTCCTGATAATAATCATAGATTTTCTCCCAAATAAGATTCTTAAATGAAACTGCCACCTAGATCCTAAAATGTTATCCAACACAGAATAGTTATGAAAAACAAAAGCGTTTCCAATGTGGTTATTACTGGATTCATTCTAAACACTCTTAGAAAAGGAATTGGTTTTTGAATTACTTCATTTAAAAGAATGCCAAGACTTCTTACAATGAATAAGGTAAATATAGTCATTAGAATTCCCATTAAAAACTTTTCTTCAAGAAAAAAACCAATTGCTAAAAGCATTATCCAGATATGAAAAACTACATTTACTATACTTTCGTAAACATCTCCCAACATTCCGTGAATCATCCAATTATCTCTATCTTCCCATAGTTCCTTGTCCTGTTGTTTATTACTGTAACTTAAATGTCCAACTTGTAGAGCCATGGTAGTGATGATCATTATTAGAAATAAATATCCAAAGACCGAACTTAATATAAAAATTTGATTACTATTTGTTATAGATAAAAACAATGGTATTGGAGTCATTAAAATAAATGCAAAACAGATTAATAAATGTAATAATGCAGATTCACCATTTTCCAGTAATTTATTTGCTGTAAAGATTACAATTAAATATATTAGAACTCCTAACCAACCCAATATCATCAAACCTAATTCCATACTAATCCACTCCCAGTATGACATTATTCTACATAACACGTAGAATTTCCTTTTTATGGGGAGAGTGTGGTCTACTACGGAAATTTATCTGTTCACTTTTCAATTTGAGGATAACCTTGATCATTTCAAGACGCTATCTCGAATCATAGAATTCACCATACTGGTCAAAAAACAGATAAAAAGCGCAAACCTTTACTCTAGGTTTGCGCCTTATACTGAACACTTGAATTGTGGGTAACACAAGGATAATACTGACTTTCGGAAAAAGAACGATACCTTAAACCACAATTACTCTTCCATTTCATAATATCCACGGTCTTCCCCGTAATACTGGTTATATCGTTTCTTAAACTTATAGAAAAGATAAGAACCAATCACCTTTACGATTGCATAGCCCGGAATACCAAGAATCACACCGACAACACCAAATAAATTACCTGCAATCATTAAAACAAGGATGATCGTTAATGGATGAATTTTCATAGTTCTACCCATAATATTCGGAGAAACGAAATTCCCTTCTAAAAATTGGACTGCGATCCATACAATTACTAGCTTTAAAAACATAAATGGGGAGTTAACAATTGCAATGATAGCAGCTGGAATTATTGCAATTGTTGGTCCTAAATAAGGTACAACACTAGTTACTGCGGCGATAATTGCTAATGTGAATGCATAATCAAGACCTATGATAAGGTAACCAATGAATAATAGAATACCAATAACAGTAGCGACAATAATCTGCCCTTGGATATATGACCCAACTTGAATATCAATATTAGTTAAGATCTGTTTCGTATCATCTCTAAATTTCGGTGGAAATAATTTTATGGTAAAACGTTGAAACCTTTTACCATCCTTTAATAAGAAAAATAAGATAAATGGAAAGGTTACAATGGACACAATCGTATTTGTAATCGTACTAGCGACATTCTGAACCCCTTGAAAACCATTAGAAATATAAGTTCCAATTAATTGCGGCAATTCACCTAATCTTTCCATTACCCAGGTATAACCATCATCATAATATGGACCTAAAAATGAACTTTGTACCCATTGAGTCATCGTATCTCCTAGCTGTTTTAGATAATCAGGAAAGGTTTGAACTAAATCTTTGATCTGCGCTTCGATAGATGGAGCAGTTAACAAGATAATTCCAGTTAAAGCACCACTAATACCGATAATAAGAATGATTACTCCCCAAATTCTTTTAATCCGTAATCTTTCGAGCAAGTCTACAATTGGATTTAATAGATAGTATGCTACAAATGCCAGGATTATTGGAGGTACTATAGTAGATAAAATGACCTCTAGTGGATAAAATATAAATGATATTTTAGTGTATATATAAATGGTTATTCCAACTAGAAGAAAGAAAGCTAATATGTAAAAAAAGGTCTTACCACCAATCAATTTTAAAAATCTATTTTCATCCATCCTTAAATACAGCTCCTTTAAAAGTAATGCACCAAAAATAAAGGTGCCTGTGTCATCCGAAATATATCGAAATCGACAAAGAACGAGAAGTGTCAGGCACCACATTTTTCGTTTCCAGTCTTCAGCTAACTCAAATTATTCCCCCACAAAGCATGTAAAAACAACAAATAGATCGTGAACAACGCCGTAATGATCATGAAGATGACTGGAATAATTCTATAGTTGTTATTTTTTCGTATTGTTACTATATAGATACCAGACGAAAAGATTACAAAACTATAATAAAGGTAAAACATTAAATAATGTGTTAATGGCCCCAAAAATAGAGCAAATACCGAAAATTGTAATAAAAATGCTAATGTAGAAATAGCAACCCATTTCTGCTCATTTCTAATTGATATTATATTTCTGATCGAGTAGAGTATTGAAATTATGATTAAGGTAAGAAGCAGCCATTCATATATGTAAAACAGCGATTCATTGTTTACAGCAAAATAGTATCCTAGTAAAGACAACGGTATAATAGCTCCAAGTACATAAACACTTAACTTGAGATGAATCCCTTCTTTCAATTTACTCCCCTCCCCTTTTAATCTTTATCCACTATAACTTCCCCAGTTATAGCATCGATGTAACGAATTGATGTCTTAGCATGTCGATCACAAGCCTGATAAACTAGAGTATGGGAATACTTGAATTCAAGATCATATATAATATTTATTATTAAAAACTACCACTGAACAAATCAACTAAACAATATTTAATTCAGTATCTCATTTAAGTTGTCTGTATTCCCAGTCTTTTGAATTTCCAAGCTGATTTTTGACTGTATTGTTTTCCCAAATTCAAAACCTTCAGGAGTGTCATTAATAGGTTTGACCTGAAGTATCAATTGTTTAATTTCGCTTATATCATCTACTTGATTAAATGTGTGATACTCAAATTGTTCAAAAGTACCTGTAGCACTAGGCCCATGCACACCTTCCAGCTTTTCACCATCTTTGTTTTTACCAATTACTATAAAATTAGATCCATCCTTTTTAGCATAATCATTCCAATGATTGTACCAAATCCCAAAGAATACTTCATTTGTTTTAGGAATGTAATAAAAATAATCCGTCAAATGTATCTTCTTCTCTGAAAGGTATTCATCTTTATTTTTGACCTTAAGTTTAATAATTTTGGCGTTATCTAGTTCATATGTTCCTCCACTTAGCTTCCATAAGATAGGTGCTGCTCCCCCTGACTTCAATTTAAAGATTCTTTCATTTTTTTCATAGAATGTATGTACTGAAAATGGAATAACCAAGAATAATACTAAAAATAGAATTACGATATATCTTTTTCTCATTCTAAACCCCCTCTCAACAGTATAATCGATAAGAAATATTACATTTTTCTGTTTAAGTAACGCAATTCTTATTAAAGTTTCGGGCTCTTTAACAGAAGACTTGAGTTCGAGATAAATTACAAATATGATCTTCCACTAACGCATCCTTTAGCTTAAAGTGAAATAATTCACAATGTATTCCATTAAGGAAGCTTGGGAAAAATCCAAATTTAATAACTCCTTATTTCCAAGCGGACATATATTTCTTTTGATATTTACTATCTTCTTCGTACTCAATCAAATCCATTGCTATTTCCTTAATTTGCTCATCTTTTACTTCATCATATAATTTTTTTAACCCCACAATCATATCGTATCGAATCAAGGTATAATTTTTTTCGTCCATTCCATTTTTAAACCTATCAATAATATGATCGAGAAGCATTTCTCTTTGTTCTTGTCCTGCTAATCCTACTTTCCAAATTGATTGTATAGTATGGCGAGCTGTTACAAATTTTGAATCTTTTGTTACTTCCCATAACGCCGGGAAATCATGAAGCATCCGTTTTTCAGGGTCACTGATTGCTAAAGCAGATAGAAACTGTCCTGCTCTGGCTCTACGGTGATTATCGCGATCAGTAAGCCAACCTATCATTTGATCCCATACTTCATAAGACCAGTCTACTTTTTCTTTGGTTGCATTAATTATATTCTGAAATGCTTCATATTGTAAATTTTTGTCTTCCCCTTCAAGGTTTGCAAAATAAGACTTAATTGTATCATCCATTGTAACACCTCTAACATGATTTATTATGTAAATTTTATCCTATTTATGACCTCTTTCAAACTATACTAACCTGTCCTTTAGTTGAAGAACACCAAATTTAAATCCCCTCACATTTTAACATAAATATCCAGTTGGTGATCAGTTATATTTATGATCAAAACAAATAAAAAAGAGCTTTTCTTATTCTAGAAAAGCGCCCTAAAGCTGAATATTTGACTTCGAGATAAATTGCAAATATGTTCTTCACCGATTGCACACGTTAGTTGTAAATTAACTATTTATCCTCATTGTTATAATTTTCTAATTCTTTTTCAATTTCTTCATCAGGAATTTTTTTATCTTCAATATCGAATATGTCCATTTTATTTGCTATCTTAGTGACTTTTCTATTGTTATCAATTATAACTCCCCAAGCACCTATAAGTAATATAAGAATTATGAATAAAAGAATTAAGACCACACTATCCCCCTCTCTTATTACATCAACCTGCCTCGTTAGTTGAAGATCTTTTCTTCACAATCTAATTCAAATTTTAACACAAATATCCAGTTGATAACTCACGATATTATACGAGCGATACAAATTAAAAAGCCTTTCCTTATTCCAGAAAAGCGCTCAAAAGCAGAAGAATTGAATTCGATATAAACTGCATATATGCTCTCAACTATTGCACGTTTTAGTTAAATAAATTGTAAATTGAATTGATCATTTTATTAGAACAGTCTTCTTACCTACCTTGAACTCATCTAAAAAATTGCTCAATCTCATCCTCAAATGATTGGGAATCCCCCTGTATTTGCTTAACCATATTGACCCAATCCTTATTATTAATAATAACGCCCCAATAAACATCCTTGTATATGTCGGTAGTGACCCCGTTATCCATTGAGCTTACACCTCCGTTTATAACTTGATCCTCATCTGGGACATGAACTCCTTGAATATGATCTTGTACTGCCGTAAACCATACCTGATTCAATTCTTTCATCACATGTAATCGTTCTATATCTTCATTTGACAATGATAGACTTTCTTTCTCCATCTGCTTTTCAAGGCTTTTAACAAATTCCCTGAATTCAACAACCATATACACCGGATATGGGCTAGACGGATATTCTTCATCTATTAGTCCGAGTGATTCCGCTAACTCAACAATGGTCCGAGAACTTTCGGTCATCCTTTTATAATGTGATTTCATTATAGCAAGTTGATTGCTATTTATTTTCTTTTCTGTCATCAAATCATCTAATAAAAAACTGTTTAGCGTCGTGGACCATGCAACGCTCGATACATCGTTGAAAAGCTGTTGTGAGAGATATTTTTCATATTGCCTATTCTCCATATATTGAATGAAGCTAAATAAACTAAGAACAAAAAAGAGCAGAAAACTTATCCACATCCCCTTCTTCAACTAGAAAACCTCCTAATTTAAAAGAATCTAATTGTAGTATATTGCAACCACAGTTCTTCATTTTTTCACAATGTTTCTCTATTTTAACATAATTACCCAATCAGATTGCGAAGAGAATTTTTCTGCCTTTACCTTTCCGAAAATACAAAAAAGACGCTAATTCTTATTAAAGAATTGCGCCCTTTAACGTAACACTTGATTTCGAGATATTTTTTTCATAAACTATAACACGCTACACTTGAAGATTAGAATCCGTATTGGTCGATAACTTTCCCATTTTTATCTAATGCCTTTATTGGTCCCCAAGCGTTAACTTTATAAAAATAACGACCTGAGTTTATAGGTATGATTTCTATCTTCTCAATCTCGTTATTAACTTCTGCTGTAACAGAAGAAATATTTATATCTCCCACCTTTCCGAATGCTATCGGTATTTCTATTACTTTTCCTTTTTCATTTTCAATATGTAATATTTTGTGATGTGCAGCAAATGAGTCGCTTGCAACTGTGTCTATTGTGGAATCGTTTAATTCCCAGTCTGAATCACTATTTTTATCCATTAAGGCAACCCCAACTCTTTCAAACTTATCATTTCCGTCTACATCATAGGCAGAAAAGAAAACGAATGTTCCATGATTTGTTTCCTGTTTAGATATAATATCATTTACTTCTATTTCGCCAGACCAACCATTGTGTATTGCCTCTTCAGGTGATTCATTGCTGCAACCTATAAATATAAAAACAAGTGATATCAACAGTAAGTGCATTGTAAATTGGGGGAGTCTTTTTAATATCAATGGCAATTATCCTCCTATATGTTTCTTAATCCTTTTCTGTTTAATACATTTAATTTACAATCTAGTTGAAATTTTAAAATGAATATCCAGATAATAACCTAATAAACTGTGCAATTAAGACAAATTAAAAGGCTTTCCTTATCCCAGGAAAGCGCCCGTTCACTGAAGTCTTGAAGTTGAGATAAATTATCTCTCATTGAAAATATAGGTGAAGAAAAATTTTTACAAGTGCTATACATTCAAACAAGGTTCTCAATTATTTTTAACCATTCTTTATTTCTTCAAACCATTCCTCAGCTACATCAACAGCGGTTTTTAGAGGATTATTAGAATAGACATTTTCATATTTATAATCTGCCTCTAAGCTATTGTTTTCGACATTATAAACTAACTTTATCTCAGTAGGCATATCTCTTCTATGTTCATTACATAAATCATTTATTTTCTTAATATTATCATTGATGATTCTCAGAACTACTCTTTGCCGATCAACTGAAGTATCGTATTGTAAATCGTTGTTATTAGCTTCTAATACCTCATTCAATTTATGATTCATAACAACTCTTCCATTTATACAATAAAAGAAATCGTTAGAGATAGCACCTTCTTCAAATGAACAATATATAAATATTTTTTACGCTCTATTATCTACATACTTCAAACAAATTGCTATCATATCTGCTTGTAATTCACTGAAAGTATCTTCAAATACTTTGCTCATTAAAATCACCTTTTCTTTTAAGAGTAACTATGTAAATATAATCCTTATTATTTAATTCACCTCAACAGTAATATCGTTAAATTTGTATCTTTGTTAAAACTAAATATCAAATAAAAAAGAACGCCCCTGTTTATTACAAAAAAGCGCCCTATAGAGGAATACTGGAATTCAGGATAAATTTTTTATGATAAATAACAAGAGAAACTAAAGGTCCCTATTTATAAAAATATAACTACCTGTGTAAAGCCAAATGTTCCCTATTAACATAATCACACCTAACAGTATGACCAATTGAAAAGATACTTGAGAAACAGATTCGTTTGAGACTTTACTCAACCTAACAAATACAGAGTATAATATGAAAACAGGTAGCCCATAAACTAGATAGAATATCAAAGTTAAAGTAGCCGGTCCCATGATTTGTGTCCCTATTATTATAGCGGTAGCATAAACCAGAAACATAACAATCCCATAAAGAATGTAATACCTGATAATGATCCCTCCTATTTAGCGTAGCAGACAACATTCATTAAAACCTATTTACTACTAATCCCCTAACCATTCAAGGATTTGAATAAAGAAATATATAGTCGGTAAGAAAAATGCAACAATAAACATGATGATACTAGACCAACTGAAATTCCCATCAATATCTCTCCAAAATAAAAAAAAGTGTCTCAACCAATCCCTCATGCCAGAGTTAGCCCCCTTTTTGATAATTGGACTTTCAACTGACCAATTAGCTGACGTTATAAAACAAAAGCGCCTTAATGCGGAATACTTGATTTCGATATAAACTTTTATATCATTCAACTAACATCCATTACTTTACAATTTCTTGTACCTTACTGGTTATTAAATGAGTTGAAATAAGAGATAGAAAATAAATTACGCCTTTTAGTTCTTCTGGAACCAAATCAATTGCTCCAAAGAAAAATGTTACTAAAATAGGAATTACAATAAGAAAAGTAACATATATTTTTAATTGTTCATTCATCATTTTAACCCCCTATTATTTTTTTCTTGTCCAAATACCTGCAAGTTTGCTTTATCACATCTCTTTTAAATTTAATTTAAATTTTAACACAAATATCCATAATTACTTGCACTTATGTACAAACCTAGACAAATAAAGAGGGCTTCCCTTACTCCAGGAAAGCGCCCGATTGTGGAAGACTTGAACTCAAGATAATTGAAACTCTAATCAGATCTTATCTCTGTTTATTGAATTTCCTTAGTTTTATTAAACCCTATTTTAAACCCAAATATTGATACTATTATGCTTATTATTAAGAGAACATAGTATAAGAAAATCAAGGAATTATTAGCTCCCCAAATACCCAGAAAACCTATGTATTGATGACTAATAAAAAGTAAGAGCAGTAAAAGAAAAAATAAATACTTTCGATTTAAAAGTAATGAAAAAAGTGCTGTAATATTTATAAAAACTACGATAAAACCAACAAACATTTGAAACATATCACACCACCTATTCTTTCTTAAGGACTGCCTGTTATTGCATAAACCACAATTTCAATACAGGTATTAAAAAATCCTTTCTCTCCTCAAAATTAGCTAATAAAAAGACACATTCTGTTTTCAGAATCGCGCCCTTATCATGAACACTTGAATTCAAGATAATTATCAAAATGAACGTTTACCCTAACCAAATAGTTTAAATTCATTTTCACACATTTTAATCTTCTAAATCAGCGATATATAAAGGGAAATTGTCTGAAACTGATTTCTTCAAACATTCCATATGACAAAACATTTGTTGTTCCTGCTGAGTATCACTAGCCTTATCCCAATTAGATACTACTATAATTGAAGTAATATCTGGTTTTTTTGATATTATCCTCTTATCACAAAAACAACATTGATAGGAAGAATTATCATTCATAACATCACCACATTTCGTACTTCTCTTTTTAACTCAACTAGCCCTTAGTATAGGTACATTTTCTCACAACTAATTCAATTCTTATAACATACAAATATCCAGTTAAACCTAGAGGTTATAATATATCAAGATAAATAAAAAACGGGCTTTCCTTACTCCAGAATTGCGCCCGATTAATGAACACTTGAATTCGAGATAAATTAAAAATATGATCTTCAACTAAAAATATTTTCATTTATCCATATGTTAATCTTTGAAATAAACGGTATTTCTAAATTGAAGAGCTATCGATACTCCATACTTCAAAATTATGATTCACAGACCTTGTAAATAAAGTCACTTCTAACCCTAAATAATCATCCTCACCTGTCGGTATATGTTCTGTAAGTCTTGTTTCTATCATAATCTGATATCCCACTGGATTAACGTGATTAATATAAGAAACAGAATTTATATAATAATTTCCTGTTAATTTGCTACGTACTGGAAATGAATCTTCACTGTCATCAAAACACAAACTATCATCATGGATATAGTCCAACAATTCATGGTGAACAAACGACAACATTTCATTCCATCTTTTAGCTAAGTCTTGATATTCATTTAAGCATACTCCGTTATAAATGGTGATCCTGAGCTCATTTTCATTTTCTATTAATTTCAGATCCATATTTAATATCCCCTACCACTGCATTAACTTGAAAGAGCATTTATTTAAATTACTTCTTCAACAGAAGTAAAATATCCTTCTTCCACATAACTCCCAGTTAGCTTAAGTACATTTGTTAACAAACTAATTAAAATTTCAACATAAATAACCAATTAATTATCCTTATTTATACGATCAAGACAAATATAAAGGGCATAACCTTATTCCAGGTTTGCGCCCGTTTACTGAAAACTTGAAATCGAGATAAATCACATATGTGCTCTTTAACTAACGCCCCCCTTAATCAAAAAAGCTACTGCTTTTGTTCAGTAATCGTCACCCATTTTGCTGAAGAGATCATTTCTAAATCTTGCATAAGAAATAGCCCGTACATAAGATATAACGAATAAACTTTCTTCAAGAGTAAAAAATAACAATACGTTTTAAATAGAAAAGGTAAAGATTCCGTTTAAAACAAATAAATAATGAGGTGAACATTTTATGAAAAGGGTTTTAATAATCTTTATGACCTTAATATTATTCCTGATGAATATTCCTATAGCCGTTAATTCTAAGAAGGATGATTTTCATCACCTTAAGTCCTATGCTACAACTCATGATATGTTTAAATCATTAATAGAGCCAGATTTAACTGAAATATTACATGAAAAGCTAGGCTCAAATATCGATTGGAGTTATAATAAGAAAGATATTCTACGAGTAACATTAGTACAAGATAAGTCCACTCCTAAATGGTATGAGGTCCATTATTTAATCAATTACAATAATTATGAAATATATGGAGAAAGAACTAAAGGAAAAGCTGTAGTGAAATTAAAAATTATCCCTGCATCCTTTAATAAAGAAAAGAATTCCAAAAATGAAGTAAAGTTGATAAAGATAGATAATATGTATGTTACACCAAATATGTAATATATCTAAACTTATCATGAAGAGTACAAATTGGACGCAAACTCTTATTAAAGAATTGCGCCCGTTTATGGAAAATTGACTTCAAGATATATCACTCATTTTTTGAGTGGTTATAAACTTTATATATATCATTTCGAAGCTCTTTTCTTTTCGCTTCTAACATCTTAACTTTCCGAAGAGTTAGCAAGCTCATTAAAGAAATAATAAGATACTTTGAGCTAACATTTTCTTTATCTTGATCAATAATTTTTTCCATCAAATATCCTCCAATTAAAATAAATTCTAGAGCTAATAATACTTTTCACATTAATAAAGGTGTGAGGAAGTAGTAATATCCTTAACTGAAATAAAAGTATATTTAGTCACGGATTAGATATACCTTCCTCAATGAAGTAGGTAACATTGCCAGTAATCTCCATTATGAGGTCATCCTCTTTTATACTATAACCTTCTAATGAGCCACTCTTTTTAACTTCTTGTTTATTTAGGTCAATAAAAAGTTCCAAAATAATTTGTTGTTTTTCTACGTCTACAATGTTTACATGTCCATAATTGTTTGGAATATCTATTTCTATGTAATCATATTTGAGTGTTAGTCCTAGAGGTGAAAATGTAGTCCAATCTTCTTCCATTGTTTCTCCCCCTAATAATACTTATTTATATTTATTTTCTATATTCAGAAGTATTATCCTCTATGAGAAATGAAACTTTAATGTACTTATCTCGAATCCAAGTCTTCAACATAATGGCCCTTTAAATGAAGACTCAGTTTCAAGATATTAACTAAAATCATTCATATATCAGTTAGCCTATTTCTCAACCCCAACAAAGCTCTCTGCAACATCAATCAATTGGTCTTTGGAGAAATTTTGAGGCGAAGATAATTGATAAAATATATCTTCCTTTTCCCATTTCAAAACCTTCCCACCATTTGGACCAACTCCATACTTTCCTGTAAGTGAATCATTTATTACAACCTTATCTTGAGTGAAGTCGATAACATTTCTTTGCCCCTTCATAACACCAAGTAATAAATAATCATTATCTTCATTGTAAAATTTTACTGATAGCATTCTTCCCCCACCCATTTCCGGTGTTTTTATTTTTATATTTTCTGGCTTAAAAGGTAAGGTTTTAGGAATCATTGGATTAAAGTTTAGTTTCGTTATTTCATGCTTCAACTTAGATGTATTATACGTGTGCATTTGATCGCCACTACATCCAACCATAAACAATAAGATGAATAAGATATGTAAATGTTTCACTGTTTTTCTCCTAACTTCATAATATAACTCTCTACTTATTTATAGCATCAAAATATGTTTTGGGATAATTATGTGATACTTGCTTAAAAATAAGCTGTTCTAATTTATCTTTTGGAAGTTCAGTGTTCACCTTATTCGATGAAACTTCTATTCCTCTTTTAACTTGTTTCATATAACCAGTCATCGTTTCAAGGATTAGAAGTTCTTCCTTATCTAACTTCCCATCTTGATTAAATGGAGGAATCCTCTTTTTATTTATCTCTTCCTGTATATAAAATCCTTCTAAAATTATCTTAGGAGATTGATAGAAAAAATGTTTAGGGACATTTAAATCCACATAACTCCGACTAAAGCCAACTAAATAATAAAGTCTCATCATCTTCCCTTCGAATCCATGCAAAAAATCATCTAAGGAATCCCCCTTTGGTTTCTTCTCCTGAATGGTTTCAGCATAATCTATCGCATGATATAAATTAAAATGTAAGTCATTTAAAAAATCCTCATAATTCTCTTCGTTTTCAACTCTCTCTTTTCGGTACATATTCCCAATAATCACCAATGTAACTACTAAAATAAAAACGATTATTCTATAGATCAGTTTTGTAGACATGAAATCGGACCCCCAACCTTAATTTTCCATAAACATACTATATCAGAGGAACTCTGGATCTAACACCTGTTATCTTTAATTGATTCATTTTTACAGGATCTTTAGTCAATAAAAAACACTCACAGAGCCATGCTCCATAAGTGTTCCTTTACTCAGGTTCGTATCGACTTGCGCCCATATCTACTTTATACTCACTAGCAAAAACAACCTCTTCATCTTCCAACCGCTGCTTCTGCTCAAAACTCCCCTCTTCATCCTTGATGGCTATCTCCCCTTTGGCATTTACGACTCGATGCCAAGGTAGTTCATATTTCGAACTCATTGTATGTAAGATGCGAACGACCTGGCGTGCACCTCTTGGGCTGCCAGCATGTTTGGCTATTTGTCCATAGCTCATAACTTTTCCTTCTGGAATATCTCTAATAATATGAATTACGCTTTTCGTAAATGGTTTCATATTCAATGGTTCTTCCTTTCATAAGAAAAAAGCAGACTACGTGAGCCTGCTTAATCTGTCATTAATGGATGATTCAGTACATTATAGGATTCATCTTTGTTATGAATTTCATTACCGTCCTGGAATACACTCTCGAAGAATCGATTTGCTGGTTCAGCGAGTTCTTTGTAGTAGTCGCTGAAAAGCATAGCTGCGTGGTTGCCATACCATTTTTCAGGCAATAACTCTTCTGGTAGTCCTGGGTCAACGAATAAGAATTTCCGATATTCGTGAACGAGCTTTGTGCGTTCAACAAAACATTCGGCGTCAGTCATTTCGCCTTTTTTTATTTTGTTACGGTCAATAATGAACTTTTGACTATAATGCGCGATAAAGTCATTGTATTTTTCATTGATGTCTTCTAAGTCCCAGCTCTTCTCAACTAAACGTTGATTTTCCCCTGGACCGTCGTAAGAGGCAATGAAAAAGTCGATGTAATCGGAGATCTCATATTTTTGAATGAGCGAGTGAACCTTATCATCCAGATTATTTGGGGAGATCCAACAACTCGGTGAAAGAGTGCCAAAACCGCTCCAAACAAGCTCTTTCCGCAATTCATCACGAATGCTTCGTTTTTCTTCAGGGATTGTGTAAAGGAGCATACGCCACTTTCCATCCCACTCATCCGGCTTGAATTTAAAAATACGTTTGGCCGCTTCGTCCATACGCTTCACACCATGTTCAGTAAGAGAATAATAGCTTTTGTTCCCTTTCTTTTCAGCTTTTAGCCATCCCTGCTTACTCATGCGTGAGACAGCTGCACGGACGGCTTGCTCGTTATGTCCAAACTCTTTTAAAAACCGAATTAAGCTTCCAATCCATATGTGATTGCCATAGTGGCGAATGTAGTCTCCATATAAGGTGAAAATCATTGATCGTGTATTCATGCCAACATCCCTTTACCGTTTTACAGTTAGAAACTATTTTATCAAATTTAAAATCTTGGAACAATGAAAGTCTGAAGTTCTTACTTCCCTTCGAATACAGGCTTCCGCTTTTCTTTAAACGCATCAAGAGCCTCGATCCGATCTGTTGTTGGAATTGTAACTTCATAGGCTTTAGACTCGATCGCCATGCCCGTTTGCAGATCCACTTCGACACCCTTACTGATCGCATATTTAGCTTGTTGAACTGCCACAGGCCCGTTTGCCATGATTTGTTCAGCCAATGTCTCAGAGGAGTGCATCAGATTATCTCTTCCTACAACCTTTAGAAGAATGCCGTATTCATACGCTTCTTCTGATGTTAATTTTTTAGCAGTCAAAATTAACTCTTTCGCCCTCATTTCACCGATTAAACGAGGTAAACGTTGCGTTCCACCCGCTCCAGGTATAATCGCCCAGCTTAGCTCAGTGAGACCCATTTTTGTATCATTTACTGCAATACGGAAGTCACAGGCAAGCATCAACTCAAACCCTCCACCAAATGCATAGCCATTAACTGCCGCGATTGTTGGTTGAGGTAATTCAGCTACTGCGTTAAAAACGTCACGAATCTTTTTGACGTTACGACGAACTTGCGCTTCCGTTAGTGTTCGTCTTTCCTTCAGATCTGCACCAGCACTAAATGCTTTTTCACCTGCTCCTGTAAAAATTACAACACGGACTTCAGGGTTCACGTGAATATCAGAAACGATCTCCCCTAATTGGTGTAAGGTATCATAATTAAAGCAGTTCAAAGCATCTGGTCGATTCAGTGTAACGTATGCAATGTGTTCTTTAATTTCATATTGGATTGAACTCAAAACTTTCCTCTCCTTCTTATACGTTTTCAACGATCGTGGCGATTCCTTGACCTACACCGACACACATTGTAGCGAGTCCGTACTCGACATCTTGCTTTTTCATTTCGTGAACTAGCGTTGTCAAGATACGAGCTCCGCTTGCGCCTAATGGGTGACCAAACGCAATAGCCCCTCCATTAACGTTTACACGAGAAGGATCTAATTCTAGTTGATTCATACATTCTAGTGATTGAGAGGCAAACGCTTCATTCAATTCGACTAATCCTAGTTGATCAATAGAGACGCCGGAACGTTGAATCGCTTTTCTCGTTGCATAGATAGGGCCTAATCCCATGACTGCAGGCTCTAGTCCAGCAGTAGCTGAGACTTTATATTTTGCAAGTGGTTTTAAGCCAAGTTCTTTCGCTTTATCTGCTGTCATAATGAGTAATGCAGAGGCACCATCATTGATACCAGACGCATTTCCTGCCGTGATTGTCCCCCCAGGGAAAAGAGGGTTAAGTTTTGCTAATTTTTCAGGTGTTGTGGTTGGTCTCGGATGTTCATCTTCTGATACCACAATTTCATTTCCTTTTCGGTCATGATAAGAGACTGGAACAATTTCCTCAGTGAAACGGCCAGTTTCCATCGCTGTTTTGGCTCTTTGCTGGCTCTCATATGCAAAAGCATCCTGATCCTCACGGGAGACATGATGCAGTTTTGCTACATTTTCAGCCGTTTCTGGCATAGAGTCTGTACCGTACATTTCGGCTAGCTTGTCATTTACAAAACGCCAGCCAATTGTCGTATCGAACATCTCCATATTGCCACGTGGGAATTCTTTTTCAGGTTTCCCCATCACATAGGGCGCACGTGTCATGCTTTCCGTACCACCAGCAATAAAGATATCCCCTTCTCCTACCATCACTGCACGGGCTGCATAGTTAACGGCATCTAAACCAGACCCACACAAACGATTAATCGTTGTACCTGCTACACCAACTGGAAGCCCTGCAAGTAAAGCAGACATACGAGCTACGTTTCGGTTGTCTTCACCTGCTTGGTTGGCGTTTCCTAAAATAACTTCTTCAAGTTCCTCAGCCGGTACGTCCGGATTTCGGTCTAAAAGTGCTTTAATGACAATCGCCCCTAAATCATCAGGTCGAATGGATTTAAGCGCTCCTTTGTACCGACCGATTGGCGTTCTCACAGCATCGACAATGACTACTTCTCTCATGTTTTTCACCCTTTCTATTCTGAGTAATCGTACACGCCTTTTCCTGTTTTGCGACCATGGCGGCCTGCTTTTACATATTGTTCAAGCAATGGCGCTGGACGATACTTTTCGCCAAGCTTTTCGTGTAGATATTTTAAGTTATTCAGACGAGCGTCTAATCCGACTAGATCACCGAGTTCAAAAGGCCCCATTGGGTAGTTCAATCCCATTTTGATTGCTTTATCGATCTCTTCAGGGGAACCTACACCTTCCTGCAGCATATAGAACGCTTCATTTCCGACTAGTGCACTAATTCGACTGGTCACAAAGCCAGGGAATTCGTTTACCACAACGGTTTCTTTCCCCATTTTTTCAGCAGTTTCTTTAATGACTTGTGCTGTTTCGTCTGATGTTTCTAGGCCACGGACAATTTCAACAAGTGGCATTTTATGTACAGGGTTGAAAAAGTGCATGGCGATGACCATTTCAGGTCGCTTCGTATAAGAACCGATTTCCGTTGGGCTCATCGTGGATGTGTTCGTTGCAAAATAACAAGACGCAGGTGCGTGCTCATCAATCGTGTTAAATACGCTTTGCTTGATTTCAGCTTTTTCAGGAACCGCTTCAATGATCAGATTTGCCTGACCTGCCGCTTCTGCTAGATTGGTAGAGTAAGAGAGATTGCTCTTTGACTTTTGCATATTTTCTTGTGTCAATTTCCCGCGATCAACACCTTTTTGGAAAATCGAGGAGAGTTCCTGTTCTGCGTTTTGTAGTTGTTCATCTTTTATATCTACAAGTGTGGTATTAAATCCGCCACAGGCACTGACATACGCTATTCCGCGCCCCATAACACCTGAGCCGATAACGACAACGTTTTGGATCATGATTTGTTCCTCCTTCATGTGATTAGAAGATGGTTACTGATATTTGTTCCGTTTATACGTTAAAAGAAAAAGAATGCAAACACAGCCACAGGGTGTGCTCGCATTCTTGTCACTTCGAAATCAAACGCCTACTAGATTCTTTGGACGATTTCCTTCCTATGAAAGAATGCTGATCATTTTGTATATAATCTAGTTCACGTCCAAATCCAGATTATTTCCCTTGAAAAGCTGGTTTACGTTTATCGATGAAAGCTTGAACGCCTTCTTCAAAATCATCAGTAAGTCCAGCAATGCGCTGACCATAGGCTTCTTTTTCTAAATATTCATCAAAGGTAATGTTCCAGCTTGCTTTGATTGAGCGTTTAATCAGCCCAATCGCTTTTGTCGGCATAGCGGCTAGTCGACCAGCAAACGCGTTTACTTCATCCTCCCAATTATCAGAAGACACAAGTTTCGTTAGGAGTCCGTATTGTTGAGCTGTCTCAGCAGAGATTTTATCGCCCAATACAGCCAATTCCATCGTTTTGGCCTCTCCGATCAATTTTGGTAAGTAATAAAGGTTAGCCGCATCTGGGACTAAGCCAATGTGAATGAACGCTTGGATGAAGCTCGATTTTTCTGAAGCAATTCGGAAGTCACATGCAAGAGCTAAACTAAATCCAGCTCCAGCTGCAACACCGTTTACTGCAGCGATAACAGGCTTCTCACAACGTTCGATCTCTCGCACCATTGGATGATAGTTATTGCGCAACACTTCACCAAAGTCAGCTGATTCTCCCACATCTTTTAAGTCTTGGCCTGAACAAAACGCTCGACCAGCTCCGGTTATGACAATGCAGCGAACGTCCGAGTCACCCGATGCTTGTTTAACAGCTTTACGTACATCATCATTTAGTTGTTTTGTAAAAGCATTAAGACTATCAGGACGGTTCAAGGTAATCGTCGCGACACCTTGGTCCACGTTATACAAAATGGTTTCGTACATGCGATCACCTCTACTTTCCTTTGAATTGCGGTTTACGTTTTTCGATAAATGCGTTCATACCTTCTGTTTGATCCTCTGATGAGAAGAGTAGGTAGAAGTTTTTACGTTCAAACTTCATGCCTTCATCCAGTGGGTAATCGACCGCCTTATCAACGGATTCTTTAATTAAGCGAACAGCTAAAGGAGGCTGTTTTGCTACTTTTTTAGCAAACTTCATGGTTTCTTCAATAAGGAGTTCAGGAGCAATTAAACGATTGACGATGCCATAGTGTATCGCTTCATCTGCTGACATCTTTTCTCCTGTCCACAACCATTCCAGTGCTTTTTTCTTGCCCATGATTTTCGTTAGATGTTGGGTTCCGCCAGCTCCTGGCATAACGCCAAGATTAACTTCTGGAAAACCGAACTGACTTGTTTCTGTAGCAAAAAGCATGTCACAGGATAAAGCCAATTCAAAGCCTCCACCTAGGGCAAATCCGTTCACAGCACCTATGACAGGCTTTTTCACCTGTAGCATTTGATCCCATTCAGCAAATTGATCCAAGAGTTCAAGGTCAATCGGAGAATCTTGGGCCATCTCATCGATATCTGCCCCAGCTGCAAAAGCGCGTCCTTTTCCGGTTAAAACGATAACTTTAACATGATCATCACGATCGAACTCCTTCATAGTAGATACGAGCTCTGACACCATACCTCGGTTAATCGCATTGAGTACCTCAGGACGATTTAACTCAATGAAACCAACGCCATCAATGATCGTCGTTTCAATGAATTCAAACTTACTCATCGATCTCTTCACCAATCATCATGGTTACAAGATCGCCTGCAAAACTCATCACATCTTTACCAGACGCTTTTGCTTCGTCCGTTTTCATTGCTTCTTGGAAAGCTTCCATAGAATCATAGTACATTTCCGCCATTAAATAGTACTTCGCTTCGCCTCCCATTGGAGAACCTAGCATCTTCGTAACTTTCATGTCGCGAAGTCCTGGGATTTTCGCAGTAATTGGACTGTGCGTGTTAAAGTAGTGCTCATCAAATGCTTCTTTATCTTCTGGGTGTTTGTACAATGCAATCATTTTAATCATTCGGATTCATCCCCTTTAAATTTTATGTAAAGTGAGGCCTTAGTAAAGCCTCACTCTTCCTACATGATTGTAGATACTGGTTTCATAGCTTCAAATGGATTTTTACAGCCTTTACAATACAAAATGCTTCGGCAGGCAGTTGGTCCAAAAATGTTTTCCATCGTGGTGTACGTGGATCCACAATACGGGCAATCTACGTGCCATTCCCCACTGTCGGAGTGCGTTGGTGGTGGTGCGATACCGAATTCACGTAAGCGCACATGTCCTTGCTCCGTAATCCGATCGGATGTCCAAGGTGGGTTGTTGATGAATTTCACCTCAACTGAATCGACGCCCTCAACTTTATAGAGAGCTTCTTCCACATTCTTTTGAATGATTTCGAGTGCAGGGCAGCCCATAAAAGTCGGCAACATTTTGACGGAGACATGCCCATCTTCAAAAGATACATCCTCTACCATTCCTAAATCGATCACACTCACTGTATCGATTTCAGGATCTTTTACAGATTCCAAACTCGTCATCACACTGTCTTTCACTAGAGTCATAGATTCTTCGCCTCCTTTTCATGATATTTCTTAGTTGCGAGGCGTATTACCATGTAGCGGCAGGATCTTGGCGATACACTTCAGTTAACGTGTCAATTGCAGAATCTAAATCCTCAGTGTGTTCACCTGCTCGCCCATTTCCACGCTTCATGCCAAGTGCTTTAGGCATCTCTATATTTAATGATTCAAATATAGGTTTTATTTCTTGTAACCATCTTTTTCGTTGGAATTCTTCTCCTTCAATCAATCCGTGCTTAGTGATTTCATCTTCTTTGGGTCCTAGGGTTAGAACGCCTCCGAAATCTTCAAGTACGGTTTCTACTGCTGTTAACATGCGTTCGCGCGCCTCTCCCTGTGTGCCGGTAAGCTGCATGAACCAAGTTTTCCAGTGCATGTGGTGGTAGTACAACTCCATGTTCACCTTCACAGCTACATGCTGCAGTGGTTCATAGGATGATTGTTTTACAGATTCCATTCGAATTTTCTTTGCTAGTGTATAGAAGTAGTGACGAACAACGGCAAAAGCCCAGTCATAGCGTGGCTCTTTCAAATAATGTCCAGGTCCATTCACTTCTTCTAAAATGATGGCGTTTTTGCGTTCAGCTGGTGTACGGCCATGTGCTAAGTGATCAGCATCGCCTTCACCTAGCTCCTCTAATAGTTGATAAAACATCGTAGCGTGCCCCATCGTATCCTGACTGATAGATGAAAAAGCTACATCTTCCTCAATGTGGGGAGCTAATCCAAGCCATTCTGAGCCACGGTAAGCGACGATAAAATCATCATCTGCTAACTGGTACAATAGCTCAGTTAACGCACTTTTATAGGATGCATCTTGTTTTGCTTCTTCTACGGTTTTCATTAGTCATCCCCTCCCCATGAAAGGATCTCTTTTTCATCAAGCATGTTTTGCTCGTAGTCACGCCATTTCTTTTTCAAATAGCCGTACCCTTTCGTATTTCGGTAGTCCTTGTTATCTAAGCGTTGAAGCCCTTCACGTTCCTCCTGATCCAGCATGCGAATATCTGAACGTTTCACAACCCAGATATCAGCTACTGGCTCACGTCTCATGAAGTTCTCCTGCGCCATTACGATTGCTAATTCTTCATTCGGTGCCAGTAAGCTGAATTGGTGCTGGAAAGGAGATTTAAATGTACGCTTACTAAACACTTCAAATTCTTGGTAAAACCCTTTACCTGTTTCGTCCATAAAAAGACCTCCTCACATTTATGTCTAGTTCGATTAGATTGCTTGATTATCTGGACTAAGTGCTTTGCGGACCCAAGCGTTTTGATCGTATGCGTTTTTGCGCAGGTCAAGGCGATCCTTCGATTTTGGTCCGTTGTTTTTCACGATATTCTTAAATTCATTCCAGTCTGGCTGCTGGTACACCCATGTTTCATTTTCTTTGTCATAGTGCATCGTTTCATCTGGAATCTCTAAGCCAAGAGAAAGGATTCTCGGAACATATTTTGAAAAGAAATCCTGACGAAGCTGTTCATTGGTCTTGGAACGGATTTTGTATTTAACCGTGATATCTTGCTTAGATGAACCTGTTGTATCTGCTGATGCAGGCCCGAAGAACATAAGCAAGGAATCCCACCAGCGATTTAGCGAATCTTGGATAAGCGCCTTTTGCTCCTCTGTTCCTTCAGCAAGTGCCATGATGATCGCTTCACCATGCTGTGCGTGGAAAACTTCCTCTGCACAAATCCGTTGAAGTGCTCGTGCGTATGGTCCATAAGATGCTTTTAACATGTTCGTTTGCGTCATAATCGCCGCTCCATCAACAAGCCAGCCGATTAAACCAGCATCTCCCCAAGTTGGTGCAGGCATATGGAAAACGTTGTGGAACTTCAGACGACCTGTAAATAGATCCTGCATGATGTCTTCACGGTTTCTTCCGTAAGGCTTCATGAGATCCTCAGCTACGCGTAGTAACAGCTGACCATGCCCCATTTCGTCTTGGACCTTAGCCATAATGCCTAATTTACGACGTAGAGTAGGCGCTTTCGGAACCCATTCTTTCTCAGGAAGTGCGCCCATGATCTCACTAATTCCGTGCATGGAAATCAGTTTGATTAACGTTTGGCGGTACTCCTCTGGCATCCAATCATCTGCTTCAATTTTTTCTCCTGCTTCAATACGCTTCATAAAATGCTCATACTTCTCTTCATCTGACAAACGCTCAAATGATGTTAAGACATCCATTTTATGACCTCCTCTTATTTCATTACATCAAAATTACGATGTTAAATCTTTATGTTACATAACTGAGAACAACTTGAGAGATTTGTTAGTCTGGATAGGCTCGGGCTATTTTCTTTATGTAGGTTGGTGGCAACGAATGTAATAAGTTATGTTGATTGACTAGAGCTTGTTTTAAAGCGCTTTCATTTTTGTTTTGAAAATAAGCCACACCCAAGCGAACTTTCGTATGACAAAAATAATTCGTTCTATTGTATTTGTGTAATATCTTTATCATAACCTTACCTTTTAAGTGGGTTTCTGTCAATCTATTTATCTGAAAATTTTGATGAATGGTTTGGTGTGGGTGGGTACGGGGCTCGGCTCGGGTTTAGGTGCTCGTATCTTGGGTTCGGGCGATCGTATCTCCGGTTCAGGCGCTCGCATCTCCAGTTCAGGCGCTCGTACCTCCGATTCAGGCGCTCGCATTCCGGGTTCAGGCGATCGCTTCTCCGATTCAGGCGATCGCATCTCCGGTTCAGGCGATCGCATCTCGGATTCAGGCGCTCGCATCTCGGATTCAAGCGCTCGCATCTCCGGTTCAGGCGCTCGCATCTCCGGTTCAGGCGCTCTGATCCTGGGTTCAGGCGCTCGCATTCCCGGTTCAGGCGATCGCATCTCCGGTTCAGGCGATCGCAACTCTGATTCAGGCGCTCGCATCTCCGGTTCAGGCGCTCCCACCTCCGATTCAGGCGCTCGCATCCCCGATTCAGGCGCTCCCACCTCCGATTCAGGCGCTCCCACCTCCGATTCAGGCGCTCGCATCTCAGATTCAGGCGCTCGTATCTCAGATTCAGGCGCTCCCACCCCAGATTCAGGCGCAACACAAAAAAAGCCTAGCCTCCAACCCGGAGACTAGACCCTCATCTTATGATGGCAAGTAAGAAACACCCATTAAATATTCATCTACCTCATGAGCAACTTCACGACCTTCGTTAATCGCCCACACAATCAAGCTTTGCCCTCTTCTGGCGTCGCCTGCAGCAAATACGCCTTCTACACTAGTTGTGTACTCTCCATACTTCGCATCCACGCAGCTTCTTTCAGTCGTATTGACATCGAAATGTTTTAATACAGGCTGTTCAGGACCTTCGAAGCCAATGGCGATGAATACGTGTTGGGCAGGCCAGATTTGTTCTGTTCCTGGAATTTCGCGATGAACAAATCCTCTTTCTTCGTCTTTCACCTTTTCCAGTTGGATCGTGTGAAGTTCTTTCAAAGCACCGTTTTCATCTGTTACGAATTCTTTTGTTTGAATAGAGTAACGGCGCGGGTCTTTTCCGAACTCACCCTCTGCCTCTTTATAGGCGTAATCCAATGTGTACACATCTGGTGGCTCTGGCCATAAGTTATCCTCAGTACGCTTAAGTGGCTTTTGAGGGTGTTTGCCAAATTGCACAACACTCTTACATTTTTGTCGAAGAGCTGTGGCAACACAGTCAGCTCCTGTGTCTCCTCCACCGATTACAATAACGTCTTTTCCTTCAACATTAATATATTGATCTTGAGTATCTTCATTAAATAACTTTTGTGTTGAGGCTGTTAGGTAATCCATCGCAAAATGGATACCTTTAGCGTCACGTCCAGGAATGTTCATATCACGTTGCTTTTGAGCTCCTGTACATAAAATTACAGCATCGTGTTGATTTTGTAATTCTTCAGCGGTAATATCCTTACCAACCTCTGTATTCGTTACAATTTGAATCTCTTCTTGCTCTAACAAATCAATACGGCGTTGTACGATATCTTTTTCTAACTTCATGTTAGGGATGCCGTACGTTAACAATCCACCAGCACGGTTTGAACGTTCATAAACCGTTACGGAATGGCCTGCTTGGTTGAGTTGGTCTGCAGCAGCTAAGCCTGCTGGACCTGAACCAATAACGGCTACACGTTTCCCTGTTCTAGCTTCAGGGATGCGAGGGGTGATCCACCCATTTTCGAAACCTTTATCGATAATGGTACGTTCGATATCCTTAATGGCTACCGCTGGGTCAGAAATTGCTAGTGTACACCCACCTTCACAAGGGGCGGGGCAAACCCGCCCTGTGAATTCAGGGAAATTGTTTGTTTTTTGGAGCTTTTCTAAAGCTTCCTTCCACCTTCCACGATAGACAAGGTCGTTCCATTCCGGGATCAGATTGTTGATTGGGCACCCTGTTGCCACACCCTTAATCTCCATCCCTGTGTGACAGAAAGGAGTTCCGCAATCCATACAGCGAGCTCCTTGCCTTTTCATTTCCTCATCCGAGAAAGGGGCAACGTATTCATTCCAGTCTTTTATACGTTCACCAGGGCTTCTTTCTGCTGCTTCTTCACGTGCGATTTCCATGAATCCAGTTGCTTTCCCCATTTACCTCTCTCCTTTCTTACTTCCCTGCTAAAACAGGTTTGTTTGTAGATGGTTTTCCTTTTGAAAACTTTTCTTGAAATGCGCTTAAGCTCGCTTCTTTATCAGATAAACCGCCAGCTCTTTTCGCTTCGATTTGTTGTAGCATTTGCTTAAAGTCATGTGGGATTACTTTAACAAACTTCGGTACGGATTCTTTCCAATTACTGAGCAGCTTACCTGCTTGAAGACTACCTGTATGGTCCCAATGAGCTTGAATCATCGAATGAACTTCAGTAATTTCTTCAAGGTCTGACAATTGTTCAAAGTCGATCAATTCTTGGTTACAAAGCGATTTAAACGCTTCATGATCTTCCGTTAATACATAAGCGACGCCACCTGACATACCAGCTGCAAAGTTTTTACCAACGTCACCTAAAACGACTACACGGCCGCCTGTCATATATTCACATCCGTGATCTCCGATTCCTTCGACCACGACATTTGCTCCACTATTACGAACAGCAAATCGTTCTCCTGCTCGACCATTAATATACGCTTCGCCATCTGTAGCGCCGTAAAAGGCAACATTTCCGATAATGACATCATCGCTAGACTGCGGCACGTCATTTGGTTTTGAAACGGCGATCTTACCGCCAGATAAGCCTTTTCCAACATAGTCGTTCGCGTCACCCGTTAATAGAAGGGAAAGGCCTTTTGGAACGAATGCACCAAAGCTCTGACCCGCTGATCCTCTAAAACGTAGTGAAATTGTATCTGCAGGCAATCCCTCTTCACCGTAACGTTTGGAGATTTCACTTCCGACGATTGTACCTACAGTTCGGTTAATATTTTTAATTGGGAAATCTGCTTTGATTGGCTTTTTCGTTTTGATAGCCCCGGAAACTTTAGGAAGGATTCTCTCTACATCCAGCGTTTGATCGATACCGTGATTTTGCTCTTTTTGACAAGTACGAGCTCCATCTGGTTGATAAATTAGTTTGGATAGATCAAGATTCTTCCCTTTCCAATGTGCTTTGGCACGGTCACTTACATCTAATACATCCGTACGACCTACCATTTCTTCTACAGTACGGAATCCGAGCTCTGCCATAATTTCACGCATTTCTTCTGCAACAAAATACATGTAATTTACGATGTGATCCGCTTGCCCCGTAAATTTCTTACGTAGTTCTGGGCTTTGGGTTGCAACCCCAACTGGACATGTATCCTTATGACAAACACGCATCATAATACAGCCAAGAACTACTAATGGAGCCGTTGCAAAGCCATATTCTTCTGCTCCTAACAAAGAAGCCATAACAACATCTTTACCTGTCATCAGTTTTCCGTCCGTCTCTAACGTCACTCGATCGCGAAGACCGTTTAACATTAGTGTTTGATGCGTTTCTGATAAGCCTAGCTCCCATGGTAGACCTGCGTGCTTAATACTCGTTTTCGGTGATGCTCCGGTACCTCCATCATAACCACTCACGGCGATCACATCGGCTGCACCTTTTGCTACACCAGCAGCGATTGTACCAATTCCGGATTTAGCAACCAGCTTCACACTAATACGTGCGTCTCGGTTTGAGTTCTTCAAGTCGTAAATCAGTTGTGCAAGATCCTCGATGGAATAAATATCGTGATGTGGCGGTGGTGAAATCAATCCCACACCCGGAGTTGAACCTCGGACATCACCAATCCATGGATAAACTTTTTTACCAGGAAGCTGACCACCTTCACCAGGCTTCGCTCCTTGAGCTACTTTGATTTGAAGCTCTTCAGCATTCACAAGATAATGACTTTTTACTCCAAAGCGACCAGAAGCAATTTGTTTAATAGCACTTCTACGAAGGTCTCCGTTCTCATCCGGTTTGAATCGGTCTGCGTCTTCCCCACCTTCACCGCTATTACTCTTGCCTCCAATTCGGTTCATCGCAATCGCTAAAGCTTCATGCGCTTCTTGGCTTAAGGAACCGTAAGACATCGCTCCGGTTTTAAAACGCTGAACGATGGAATCAGTAGACTCTACCTCTTCTATAGGAATAGATGGCGATTCTTCCTTAAAGGTAAATAAGTTTCTCAGAAAACTCATACGCTCTTCGTTAGCGGCTTCAGAGTATTCCTTAAATAATTCATAATCGTTTCTACGACAAGCCCACTGTAATTTGTGAATGGTAGTTGGATTAAAGGCATGAAACTCTCCATTTTTTCTCCATTGGAAGTCACTGCCGGATTCTAATGTTTGATTAAACGTATCTCGATAAGCTACCTCATGTCTCTCTTTCGCTTCTTTTGCAATAATATCGAGATCGATTCCATCTAGCTGTGACACTGTACCAGTAAAGTAACGATCAATAACTTTTTGACTGATCCCTAAAGCTTCAAATATTTGAGCTCCTCGGTAACTTTGGATCGTTGAAATTCCCATCTTGGACATAACTTTTACGATACCTGTTGTTACATTTTCTCGATATTTCTGGACCGCTTCAGTCTCAGAAATATTTAATGCTTCATCATCTTCAACTGTCTGGGCTAACGTTTCATAAGCTAGATACGGATAGATTGCATCAGCCCCGTAACCAATTAAAGCAGCAAAATGGTGTACCTCTCTCGCTTCACCCGACTCGACTATAATGCTCACTTCAGTACGCTTACGTTCACGAACGAGATGTTGGTGCAATGCGCTTGTTGCTAATAATGTTGGTACAGGAACTTGTGTCTCGCTCATGTTCCGGTCAGATACAACAAGTAAATTCACACCGTCATCAATTGCTTTCTCTGCTTCCTCACAAATCTCTTCTAACTCCGCTTCAAGATCATCAACAAATAAAGCATCTATAATTCGGCTCTTAAATTCTGGATATTTATCTCTTTCGATTTGTCTGAATTGGCCTTCTGACAGAACTGGTGAATCAATTCGAAGACGATGACAGTTATCCTCACCCGGATGTAAAATGTCTCCTTCAGCACCTAGATAGGTAATCGTAGAGGTCACGAGTTTCTCACGAATAGAATCAATCGGAGGGTTTGTGACTTGGGCAAATAGCTGCTTGAAATAGTTGAATAATGATTGAGGACGATCAGACAATACCGCAAGTGGAGCATCATTCCCCATTGCTCCCACTGGGTCTTTGCCTTCTGTAATCATTGGAATCAGGTATTTATGAATGTCTTCATATGTGTACCCGAAAGCATGTTGGCGAGTGAATACATCAGGTACTGATTTACTTTCAGCTTCTGCATCCTCTTCATTTAAGCGAACCAAGTTTTCATCTAGCCATTCCTGATAAGGATAAGCTTGAGCTACATCCGACTTCACCTCATCATCTGAAATAATACGCTCTTGCTCTAAATCAATCAGAAGCATCTTACCTGGGCTCAATCTGTTTTTATATACGATATCCTCTTCTTCCACATCAATGACGCCCGTTTCAGAGGAATAGATAATCATATCATCTTTTGTGACATAGTAGCGAGCAGGTCTAAGTCCATTACGGTCTAAAATAGCTCCTATTTGCTTGCCATCTGTAAATGTGATGGATGTAGGACCATCCCAAGGCTCCATGAGTGTACTATGGTATTCATAGAAAGCTTTCTTTTCAGGACTCATATTTTCATTTTGAGACCATGGTTCAGGAATCAACATCATAGCTGCGTGTGCTGGTGAACGCCCAGCCAAAACAAAGAATTCAAATGCGTTATCTAATACCGATGAGTCACTTCCACTCTGATCTAAAATCGGTAAAAGCTTCTTAAAGTCATCCCCAAATGCATCAGAGACCATTTCTCTTTCGCGCGCCCTCATCCAATTGATATTTCCTCGTAATGTGTTGATTTCACCATTATGAATGATATAACGGTTCGGGTGTGCACGCTCCCAGCTTGGAAACGTGTTTGTACTATAACGTGAATGGACTAATGAAAATGCAGATACGAAATCTTCGTCTTGAAGATCCTCGTAAAACGCATCTACTTGCTCTGGTAAAAGCAAACCTTTATACACAATGGTTTGACTTGAGAAGCTTGGAAAATAAAAATCTCGCCCCTCATTTTTAGCCCAGTACTCGATTTGCTTTCGAATCACATATAATTTTCTCTCAAAAGCTAATTCATCTTGAAAATCTTCACTTGCGCCAACAAAAACCTGGCGTACAATTGGGCAGCTTTTTTGTGCTCCAATTCCGATTTTTCCGACATTTATAGGTACAGTTCTCCAGCCAAGAACCTTTTGCCCCTCTTTTTCTATAACTTCATTGATTCGTTCCTCTTCAGCGATTCGTTCTTCATCGTCTGAGAAGAAGAGCATCCCAACACCGTAATGTCCCTTGGAAGGTAAATTCATTTCCGTACACGTTTTCTGGAAAAATTGATCAGGGATTTGCACTAGTAACCCTGCTCCGTCTCCAGTGAAAGGATCACTTCCTTGACCGCCACGGTGATCCAACTGACAAAGCATATGCAATCCTTTCTTTACAATATCATGGGTTGCTTCACCTTTTATCGATGCGTAAAGCCCAATCCCACATGCATCATGCTCTAATTCCGGGTGGTAAAGACCTTGGGAATTTGGTATCTGATTGTACTTCATAATATACCTCCCATTTCTAATCTATAACTTTTCTTTAATACGTTAATTAGGTTTAAATTTAATTTTAAGTTTTCAAACTAATTCAAACAATATATAATTTAGATAGGAATGATCTAATTTTGAGATGAATTGAAATGGAGGCCGTCATGATGGAGTTAAAACAACTACATTATTTCATGGAAGTAGCAAAACGAGAGCACATTTCAGAAGCAGCAGCCGATTTACACGTAGCTCAATCTGCCATCAGTCGGCAAATTGCTAATCTTGAGGCGGAACTTGGAGTTAAACTATTTGTACGTGAAGGAAGAAACATAAAACTAACTCCAATCGGGGCCATCTTCTTCGACCATACGAAAACAGCTATGAAAGCGATCGAACATGCTACAAAGCAGGTGGAGGAATATTTGGATCCAGACCGCGGACAAATCCGGATTGGGTTTCCTACCAGTCTAGCGAACCACTCTCTCCCTACCGTTATATCATCCTTTAAAAATCAACATCCGAATGTTGATTTCCATTTACGTCAGGGCTCTTATCAATATTTAATTGATTCTGTAAAAAAACGCGAAATTGATTTGGCTTTTCTAGGACCTGTACCAAGAGAAGATCCAGACATCGATAGCCATATTTTATTTACCGAAAACATTTCGGCGCTTATTCCAGATAATCACCCTTTAGCTGAAAGGGATCAATTGCTTTTAAGTGATTTAAAGAATGATTCATTCGTACTTTTCCCTGAAGGTTATATATTACGCGACATCGCGATGAATGCATGTAAGCAAGCCGGCTTCACACCTAACGTTTCCTCTGAAGGGGTTGACCTTGATGCCATCAAGGGTTTGGTTTCAGCAGGAATGGGTGTGACGCTTTTACCTGATAGTACATTCTATAACTCTACCCCTCGATTTACTGTTAAACTTCCGATCCAAGTACCAGAAGTTAAACGAACAGTGGGAATTATCTCACCTAAGAATCGAGAATTAGCTCCATCAGAAAAGGTGTTCTATCAGTTTGTTAGAGACTTCTTTGATCGGTTGCAGAGTTATCAGTAGGAAGGTATTGCGGGTTTGGGGCTGTTTTCTGAGCTGTGGGGGTGCTGTTTGCGAGCGGGTCGGCACCGTTTGCGAGCGGGTGCGGCTCTTTTGCGAGCGGCTCAGCACCGTTTGCGAGCGGGGCGGCTCGTTTGCGAGCGGGCCAACCCTGTTTCCGAGCGGTGCAGCTGGATTTGCGAGCGGGACGGCTCCGTTTGCGAGCGGGGCGGGGCGATTTTCGGGCGGACCAACTCTATTTTCAGGCGGCGCAGCTCGGTTTTCGGGCGGACCAACTCCATTTTCAGGCGGCGCAGCTCGGTTTGCGGGCGGGCCAACTCCATTTCCAGGCGGCGCAGCTCGGTTTCCGGGCGGTCAGGCTCATTTGCGAGCGGATCAGCTCTGTTTTCGTAACACTGAGCCCCCTTCCCCCACCAAAACACGAACAATATCAACGCCAACCCAAACAATCGTTAAGATCCCCTTTGACAAATCACCCAAAATCATGTAAATTACACAATGTACGAACAATTATTTAAACCAATTAAAAATCATTCGTCTTTTAGGGGTGTTTTTCGTGGAAAATGTATTTGATTATGAAGATGTTCAATTAATTCCTGCAAAATGTGTGGTGAACAGCCGTTCTGAATGTGATACATCCATAACGTTAGGTGGCCATTCTTTTAAACTACCAGTAGTACCTGCCAATATGCAGACCATTATAGATGAAGAAGTCTCAACATCTCTTGCGGAAAATGGATACTTTTATGTCATGCACCGTTTTGAGCCCGAAACAAGAAAGGCATTTATTCAAGACATGCATGCTCGTGAATTGATCGCATCCATCTCTGTCGGAGTAAAACAAGAAGAGTACGGATTCGTTGAAGCGTTAGCACATGAAGGACTGCTTCCAGAATTCATTACGATCGATATTGCGCACGGTCATTCAAATGCTGTTATTGAAATGATTCAACATATCAAAAAACACTTACCCAAAACGTTTGTTATTGCTGGTAATGTGGGAACACCAGAAGCTGTTAGAGAGTTAGAAAATGCAGGTGCAGATGCAACAAAAGTTGGAATTGGACCTGGTAAGGTTTGTATTACTAAGATTAAAACTGGCTTCGGAACAGGAGGCTGGCAGTTAGCAGCTCTCCGTTGGTGTGCAAAAGCAGCCAGCAAACCAATCATTGCTGATGGTGGCATTCGAACACATGGTGATGTTGCTAAATCGATCCGCTTCGGAGCAACCATGGTCATGATTGGATCACTTTTTGCAGGGCACGAAGAATCCCCAGGTGAGACAGTCGAAAAAGACGGAAAGCTATATAAAGAATATTTCGGTTCCGCTTCTGAGTTCCAAAAAGGTGAAAAGAAGAACGTGGAAGGAAAGAAAATGTTCGTTGAGCATAAAGGATCTTTAAAAGACACGTTAGAAGAAATGGAACAAGATCTTCAATCCGCAATCTCCTATGCAGGTGGTAGCACATTGGATTCCATTCGTCACGTGGACTATGTTGTGGTGAAGAACTCTATTTTTAATGGAGATAAAGTTTACTAATAAAAAAGGGTGAGCTATTTATGGCTCACCTTTTTCTATTGATTCTGCTTTGAAATAGGAATCAAAATATCAAAATGAGGATCATCTAAGTCTCGATCGGCCGGATAACGTTCATGTTTGATCGGTAACTTATCATAATACTCTTCATCTTTCTCTTGAAAAGGAACATACCCATTCTCTTTTATCCATTGATAGATTTCTTCATAGGATTGACCAATGTTTTGACCCTTTTCATGTTCGGTTATTAAATAGGTCATTTCCGGAACCTGAAACTCTAGCATACCTTCAGGAATCGGCTGATCATCTGTAACTTCATATCCTGAATAATGCACAAATCCATCTTGTCTTAAATTATAAGATAAACCTAATTGTAGTTTTGGATTTACCGCATACTCTAACTCTCCTACTCTTTCACTCACACTAGCTATTACATTTTTTAATTTAGGAACCTCAGAATAAGGACCTTCCCACTTCTGCCCAATCACTCGATACGCTGGTATTGTTACAATATTAATATTATCTTTTAACATGAAGCTCTACCTCCACTTTGATCTTTTAATTAATATTCTACTTTCGTTTATGTAATCCTTCTAATTCAAAGGTTCTGCTTTGAAAAAATAACTATGCTTAACAGGTGGCGTCTGTAACTCCCCGGTTTTCGTCGAATAATCTTCTTCTTAAAAGCAAAGCACCTGCAAGTTGATGCAGGTGCTTTTTTAAATGGTTTTTACGTGATCTCAATCGTACTTTTATAACCGAATAGATAGTTGTACATTCACACATTTTCTATCTTTTCTCATTCATTTTTATATGTAATAGGTAAAGTGCACCTTCATTCTTAAACTTTATTACATATTCTAAAACGAACTATTGAATTAAGGGAGGGTTTTTAATATGGATAAAAGATCAAGAAAAGAATGTGGGTGTACGAAAAGAGTACATGATAGCAGTACTAGAAATACACGAAGAAGCTATTCAAAAGTTACGAAGAATATTAATCGACAAGAAGAAAGCTCAAAAAAACCTACTAATGCTCCCCTTCTAACTGAAGAAAATGCAGAACCTCAAAGAAAAAAGAGCTTTTTACAAAAAATAAAAAATTTATTCACTAAGAATAACAACTAGTTTTAACATAAGCAAATTTATCATTTAACATTATTTTCTAAATTAATGGTAAATTAGCCGTATCTATTCTTTTTATAATTGCATTAGCTATAACGTGATGATCTACAAGATTATTATTTTGGGAGAAAATCCTAAGATAGTAAAAGTAGATTAATCCAAAAAATTTTAGGAGGAATTTAGATGGTTAATTGTAGTGATTTGACGTGTGGAAATGAAGTAGATTTTTGTTGTACGGTGGTGGTTCCTAGCAACTTCACTTTAAATGGTACAGCAACAGTGGGAATTGAAACGAGTGCTCTTAAATGTGTTGTTGAGCAATGTACTCAACAAGACGTTTCAATTCCGGATCCATGTGATGGAGAAAATCCGCTGAGTTGTGATGTAGTTATTGATGTGGTTAAGGCAGAGGGATGTATTCCATTTTATTTAGCACAACCAGTAACCAATTCAAGTAACGGCACCAGTACTTCAGTGGGGTGCACAGGAACAGTTTGTGTAGACAGAATTCTATGTTCAAGTTGTTCTAGTGAAGGGGTATGTGATGGTATTGATTTTGATACAAGTAGAGTAACTAACATTAATTCCCCTATTATGATAGGCACTAGTTGCAATGACACAATTTATGAGATTTCTGGAACAATCACTCTTCCATCATGTCCAGCACCAGCAGAAGCATAATCACAATTAAAAGACAAAAGGGTAGGGTCTATTCTACCCTTTTCAATTAGCTTTATAAGGAAGGAGGTTCCACTGGATGCCATGTACAAATACAGTTACTCTTAATGGTTACACATTTACATTTGTTAGTAGAAATTACAATGGTTCGAACACAACTTTTTGCTATGATGTGAAAGGGCTAGGGACTAGTGAAAATGAGTTGAGTAATTGGGTATTAGAAGTTGATTGTCCTGCAGATGAATTTTCTATTGTTGAAAGTACAAAACAAGTACTTCCAAATGGAAATGTGGAAAGCGCAGACTACGAGAAGGTGTCTGCCCCTCAATCCGGTCAAGTCAACTTAGTTGGAGTTAAATTTAATGAATCAGTTGGGAATAATGCAAATGACCCTGCAATAAGATTTTGTGTCACTTTTGCAGGAGAGTTATTTGAAGGGTGTGTCAATGTTGGATTTAAAGCCGGAACACCTACATTTCAAACCAGTACCAGACCCTTAATCGGTCCCACTTGTGATCCTAATCCTGACTTTTGTTGTACAATTAGTCTTCCTAGCTATCTATCTCTCGCTTCCTCTACACCCAAAATTAGTTTTAATCCCGAATGTCTTGATTGTGATAATAATGGAAATAGTATTCTCATTAAAGGATGTATCCCTATCCAAGTAGCCATACAAGTGAAAAATGATTGCGGTAGAACAAGTTGGTTATGTTGTTCTGATGTAGTGTGCGGCATTGACCTTGAGTGTCGTACTAGAAACAACTGCGATAATATCGACTTTTGTAATGTTATTGGCATATTAGATCCAAGCGCAAATCAGGTGGAGTCATTAGAATGTCCTGAAAGAAATTTCGTTAAAATTACAGCAACCGTAACGACAACTTGTCCCACATAAGAAAGGAGTTGTGAATTATGGTGAATTGTCAATCAATATCTTGTAACAACAGAGTTCCATTTTGCTGCCAGATCATTGTGCCTGCTCACCTAGATATTGTATGTACTCCACCTGAAATTACGTTTGATCCTAATTGCTTAACTACTATTATAGGAACTTGTGAAGAATCAATTGATGTTACAGACCCATGTAATAGTGAACAACAAATTGAGTGCAATGCTGAGCTTACTACAATTTCAGCAGTAGGTTCTATTCCCTATTTAGTTGCTATTGAGGTCCAAAATTCATGTGAACAAATAACCTACCTTTGTTGTCAAGATACTGTCTGCGTTAATCAAGTAATGAATATAAAATGTCCAGAAGAAGATCAACTCTGTTTTATTAACGAATGCGAGATTTCAATAGATGCAGATAAAGAGATTATGGATTCTGAATTATGTGTCGATGAACAAATTGTAACGATACAAGGAGAATTTATATTACCACCTTGTATATAGCTTATTTAAGGTCTCCTTATTACCATTTTGAGAGACCTTATTTCCATTCATGTTCTATCCACAGATAGTTTTCCATAAAAAACCACCTTAGTTAATCTCAATCTTACTCGATACTTCCACACCCTTTAAAGCTTGAGATGCGAGCCTATCAGCCTCATTGTTTTCTTTTCGAGAAACAGCTTTATATTCTGGAGTAATATTGATCTCCCCCATATTCTCTTCTATCCGATCCGCCCATCTAGATAATTCTTCTTCTAGTACTGGCCATTCGTCTGTTAATTGATTAATGACCACCTTTGAATCACCAATCACCTCTACTGTTTGATGCTCGACGCCCAAAAACTCTAATTCTTGAAGGCCGAGATGAAGCGCAGCATATTCAGCCTCATTATTTGATTCCAGTTCCTCCACTTTTGCATTTTTTCTTAACCGATAGGATTTTCCATTCTGTTCATAATAGATCACGCACCCTAAACCTGAGGTCCTCGTTTCAAGATTATAACCACCATCAAAATAGACCTTGATATTGTGTGGTTCTGTTTGAATTCCCTTCATGAATTCTCTTAGTTCTTTTAAGTTCCAGGTGTTTTCTTTAGGATCTATAAACGTTACATCTTTCATGCGACCTGTTTTCTCAATGTCCTCAGCTAGGACAAGAGCTTTGCCAGCTAACATTTCCTCAGAGATAAATGTTGTTTCATTGCCTTTTGGCGATTTATAGATTAATTCCATTTTTACTCTCATCGGTAAAAGACCACCCTTCTCTGATTTTATCCTCTTTTTATTATTGTACCCTGCATTATACATGATTATTTTTTAAACCGTTATCTTTGAATCTCCACTCTCCAGATCTTACACTTATTCTTAAGAACTAAAGAAAGGGAGTTGAAAATGGGACAAGATATAAGAGGCAAAGTTGCATATATTACAGGAGCTGGCAGTGGCATTGGTCGCTCTACTGCTCTGGAGTTTGCTAAAGAAGGTGTACATGTAGGGTTGATTGCTCGTACGGAAAGCAAGCTAAAAGAAGTTGCTGAACAGGCAAAAGCACTTGGTGTTAACGCTAGCTATGAAGCTGTGGACATCTCTGATATGGAGAAAGTCAATCAAGCAGTCGCTAATTTACAACAAAACCTTGGCTCTGCTGATATTTTGATCAATAATGCAGGGATTGGTTTACATGGATCATTCTTAGAGGTCGAGCCTGAAGACTGGAAGCATACATTTGAGGTGAATGTTTATGGCACCTATCATGTTACACGCGCTGTTTTACCGCAAATGATTGAAAAAGATCAAGGGGATATCATTAATATCTCCTCAAGTAATGGATTGAAAGGTACAGCAGGATCAACTTCATATAGTGCATCTAAATTCGCAATACAAGGTATGACTGAAGCCCTTATGCAAGAAGTACGAAGAAATAACATCCGCGTATTCACGCTTAACCCAAGCCTTGTCGCAACAGAACTTGCTTTCGGGGAAAAGCTTGATGAGCAGAATAAAGAAAAATTCATGCAACCTGAGGATATGGCGGAATATATGGTCTCTCAGCTGAAACTACACCCTCGCATCTTTATTAAGCAGTCCTTACAGTGGGCGACAAACCCGTTTTAATGTTTGATAAAAAAGGTGTCAGTCCATTGTAACTGACACCTTTTTTATCCTATTTAGCTGATTCCTCAATTTTATCTTTATATTTTGAATCAAAAGCAATTAAAACAACATCATGCTTATCCTCTAATTCCTTAAGGTCTTTTATTTTTTCCTCCGATAAGTTTGCATAATCAAAAGACATGAATACCCCTCCTTTATTAATATTGTGAACGTAAAAGGATTAGGTTATACCAATCATCTCTAAATTATGCACAAAGGATAATGCTTTTTATTCGATTATGAATTTATCAATAGTCTCTCGGTCATCACCAATGGAGTAAGTTGTGAACGTTACCTCATCACCATCTTTTACATCCTCATTCTCAATTTGAGCTTTAGCATCCTCTGATAAACGGTACATTACATCTTGCCCATCTACTGTGATCACGACATCCCCTGAAGACTGAATTTCTTGTAACACACCCATTTGCTCCGGTGCCTCCTGACCAGCAGGCATAGTTCCAGCATTTTCACTTGTTGAACCTCCACCCATTTCTTCGTGTTGTTCAACTGTAAACCCACATGCTCCTAAAACGAATAGGGTCATCACACTAATCATAAGGACAGCCAATTTTTTCACCATATAAACGACCTCCTGTTTTATTGTTTCATTTATATAGACGTCGCTTATGGAAAAAGGTTTACGTTTTTGGTTAACTTTTTTTAAATAGGAGAAATATTGACCAGCTAACCTAGTGGGGGTTTTCGGAAAAGTATTTGCTGTTTTGACTAGAACCTTTCCGAATAAGGGCTCCATTCGGAATACATTCACCCCTCTTCACCAACCCCTTCCAAACCAGAGCTCTTTACTCCATTCCCCATCTCAAATCACACCTCTGTTCTCACCAACAAACCCTCCACAGTTTTAATTGTGATAAAACGAACATCTGTGGTAATATAAAGATAATAAAAACATAAATTAAAAAATGACCGTAGCTGCAACTACGGTCACTAGATAAACGTTCCCATTAGGGATCGGCCTATATGAAAGTAGACCTCGCCCGTCCAATTTGCTGTTGAAGGGAGGTCTACTTTTTATTATTCTTCAAGAATTCAGATACTATTTTCACGACGAAACTTAAAGTCGCGACCATGAAAAGCCCAAAAGTGAACAGTACCATTAAGACCTCATACGCATTCAAGGCATCCCCTCCCTTCTTCAGAGGGTAGCCGACCACCTTCACATGGAACGTTATCTATTTACGATATTATCATAAACTGTTCGCTTTTAACAGAACATATGTTCCCTTTAACTCAAATATAGTACATCTTTCATATTAAATCATATTTTTCCATATCAAAAATTCTAGTAAATAAAGACACCTCCAAATGCTGTGCACCCCACTTATAAAACGACTTCCATACTTGAACCATAACTAGAATTAGGTAATTTTTCACATAAGCACCTCTCTAATTTTCTTCAGTAAACCGACCTAATGAAAACATAGATAAATCAAACTCACTCTCCCCCTTAACAACCAGATCACTCAATATTTCCCCAATCACACTACTAAACTTAAACCCGTGACCAGAAAAACCACCCGCTATGATAAGGTTCTTATTCCTAGGATGTTGATCTATAATGAAATCTTCATCAGGAGTTCTCGCATATGTACACACTTTGCCCTGGATTGTATCCTTATTTATGCTTGGGAAAAATTGATCTACTAAAGAATGAAGTTCCTCTTTATCTTGTTTATAGGAGCCAAATGATAATAACTCCTCTTTCCCATGAATAGGTTGTCCACCGTCATGCCGACCGATTTTCACACCTTCTCCATTAAGACTTGGCATGCCATAATGCGTACTTTCATGTTGCTCTACAAAAAATGCTGGGAAATTCTCATGACCAAAAAGCGTCTCATCCCCTTCATACCAAGCAAATGTTTTACGAATTGGTTGGATAGGCAAATCAATGGAGAGAGTGAGGTTAGCCCCTGTGGTAACAATGACTTTCCTGCCAAAATAATCACCACAACTAGTTTGAACTTTAATTGGTTGACCTCCGTCTTCATCAATTTTGTTAACTTCCGTATTCTTTACCAATCTTGCTCCGTGTTTTTCAGCTAATTCACGATAAGCACGAATAGCCTCTTCACTAAAAAGTACACCAGACTTCTGTTCAAAACAGCCTATAAAATGTTCTGGAACTTTAAGTCCACTCCAGCGATTCGATATTTCTTCAGAAGAAAGTATTTCATGTTCCAGCTTATACGTTTGAGCACTAGTAATTGTCTCTTTCACAAAAGCAGAATCCTTATCCCCTATTCCTAGAACCCCTGTACGCTGAAATACCTTTCTACCACTTTCTTTCTGTAACTGCTCCCATAATTCTTGTGCTCTTAAGACTAAAGGGACATATGCACTCCCCTCACCATAAGCGTGACGAATCGCACGAGTACTTCCGTGATGGCTCCCTTGATCATGAGGGGGATCATCCTTATCAATAATTAAAGTACTCAATCCCTGCTTCGCTGTTTGATAAGCTGCTGACATCCCCATTGATCCGCCACCAACAATCACAACATCATATACATCTTTCATGAGCTCACCCTCCTTAGTTTTTGTTCAGATTACTCTAAAAGATTTACTTTAACACGTCAATAAATCGGTTTAATAAAGGTTTACAATATTATTTCAAAATCATTAATTTAATACAGTATCAGTTTTATTATTGGGTTACAGGGTACATATCCAATAAGCACTAATGTTTTTCTGATATAATAAAGAGTATAGTGTTAAGTAGCGACTCTTTAGTGTGAATAATATTGGTGTCTTTTATGAAGGGGATAGGCATATTCATCAAAGGATGAGAAGAGTGATTTTGACTAACTTAGGGGGCTTATCTTGGAGCTTTTACAGTTTCTAGAGGACGAAAATTATTCTGTTCTAGGGTACCATCAAGAAGAACATGAACCTGAAACGATTATTAAGTTGGAAGAAGTTCAATCAAATGAACAACTTTTAACACAGTTACAAATTGTGCCTTTACGAATGGAGTACTACCCTTATGATCGAAAACCTTGCATTGTTTGCTTTGACAATGAACGGTGCCAAAAAGTATTTCTTTATAAAACCAATAATTGAAAAAGGGGTACACTTCAGTGTACCCCTCACTCATTATGCATCCTTTATTTCGCCTTTATAAAACACTTTTTTACTTACTGGTATTCCTAGATCACGACTAAACTTCTTCAACGTTTTCTCTTCCTTAGGAGTAACCACTGATATAACTGTTCCTGAAGTGGACCCTAATCTCCCAGTTCTTCCCGAACGGTGAATATATTGATTCACATCTTCTGGAAGGTCAACATGAATGATGTGGGTTAAATCTCTAATATCTAACCCTCTGGCTGCCACATCCGTTGATAGTAATAAAGGTAGTTTTCCACTACGGAAATCCTTAAGTGTATTTGCACGGTCTTGTTTATTGGAATCACTGTTCAATACACCAACAGAAAGCCCTTTATACTCAAGCTTCTCAGCCATAGCTTGCAGGTGACTAATTTCTTTTAGGAATGCAAGAGCCTTGACTTCACCATGCCTTGCAATTTTCCTAACGATATCGATTTTATCTCGAGCCTCAGATACAAAATAGATATGCTCGACTTCCGGCTTGTTGATTTCTTCTTCTGAAACTTTTATCACTTCAGGTTCTTTCATAAATTCCTTTGCTTCTTGTTCAGTGTTTTCACTGAGCGTAGCTGAAAACAAAAGAAGTTGGCGATCATTTAATGTGCTTTTGACAATACCGTGAATCGTTTTTCGATGCTCAGGTACTAAAAGCTGGTCCCCTTCATCTAAAACAAGGGTTTGGACCTCGTGCATCTTTAATTTCTTCTGATTAATTAATTCAGATACACGCCCAGGTGTTCCAATAACCACATTTGGCTTTTTCTTGAGCTTTTCAATCTGGCGTTTCATATTGGCACCGCCGATTAATGTCGCGCTGGAAATACCGCTTCCCTGCGTCCACTTTTGAACCTCTTGATGAATTTGCATGACTAATTCATGTGAAGAGGCCAAAATCACGACTTGAACATGCTTCTTTTCCGTGTCGATTTTTTGCAGTAATGGCAATAGATAAGCTAGTGTTTTGCCGCTTCCTGTAGGAGATTTCGCAATAACATCTTCCCCGTTTAGGATTGGTGTACTTACTTTCGTTTGAATTGCTGTAGGTTCTTCAAATCCTGACTTCTCCCAAGCATCATGTATAAAAGACTTCCATTCAATTTGTTCCATCGTTATTTCCTTTCTGTAAAAGGGCTAAATAAATAATCATGACTACTTATTATGCCATAAAACGAGTCATAAACATAGCAAAATAATAGGTCGGCTCCCAAGCTTAAACTTGAAAATAACGACCCAAATGATCCTTAAGATCTTTTTTATAAAAGTCAATATCAGGGTTCTTTTTAACATCAAAACATGAAAATGTCTTCAACCCTTCCATCCCGGTATATTTATGGATTAGATGTAGATGGAACAAAACATCCTCTACATTACGCCCTTCAAAAAACTTATTACGGTCATTAAACGCCTCTGCTGGAGCATTCCAAGTGGTTGAAAACATATATTTCTTGCCTTCTAACAATCCACCTCCAATGCCATATTCTTTTGTTTTCCCACGAAAATAGACTCCATGCTCATGAGTTTGATCTAGATATTTTTTAAAGACAGCTGGAACACTATAATTATAAATCGGTGTTTGATAGAATCACTGCATCAGCCCATAACATTTTCTCCTGCTCTTCCTCTTTATTAAAACCGTCCTTTAGAACAGTGGTTTTCACGTTATAGTGTGGTTCTAATAATTCTACAATCGCATCAAACATCGTCTGATTGAGTTCGCCTCTTGAATGCTTATAGTATTCATGCCCATTTAGTACTAGGATATTTTCCATTCTTCTCTCTCCTCTTATCTTCGTTGTTTATTAATATTTTACTCCACATAAGCTTTGTATTCTAATGGTACAAATGAATCCTTATTATAAGAATTTTTTTAAATCTTTGAAAAAGCATTGATTCTTTCTCTGCTACTTGCTACAATGTCCTCTATAAATAAACATATGTACACACCAAAAAGACATTTAATAGTCAGGTTAGGAGAGGATTTTAATGAAACAGCAAGCATTAAACCAGAATGAACAAAGCGAATTGCAACATATACGTATTGGCCTATTAGGACTTGGAACGGTGGGTACTGGTGTTTACCGAATGATTGAGGATTATCAAGAAGATTTGCAACATAAAACAGGTTGCCAAATCTCCATTAGTAAAATTCTAGTGAATTCACCAAATAAATTAAGATCTATTGAAATCAACCCAGACCTATATACAACAGATCCAAATGAAGTATTACAAGACCCAAACATCGATATGATTGTCGAAGTCATGGGTGGAGTTGAAGAAGCACGTGAATACATTACGCAAGCGTTAAACAGTAAAAAACATGTTGTGACTGCTAATAAAGATTTAATCGCCCTTCATGGCGGTGAGTTGTTAAGCCTCGCAGGTGAACAAAATTGTGACTTATTCTATGAAGCTAGTGTTGCAGGCGGAATCCCTATTTTAAGAGGTTTAGGAGATGGCTTTTCATCCGACCGAATCACGAAAATGTTAGGGATTTTAAATGGAACAACAAACTATATGCTTTCGAAAATGGCTCAAGAAGGTGTAGATTACGATACTTGTCTTAAAGAAGCACAAGACTTGGGCTATGCTGAGGCAGATCCAACATCAGACGTTGAAGGTTTGGATGCAGCTAGAAAAGTTGCGATTTTAGGAACTCTAGGATACAACACAGAATTCTCTCTAGATGAAGTTGACGTTCAAGGAATTTCTTCTATTGATCAAAAAGATGTTCAATACGGAAGAGAATTTGGATATGAACTTAAATTATTAGGAATCGCAGACAAACAAAATGAAGAAGTTGAGCTGTCTGTTCAACCTACTTTTATTAAAAAATCTCACCCTCTTGCCAATGTAGATGGCGTAAATAATGCGGTTTACGTTCATGGTGAATCAGTTGGTGAAACGATGTTTTATGGACCAGGAGCAGGTGAATTACCTACTGCCACTGCGGTTACATCAGACTTGGTTACAGTGGTTAAAAACATCAAGCTAGGAGTTAATGGCAAAGGCAATGTTGCTCCATTCAACGTTAAGAAAATGAAACCAAAAGAACGCCGAAAACACAGCTATTATGTTCGTTTACTTGTTCAAGACGAACCTGGTGTAATGGCAACAATCGCAAACTCCCTAGCAGAAAATAATATGAGCATTTCGAACATGGTACAAAAACCATATAGTGAGGAAAAAGCTGAAGTGGTCATCGTAACGCACGAAGTATCCTTATTAGCTTTAGAAGATTGGAAAGGAAAAATCGAGTCTCTCAATCCAACGTTAGAACTAGCAAGCTGTTACGCAGTTGAAGGTGGCGAATGACATGTCAAAAGGGATCATAGAACGATATAGCAACTATCTACCCGTCTCAGAAAAAACACCTCGAGTCACATTAGGTGAAGGCAATACCTCTCTACTTTATGCGGATTCCCTATCAGAACTATTATCCGCACATGTCTACATGAAAGTAGAAGGTTTAAATCCTACAGGCTCATTTAAAGACCGTGGCATGGCTATGGCTGTCGCAAAAGCACAAGAAAAAGGTGCTAAAGCAATCATCTGCGCCTCTACAGGTAACACATCTGCTTCTGCTGCAGCATACGCAGCACGAGCTGGAATGGAGTGTTTCGTAGTCATTCCTCATGGATATGTAGCGCTAGGAAAACTAGCTCAAGCGATCCATTACGGGGCAAAAATCATTTCAGTTGAAGGCAATTTTGATCAAGCGTTAGAGATCGTAAGGCAATTAGGAGAAAAATATCCTTTAGAGATTGTAAATTCAATCAATCCCTACCGACTTGAGGGACAGAAATCAGCCTCTTTTGAAATCATTGAACAGCTTGGTCATGCGCCTGATGTTCTTGCCCTACCTGTAGGAAATGCAGGAAACATTTCTGCTTATTGGAAGGGATTTAAAGAAGCACTAGATCATGAGTTGTGTTCTACCTCCCCTCAAATGTGGGGATTTGAAGCAGAAGGTGCAGCTGCCATCGTAAATAATAAAGTGTACGAAGAACCTGATACCTTTGCTACCGCTATCCGCATTGGGAACCCAGCAAGCTGGCAACTAGCTATTCAAGCAAGGGATGAATCACAAGGACTTATTGATGAAGTATCTGATGATGAAATCCGCGAAGCTTATCAACTCTTAGCTCAAAAAGAGGGAGTCTTTTGCGAACCCGCTTCAGCTTCTTCACTTGCAGGGTTAATTAAACAATCCAAGCAAGGCAAAATTCCTGAAGGGTCAACGATTGTGACAGTTCTTACAGGAAATGGCCTAAAAGATCCGGACGCGGCCATGTCAAACATCCAACAAGAAATGAAGCCAGTACCAGCCACAGAAGCAGACTTAGTACAAAATATATTTGGCAATGAGGAGTAATGATTATGTCTCATGAAAAAATTAAAGTGAGGGCACCTGCAAGTACAGCTAATTTAGGTTCAGGTTTCGATTCGATTGGCATTGCTTTAGATATGTACACAGAAGTTGAGATGTCTTCACATAATCACCTTCAATTTGAATGGATAGATGAGAACGGAAACCATACTCCTTTCCCTTTCACAAATGAAGAGAACTTAATTTTCCAAGCTATGAAGAAAGTTTGCGAACTTCTTCAAAGGGACATTCCAAATGTAAAAGTAATCGTCAAATCAACTATTCCTTCAACTCGTGGTTTAGGTAGTAGCGCTTCAGCCTTTGTAGCTGGACTTGTTGCTATAAATAAGTGGTTAGGAGGAGCTTTATCTAAAGATGATCTTCTTTGGCTGGCAGCAGAAAAAGAAGGTCATCCCGATAATGTGGGAGCTTCCTTATTTGGTGGTGTATTTGTAGGTGCTATGGACTGGGAGGCTAAGAAGGTCCAGCACAACTATATCCCCTTCCCGAACAAGTGGAAATGGCTAGCGGCTATACCATCTTACTCTTCTTCTACAGCAAGCGCTCGAAAGAAGTTACCTGACTCCTACGAAAAGCAGGATGTTATCTTTAATTTAAGTCGGTATGGTTTATTGGTTTCCTCTATCATGTTGGGGGATGAAGAAGGCTTGAAGACAGGCTTTTTTGATAAACTCCACACACCTTACCGCCAAGACTCGATTCCTGGATTTGATCGTTTAATGAACAGTCAAGATGAAATAGGAGCTTTAGGCTTCATGATTAGTGGTGCAGGACCAACTGTCTTAGGACTCGTACCCCAAAAGGCAAATCTAAAAAAAGCTCAATTGTATATGGAGCAATTCTTAAAATCTGAGGCACATGACGTCGATGTCATCCCATTAAATGTCGACCATTTTGGTGTACAGGTTTATGTTGGTGATGATTTAGAATACTTATGTAACACGCAAGCATTTATGGCGTAAAGCATGTACAGGAACACACAGAAACGTCTGGGGTTGGGAACCTAGACGTTTCTTTTATCTAGAAAATAGTCCGATTCTTAATCATTCAACCCCTTACCATTAAGGATTTGTTGTGTATATTTTTCAATCCTAGACACTCGTGTTTTGGATTTTTTCGCTTTAGAAAAATAAAGAAAGTATGCTCTTTGTCTCCCCGGCGTCAACCCTTCAAAAGCCGTTTTCAATTCTGGCATTTCGTTGAATTTACTTTGAAGTTCTTCAGGTAATTCGAATTCTGTTTTCTTTTCTACTTCCAATCCGGCTTTTTCAATTTCAATGGCTTCCCGAATATAGTCTTTCAAGATGGGTTCTAAATCGTTTATTTCTTGGACATTAGTGAACCTAATTTGACGTGCCGCCTGTACATTTTCAGTTTGTTGGATCAAAATCCCTTGAGAGTCCTTTAACAAGGCGCCTTTGTGAAACAGAAGCGCACAATATTCTTTAAATCCATGTATTAAAACGATATTTTTCCCGTCAAACGTGTAACAAGGCTTCATCCACTTATATTCTTCAGTCAGCTCACAGTCGAGAATGATATTTCTCAACTTTTCAAATTCTTCTTTCCATTGATCAGCTTTTCTTAAAAATTCATCAACCTTAGGATTCATATTACTATTTGTCATTAGAAACACCCCTTTTCGATTTTCATCCAGCTGATATTTATTTTTTTGTTACTTCTTTAAATTGACGCCATTTATCTAAATATTTAGGGTTAGTAACTATTAATTCTTCAGAAATAATCTCCATATCTTTCAAGTCATATGTAACGATATAATTGCCAAATGGGAATTTATTTTCAGCCAACCCTCTATCAAAGACGTATGTACCCTCTGAAGTTATTTTAGAAGCAACTATGGATTTGTAATCATCATCAACAAAGGCAGCCAGAGTCGGGTTAAAAGCGCCTAAATTGTTTGCTAATTGATCGACTACCTCTTGTCTTTTATCCTCCAGCTCATTTGAAGAGTTCATTTTTTGAGACTGGTAAAACATCAGTATTAACCCTAATATAATTACAAAATAGACACTAATAAGTGGTAGTTTTCTTTTCAACTTACTCCCCCTTACAAATGAGACTTATCCTGAAAACCCAAACTAGTTTTTGTGATACCTTCACTCCAAAAGTACCTATCAAACTAATAATTAAAACTTTTACTTAGTGATCCACTTATCTTTATTGGATAAAGCGTTTAAAATGTCTTCTTTAAAACTGGCCTTTAGTTCATAGAAATGAACACCAGAAATCTCAATAACATCATTATTTTTATAAAAAGTAAAATTAATAAGAATTCTCCCATGAGCAACGTTATTATGATCCCAACGTTCTACCTGTCTAAAAATTATGTTATATTCTGACCCTCTTTCACCAAATGGCAGATTTGCTAAATATTGGTCAATGGTAAAGTCTTTCATTTTGTTAGCACGATCAAATTGTTCTAATAAATTTTTAATTTTCTTTTCGTCCGTAACATAATGATAGAAACTTTGCTGACCCTCTTCATCCCATTTAACTACTTGCATCACAATAGGTTTTTTAAAAGTTAGGAAAGAATAATCATATTTTTCAATATTATCATTTGGATATGTAAGAGGATTGTACAAATAATTTAGGTTTATATAAACAAATGCAATAATAATAAGAATTACAGCTATCACTATAGAAATAAAAGTTTTTTTCAAAAAATCCCCCACTTATCTAGATATTGAATACACACAAACATTTTGTCCGTTCAACTTTATTTCCTTTTCTAATCTCATCCCAAGTTTGTTTGCTATACTTTTGGAAGCTTTATTTTCACGCTGAATTAGAGATATCAATCTTTCTTCTTGAAGGTGATTTTGTCCATAATCCAATAACGATTTTGCTGCTTCTGTAGCATAACCTTTTCCCCAATACTCGCGCGAAATCCAATAGCCAATCTCCAGCTCTTCAACTCCTTCTATCTTTTGTGGAACAAGGCCTGCATGCCCTATCGGAGTATTGTCATCCTTATCTTCTAGAACCATAAGTCCCTTATCTGTACCTATTTCATATGTATTATAAATCCAGTCTAAAAACCTCTTAGTTCCTTTTCTATCTCTTGTCTTACCTTCTCCAATATGTCTCATCATTTCAGGATCTGATAATAGAGAGAATAAAAAGTCAAAATCATGATCTTTATATTTACGAAAGTTTAATCTATTGGACTCTAAATTAATTATAATCATTCCTCATATTAAAGATATACATTCAATTCACTATTAACTTTAACATAAATATCCAAATAGTATTAATGGTATTACTCTAGCTCAAGAAAAATTGGTTTTTTTGTAAAAAAGAGCACAAACACTTGTGTTGTTTGCGCTCTGTGAAGATAAACTTATCTCTAGTCCCATGATTAATAATCTTTTAAAACCGTATAACGCTCTCCCCAAGCTCTTCATAGTTAATGTCTTGAATATCACCTGATTTGGCATTCATGTTAATAATAATTCTGTAAGCCTTGTCTTCGTATATAGCATGGAAGCCAACCGACCACATTCCCATGCTTAAAATAGCATCTTCTGATTCCACGGACACACCTTTTGCTTTATGTCCTTCAATCCATTCCTTGACTTCTCCGTCCTCTTTCGCTGTCTGTATAGCTTGCTCTACCGTCAAAATTTCAGGTTCGTTTTCATTTTTTAGCTCTATAGGGAACATTGATGAAAATGTATCTTTCTTATGCATCTCGAATGAAAAAGAGACCTCATATTTACCACTTAAGGCATTTACCGTTTTGTTCTGATCTAGGTTAACTTTTTTAGCAAACGTTTTATCGATTTCAAATGATTCACCTGGTTTCATATCTCTTAAGTCATCAGGGTCAAAGATATCCTCACAACCATTTCTTTCGCTATTAGGAGCTATAAGATGAGCATGAGCATTTTCTTTCTGGATCGAAATCCAAAAAGGGACACCGCACCGACCATTGTAAACAATCGTTTCTCCGCTAACATTGGTAAGTGAAGCTTCTACATGAATGTTTGAGCCTTTTTTAATCGTTGCCTCTAACGAAAGTCCATTCTTTTCAACTTCATGTTTAATCGTCTCTAGGTTAACAGATGCCACTTTCTCATTTGTTGTCCCACAAGCGCTCATTATTAAAAGGGAAAGCATCCCTAACCATATGAATCTTTTCAACTGTTAGCCTCCTATCTTTTGAAGTTCACCATTTTCATATCTGTACTTTACGTTTTGATACGTCCTTGATTGATAATCGGTTAGAATACGGACATCAAATATGTATTGATTACTTTTTGTTACTAAAGAAACCGTGTTTTGATTATGATTGTTTATACTAAGCACTTTTTTCCAAGAAAGACTCTTGTAAATTGTTCCGTTTTCCCAACGATAAATAGTCACATCTGGAAACTGCATATGAAGTCCTTGAAACTGATTGATAAATTCTTTTTCACCAGAGTGATCTAAATCAACAACCTTTAGGAGACCCCAGTCCTCAAACGACCATAAATTTTGTCCACTAGAATCGTAAACCATATATAACATTCTTCCTGGACCATTGGCTGCAAGTTCGACTCCAGCTACGATTATTTGCTCATGATTTTTTTGTTTTAAGTCTTTTGATGTAAAAAGAGCTTGCTTAAGCTTTTTCTCTTTCAAACTGGCAGACGTACAATCAGGTAGTTTATAAGTATTTCCATTAAATTCTACAAGAGATACAGTTTCGTATGATGCAGAGCATAAGTTGTCTTGATTCGTTTCGTCAAAAACATGAAGCGTTATGCTTTTACCTTTTATAGATCCTAATGAGATCGATTTGAGAGGTTCCCAACTTTTTAATTTCTCTCCCCTTTCTAAACCTTCTAGTTCTAGAGGAGTGAAAGATAAGTCAACACGATCAGGCAATTGGGTGATGTCAGTAACTTCTTTGTGAGGTTGAATTGATGCTTTATTTTCATTTGAGTTTTGTGAATCTGCTCCTTTATTTTTTAACTCCAAAACACCTGGCGTTTTATATTGATACATAACGAGCTCTTTAGAACCATTAAATAATACTCGAAACAAATTCTCCTCAGTATGACTCACATGTAATGCACCCAATGCCTCATTGATGTTTGCAACTTTAAAAGCACCGTTATCCCATTTATAAATGTGCGCCAACATTGGACTTCCGTGTAACGATACAATCTCTGATTTTCCGTCACCTTCTAGGTCCACTTCCTTTACATGACCTGTTGTGACTTTCAAAAAGGGCTTGATTTTCCCATCTTCTATTTCAAAATAATTTTGTACAGGTGCATTTGCGCCGAACACTCCATCTATACGGACTAACGAGTTATTATATAGTTTTAACTCGTGAATGTTTATATTGTCAGGATGACGCCCACTCACAACACCTAAATCATAGGTCTTGTTTTGGTTAACAAATGCCCCATAATGATTTTTATCATCATCCTTCTTGTTGTATATCATGATTTTCCCAACAGAAGTCTGCAGTTCTTGAACAATCTCTTTACTATTAATCTGTGAAACTTTCCTGATTTTTTGTGTATTCGTAACAGGCTTATAAGTTAGGGCCACACTTTGTTTTTCTTTTTTCTTGTGCTTCAAAACATCTTTAATTTGTTCTTGCTGCTCAGGAGAATGTTCAGGAATTTTAGACCTATTCTCTCCATTTGTACAACCGGAAATCAGAAACATTCCAACAACGATGAGGAATATATTTTTTCTCATTTGATATGCCTCCCGGGCAAACCTATTTGCGTTTTAAGACTTTCCAATAAGCAGTTACTTCAAATTTTTGTTACTTGTTCATTTGACGTTCAGATGATATCAAAAGTTTCAATGGTCAGTTCATTTTGGGAGGCGTTCTATTACAGAGGGGGTTTTAAAGAGCAAAAAATTCAAGGAAAATTTTCTATTAGATATAATAGTTGAATTATGCTATACTAATCTCGCGATGAGCTGAATTGCATAAGACGAGATTGACGCGCCTTTATGGCAAGGCACAAATGTGGAGTGCTGTCTCTCGCCGCAATACGCAAAGACGTCCTTCAAAGGACGTCTTTTATTTTGGGAAAATATGCTCCCCCATATGTTAAACCTTTGTGCAATTTTTCGTAAACATAATTTCTTCTTGCATCTGTCAATATTAACTGCCACATTTGACAGTTCCATGTTCAGCTATTGCACCCGTTAATTTAAGTACATTTTGTCACATAGATACGTTAATTAAATAAGTTAATTCACATTTTCTGCTATTATTTTTAGTTCTTTTGCACGAGAAATTATAAAGTCTGTCATATACTTTTCCAAAAATAATTTATCTGCAATAATTCCAAGTGGACCAAAAGGTGACTTATACTCAAATGTATCAATCATTAAGGTCCCACCTTTTTCTTCTTTGAATTGATGGGTATGTGTGAAGGAACTAAAAGCTCCATTTACCATAATATCAACAAACATATCAGGCTTTTCCATATGAGTTACTTTTGCTGTTAGCCTTTGTTTAATACCAAAGTGAATAGCTTCCCAAGTAACAGTATCACCCTTTTCTAATAGCCCTTGCATAACTCCACCAACAGCTTTTTCCTTAGTTTCAGCAGTAGTTTCAGTATGTATATCTACATTTCTTGCAAGATCAAAGCATACATCGATCGGTGCTTGGATAAATTGCTCATTCCTAATAATAGGCATTAATAACTCCTTGGTATAAGAATTTTTAAATCCCTTATTCAACTATTCTGCCCCGTTAACACAATAGGAGCTGCCGCATAGACAACTCCTGTTAAACTAATGCACCCGATAGTTGAAGAAGAATCCCCATCTTTTTACTTTTGTAAAAGAGGGGAATTACTTGCTTTTTGTAAAATTCTATCTATACATGTGGACATACCTGTCTGGGGATTATCTCCAACATAAAATTTATAATAATTTCCGCGGTTAAAAAAGTCTCCATTTTCTAATTGTATGCCACTTGACCAAACCCAACCTGTTCCAATAATCTTATCTTCTTTAGATAACTCTTTTTTCTTGTTATCACTACCGTAATAAAACTTAGCATCGTACCAACCTGTATCGTCCTCATAAGCCCAACCTATTTTATAGTGGGATGAAGTTAACAAAACACCGTTATCAGGTATTTTATATGTAATCGTGTTATTTTTCATAGGGAGTTTAGGAGCCCCTTCAACATCGTGAATGATGCCTACACATCCTTCAAATCCTTCGGGGATTACATATACTTTGTCGGCTGCGCTATAATATTTATCTGCAATAACAATTGAAGAAATAATCACTAATGCTAAGGACCACCAAAGTATCGTTTTTTTCATCTTTATCACCTCTTAAATAACCAAAAAAATACAATAGTCCTTTCGCATTAATTTCTTTGTGAAATACCGTGCGATTTTTCTTGATATTTTATTGTTTGCACCTCTGAAGTGAATCCGTTAGGTGATACCCCCTTATTTTTGAGCATAAATCGTTTCAGAAATACTCCATTTATCAGTTTCTTTATCTAACAAGATCTGATAGATATTGATTTTTCCATTCTTTTTCTTTTCAAATATATAACCTTTAGTCTGAGACCTATCTAAGTAGACATAAGGCTTTATATCACCTTTCTTTTGACTCTTTATTAGATCGACATACAGGATCCCTAAACTTTTATATTTTTCATTTTGAATTATAGTTTGTGAATTCATATAAACATAATCTTCTATTGTTATATCTGTAGTCTCTAGTGCTTCTTGCACTACAGCTAAGCGAAGAGATGTCAGTGGATCTAAATATATATTATCTAGATTAAGAGTTTTAATACGGACAGATTCTTCACTATTCCAAAGTGGAGTATTTTCATCTTTATATATATTTAAATATAGCCCCGCTTTTCCTTCTATTCTATGAGTCGCATCTTCTCCATTAAATAAGACTTCAAATGGAATCATCGCTTTTTCTGGTTGATTACGAAAGAATATCGATTTCCCACTATATTTCTTACTAATGGAAGATGATTCTTGTCCGTTTAACACAACTGTGTAAGTGAGAGAAGACGGTTTAACGTCCGCATTTATTGAACTAGGTACAGTAAGACTGACCATACCCGTTAACTTATCTTGTGCCCCTTCTTTTGTAAGCTTCAAATTTTTCACATTTAGTTGGACCTTTTTTGAAGTAAACAGATCCCTAATCGCATCAGGTCTTTCTCCCAACTTTTCCAATTCCTTACTTGTTTTTAGATTTGAGTGAGCAACAGGTTGTGTATGCGTATCTTCCACATCATTATAAGCATATAACGAAAGGTCTACGTTTTTTTCTTTTAATTGTGTTGCCTCTTCTTCTGTCAAATTAATCTCGAACTTCAATAAACCTGAAGCCGACTCATTATTAAATATTGTAGCCCCTTTATACTTATCACTCATGACAGATATATTTTCATTCGACACCCTTACTCTAAAAGAGGACTGTAATGACTTAAGCTCATTTGAAAGTCCAGAAGGAACCGAAATATCGATCATTCCTGTTACCTGATTTAGACCTTCAGATTCCTTATAGTTTTCATTAAAAAGGCTTATCGTCACATCTTTTGAGGTCATCATTTTTTCTAATACTTGCGTTGTCTCTTGATCCATCTGAGAGAGAGTTGTATCTTTCTGGGATGATTCCCCATCATATAACGGATCCATAATCGGTGAAGCAAAAAGAATGAATATTAACAGTGCTGCGAAACCCACACCTAATGAAGGGATCAATGGGATCTTGTTTCTCTTTTTATGTAGAACTTCGTTGTCAGCTTGTTTAAGATGGGTTAGGATTTCTCTCTTTTTTCCCTCATTCATTTTATACTTTGTGGGTGCTTCATTGTGATTTTCCCTATTCATCTTACGTTGACCTCCTTTAACTCAGGCGACTTTTCTTGTAGTTTACGAATTGCCCGGTAGTAGGTTGTTTTTACTTTAGCTTCCTTCCAACGAAGTGTGTCTGCGATCTCTGTAAATGAAAGTTCGTTAATTAAACGCAAAACTAACACATCTTTATAGGATCTTTTTAACCTTTTAATGTGTTCTAAAAATGTATTGTGTTCCTCACTAGCTAATAATGAAGATTCCGGTGAAAGATCTGGAGCTGGTACCTGCTGCACCTCATCTGAAGTTCCCCATTTAAACCGCTTCGACTTTCGCACATGATCTATCGCTGTATTTCGAGCAATGGTGAACAAATATGTTTTGGGTGTATGGACATTTTCAAATTTGTTGCTACGAATAACCTTAATAAACACGTCTTGAACGATATCTTCAACATCTCTATGCCCGAGATAATAGATTAGAAAATTGTATACTTCATCCACATATAGATAAAACCAATCCTCAATTTGTTTTTCTCTACTCAATTTTCCGACCTCCCTTATACCTAAAAGACGTATGGAGTGAAGAAAAAATTTTCACTTTTTTAAAATTTTTCTTATACTTTAATAGTTAAATCTTCTTATAGTGTAAAAAAAGAGCCTCCATGAAGAAGCTCCACCTACGAAAAGATTTTAATTAAATTTTAATTTTATAACCCTTTGTTTCCGTTCCACTGTTTAAATTAATGCTTTTATTATTTCAATTTCATCTCTGATAGGGATACCATCATTCCCTATCAAAGGGATCCCTGGTTTCAACTTTCTTGCTTTATCAACTGCATTATTTATAATCCGGGATAGAACAAAACCTCGCTTTTGATAAAACTTTAAAGCTAACAAGTTATCGTTTGTTGTTACAAGTTTCAGGAGTTTACATTGTTTCTTAATAGCAAGATTTTCTACTTCTTGTACTAGTAATGTGCCTATTCCTTTACCTTCTTCAATACTATCTAATGATATAATTTCACACTCGTTATGTTTGATTATGTAAGTTATTAAGCCAATGATTTTGCCTTCATTTAAAATTGTAAAACCATTTAATTCACTACAATTATAAACGCCACTTGAAACAACCATTTCTGGACTACCCCAGTGGAATTTGAAGAATTCAATTATTTTATTTTTCTGTAGTTCCTCGACTGCATAGACTTTCATTACTTACCACCCCGTGAGTTTTTTACAAATAGGCTCTTTTTATTGTTCTAAATACTCTTCAAAATACCGTTCTAATTTAGGCGCATCATCAAGAAAAGAATAAGTGATTTGCATACCACCTTTAATATCGGTTCTTGTTACATAAATAGAATCCCTACTTACAAATAGTATCTTAATTTTATATCCCGATTTTAGTGCAATATTGATTTCTGCTTTAATATTAGAATTTTGAGAAGTCCTGTCAACCCTAGATTGTTCTTCTATCTTGTTTGGGGGATAATCATTAAACCAACTAATTATTTCGTTTAATTCTTCGTTTTGAATTATTTCTTCACTTTTATTTGCTTCCCACATTCTAGCAATTTGGACTTGATCTCTTTCAATAGGTTGATGTAGTAATAAACTATCCATAAATGCTTTGTCTTCTTTATATTGATGCCACCATAAAAATCCTAAAATGAGAGCAATGGCTACTAAATTTATTTTCTTCACTTATTTCTCCCTCCTAAGTTCTATGAAGGCTTCTTTATATGATAAGAAATCAATGAATCCCTATTTTCTACTTTTATATGTTAATGTTCTTTATTTTGCACTACTAAAAATTCTTCTAAATTTGGAGATTGATTATATTTTATTGCAGCTTGCTTATCCTTTTTAATAATGGCTTTTGATAACTCAATATCATTTATGCTCGCAATGGCCACTGCGTAATGTATAACATCAACTAACTCTTTTTCTAGAGAAGTATCGCCTGAATCTTCCTTCCGACCTTCTAACTGGTTTAATACCTCTGCTACCTCACCAATTTCTTCTACTAGTTTCATAAACAAAGCAGATGAAGTGCGCCCTTCTTTGTATTTTATTGCCAGGTAGCTCTGTAACTCATGGAATGTTAATTGCTTCATATGAATCCTCACTTTTACTATTATTTTTCTTAATCAACTATTCCACAAAAAGTAGCATATTTCCTTTCCTTATTTTAATCCTGCATCTTCTTAAAATCAGTCTCCTTATACGGTCGAATAAAAGGCTTCTTGTTAACTTCTAAAACTTTTTCCATATAAATTACCTTCCTTTTGAATCAAAGAGATTATTTAACTAATTCAAAATGATTTTCTATCGCCTTCGTTATCTCAAAAGGGCCGGACTCCTTATTCGAAGGTACAACCAATTTAATATTATGATTAGGATAAACAGATGAACGAAAACTCACTCCTGGATCATACCCCATCACATGATATTTATAGATGTCAGTGTTTCTTTTGTTCATCCACACTCCATAGCCATAGTTAATTTCTCCCTTAACGTTTACATGAGGTTGCAAAAGCACATTGGTAACCTCCCTACTTAACAATCTATGATTCAATAACTCTTCCCAAAGTTTTATCATATCTGAAGCAGTGATGAATGCTCCTCCGTCAGCTCCACCTTTAATTGGGATTGAGTACATATTCGTTCTCCAGCTCCCACTTTCTTTATCATCTATATATCCCAAGGCAGTGTCCTCAGGAAGTCGATCTAAAGAAAAATAGCCCGAATCGTTCATACCGCATTGTTTAAATACTTCTGTTTCAATGTAATCAGTAAAAGGAAGTCCTGTTTGTTGTTCAATAACTAATCCTAATACGATATATCCAGCATTATTATAATGAAACCTTTCACCTGGTTGGAACTTCATGTGGTTCATTTGGAAAAGAGGTAAAAAATCTTTCAGAGTTTTAACTTGATAGACTGGCTTTACCTTCCAAAGATCTTCAAAGTCATCCATCACTTCTTCATCAAAGTAATCCGGTATTCCCGATGTATGTGTTAAAAGGTGATGTATGGTTATGTTCTCATCAAAATTAGGAAATTCTATATTCAAACACTGCTTTAATGGCGTCCCGAAAGTGACTAACCCTTTCTCAACTAATTGACAAATGCCTATAGCTGTAAACAACTTACAACCAGAAGCGATTCCAAATCGTGTATTGATTTTATTTGATCGTTTTTCAACTCTGTTAGCATAACCATAAGCTCCTGAATAAACAACCTCATCCCTTTGTTTCATATAAACTACGCCAGAGAACTTAACATCTTCACTAACATCTTCTATAGTTTTGTTTAACTCCTCATTTGCTATAAACATAATAGCCCCACTTTCCACTAATTTACTTCTGTACTAATTAAACATTAAGTGAAAAAAGGGATTATATAAATAGAAAAAATAGTTATTAATCATAATTGACACAAAAAAACACACTGACAATCAATAAAGATTTCCAGTATGTCAGCATCTACTTCCTGGAGTACACGATCTTCTTTATGGTATCTGGAGAAAGAAAATAATCATCTGCCAATTGAGTAATTGTCATGCCACGATTAAAGCCATTTTGAATATCAGCATTCCTTTGGTCTATTCTATTTCTTCCACCAGAACTCTTACCCCATTCTTCGTAATTGTTTTTTTCTTTAGGAATATAGATTGTCTGTCCCTGCACGTATTTTTGTAGTTCTTTGATAAGCTCATCAGGTAATACACTTTTTGCTTTTATATAGCTCATTTCTGTTAGCCCCTTATTTATTTTTTTATAAGGTGCAAAGTCAAACATACCAGAAATGATGCCTCTCAGCGATATTAACGGCTACCCCATGCAAAGCATCGCCCTGATTTATCAGACTCTGCATGAGGTATTACTGATTTTGCAAACGAAATAACTTTTCTCATTTTCTTCCCCCCTAGAATTTAAAATGAATATATCAAATAGATCGGATAAAAGCTATTAATTAATTGAGCTCTCACTTTCCTCTTGTCCACTATGTAATCCACTTGAAATTATTCAGTTGCATATAACATTAGTAATTGCTAGTGAACTTTTTGTCCATCCTTATATCGTCCAGCTATCTTTAACGATCGCTGTTAACTTCCACATTCCATTTTTATCTTGTTCAAAGACAAGGTTAATACTTCCCCAGGTCCATTCCCCCATTCTCTTCTGTTCCTGACCTATAAAACTCAACTACATGAGAATTTGGAAAAGCTTCTTTAATATTATTTTTTGTGTTACCACGTTGTTTTATTTCATTCACTAGTATTTCATCAGGATCTTCAAACGATTGGTTATAAACAAAACGATCGAAATATTCCCTTGGGGTAAGTTCAATCGGCTTTCCGCTACCGTCAGCTTCCTCCCAAACCATTACTTTTCCTATTTCTAATAAATTTTTAACTTCGTTTGGTTGAAAGACTAAAGCATCGTAGTTACGCACCCGTTTTATGGAGGAAGTTCACAAATGTTTAGTTAGTTAAAACTAGCGTTTCTTTTTTCCCATTCCATTTTAGTTCTATTGAAATTTCATTACCTTTAAGGGCTATATTGCAATCAGAACACCTTGTTAATATATCTAAAGAATTAGCTTCAAGGTGCTTAGTGCCTTTTAAATCTAAATCGTTTCTCTCAGAAATTATTTTATAGGATACTGGCACTGAAACTTCTTTATTATCTTTTGGTCTTATAACAAATTCTCTTACTCTCTCTTTATTTTCTTCAGAACCAGAATAACGACCTATCCAATTTTCAGACTCTCCACTTAGTGATTTATTTCCGCACGCAACTAGAAACAATGACAAAATGAATAATAATAAAATTACTTTCTTATTAGGAATTATCATTATTTCACCTCTTTTTTTACTCAATTTTCCTGCCATTTAGTTTAAAATCATTTCACCATAATCTAATTCAAATTTTAACACAAATATCCAAACACCTTATTCAACATTCTGACCTATACAAATATAAAAGCACATTTCTTTTACAGAAATGCGCCCACATACGAAAAACTTAAAATGAGATATTTTATCCTAATTTACAAAACTATTTTAGCTTTAGCTCATGAAAAATCCTTGTAAAGAGACATATAACAGTAATAAAAAAACAACTATACTAATCAAACCATGTTCTTTATGTCTCTTTTTTAACTCATCTAATCCAATTACTAACATCAATATACCAAATAAAAATAGTATATATGGATTTAGTTCCAATTTATCAGTAATCAATGCATACACTGAGATAAAAGTTACTAATACAGCCAAAACACTTCTTGAGGTTTTCAGCATATGAACTAACTCCCCCTTATTGTTGAAAAGTTAAATAACCCAAATAATAATTCGTGTTATAAACAAATATTGGCAATGCGCATCCAACACTAATGCACCCTTCAAGTAAGCTATCAGTAAAAAACACGCATACCCCCATCCTATTTTAGGTGGGGGTTGAGTTTATTGGTCAACAATTAACTAGCTATAAAAGCGTTCAAAGAGTTCACATATCTATTTAACAGTTCTTCCTTATTTTTTGCAGGGAGCTTATAATAAGGCTCTTCTGATGGGAAAGTTAGGTTGCTGAGGAGAATGCCTCCTATTTGATTGGCTAGGAGATTCGTGTCAGGTTTATCTTCAAATGTTGCAAAGTGTATATCCAATCCTTTTTTAAGTCCGTTATGAATAATAACTGGAAAATTAACCTCTTCAGCTAAATGGCCCATAAAACTTTCGGCTAGCAGTGTTTTGGCAAGCTTTTTATTTTTTGATAGTGCCGTAAGTCGATCATCAAGTATGCGTGTTAAGAAATCCTCTGTCTTCGGTTCCTCTGCATACTTCATGACTTTTGTTTGGAATTCATTCTCGAGTGCTTTTTTCACCACGGTCTCAAATAGGTTCTGCTTCGTGGAAAATTTGCGGTAAAGCGTTACCTCAGCAACATCTGCTTCCTTTGCGATTTCCTGAGTTGTGGTCTGGAGAAACCCTTTTTTGATAAACACTTTGATTGCCGCATTTAAAATCTGGTCTGTTTTATCTCTCATTTCTGTTTCACCCCAATACAGTATCCGATCCTCTTTCCTCGCCACCCTTTATCTGCACAAATCGGTCAAAAAGCATTAATATTGCAGGCAGGACGATAATCGTGCTGATTAGAGCGAAGGAAATGTTCACTAATGTCATCATACCAAAATTGCTTAGGATTACGAAGTCAGAAACAAGCAATGCACTGAAACCACCGATTGTTGTAAAGGCTGAAGCAAAGATCGCCTTGCCAATCTTTTGGTTGGCTATCATGATCGCTTCTCGCCTCTCTGTGCCTTTTCGACGTTCCTCATAAAAACGTTCCATAATTAAGATAGTGAATTCCGTTCCTATACCAATAATAAGAGCACCTAGGGTTGCCGTGAGCGGTGTATAGTTGATGTCAAACAAGTACATGATTCCTCCTGACCAACCGACAATGAACAAAATCGGCAGTAAAGGAATAAATGCCTTAACCGGATGCCTGTAAATCAACAGCAACACCATGAAGACAAGGCCCATCCCGAGCAGTGTCATTTTATATCGACCTGTTGTCAGTGCAGTAACCATTTCCACATCCAGTACCGATTTTCCGGTTACTATCGCATCGATGCCCTCCGGCGTGTCTTTTGAAATATATGCTTTCATTCCTGCAATAAAATCTTGCATTTCTTCTGCCTCAAGATGCTCGATGCCGACATTCAAGACAGCGCTGTCTCTCTCTTCATTAACAAAAAGCTTCAACTGTTCTTCCGGCATATCTGAAAGAATGTCGGCTGTTTCTTCCTGATCTGGCATTTCACCTTTGTTTGCTTGTTTCAACAGAGCTGACAATGAATTTGTATCCACAACAACAGAAGGGAATTCTTGGGGAAGAGAAGCAGTTAATTCCTCCGTCCATTCAAGTGTCTCCTCATCAAGTACATTGTCTGTACTATACATAATGGAAACCTGGTCGGTGGTCCCTAGGATATCCCGCAGCTTGTGAATATCCTCTAGTTCCTGAGTATCCTGAGGCATAAAGGTTTCCACATCGGTTTCCACTCCTGTATTCAAATCTCCCCAAATGCCGGCAGTTGCTGTGACAATAGCTATAAAAAGGATCAGCCATTTTAGCTTTATGATCAAATTGGTGAGTGTGCCAAACACCCTCTCCACTTTTGAATGTTCAAGTTTTGCCTTTCCATTCTTTTTTATTGATTTTATAAAAAAATGATCACGGGTAAATAAGATTGGAATTAGGATAAACAATCCGACGATGAAACTGACTACCATACCAATGGTTAACATTTTCCCGAAATCTTGTATCATTGGGACCGGTGACGTATACAGAGCTAAGAACCCCACTGCTGTAGCCATAAGAGCTGTTAGTATGGCGGGTACCATCTTTGTTACGGTCTTTTTGGCGCTTCTAGTACTCCTGTTTTCCATCATTTATTGTTCCTCCCCTGTCATTTCTTCAGTAAATCTGCTTTGGAATTGAATGGCATAGTCAATCCCTAAGCCAATCAAAATTGGAAACACCGCCATCGAAACCATCGTGATCGGTACACTGAGCCATCCCATCAAGCCTACGGTTCCAATTACTGCAATCATGATTATCACAAGCGGCAGTATGCGCCACCTCACCCGGAATACAACTGCAAGTACGAGAATCATAAACAAGATGGAAAGACCCATCATTTTTTGCATGCTTTTTTTCATCTCCGTTCGGATTGCATCATCCAAGACAGGTTTACCTGACACCATTGTGCTTATTCCTTCCATCGAATTCTCTTCCATATAATCCTTCACGAAGGAAACGAGTTCACTTTTATTGGCATCCGTTGCGTTACCAGTAAACTTGATCATGAATGTCATGTAGCGACCGTCAATGATTATATCGTCAAACATACTACGCAACGATCCGTCATCTTCATAAATCATCTGGTCAAGTGTTTCTTGTTTTTTCGGGATGCCAGGCAACATGCTGTCAGAGTAATTAATCATTTCCATGAGATTTTCACTCATGGAATCTAGGTTTTCTCCCATCTCTGCAAGCCCGTCTGCGAGTTCTTTCAGATCCTTTTGTTTCTGTGCCTGCCGTTCGCCCATATTGTTCAACTGGCTCTGTTGTCCTCTCAGTCCTTTTTCCAACCCCTGCAGGCCATCGATTGTTTTTCTGGATACATTAGGAAGCTGGGCACTTTGCTTGGATGCGCTAATCATCTGATCAGCCATTCTCCCAAGTTTCAAACCAACCTGTTTCAATTCTACTGCCTGTTTCTGCTGCGCGGGTCTTTCTGCAACGGATTTATTCATTTGTTCGGCGGATTGCTGAAGTTTCATCGCAACACCCTTGAGTTGAACCCCCATACTGGAATAGCCGTTTACTAATTCACCCGTACCCTGCTCAAGTTTTTTCTGTCCTTCGACCATTTTACCGATGCCCTTTTCCATTTCAGAAATTTTCGATTCAAAATCGGGTAAGCTTGACTGGCTTGAAGCATTCTCTTCGATATTTATACTGATTTCTTTAAGTTTTTCTCCCATTTCGTTGAGCCCATCAGCCATTTCCGTCAGGCCTTCTTTATATTTCTCCGCTTTTTTTTCGGATATATTTTGAACAGCCGTATGGGGGCCGACGATTGAATAGATGCCATCTTGTGACCTCAACTGGCTTTCGAGATCTTTCATTTGCTTCAACGTGTTAGGTTTCAGCAAATCGGATTCATTTTCAGCTTCATAAATCACAATTACCGATTCTCCGCCAAACTCCTGTTCCAATTTAAGGTTATTTTGATAGACCTTAGTATCTTCCTCGATAAGTGTGTTGTTCCCTGTTGCCATTTCCACCTGCTGTGCTCCGGCGGCAAATAATAAAATGGCGACTATTGTAAACGTTATAACTTTAATTGGATTTTTTACGATCTTATTTGCAATATTTTTCAGTATCCACATTTGTTATCCCCCTTGTTTTCACCAGTAACTTAAACTTTTATTTAAGTTAGTACTAACTAACATTTAATCAATGAATGTTAGTGGTAACTTACATAAAATATATCCTTTTCCTTTTCTTTTGTCAAACTTATATCTCAAATATCAAAATAAAAGAGAGCGGAATCCCTCAAATTCGCTCTCTTTTCGTCTCATTAATTTTGTTCATAAATTTCCTATTTCCATATCCTTGTTAAGCATAAGTCCCTTTGTTACTCTTACTTAATTTGACCCGATCCACGAATTATATATGTTGATGAGGTTAGCGCTGGTAATCCCATTGGTCCACGGGCGTGTAACTTTTGGGTGCTGATCCCGATTTCTGCTCCAAAGCCAAATTCTTCTCCGTCTGTAAATCGAGTGGAGGCATTATGATATAGAGCGGCAGCGTCGACTCGTTTAAAGAATGCTTCTACATTTTCCTCCGTTTCTGAAATGATAGCTTCAGAGTGCTTCGTTCCATACTGATTAATGTGTTCAGCCGCTTCTTCAACATTTTTTACGATTTTTACAGAGGCAATAAAATCAAGATACTCTGTTGCCCAATCTTCTTCTGTACCTTGTTTTAGTGATGGGACATACTCTGTAGACTTCTGATCTCCTCGAAGTTCTACATCGTTCTCCTGTAAAGCCTCAACAAATTCATTGAAGTAGGAGTCTGCCCACTTTTCATTGACAAGAAAGCTCTCTGTAGAATTACATACAGAAGGCCTTTGCGTTTTCCCGTTTACTGCAATCTCTTTAGCCATCTTTGGATCTGCCGTCTCATCAATATAAATATGGCAATTCCCAGCTCCCGTTTCTAAAACAGGCACCGATGCATTCGATACTACTGTTTGAATCAGATTAGCACTTCCTCTAGGAATGAGTACGTCTAAATAGTCATTAAGCTTAAACATCTCAGAAGCTGTTTCCCGACTTGTATCCTCTAAAAGCTGGACAACATTTGGGGAGATGTCTGTCTCCTGTAACGCACGGTGGATGACCTGAACGATCGCTTTATTTGAATGTATAGCAGATGAACTCCCTCTTAAAAGCACAGGGTTGCCTGTTTTTAAGCAAAGACTGCTCGCATCGACTGTTACATTCGGTCTTGCTTCATAAACCATACCAACTACTCCGATTGGTACTCGTACCTTCTTAATGTGCAGACCATTAGGGCGCTCCCAAGATTCAAGGACATCATCGATTGGATCATCTAAACTCACGATGTTCATCAAAGCTTGTGCCATATCTTTAATTCGTTCTTCTGTAAGCGTTAAACGATCTAGCAGTGATTCGCTAAATCCATTCTCTTTTCCTCTGTTAAGATCCTTCTGGTTTTCTTCGAGAATAAATTCGCTTTCCTCAGTTAGTCGTTGAGATATAGATTCTAAAGCAGAATTCTTTTGTTCGGTTGTCTTAATCCCTAAGTCATGAGCTGCTTCTTTCGCTTTACTCGCTTTTTCTAGTAAATCATTCATTTTCAGACATTCTCCTTTACCCAAAGATTTCGATGGATAACAACTGTGCTTTCTTGATTAGACTGGGACGTATTGTCTTTTACATTAAATAAGTCACTTGAGTTGTAATCAACTTGCCCTCGACCCAGGATATGCCCTTTTGAATTCATGACTTCGACTACATCTCCAGCACTAAATTCGCCATAAACATTTGTAACGCCAACTGACAAGAGACTTTTCCCTTTCTGTAACAAGGCTTTTGCAGCACCTTCATCAATTTCAACTTGTCCTGTAACTTTAGAGTGGAACATGATCCATTGTTTTTTATTTTTCAAAGGAGGTAAAAAGGAATTGCCAATATATGTTCCATCTCCCTTTCCTTCTAGGATGTCTGTGAGCTTTTCAGGTCCAAATCCTGATCCAATAAACGTGTTTACACCAAGAGAAAGAGCTCTTTCTGCCGCCTCAATCTTTGATTTCATACCTCCTGTACCAACATTGGAGGAAGATCCCTTGGCAACGGACTGCAACTCTTCTGTAATTTTAGGTAGGAATGTATATTTCTTTGCTGAAGGGTCCTTATGAGGATTTTTATCATACAAACCATTGATATCTGTTAAAATCATTAAGCAATCAGCGTGAATCAGTCCACTTACTAGTGCAGACAACATATCATTGTCGCCAAATGTTAACTCATCAACCGCCACTGAATCATTTTCATTGATGATAGGAAGAACATCACGTTTTAGCAATTCTGTTATCGTCTGATAAACATTTTTGTATTGTTCTTTTTGTGAGAAATTTTGACGTGTTAGCAGTAACTGTGCGATATCAATATTGTTTTTGGAAAACTCTTTGGTGTAGCCTTGCATTAAAAGGCCTTGCCCTACTGCTGCTGCAGCTTGTTTTCCAGAAATGGTTACTGGACGTGTAGGATAACCCAAATCCCCAAAGCCAGCTGCAACGGCGCCAGAAGAGATTAAAACAACTTCATTTCCTTGTTCTTTTAAATAGGAAAGTGCCTGAACATGCTCTTGTAGTTTCTTGGTAGAAAGCCCACCATTAGCATTCGTTAATGAACTACTCCCTATTTTCACGACAACTCTTTGTTTTCCCATTACATTACCTTCTTTCAATGAATCTATGTTTTAAAGTGAAAAAGACCCTTCACATCTTTTTACAGATGAGAGCGTCTAGTTCGTCTCATAGCTTTATGTAGAGCAAATTTATTTTTCCCAATTATCCACGAGAGACATTAGCTATGTCAATACTCTTTACTTCCTTGATATATTGCAGTTTATAACTCTAAAACCAGAATATAGATAACTAGAAAAAGCAGAACAAAAGCGCAAGCGCCCGTTTAGCAACGAAGGGACTGGACTGAGCCCGTAGTACGATAAAGGAAACACGATGAACCTTGGTGAATCGATGTTGACTTATCGTACGGAGGCGAGGGAAGTCCATTCGTTGCTGGGCGCTGGAGCTGGACTTGGCCCCACTCTCATTAAAGAGTTATACACAAGCTAGCAATTTTATAATTTCCCAGACAGTAAAAAAGTAGTTCAGTTTTAGAGGTGGTTTTTCCTCAAAAACTGAACTACTAATCTTAAAAGTCATGTGATTTTAGTTTTATGAACTAACACTTTTAGCTTCTACATTTTCCTCTGATTGTTCTTCTGTTTGA
>NZ_AULJ01000031.1 GCF_000425225.1 Pontibacillus marinus BH030004 = DSM 16465 | reverse complement strand
GCGCCCGTTTCTGGAATACTTGATCTCGAGATATATTTTCACATATCATTTGATTTTTCCATCTATATTTGAATACTGTATGTATTAATACCTTTCTTGTCTATTAATGCTACTTCATTTGATGAGAACCACTTCAAGCTTCCAAAATGCTGAGCAAATGCCCATTCGTTTGGCCGTTCTTCTATTATCTTTTCTTCTTTAACAATCTCTTTCGCTTTATTTTTAATTATTATGCTGACCTTAAAATTATCAATATTATGCTCACAGGATACTTCTGCAATATATTTTCTATTCGGGCTTTTCTTAGGCTTATTCCAAATCCATTGGTTATTGTAGTTACAATCACTAACCTTCTGATACATTCTTTGAAACGGTTTTTTATCCCATTCTTTTTCCTTAATAACTATATTAATACCTTTTTCTAAAAGTTTGTAAATTAATAATTTCTTCTCATAATTATGTAAGTTAAAGTAATAATCAATATTTAAGCCAACTTTAACATGACTAACACCACCTACGAGTTTGTGTTCGTTGTTATTGTCTTTCATATCCTCTACACACTCCACCAAAACCTTCCAGCAGTCCTCTGTTTTATATTTTTCAAAATTCCTTTCAAGCAGTGACGCTACACAACGGACTTCATCCCTAAACCTCATCCTGCGTTCTTTCCAATTCTTTTCGTAATCTTCTTTACTACCCTCCCTATTTAAGTATGGTATGTCTAAATCAAATTCACTAAGAATAGGCAATAAATTCACTTCCTTACACTCTAATCATTCACTGATTTGAACTTGTTATTTGCATAATCATCAATCTCACCAAGTAGTTGCCACCATTCGGAACCTCCTTGAAAATCTCTAATATAGAGATCACCTAACCAACGAATATGACACCTTTGAATAAGTTTTTCTAAAATTTCTTTATTATTTAAGTCTTTCTTTAGCTGGTTAAGAATTATCTCCAAATCCTCAGCTTCCTTTATATATTCATTCTTTTTTAAATAATTAATTGCCGTATTAATTTTTTCAAGAGACATTACTTCTCCCCCCTCATCAACCTGATGAATATTTCCAAATTATCAACACCAATTATTTCGATTAATACCAAGACATATCCTTCTCTTCTCAAAAAAATAAGCACAATCATTACTACATGATTGCGCCCTAATACTGAAGACTTGAAATCGAGGTAACTACTAATTATTTAGCTATAGCTCACGTTTCCTAAAAAGTTCTAACTCTCTATTTTCTTAATTAAGTTCAATTTTTATTTTCTAACTCATAAAAACAGCCTTTCAAATTGTCTCTCACTAGTTCTATTGAAATTCCCAATATTAATAATATAAATCCAGATATACTAAATACATAAGTGCGAACAGTTCTTTTCATTAACACAGTTTCATACTCGGAAGAAGGAGCCCCAAACCCCCAGGATTGTGTCCATCCATATATCATAAAAATGACTCCAATTATTGTTGTTAATACACTAATCCATTTCAATCCTTGCATAATAATCCTCCGATCCTTTTTAACAAACTTGCTAGCTTTGAGTTAAATAAACCTCTTCACAATTCACACTTATTTTAACATAAATATCCAATTAGTAACCTATTTATTATACGATCAAGACAAACAAAAAGGCTTCTCCTTATTCCAGGAAAGCGCCCGTTAAATGAAGACTTGAATTCAAGATATTTAATATAATTGATGAAATTCTCTTCCTTAATGTAATAGAGAATATTCATTCATTAAAGTTAGATTTCAAAAAAAGGTCGGTGGCACTTTTAAAACGAGAAGGTTTTTTATCTCTTATTTCTTTAATAATACCCATAATAACAACTCTAGCTTTTTCATCTATACCTGCAACGACTTTCACATATGTTTCAAGACTAACTGGATCATTTAAGATTCTTTTATGTATTGTCTTAGCCCATTCTCTCGCATGAGGTATCATATTGGGAACAGCAGTTGCAAATTCAGTCAAAGTATCCTCTAAAGGATAAGTTTTATCATAAGATTCAATGGCATGAATCAAGGAAAACATAGCCTCATCATTTTCTGTTTCATCATAAAAGCCATAACATAATATTCTGATGCCTGTTACATCACTTTTATTTAATACATTTATTATTGCGTCCTCAAAAATCTTGATATCCTCTTCCCTTTTAAGTAGTCGGCTGTTCATTAGCTTTTTTATTTCTTTATCTATATTCAAAGTGATCCATCCCATATCATTGTATTATTAAATTGTATCCTCGTATCTTGACCAAACAACTTAAAAATTATATTAATTGTCCTATAATCCCCCAATATACTTCCATATCTAAAATTTCTAGATTGCCTACCTCGTCATCTCCCCCTAAAAATAAAGGTTTCTTATAACCAACACATTTATCCCTTCCTAATGAATTGAAATTATTAGTTTTTCTCCATTCATAAAAGAAGTCTCTTGCTAAAGCTGCATTTGAATAATCTACAAGTTCCTCTTCGTGAAATGTTAAAAATGTAGAAGGAATTTCAAGGGCTTCTCCAGTACCAGGTTCAAACATTACTATTAAAGGTTCCTTTTCATAAATCCTGGTAAAATCTAAAGCAAAGTGTCTTCCTAACCAATCATATGAAAAACATAAGATTTTATTTTGATACGCGGGAAATGCTTCAACGATTATATCATTCCATTTTTCTATTTCCCTTATTTTGTGAACCCTATATAGTCCCTTATTAAATACTTGACCTTCAAAATTCTGAAAAAATTCCTTAGACCCTATTGTTTTATCCAAAATTTGTTCAGGTATCTTTATTTGATCGGACTTTTCTGTTTCATTTACTGCATTAAAAGCATATTGAAACCTTTCAAACATATAACGCCTCCGTGGTTAAACATACTTAACTTACAACTTCAACCAACCCCATTTTAATTCCTTCATCTTCAAATAAAAAAAAGACACGTTATTAAACAAACGCGCCCTAATGCTGAAGACTTGATTTAGAGATAATCTTTATAATGCTGCATAAGTTTTTAGCAAATCTATAATTTAAATATGTATTTTTTTCACTCTTCAAAAATACTTCCACAACTTCCCCAAAGTGTGCTCTTTACCTTTAAATCTTTTAAATCATCCAAGCATTTATAAATAGGCATACCTCTTATACATGCTCCAATTAAAAAATATTGATTGCAATCCACACATTTAAAATAGTGTTGAATGGTATAATGTTTTTCCTCTGATAAATGTCTCTCAACTTCCTCTAATGGACAATCTCCAGCAAATAGATCAATTCTACTTTGCTTATTCATTTCCTTTAACAGCGCCAATATAGGAAAGTAATTTTGGTGAGGGTTACTATCAGCTGTTTTAAACAATTCAGTTAAAATAAAGCAATTTCCACACATAATATCCCCCTGGTCCACCCGTTTTGAAGTTAGTTTATCACTATCGTGTTTATTCGCCTATTGATCATTCAACATCTATTTCTTCATCCATTTATCCTTAAAACGTCTAAACTTTTTCACCTTTTGCTTAAAAGAAATAGAGATGCTATGGAAATCAGTATCTCTTAAGTCATTCATGAATGGGATATCAATATCCAATAAAAATGTACTGTGTTTTACTATTTTAAAATTATTGGGTTGATCTCTTTCACCTATTTTAATAAAAGTATTTATAAAGTATTTAGCTTCCTCTTTATTTCTAAACTTTGCTAATTGATCAAATTCAATGTTGCTTTCCAAAACGCCACTTTCAGAAACATACTCACCAGTAGGAATATGTTGAACTTTATAAACAAAACCTTTATTAATGTCTGTTTGTTTAAAACTCATGGTATTCCACCTTTAATTAGGACGACTATGCAATGTTTCTACATTTATGGTTTCATTGATAATATCGTACAAGGAACATCTAATCTTTATTATTTTAATTAATCTCATATAATTTGATAATATCTCGAATCCAAGTCTTCAACATAATGGCCCTTTAACTGAAGACTCGGTTTCGAGATATCAACCCTTACCTTGAAGTTGAGTTATGTGAAATCCAAAACTAAATGACAGTATTCTTACCTAAGAAAAGGTGTAGTCATATATCTTCGCCAACTAGAAGGAAGTTTTTCTACAACTTATGAAGAAGATAAAAAAGCATGATCCCCAAAATGAGATCATGCGCTGAAAAACCTATTAACCTTTCACAGACCCAGCCAGCAACCCTCTCACAAAGTACTTCCCTACTAAAATATAGACAAGAAGTGTTGGCAATGCAGCTAGCAAAGCACCCGCCATTTGGACGTTCCATTGTACAACCTGGCTCCCGGCTAGGTTTTGTAAGGCTACCATTACCGGCTGTTGATCCGATTGAGTCAGGGATACGGCGAATAAGAACTCGTTCCAGATGTTCGTGAACTGCCATATCGCAACGACAACGAAGCCTGATATGGATAGGGGGAACATGATTCTCCCGTATATTTTCAAGAAGTTTGCTCCATCGATTTTAGCTGATTCCAACATTGAGTTAGGAATATTTGCGTAAAAGTTTCGGAACATCAATGTTGTAATCGGGAGTCCATACACAACGTGGGTGAAGATCAATCCTGGTATGGAGTTATATAAACCCAAGTCTCGAAGGAAAACAATTAAAGGAATAAGGATACTTTGATATGGAATAAACATCCCAAACAAGATGGCTGTAAATACGAGCTCTGAGCCTTTAAATTTCCACTTCGATAACACGTAACCATTCAATGATCCGAATAACGCTGACAACAATGTTGCCGGGATCACAAGGTAAAAGGAGTTCATAATATTGGGTGCGAGTTTTGAAAATGCCGTGCTGTAGCTGCTCAGATCAATGGTTGATGGTAGCTGCCACATCGTATCTAATGAGATTTGATCAAATGGCTTTAAGCTTGTAACGATCAATACATAGACAGGCATTAAGTAAAATAAACTGAATGCAATTAATATTACATAGACGAGTGGTTTCGTTAGACGCTTGGCCATGTTAATCCTCCCTCCTGTTCATTAATAAATAAGGGATAATAAACACTGCAACACTAATCAGAAGGATCATGGCAATGGCCGCACCACTTGCATAATCTTGAGCTCTGAACGTTTTTTCAAACATATATAATGCTGGGACGTCTGTTACATAATTAGCCCCAGGTCCTGTCATGGCATAGATCAAATCAAATATCTTCAAGGAGATGTGTGCCATGATAATAATGACACTCATCGTGATCGGACGAAGCTGTGGAAAAATAACTTTACGATAAAGCTTCCATTCTGACGCTCCATCTATACGTGCTGCTTCTTTTAACTCTTCCGGAATCCCTCTTAAACCTGCTAGATACATAGCTAAAGAGAATCCTGTCATCTGCCAAACGGCTGCAATGACAATCGCAATGATGGCAACAGGAATACCAAATTCAATCTTTCCAATTGGAATTCCAAAAAGGACCTCCGTACTGATATACCACTTCGGGGATAAACCGATTTTTTCTAATAACAGATTCACACCTGTCGATGGATTGAGTAACCATTGCCAGACAACTCCCGTAACGACGAAGGAAAGCGCCATGGGGAATAAGAATAAGTTCCGAAAAACCGATTCTCCTTTAATATTCTGGTCAATGAGCACTGCTAGGAGTTGCCCCATTATGGCGACTGCTCCAATGAACAGAATGGTAAAGAAGATCGTATTACGTATATCTGCCTGGAATCGAAAATCCTTAAACAAATTAAGATAGTTTTCAAATCCCGCAAAGGAATAGTCCGGGACAAGCGAACGCCATTCACTAAGCGACACATATCCCGTCCAACTTATAAAACCATATACGAAAATACCTATGAGAATGATAGAAGGTAAAATAAATATAATAGACCAAATACGATCGGAGCTGCCTTTAATCACATGAACAGCCTCCCTTCATGAAGTAAATAATTGTTGGGGAGGCGTGCCGCCTCCCCACTACATTATTATTTAAGTGAGCTAACGGATTGTTTTAGTGATTCGATGAATTGGTCTACTTTTTGCTGTGTTACGAATACGTTCACAGCTTGGTTCACTTTGGTTACAACCTGTTCAGGTGCAGCAGAACCGTGTGCTAAGCTTGGTGTAAGCTTGGCATTTTTGAAATCCTTGATTGTATCTGTAGAATACTTTCCGTACTTCGACATATCTGTATCTGTACGAGCTGGAATGGAACCTTTTTTCGGGTTGAACGCGTCCTGACCTTTTTTCGAACCAAGTACCGTTAAGAATTCTTTGACTTGCTCAGGGTTTTCAACACCTTTCGGTAATCCAAATGTATCTGTGATTACCTGGAACTCGCCTTCTGTTCCTGGAGAAGCGAACCAACCATAATCTTCACCTGGCTTTAAGTCTTTACTCTTGTAGTAACCATTCGCCCAGTCTCCCATGATATTCATAGCTGCTTTTCCATCAGCTACTAACTGGGAACCGTCCTGCCAAGCGCGAGCACTGTGGTCTTCGTTCACGTAACCAAGAACCTTTTTAAACATTTCAGCAGACTTCACAACACGCTCATCATCCATTGGAATTTCGCCATTCCAAAGCTTGTTGTAATCCTCAGCACCTAGATTTGCTTGAAGAATGCTTTCGAATACCATTGTAGATGGCCACACATTTTTGTCACCTAGTGCAAGTGGTGTGATGCCATTTGATTTAAGTTCTTCAGCTACTTCTAAAAATTCATTCCAATCCTTAGGTGGTTCTATGTTGTTCTCTTCAAATACACTTTTGTTATAAAAAACGACGTTTCCGCGGTGGACGTCAACTGGAACAGCGTAAATGTTTCCATCTTTACTTACCATATCGATTAGTTCTTGAGGGAACACTTCTTTCCAGTTATTCTTCTCATAAAGATCGTTCAGTGGCTGCATCTTATCAGCCGCTACCCAACCTGCAAGTAGCTCATCTCCACCGTGTACCTGGAATGTGGATGGTGGGTCTCCTCCTTGCATACGGTTAGCTAGCACAGCCTTGGCGTTTGAACCGCCTCCACCTGCTACGGCTGCGTTTTCGATTTCTATGTCTGGGTGTTCTTCTTTAAATTGATCCATAAGTGCTTGTAAACCTTCAGACTCTCCGCCTGCAGTCCACCAACTGAATAATTCAATTTTTCCTTCTCCTCCAGATCCACCATCCGAACTAGAGCTTGAATTATCGCTACAAGCTGCCATTGTTCCGATTAAAAGGATGGCGATCATCCATAAAAAACCATACCGTTTCAAAAATAAAACCCCTTTCATCCATGAATTAATGTAATCGCTTACAATTACAATGTATCACGGTGAAGGGGGATTCATTTTAAGAACTCTCTTCAATATTTTGCTGTTCATACGCATTATTTTGATGTAAGAAAAGCGGAGGTGCCCGGGTAGCAACGTATATGCTGGACTGAGCCGCAGTAAGATAAAGGAAACACGAAGAACGGAGTGATTCGATGTTGACTTATCTTACGGAGTAGGAATGATCGACTAAGTACGTCACTTCCTGTGACAACGTCGATCTGACCCACGTCGTGTGGGCCCAAGCATACTAGTTGCTGGGCGCCGGAGCTAGACATCTATGATCAACATCTTATCTATGAATTCATAGAAGGAACCCTATATTCAGAAGGCGTCATACCTACTCGTTTCTTAAACACACGACTAAAATAGTTTGGATCTTTATAGCCTACGAGTTGGCTAATCTCTTTTAAAGGTTTATCGGTTGTCGTTAACAATTCCTTAGCTTTTACAACTCTAAGATCTGTCACGTAATCTACAAAACTCTTATTTAATCGTTCCTTAAAGATTTTACTAAAGTAGTAAGGACTTAATGATACGTGTTCTGCCACATCTTCAAGCGTAATAGGCTCTTCAAAATGAGCTTTAATCCATTCTTCTGCTTCCCAAATTGCATCTTTTGACGTGACATGCTTCCAGCTGCGAATCCAATCTGAAGCTTGTGCTACTTTTTGTACAGCCCATTTCCTCCAATCACTTGGGTTCGTATCTTCAGGAAAATCACGCAGTAGACTTTGCTCAGCAATTCCCATTTCTTTAATGATGCCATAGACTGCATGAACAAGATCCTTACAATAAGAGATTTTGCCCTCATCATCTTCATCCAATAACGGCCAAAGCTGTTCAAATTGATGAATGGCTAAATCAGAATCCCCACTGCGAACGGCTTCATAGATTTTCTTTTCCTGAACGACACGATTAAAAGCACCAGGCGCCAGCTGGGATTTAGCTTCTTCATATAACACATATCCCTTTTGAAGATTCACAAAAGCCATTGCAATCACAGCTTCATGATAGGAATGAATAAGCTGTGAAGGATCATTGTAAAGGTTCCCAACACCGATGGTAATCTTTTTTTGGAAAGCGGATTGGAATCGCTGTAATGTGGTTCTGATCCACTTGGATAGATTGGTGACCTTCTCCTCATCTTTAAAGGCAAAAATCCAAACAGGAAAGTGTCCGCTCTGGATCGGTCCAACTAAGCAATACGTGCTTTTCTCTAACTCTTCTTTCATCCACACTTGTTGTTCTTCATGTTCTTGTGATTCATCCAAATGGACAATCATCGCACACCCTGTACCACTTGATTCTGGGAAAAATGATGCTAGCTCTTCTGGATACTGCTCCATAACGCGCTCCGTAAAGTAAGCTTGCATCCAATTGGATTGGATTAGTGAAAGCACAGCCTGCTTATCCTGACCTTGATTTTCTTTTTGACGTTTCTCTTCTAGCCCATCCAAAACGCGCTGAAATGTGGCATAGAGTTCAGCTTTCTTTGCTGGCTTTAACACATACTCCTGCACACCCTGACGCATAACTTCTCTTGCATATTCAAACTCGTCATAAGCTGTCATCATAATGATTTCAACGTCAGGATTCCAGGCTTTAATTTCTTTAACAGCTTCAATACCATCCATGCCAGGCATTTTGATATCCATCGTGATCAAATCTGGGTTATGCTCCTTAGCTAAATGGATCGCTCCCTTTCCTGATGCCGCTTCTCCAATGAGTTCGAGATCAGGAAATTGATCCGTAATCATCTTTTTCAATCCTTCACGCTCGATCATCTCATCTTCAACCATTAGCCACTTCATCATATCCCTCCTCTGCCTGTTCGATTGGAAGTTGGAGTCGAATTGTTGTGCCATTTCCTAACTGAGAATGGATCGTAACCAGCTCTTCTCTCTCATAAAACAACTCCAGTCTTCGAATGATGTTCGGTAAGCCTATTCCTGTCGTATGTCCACTTCTATTTGTCTCTTGTAGTTCTTCATCATGATCAGGTGTCGCTAAAAGCTTCCCTACTTTTTCCTCATGGATCCCAACACCATTATCCTGAATATCAATGAGGACCCTACCATCTTTAATCCTAGAAGAAATCCGAATGACGCCCCCAGCTTCCAGATCTTCAATACCATGAATAAAGGCATTTTCTACAAGTGGTTGGAGGGTTAACACAGGAAGAGCTGTCCCTTTTGTATCCGGGTGAATGTCCTCTTCATAAGTAAAACGTTGGCCAAAACGCGCCTGCTGAATAAACATATACTCATTTACACTTTTCAACTCTTCTTGTAACGTAGTCGGTTGATCTAACCGCGTTAAATTATGACGAAGCAAAGTGGAAACAGCTTCAATCAACTCACTCGTCCGTTTCGCATCCTCGATATAAGAGGTTTTCGCAATCATATTAAGTGTATTAAAAAGAAAGTGCGGATTGACCTGGCTCTGTAGACTTTTTAACTCCATTTCCTTCATCAACCGCTTCATTTCAGACTTCTGTTTAATTTGCGTAACGAGGGATTGGATGTTGTCTCGCATACTATTAAACGTCTCCGTTAAAAACCCGAGTTCATCCTTGGTTTGTACAGGAACCTTTTCCCCATCAAACTTTCCAGAAGCAATTTCTCGAGCGGCATGAGCCAGGTCATGGATCGGTCTTGTAATTCCTCGTGAAAACCAAAATGCAAATAACAGCGATGCAAACAACGTGAAGGCAAAAACCGCTAGACGCATTTTTTCAATAAAACCATTGTGCACAACGAGGCTTTTGTAAAAGCTATCGTATTCCGATAACTCTTCATTAATGAGTGTTAGAGCTGTTTCTTGAAGATAGGACAAAACTTCCTCTGCCTCAATCATTCGAGCCGAGTACGCTTTAATATTTTCCTCCTGATAAGCTTTCAGGGCTTGATCGCTTTCCTCAAGAAAGCTTTCAATCATATTGGAGTAGTTCTCCACCACCAATTGATTTCGATCAATCTTTTCAGGAAGTTGCTCCTGCAAGGACCTTAGTTCTTCACGCCCATCCTTATACTCTTGTAACAGTTCAGGTGATTTATTAATGATATAGCTTTTTAAATTTTGATAAACGTCTTCCGTGGTTTGTTCCACTTCGTTCAATAAAAAGAAGCGTTCAAGTAAGATATCATATTGCCGGATGGTATCTTGACTTCCTTGATACAGAAAGTAGGCAACGCCATTCATAAACAAGATTAACACGATGAAAAAGGTCATAAGCTTTGTTTGAATATGAATCATGAAGGACCCTCACTTTCCTCAGGAGAAGGTTCCTTTCTCGTTAAATCTTCTCGTCTTAAAATGTCCGTGCCTGTATGATGAATGGGCTCGACTGTCTTCCCTCTGCCAATCTGGGTTAGCAGTCTAACACTTTCATACCCCATTTTATATGGCTTCTGAACAACCGTTGCATCGATAATGCCATCCCTTATGAGTTCGATCGTTTCAGGTAACGTGTCAAAAGCTATGATATAAACCCCATTTGTACGGCCTCTTTGTTGAACGGTTGAAGCAATGCCATAACTATCTAAGGCGCTTGTGCCAAAAAACGCATCCATTTCGGAATACTTGCTGAGCATTTCATCTGCTTTTTCAGCCGCTTGGATACGAGTTATGTTGGAAGCCCTGACGTCTAAAATCTTCACGCCTGGAGCATTCTTTACAGCATCGCGGAACCCTTGAACACGAAGCTGCATATTGCGGGCCTCGAAGCTTCCCGTAATAATACCCACATTGGCTTGCCCACCCGTATCTTGGATTAGAGCTTGTCCAGCTAAAAATCCCGCCTGATAATTGTCTGTCCCCACATAGGCTGAGCGCTTACTTGACGCTGCGTCCGTATCAATCGTGATGACAGGTATGCCTTTGTCGATCGCTTGATTGATGACCGGAGCAAACGTTTCTTCATCTAATCCCTGCGTGATAATGCCATCAACCTTAGCAGCCACAGCTTTTTCAATCCATTCGATGTGCTCTGACACACTCGTCTTTTTCGGCCCATTGTACTCAACTGCTACGCCAAGCTCCTCCTCTGCTTCTCTCGCTCCTTTTTCAACCAATCTCCAATAATCATTGTCAGTCTCCTGTGGGATCAAAACGAAATGAAAATCCTCTTTCTCTTGTGAATGGACCTGATCAATTCGCACGTTATTTTGAAGCGCTTTCATATAATAGAATACGGAAATACCTCCAAAGATCAACATCACCCCTGCTAGAATGATATAAATCAATTGTTCATATCTCATGATTGTCAGGCTCCTTTATCTCTATATGTATAAAAACCTTTATTTTTCCACCTTAAGAGCACTGGTCAAAATACCTCGGTAGACGTCATTCCAATTGTCATAATAGTCTATAACCTCGTTTGGATGGATCAATGTGCGCTGCCCTGATTCATATTCGGCTTTAAACGGATGTAGTTGAGTGATGTCCATTCTGTAAAAAGCTTGATATCCGACTTTGGGGTAAGGACTGTTTTCATCCCAAATGGGGTTCTCACTATGATTGACTTCAATCGTTCCAAGAAACGCACAATTGCCCTCAGCATATCCTTCTTCCATTGCCTCTCGCTTGAAGCATTCTAAAGGAGTTTCACCGGGTTCTATATGTCCACCTGGGAAATCCCATCCTCTATGATTTAAATCCACCATCATCAATTGTCCATCTAAAAAGCAAAAACCATGTGCACTTGTGATAAGGTCTTGTTGTGGAAGGTGAACGCGTTCTTGCCAGGTTAATTGAACGGTCGACTCTCCCCAATTCACATATGTTGTTGTCATTTTCTTTCCTCCTTTCCTCACTATTTCTATTTTCATAAGGGTTAATCCTTTTCAAAATTTCGTTTTCATCTTACTATAAATGCCGCAACACATAACTGTCACGGCATTCTTTTTTATGTTTATTTAGTTTTGGATATTTGCTCTACCATGCTTTTTACAATCCCATCACGTGCTTGTTTACTGGTTTGACTAAAGATTACATTTAAAGAATAAGTAGCACCTGCTGTGTTCAATACATAGTTTGCGTTTTGATCCCCAACCCAATACTGGACCTCATAACCTGAAATGGTAGTACGCTCACCATTAACTAATTTGGCTTCAGAATTATCAATGTTAATATAAAAGTTATTCTCATTTTTAGGATTCCCCAGCAAAACCTCTTTATTTTGATCATTTTTCAAAGTCTCTTTTTCTTCTTTTGTTAGTTTTGTAGATTCATTTCTCTCTGGGGCATATCCTAGTGTTATGGTTTTCCTTTTGTCACTAACAGGTGATGTTTCGATGGCTGCATAATTTAGGACGTATTGATCGAATTCAGGTAGAACTACGGGAAAATCTACTTTTTGATTTAATTCATCATGGATATTTGGTGTTGATGACTCTTGGGTACAGCCTGAAATGGTCAAAAGCATGACAAATAGATAAATTCGTACACTTTTCAATTTATCATTCCTCTCTTTATCTCAGGGTATCCTTGTCACCAATGTGTTCTATTTGATTCAACTTCCATGGTTTGTTTCCTTCTTTTGAATAACTTGTGAAATAGGTTTTATCTTTCTTGATTAAATTCCAAACCATAGGATTTTCTACCATTATTTTTTTCTCCACTTGTTTTTTGCTATGGGGATCATAAGCAATGATCCACGCTTTTTTATAGTCTTCTGAATACCCTTTATTTACAACATACAAGTCAGATGCAGTGGAAGTTATAGATGTTCCAGTACATGCGGACATAACAAGGAAGCCTATACTAATAACTAAAATAGAAAGCATTTTTTTCACTGTCGTGCACACCTTCTTTAAATAGATTTCTCGAACACAAAATCTAGTCCTTGTCTTTAATTGACTTTTGTAAAAGTTCTATTATCTCTTGGTTTTGTTTAGTGATTTTATGTAAGTCTTTTGAAATGATGGGTAAGTAATAAAGGATAAATACAACTACTGATATTACGAACATTATGATAATAAATTGCATATGTACTCTCTCCTCATAATTTAGCTACACAGAATCAGTATGTCCTTCGAAAGAGAATTAAATGGTTTCCATTCAATCCCGACCTTTATACAAGACTTCCCCTCCAGCATCCTGTCCGATGATTTCCACTGTGTAATTAACCGGCTTTTTAGGTATGTTCAACCATATTCTCTTTGAACTGTCATCTAATTCTATAATTGTGGCTTTCTCTTCAATATCTTCATTTTTTATCATGATTGATTCGATATCAGGATCTTGTATGGTTCCATAAAATAGTGGGGTTTTTTCTTTAGAAAAGTAATGATAACCAGTTGTAATGGCTTCTTTAGAATTTGAATTCACTGGTCAAGTGGATAAATTATATTGATTGGAGGTAAAAAGGGATACATACATTTCTTCCCCTCCGAAAAATACAAACTTATGATTATCTTCAAAAGGATAAATATAAATGATTTCTTGAAAGGGTTTGTGGAATGTCTCTCTTAACTGGACTTCGATTGGTTTGGCAGATTCCTTACATCCCGTCAAAGATAATTGCATCATCAGCAGAATCACAAACACCCACTTCTTCATGTGAAAATCTCCTTTGTAATTTGCTCAAAACCTATACCCAATTTACTAATCACGATCGGATAACAATCGATCTACTTTTTCTTCAATCCGCTCCAGCCTTTTCTTTCTTTTATTCAACACAATAAACAGAATAATGATTACAGCAGGGATGGCGAATAGTATTAATAACATGAGTAATTGAAAGATCATGTCTCCTATCAAAAATGTAGATGCGTATAAATTCATAGACTTCCTCCTTAACAACAAATAATTAAAACAAGTATCAAAAATGTTGGTAATTACATTCCAAACATCCCTACCATTCCCAAATCTGCATAAACGCCTGACTCAAAATAATTACGGCAGCTCCTAAAATGACAAAGGTAAGGTAACGTCGTTTATTTGTACCTTCTCTTAATTCCCAAATACCAAATGCACCTAAAATGATGCCGATAAATAGGATAAGATATTTTATAAGATAGAGTGAAACGGCATAAAACATATGTAAAACTCCTTTACACAGATCTTTCTAAACTTAGCTATATTGCTGCTGATCTTTTTCTTTCTTAAATAACAAAATCGATTGGATAATTGCACTTAAACCTATGAAAAATTGCCACCCAAAATTAAACCAGACGGATTTGTAATCTAAGCCTTCGCCGATGGGTCCTACTCTTGGAGCATAGCTTTTATAAAGAACAAAAAAAGCTATGCTCCAGATGAGTATCCCACAAATTAATATTATGTATTTACGCATCTAGAACCCTCCGATTCTATCAGTTTAATTTTCTACATCACACCAAAACGAGTATCCCTGAAGCAGAAATGAAGTTTCCAACATAGGTGTACCTCCTGCTTCATAACACCCTGAGGTTAATAGCTTAATTTCTTTTTTATTGAAATAATATTCTGTACCATTCAAAAAGACGCCTATGAGAAATGCCAGAAGTACGAGCATAGAAAACCTTTTTATTACCTTTTCCATAGCCTATCCTCCAAATTTTATTACTTTCAATTTCCTTTATAACTTACCATATTTTTCTTAATGAATATATATGTTCTGGAGGTTTGTGTAAAAAAAGAGCTGAACTTCAATTCAGCTCTCACTTGATAAAGTTATGGCTTGTTATTTTAAAAGCTCCATCTCTTCCAGAACCTCAGCCCATGCCTCTGTGCTAGGATCTACTACCATAAAATGTTCAGCATTCGGAAGCTCGACCAATTTCACAAAATCACCAAACTCCTCCGCTTCTCGATAATAGTGCTGGCTAATTCCAATAGGGACATGAACATCTAAAGCTCCATGAACTAATACTTGTGTAACATCGAGTGGTAAAAGTGCGCTTGGTGATGCTTCGTTGTATCGGCTTGGCACTTCTTCTGGAGATCCACCTAATAGATCAGCAGTTGGATTATTGGGTTCTCCACCAACAGCTTTATTACGAATATCGTGTACCTTATGCATCATACGTAGATCTAAGACACCAGCTAAACTCACAGCACTCTTAATGTTGAGAGGTTCTCGGGTATGAAGTTCGCTGCTCTCAGGCAAACGATGACGTCCGGCTAACCATAATGCCAGATGCCCACCAGCTGAATGACCAATCGTTACGACATTATTTAATTGAAGAGGATATGTATCCGCAAGTGTTCGTACATAATCAGTTGCGTGTGCGACATCAAGCAACGTACCTGGCCAACTACCACCTCCATGACCTACACGGCGATATTCAATATTCCAGGTTGCCCACCCGTTTTCTGCTAGGTTTTCAGCAACCGCATTTATTTGCTCAATCCCGTATTCACTTCTCCAAAAACCTCCGTGAATAACTACCGCAACAGGATGAGGTCCATCTCCCTCAGGCAGGCGTAATTCGCCGAATTGATGTTGATTATTACCATAGTAGATCTTTTCCATAAACCTAATTCCTCCTTGTCCTTACTCTTGCTTTGTCCCATTAAACGTCCAGAGACATCCATCCAAATAGAATTCCAAAAGAAACATGATTTTAAAATTCTTCTAGTCGATTACTCGTATATCGTAGCATACTTTCTGATTCATCTAATGCAAATTCTTAGGTATTCGAATTTATCTTTTCTTATAGCTCTTACCTAGAGAATTCAATATGGGATTAAACTAGATCTTTTTATTTTCAAAAATTTAACACAAACATATGTTCTTATGTTACTATAGATTTAGGAAAGATACAGGGAAGGAAAAATAAAGGAGATGAATTCTATGTCAATGCAAGTTATCCCTTATATTGTCATGAACGGAAAAGCAAAAGAAGCCATTCATTTTTACAAGGAAGCCCTTCAAGCAGAAGTTGAATTCATGCAAACATTTGACGAAATGCCAGAAGATCCGAATATGCCTAAGCCTGAGGATGCCGAAAATCGTGTTCTGCACGCTACAATCCAAGTCGGCAAAACAAGTATTATGTTCTCTGATACATTTCCCGGCCAACCTCATGAACAAGGTAGCCAAGTCACGCTTTGTATTGCTACCGATACGAAGGAACAATCTCATCAAATCTTTGATGCATTAAAACAAGACGGACATGTTGGCATGCCTCTACAAGAGACATTTTTCAGCCCTGCCTATGGAGTTGTAACAGATCAATTTGGCGTTACGTTCCAGATCTACACAGGTAGTGAAGAATAACCTAACATCACGTACTTTTTCACATTCCTATTATCTAAGAAGCCTTCCCACAACATATATGAAAAGATCAAAAAATGGGCTCTGTACCAGTTTGATACAGAGCCCTTAAGCTTTATTTCATCTATGCTTTCACCATATCCACATATAATTTCTGATAAGCCTTCGCTTCATGACTTTGACCTAACTCATTATATATTTTAGATAACCATTGTACAGGTTTCGGATTTTGGTCATGTAACTCCATCTCCCAGCTAAAGCATTCAATTGCCTCATTCATTTGGTTAAATTCATAGTACAACTCACCCAATTCCAACTGTTTATTTGGCTCATCCTGTAACACCTGCATTTGATCCACTTTTTCAATAATAGGATCAGCTTGAGGTATGCCGCGTAAAGGTTTTAGCCATTTTTGTATATAGGAAATGGACTGATCCTTCATCAGCATTTTAATGGCTTTCTCTAGAAGTAATACAGCTTGATTAGGTATTTTCTTAAACAATGTAGCGATTACTGTATTTAATTCCTCAGTCTTCACATCACTTTCCTCAAGGTTAATGTGGCTTAAAACTTTATTAAAGGACTCAAGTTGATCCTCTCGTAAATCTAAATGCTGTGTAGCAATAAGGTTTAATGCTTTTTCAGGACAATCCAATTGCACATACTGGTCTAGCAAATCCTTTTGTAGCATTTCATTAGATGGGACTCGGGAAAATAAATCCTCTAACAGTTGCATATAGGCTTTACCTTGAAAATGAAATTTTATTTTGTGTTGGACGAAGGTGTACCACGTATCAGTCTGGTCTTTTTCAAACTTTTGAATGGATATAGCGAGATCATCTATACCTCGCTCTTCTTCTTGTAGAAATTGAGAGAGTTTTTGAAAGGCTTCATCATCATCATGAAGGTGATCATGTAAGACTTGTTCATAATAAATGGGGTCTTTTTCTTTTAAAGAAGTGTTCAGTTGTTCATATAGAGGTTCAAACTTTTTAAAGTCTAATGTACTAGCTAAGGAACGGACAAAGCTATTGGATGGGGCGAAATTGGCTAGAACGCGATAGATGCGATAGCAAGCAAACATTTTGCCATTACGACGGTTTTCATAGAACATGGTTTTAATAAACTTTATGAGCTGCTCCTTCTTAATAAACGATTCAAAAAAGGAGGCTATTAAGGTGACTTCCTCATAATTATATTTTTGTTTCAATTTAGGAAATAGATCATTAAATAGATGTTTCTTATATGGTTCAGTCTCTGAAATCGTAGCATCAATAAGAGGATGAGGTGCGTGGAAGGTTATGCCTTTATCTAAGGCACTCTGGGCATATGAATCGGCTTTTAAAGCCTTTGCTTTTACAACATTTAAATATTTTTGCTTATAGAAAAACATATAATACTGTTCGGCTTCGTCATCAGTACATTCAACGATTTTTCCTTGTTTATAAACCGTCATCCGATTCACAAATAAAGTGTATTGCTGCTTTTGATCTTTTATTGTTACTTTTGGTTGAGACATGGAATCCCTCCTATCAGCTTACTTTGAACATACCATATATCAGAATTTTTAGCACGAAAAAATCATCCAAACTTTTTAAAAGGGTGATTTCATCTTCTTATTACTTCAATTCCCAAAGCTCTTTAACCCATAAGTAAGCCACTTTAACGAATGCAATAAATCCAATTATGTACACTATTTCATATATGATATTAGCAATAACATCCCCAAATGGAATATAATCTAACCCGTATCTTCCAAAATGATTTGAGATGAACATCAATAAAGCACTAACGATTAGGGCAATGAGTAACTTTATATATCTTTCCATTAACATGAACTCCTTTCTTTATTTTCTACATGAGAATATCAAAAACAAAGGGATTCTCATACGTCTCTCGTATTCTTCTTCACTTGAGAAATTCTCTGGCTTAGGGGAGCATTCACTTATATCCTCTATGCTAAAGCCCGATCGTTTCAACATGGCAAAATAGTCTTCAGTTGTACGGTGATATTTAATCACCTGTTCTTCAATCCAAGGTTCAACCCGCTGACCTGTATTAAAATAATCATCCACAATCCAGTTCGACTTCTTAGAGGATTTTGCAGCACTTTCAATAGAAGAAGTTAAGACAGGATGTTGGACGCTAAATATAAGTTGCCCTTGATCAGCAAGCGTTTTATAAACTTGATCAAAAATGGTTTGCAGATCTTCAATATAATGAAATACTAACCTAGACATGACCACATCATATGTATGTTTCTCGAAATCCCAACGTTTTAAGGGAAAATGAGCAACGGAGCCATTGGTTCCTTCCAAAACTTTGTTTGCCGCTTCGACCATATTTTTTGACCCATCAACACCCTGAAAATGGGTACATCCTTTTTGAAGCAATTCATACCCAAATCGTGCATCTCCACAACCAAGGTCGAGAATATGCTTTCCTGTAACATCGCCTAGCTTTTCTAAAAAAACTGGCGTCTCTATCCTCTCATTTGGACTTTCTTCTCGTTTTCGTCGTGCCATGTAATTTTCGAAAAAATCATCATTATCATAAGCCTGAGATCCTTTAAAACTCATTTGTCGCCCCCCTAATTATCGATAAACTCCTCTTTTATTGTTAAGAAAATCTTCTAGAGCGTCACAGTGTTGTTGATGAAATAGTGGCGGTATTTGTTCAATATCGAAAAATTCCAACTCAAGTGTTTCACTTTGGTCAATCTTCATTTCTCCACCAATTAATGAGCAATCAAAAAACACACAAATCGTCTGGGCTTTATCACCATTTGGATACTCGTGAAAATACTTACTATAGACACCAATCATCCCGTTTATGTTGATATCAAAACCGGTTTCTTCTTTTACTTCTCTTATCACCGTTTCTTCAGCTGATTCACCAATCTCTATGCAACCACCAGGAAATCCCCATTGATGGTTATCTCCTCTCTTTTGAAGAAGAAGCCTTCCCAATTTATCTTGGATGATAGCTCCAGCAAAATTTAATATGACATAATCTTGTCCTACTTTGCCTCGAAGCCATTTGATGTACTCCATTAAGATCCCCCTCTACTTTATTAGGCTTCCGTGAACAATATGCCAATGTAAATGCTTGGAATCTTGATAGTCTCCTAGATTCGTAATAACACGAGCTGCACCATGTTCATTTGTAACTTTCGCTGCAACCTCTTGGATGACACCTAGTAATTCAAGAAGAAGATCATGCTCATGTTGTTCCACAGTTAGAAGCGAGGATATATGTTTTTTAGGTATCGCTACAATATGTACAGGATAAGATGGCTTTGTGTGGTAATAAGCTAAAACATTTTCCGTTTCTAAGACTTTATGTACTGATGTATTCCCACTTAGAACTTCGTCACAATAAAAATCTTGGGTCATCAAATTCCTCCTAAAAAAATTGGATACTAAACAAACAACCTCATTGTATAGTACCATATTTTTCTATATCCATCATTTTCTTATGGTAGTTTTATGAAAAAATCCCCCAGTACCAATCTACCAGGGGATAAAAATCTTTTATTCTAGTTCATCAATTTCAGCTTGAATAAAGTCCATTAACTCTTTCACCATTTCTGCAGAGAAATCAAATTTGATGCCTGCTGCTTCATACACTTCATACAGGGACTTAGTATTCCCTAATGAAAGTGCTTCTTTGTAATTCTGTAGAGCTTTTTCAGGATCCTCACGATACTGTTTATACATTTGAACAGCACCTAATTGAGCAATCACGTACTCAATGTAGTAGAATGGCACTTCAAAAATATGAAGGACAAACAGCCATTGAGCTTTTCTTGCTTCCTCATAGCCATCAAAGTTGACGACACCTGGATCAAATTCCTGGCGTAGCTCCATATATTTGTTCATACGATCTTCCTTCGTATGATTTGGATTTTCATACATCCAATGCTGGAATTGATCGATGACAACACCACCAGGAAGGAACATCACGATATCTTTTAACACATCTAGCTTCGCACGCTTCAGGTCTTCCTTTTTATCATAAAAATGGTGCCAGTAATCCATCGTGATGAGCTCCATGGTCATACTCGCAAGTTCTGAGGATTCCATTGGTGTATCCCGATAATAGGATAATTCAATCGGGCGTTTTAAATCGTTATGAACACAGTGCCCCATCTCATGAACAAGCGTCATCATATCTGAGTGTGTGTTAGCGGCGTTCATGAAAATAAACGATAACTCTGAAATCGGCAGAGGTGTACAGAATCCACCTGGAGATTTATTCTTCAGATTCTCTAGATCTAACATGCCTCGTTCATTCATGATTTCAATCAGTTCTTTGAATCGAGGATCAAGTTCACCTAGTACAGTTGCCGTTTTATCCACGAATTCTTCAGTAGTCTTGAACGGTTTCAAAGGCTTCTTATCAGAAGGGACAGCTTTCGTATCATAAGGACGGTAATCCTCTAAACCAAGCTCTCTTCGATGTTCATCCTGAATATCTTTGGCCAATGGCAGGACGTGCGTTTTAATCGATTCCGCTAGTTCTTTACAATCCTCAGGTGTGTAATCAAAACGCTCATATTTCTTGAACATGTAATCGCGATAGTTTTCGAGTCCGCTATTTTTCGCCTTTTCTTCACGGATTTCGATTAAACGGCTCATGATGTCCTGAAGGTCAGGTTTCACCTCTAATATCTCATTAAAAATCAAGCCAAAAGCTTTTTTGCGAATCGATCGGTCAGGGTCTTGTAAGTAGGTGAATAACTGCGTAATTGTCTTTTCTTCACCATTCCATTCAGCAGTTAAAGCGCCTGTATGTTCAAAATATTGCGTAGCTAGCTTATCTTCTTCGATTTCAAGCTCTACATTCGCTTCATTAAACAACTCGAGCGCATTTTGTTTACTTCGGATTAAGCGACTATATTCCGCTTCACTTAGGTTTTCTTTCCATTGAGTGTTCATAAACTTTTCATCTAATTTCGCCTGGTAACGTTTCACAAGAGGTTCTATCTTTTCTTGGTCATATTCGAACGCTTCTTTTGCTTCCTGATCTTCATTGTTCGCCTGAAAGTCAATATAATGTCCGTCCATTGCCTCTTGAATCGCATCATAAAAATCAGAAACATCTTTTAGCCAATTCTCCAGTTCTTCAACTGATGTGATGTTCCTCTCCAGTAAGCTTTGGAAATGATCTTCTACTTTTGATTTATCTTTAAAATCGTACTTTTCAATGTAGACTTTTGTGGTATTCATCATGTACCTCCTAATAAATGGTCTATCTATGTATTCGATGGAACCTTATGAAATCCTTGTCTTTTACACATATAAAAAAAGACTCCCACGAATGGAAGTCTTTTTCTTAAAGGATCAATTACTTTTGAACGTTAGCAGCCTGTGGGCCACGGTTACCTTCAACGATTTCAAAAGAAACTGTTTGGTTTTCTTCTAAAGTTTTGAAGCCTTCGTCTTGAATAGCAGAGAAGTGAACGAATACATCGTCTTGACCTTCTACTTCGATGAATCCAAAACCTTTTTCTGCGTTAAACCATTTAACTGTACCTTGTAACATAATGTTACCTCCTGCGTGGAATTAATCCACAATTAGATTACTATTTTTGCTCAACATATTCATTCAAGACGAAGCAACTTTCATTACTTTCCCTTTCACTCGTACACGAACATCAATAATTAATTTTCATTATAGCACACCAACCAAACAGATGTCACTATATTTTTTTAATAATAGTTTCTTTCCTTTATGACTAAGGAATAAAGAGGCTTGTCCTTTTATAAAAATGATTGATTTAGTTGGTTTGTAAGAGGTGTAATTGTTCAATGACGGGGGTTAATCTTTTTTAAACTTCCTGATTTCAGATTCATGCCGAATCGTTCTTGAGGATAGAGTGTCTAAGATTTGATCATGAGATTCAACAGACTCTTTAATTTCTTCAGCCTTTTCATCTACATGCTTTTCGATGTTCTCAAAGTATGGTGCGAGCCCATTAATAATATTGTTCTCTAACTTCCCGATACGAGTATCCATTTCTTGAAAACCTGTCTCTATTCGTTTATTGGTTTCTTGGAAACCTGCTTCTAACCTGTTATTTGTTGCTTGTAACTCCGCTTCCATTCTCTCATTTGTTTCTTGCAAGCTTTTTTCCATTCGTTCATTTGTTGCTTGCAAGCTTTTTTCCATTCGTTCATTTGTTGCTTGCAAGCCTTGTTCCATTCTTCCATTTGTTTCTTGCAAGCCTTGTTCCATTCTTCCATTTGTTTCTTGCAAGCCTTGTTCCATTCTTCCATTTGTTTCTTGCAAGCCTTGTTCCATTCTTCCATTTGTTTCTTGCAAGCCTTGTTCCATTCTTCCATTTGTTTCTTGCAAGCCTTGTTCCAAACGATCATTTGTTTCTTGAATACGTTCATCTAATTGATCTAATTTCTGTAAGATCAGTGATTCTGATTTCATTTTCCCACCTCCCACATTTGTAATTATGTTTATTATATAAGGCTTTTAATAGTCAGGCAATAGTAGGCAAATTATGAAATTCTTCATTTTCACATACTTGGTAACAGGTAATTCTATAAAACTCCGCTAGAATTTTCACTTATTATAGTTCTTTCATAACTAAAATAATTTGGATGATATTTCTTGGTAAGTATTGTATCTTTAATCACTTTTATAATAAAGTACTAAGAAGAGAGTTATACATAATCCATTTGAAGTTCAGAGGTGAAATTATGAGTTTGATCAAATGTCCTGCTTGCGATAATCAAGTATCCACGCAGGCAAAATCATGTCCTCAATGCGGGCACCCTTTAAAGCCAACACCAAGCACACCACCTCCTCAATCAAAAGAAAGCCAGGGTTTGGGGTTTTGGGGCGTGGTTGGAGCTGTCGTCGTAGCGATTATTATTCTTTCATTCATTTAAACTACTTCTCGATTTGTCTCATAGGTTTATTGTACCTTTTTAATCATTTTTATTTGAAAGAAGTTACGACAAACCTATTTATACACGGTTATTTGAATGATGTGATGGCCGGTTGGTTTATGGTTGCATGGATTCAAATTTTAATCAGCTTGAGCAAATATAAGCATTCTGTACTGATTAATAAATGGTTTATACAGCTTTTGATCGTAGCACTAGCTAGCCTTTATTGGGAGTTCGTCGCTCCTCTTTATGTTACAGGGAATGTTTCCGATATTTTGGACTTAGTGGCTTATTTGGCTGGAGCTGTATGCTATAGTTCTGTATTATATATCATCAGGTCTACTTATCATGGTAATGCTTAACGATACATATACATGTAGAAATCACCTAAGGGAGGAGATTCTCGAAATGTATTATATGTATCCTTATCCTTACTATAGACAGAATGGTTGGGCAGATGTTTTCACATTACTTCAGCAAAGCTTGTATGCAGAAGGTATGGTTTGTTCCATGAGTACGCAAATGCTTTACAATCCTGAAACAGAGGATCTTAAAGGGAACACGAAAATGCACGATCACCTTGTGCCAGCATCTTATCACAGAGTAACAGCATCAGGGTCTGCTTATCGATTAACCGCTGGCGAGACTGATCCATATATCGTTACAACTGCGGTATCTTGTATCAAAAACGCTCAAAGGCAAGACAAAGGTGTACGTGAAGGTCTTCAAATCATGAAGGAAAACGCAAATGATAAATGGAGGCCTTTTGTGGAACAGATTATCAGATGGCAAGATGTCGCTGAATCCACATTGACTCAGGCAAAAGAAACGATGCAGAGTATGAATGTTTGGGAGTCGTCTCAATAAAAAGAAGGATCACGATTATGCCGTGATCCTTCTTTTTTCATATAGCCTCAAATCGCAGGGGGTCCAAACTTCCCTTGCTGGAAATCTTGAAAGGCTTTTTTAATTTCATCCATTGAATTCATTACAAAAGGTCCATAAGGTACAACGTTTTCTTTAATAGGCTTGCCTGAGTAAACGAGCACTCTAGTACGTCTCCGATTTGCCTTTAAAGTAAGCTCGCTTGAAGCATCAGGATTTCCATGATCTTGGTAGGTTAACGTAGCTACACCATGTTTTGCTAGGTTATGTTTTTCTTCCCCAACTTCTACCTCACCTGAAAGAACATATAAGAAAGCATTATGATCTTCAGGTAAGTCTAGTGTGTACTCATTTCCCTCAGCTAAGTTCACCTCAGATAGTGTAATCGGCACAATAGAATCCATAGGCCCCTCAACACCAGCAACCTTACCAGAATAAACCTTTACAGAACCCCCATCAAAATTCACTACAGGAGTATCTTCTGAATAAATGTTTTGGTAAATGGTTTTGGTTTCTTTCTTATCCTGAGGCAGATTCAGCCATAACTGCAGGGTATGCGCAATATCATCCTCCACACCATCTTCAGCATGACGAGCAGCCCAGCCTGCATTCATATATTGAACATCACCGGGCTCTAGGATATCGCGACCACCACCGTTATCAATATGCTCGAGCCTTCCATCAATTACATACGTAACCGTTTGGAACCCTCTATGCGGATGATCAGGGAAGGTACCTTTTTTAAACCAATCCTCTGCCATCAAAATAAATGGATCGAAGTCCTCCCAACGGTCAACGGGCAATACCCAGCCTTTTTGAATAGCAGGAAAGTTCATTTCCTCGTATTGAACATACCAAGAGTCTTTTACATTTCGTTTGAATGGTTCTTTACGATCCTCGGACATGTTGACGATCTCCCTTCAAAATATAATCTTCAAATCAAATAGTCGCCATAGCAACTATAGGGTGTAGATTAACAATATTTCTGTAATTTTCATTGAATTCTTAATAGCTTGTTTTGTATAAATTAGAACATATCACCCCCTCCAAATCAAACCTTTTACATTTTTCAATATGTGAATTGACAAGTTTGGCCGGACTATTTATACTAACTGAAGTGTAATAGTTTGTGTAGCAACTAATTAGGAGGAACCGTTTGTGAAGTTAGGATTTCAAGACTACATTAGTATCAAGATACATCAAACAGACTTAAACTTAACCAAATATATTAAATCCAAATTAGAGGATTTTAATCTCGCACCTGAGCAAAATTTGGTCATGATGCTCCTTTGGGAAAGAGACGGTCTAACCCAAAACCAGCTTGCTGAGAAGCTTAATAAAGACAAAACCAATATTGCTCGTATGGCTTCAAGCTTAGAGAAAAAGGGATTCATTAAGCGAGCACACCCTAAGGAAGATCGTCGTTCGTTAATGTTATACCTTACTGAGAATGGCAAAGACCTTGGCGAAAAAGTAATTCCTGTAGCTGAGGAATTTAATGATGTAGTCACACAGGGTATTTCGAATGAGGAAATCCAAGAACTAGAGAGATTGCTCTCTAAAATTGACCAGAATGTCCAAGGTAAATAAGGACATCTCCATCCAATTGTTGCTATAACAACCATTTTTTACGGAATTTAGTTGCTACAACAACTTCTCGATACACAATCGTTGCAAAAACAACTAGAGTATATAACTGGAGGTATTTTTTATGGCAAACGTACTTTTTGTAAAAGCAAATTCACGACCAATCGAACAGTCAGTGAGTGTTAAGCTTTACCATACATTTCTTGATAAATATAAAGAAGAGAATCCTGAAGATCAGGTCACAGAGCTTGACCTATTCGAAGAAAATTTAGGGTATTATGACACCAATAAAATTAATGGGATGTTTAAGCTATCTAAAGAAATGGAGTTAACAGAAGAAGAACAGGAAGCTACAAAAACAGTTAGCAAGTATCTCAATCAATTTCTTGAGGCTGATAAAGTAGTCTTCGCTTTCCCACTTTGGAATTTCACAATCCCAGCCGTTCTTCACACGTATTTTGATTACCTTGCTCAAAGCGGCAAAACATTCCGCTATACAGAAGAGGGTCCAGTCGGTTTACTACCAGATAAAAAAGTGGTTCTTCTAAATGCTCGTGGTGGTGTTTATTCTGAAGGACCTGCTCAATCTGCTGAAATGGCTGTAAATTATGTAACAAACATGCTTAACTTCTGGGGAGTTACGGATATCACAACATTGGTGGTTGAAGGACATAATCAATATCCTCATAAAGCAGAAGAAATTATTGCGGATGGGTTAGAGAGAACTGAACAGACAGCTCAGTCCTTTTAGAGGATAATTCCCCCAACAAAATCTTAAAAAAAGCAAGAGGGAGCACGTCGATCAATTTATACCTGGGGAGGTCATAATTGAAACAGGCTGCTCCCTCTTTTCTTTTTAGTAAGGTTATTATCTTTACGAACAACCCTCTTTAAAGTTACAAAATTTTTAATAAAATTTCGTCAGACTAGAGAACGAAATCTCGTCCGCCTTTTGGTAACATTTCAAGATGTATCCATCTATAGATTTGTGTCTGTTAAAATAAAGGAAACGGATTGAAAAAGGTGGTACAGAAACATGAACCAAATCAATGTTGGAATAATTGGCTGTGGATCCATAACGAAAAACCGCCATGCACCGGAATATCAAGAGAACCCCAATGTTAAAGAGATTGTGTTTTATGACCGGAACCCTGAACGTGCACAAGCACTGGCTGAAACATTCAACGGTCGTGTAGCTGAAACCATTGAAGATCTTCTCGATGACCCATCGATCTCAGCAATTAGTGATTGCTCTTCCAATGAAAACCATCCAATTAACACCACAAAAGCTTTGCGTAAAGGAAAACATGTATTGTGTGAAAAACCTTTAGCTACTAGTTTGGAAGAAGCCGAAAAGATGGTTGAAATCCAACACAATTCAGGTAAGAAGTTAATGGTCGCTCATAACCAACGCTTCGATGCCCCTCATCAGAAAGCAAAAGAGATTATACATAATGAAGAATTAGGGAAAGTCCTCACTTTTAAAACGAGCTTCGGCCATAAAGGACCTGAACACTGGGGATATAACAAAACGAATAGTACGTGGTTTTTCAAAAAGGATCGCTCTGTATCAGGTGTCGTTGGAGACCTTGGTATTCATAAAATTGATCTAATCCATTACCTATTAGATGATGAAATCACTGATGGACATTCATTTAAAGGTGCTTTAGACAAGGTCGACGAAAACGGGGAGCCGATCGAAGTGTGCGATAACCTCGTTTGTGCATTAAAAACGAAAAAAGGTCGAATCGGTACAGCTTCATTTTCATGGACGTATTATGGGAAACAAGACAACAGCACCACAATCTACTGTGAAAAGGGAATCATCAAAATCTATCCAGAAAAAGATGTTCCTTTAGCCATTGAGACCCCTGATGGAGAGGTTCAAAAGCCAGAACTTCCCCATCATCCTAACTCAGGTGTTATTGATTCTTTTGTCGATTCGGTTATTCAGGATACAGAGCCTTTCATTACAGGTGAGGATGCTTTGGCTTCGTTGAAGGTTGTGGATATGTTGTTGGAGTAAGATCATATATTCAAAAGCGCATGTAGAACTCTTCTCTACATGCGCTTTATCTGCTCCATTAATTAATTTTTAAACGACGAACAATTTCTGAAATTACTTCTCCTGTAGAAGAGTTGCCACCTATATCCTGAGTTTTAAAACCGTCAGCTAATACCTCTTCAATCGTACTTAGTAAAAACGTACTTAGTTCATGTTCACCTATATGGTCAAGCAACATCTTCCCTGTCCAAATTTGTCCAATTGGATTCGCGATCCCTTTCCCTTCTATATCTGGTGCTGATCCGTGCACAGGTTCAAACATAGATGGATACTTTCCATTTACATTTAGATTAGCTGCTGGTGCTACTCCGATACTTCCCATAATGGCAGCTCCAATATCCGTCAGTATATCTCCAAATAAATTACTCGCGACAACAACATCCAGTTCATGTGGCTTTGAAACTAGCGAAGCTGCTAATGCATCAATGTGACTGGAAGCCTGATCTATAGATGGATAACCATCCCCAACATCGTTGAACACTTCATCCCAAAAAGGCATGGAATGGACAATTCCATTTGATTTTGTAGCGCTCATTACATATTTCCTTCGGTTCTCTGCCAATGAAAAAGCATATTTCATGACACGCTCCGTCGTTTTTCTTGTGAAAATAGCATTTTGAATGGCTACTTCATCATCACCTTGATGGATTCGACCTCCAACTTCGCTATACTCACCTTCGCTGTTTTCTCGTACCACAACAAAATCAAAGTCCTCATTTTGCCTTAAAGGAGAGTCAATGCCACTCAATTTTTTAGCTGGTCGCACATTGATCACTTGTTGAAACTCTCTTCGTATCGCGATTAATAATCCCCAAAGTGAGGTGTGGTCGGGAACAAGCTTTGGGTTTCCAACAGCACCAAGAAAAATATGATCATGTTGACCGAGTTGATCCAGCCCGTCCTCTGCCATCATTCGACCATGTTTAAGATAATAATCACAACTATACGGATACCAGGTGTTCTGAAAGGATAGGCCACCATGGATGTCTGCTATTGTATCTAATACATCCACCGCTCCAGGCATTACTTCTCTCCCGACACCATCACCTGGAATGATAGCTAAGCTCACGTTTTTCAACACGATCGCCTCCAATATTTCGTTCTATTTTATACAAGGCTCTTGTACAATACAGTGTAATTCCTAATACGATATAGCATCCGAGGACAATTCCTCCCCATCCCATCCAATTCCAGAAAGGATCTAAATAAAAAGGACCTAGACTTCCACCTATATAATAAGAAATTAAGTATAGTCCAGATGCACTGGCTTTTGAATAAAAAGCTCTCTTACTCACCCATGAACTTGCAGTAGAATGAGCAAAGAAAAAACCAAAGCAATTTAATAAAAGCCCTAATATGATGGCAAAAACACTTGGTATTAACGTTACGGCGAAACCTATAACCATAATTCCTATACCAATTGCAATACAATAAGTTTTCTGTATCCTAAGCGACACTTTACCTGCAATAGAAGAACTGAATGTCCCAGCAAGATATGTAAGAAAGAGCAGCCCTAACCAAGTTGAAGGTAGATTGTAGGGTGGTTTACTAAGTAGAAACGTCACGTAATTAAAGTGACCTACAAAAAGAAAAAAGTGTAACCCACCTATAATATAAGCGAATCGAAGCTCTTTATTTAAAATATGTCCTTTATAATTTTGCATTGCTTCCTTCCAATTAAAGGGTTTCGGTTTAAAATTTCGTGACTTCCTAAGCAATAGAATAAACACAATAGATAGAATGACATTGATACATCCCATTAATAGAAATGCTGTACGCCAGCTATAAAGATCGGTAATAGTCCCGCTAAATATCCTACCGAACATCCCACCTATTGTGTTACCACTGATCAAGAGTCCTATCGCTATAGCAATAGAATTTGAAGAATACTCTTCTCCTATATAGGCTAAAGCAAGTGAAGGCAAACCAGCTAATAGGACACCTTGAAAGATTCGAATGAGCAGTAACAGTTTAAACGAAGGTACTATCACAAGCGTAAATGTAAGAAGAGTTCCTAAAAGCATGGTTATGATCATAATTCCTCTTCGGCCGTAACTATCCGATAAAGGTCCATAAAAGAATAGAGATAGCCCCAATGCCAAAATAACGAGGGATACTGACATACTAGACTCTAGAGGGGTAACTCCAAATTCCTCTGTAAAAACTGGTAGTATAGGTTGGGTAAAATATACATTAGCAAAAATCACTAAAGAACCTATGCTCAATGCAATCGTTGTAGTCCAGAATGTTCTAGTGCGTGCTTCAATCAATTAGACCCCTCCTTCCCTAAATCAGTAGAATATACATAAAAACCCTGTAGCATCAGGGTTTTTACGTAGTTTATACTACCTGTATAGTAAATTTGGCAACCACAAACTAATTGCCGGCACATAGGTCACTAGAATAAGACCAATAACAACAGCAATCAGCCATGGTACTGCAGACTTTGTAACATCTACAAGAGGCATCTTGGTAATTCCACTAGCCACATACAAATTGAGTCCTACTGGCGGTGTGATCATACCAACTTCCATATTCACAACCATTACAATCCCAAAATGAATTGGGTCTATTCCAAGTGCTACTGCAACCGGGAATAAAATAGGAGCTAAAATCGTAATAATCGCTGTTGGTTCCATAAACTGACCTGCTATAAATAACAGAATGTTGACAATAAGTAAAAACATGATAGGACCAACATTCCACCCAGTGATCACATCAGCAATGGTATGTGGAATGCGTTCCAGAGTTAAGATATGAGCAAAGGTCATGGCCATGGTTATAATAAAGAATAACATTGCAGTTGTTTTGGCAGAGTCTACTAATATACTAGGTAGCTCTTTGACCATGAGATCCTTATGAATCCACAGCCCTACTACCAATCCAAGTATAACCGCTACTGCTGCGGACTCTGTTGGTGTAAACACGCCTGAATAAATCCCACCAATAACAACAACCGGCAACATTAAACTCCAAAATGCATTTTTAAGAGCGATCATTCTTTCTTTATAAGTAGCTTTTTCAGCTCTAGCATAATTTTTTCGATTCGCAATAAAGAAACTAACTGCTGCCAAAAGCATCATCAGCATTATCCCAGGTATGACTCCAGCTAAGAACATTTTTCCAACTGACTGTTCTACAGTGACAGCATAAACAATCATAGGGATACTTGGTGGAATTAGAATCCCTAATGAGCCGGCTGTTGAAATGGAACCTACTGCATAACTTTTGCTGTATCCGTGATTTACCATCGCAGGAATCATAATCCCCCCAATAGCTACAACAGTAGCAGGAGAAGAGCCTGAAATTGCTGCAAATAACGTACAAGACACAATCCCTGCAATAGACAAGCCCCCAGGTATATGTCCCACCCAAGAATTTGTCAGTTTAATTAAACGATTGGCTACCCCACCTCTAGTAAAAATATTTCCCGCTAAAACGAAAAACGGAATCGCCATAAGCGTAAAATGGTTTAAGCCTGAGAATACCTTCCCGGCTAAATCAGGTAAAGGATCAGTTGTAAAATAATAGATTACTAGAAAGGAAGCTAACCCTAGAGATATGGCAATGGGCACGCCTAGTAACATAAGTAAAAAAAGTAGTGAGAATAATGCTAAGCCCATATTGTTCGTTTGCATGGAAAAAAGTAATCCTGTTAACGAAACTAAAAGAACAAGGCTCGATGACACCATTTTCGGTATAGAACGATTTGAACTATTTTGACTAACTTCTGTTTCATTCGTTTGTAGGGCGTTATTCATGAACGGCATCTTCCTCCTCTTGAAGCAACCCTTTAGCTGGCGTTCTCATAATTTGAATAAGCTGTTGAGTAAACCGTAGAGTCATAAGCCCAAAAGATATTGGGACAATAAGAAGTGGTATAAAAAAAGGTATTTCCATTTCTGGTGTTACTTGTCCAAATTCTGCAATGTTTTGTACTTGTTGCACACCTAAAATTGTGATAATCAAACAAAATAAAACGCTAGCAATCTGAGTAACAATGACAATCGTTTTTTGTAGCCCTAATGGAAATTGTTGAATGACAATGTCTACCCCAAGGTGTACTTTTTCACGAACACCAATGGCTGCCCCAATTAAACCAGCTGTTATAAGAAGGTACACAACCAACTCATGTGTAAATCCAAGGCTTGATCCGAAAAATTTACGTAAAATCACTTCTATAAAAGTTAAAGTCGTCGCAACTGCCAAGCTGATGATCACAACAACCTCTTCAAATTTGTTAATGATGGAGTTTAATACTTTCACTAGTTATCACTTCCTTGTCCTATAGCAATATCTTGAAGTGGTTTTTAATGAAGTCGTATAAAAGAGAGGGCATCTAGCCCTCTCTCGTTTACTTCTCACGAAGGGCTTTTACAGCATCAATTAAGTCCTTCCCTACTTCCTCTTCAAATTGTTTGTACACTGGGTCCATAGCTTTAATCCAAGCTTGTTTCTCTTCGTCTGTTAGCTTATGAATTTCTTTCAATGTACCGTCCTCTTTAATCTTTTCAAGGTTTTCGTTATTCAGACGTTCCCCATTTTCACGAACCCATTTTGTTGTTTCATCTAGTGCTTTTTCTAGGTTAGAGCGAACATCATCAGGTAAACCTGTCCAGAATTCATCATTTGTAATAACTGCATATCCAAGATAACCATGGTTACTAATCGTCATATAATTTTGGACTTCATGGAATTTCTTAGAGTAAATATTAGAAAGTGTATTTTCTTGTCCATCAATAACCCCTTGCTCTAATGCACTATATACTTCACTAAATGGCATTGGCGTAGGGTTAGCACCTACCGCTTCGAATTGTGCTTCTAGTACTTTACTGGACATTACTCGGAACTTCTGACCTTCGAAATCTTCAGGTTTAATAAGAGCGTGTTCATCAAGAGTCATTTGTTTAAAGCCGTTATCCCACATGGATAAGCCAAGTAAGTTTTGATCTTTCAGCATCTTGAAAAGTTTTCCACCGATTTCTTCACTTTCCATCGCTTCTTGTACAGCTTGTGTATCTTCAAATGCAAATGGGAAGTCAAAAATTTGCCATTCTGGGAATAGCTTTGACACTTTTGATGTTGCTGGAGCTGCCATTTGAACATTGTTTTGCTGAACTGCAGATAACACTTCATCGTCATTATAAAGTTGAGAATTTGGGAAAACTTGCACATCTACTTTTCCATCTGTGTACTTTTCAGCAAGTTCTTCAAACATATTTGCCGCTTTTCCTTTAGGAGTGTTTTCAGCTACTACGTGTGAAAACTTAATTGTAATCTTTTCTCCATCCTGATTATTACCTTCTCCATCTGAAGAAGATCCATCACCTGACGTCTCTGAAGAACGTGCACCACATCCTACTAAAACCCCAATAAGAATAATTGTGGATAAAAATAAGCTTAGCTTTTTTCGCATAAGTAAATACCCCTTTCATTTGTCAGAAAATATTTAATATTTCAACTTAGAAACCATGATAACGCTTACATTTACAATGGTGAATATTGTAATCATATTGTCCTTTTTGGTCTTTTTGTTCTTCTCATAAAAAAAGAAAAAAACTCCTAGGGACTAGGAGTTTAATTGAAGCTAAGAATTTCAGCCATCATTTATAAAAATTTAAATGGTTTGTTAAAGTTAAGACCAAAAAGACAAAAAAGATTACTTTTTTATATAACGATTCACGGGTCTTCCAACCCCACCATACTGCATGTCCAGCTTGATATGACCAATCTTTTTCATGTATTCTAAATACCTTCTTGCTGTTACACGAGCAAGACCCACACCTTCAGCCACATCTTCAGCTGATTTGGCTTCTTTTTGTTGATCTAAATATTTAGATATTTGATTTAAAGTCAACTGGTTAAGTCCTTTAGGAATGTCTACCTCCTCAGAAGAATCTTTCACTTTCTTATGAAGAATTTCGTCAATATAATCTTGTGAAACAGAGGACTTTTCAGATAATTTTCTTGTATATCTTTTATAGTTTTCCAACGCTTGTTGAATTCGCTCAAATTTAAATGGTTTTATGATGTAATCTACAGCACCATTTTGAAGCATTTTACGGATCGTCTCTTGATCATTAGCTGCAGTTACCGTTATTACATCTACAGGGAATTGTTCTTTCCGAATGTGATACAGAACTTCTAAGCCATCCTGGTTTGGCATATAAACATCAAGGATAACCAAATCCGTTTTATATTTTTCAAGTTTCTCTATCCCTTCCTTACCATTCCCCGCCTTTTCAACAACTTGGAATCCTTCTACCTTTTCTATAAACTGTTTGTTAACTTCTTGTACCATAGGATCATCTTCAATTAATAACACTCGAATCATGTTACGTGCTCCCCTTTCGATCCATTGGGAATGTAATCACAAAGCTCGTTCCTTGATTGGGTTGGGAATAAATATGTATGGTTCCGTCCCCTTTATCTACAATGTTTTTCACAAGGGATAGACCAATTCCATGCCCCTCTTCGCTCTTCGTGGTAAAGCCTTCTTTAAAGATTTCCTTTTGATTCTCTTCACTAATGCCGACTCCATTATCTTCGACTAAAATAGAACATACTTCCTCATCTTGTTCTATACTTACTTCTATATATTTTTCTGGATCTTCAGTTTGCTGCAATGCAGTAAAAGCATTCTCAAATAAATTCCCAAATAACAATACAAAATCATGTTTATCCAAATCAGGTGGAAACGTATTTAGATGACTTTTTCGATCGATGTGAACCTGAACCCCAAGTTCCTTTCCCCTACTCACTTTGCTCAACAATAGACCTGCTAAGCTATCATTACCAATATTCTCACTAAGAAAGCTTGAGAGATCTTCATGTTCTTCAGTGATATTGAACACATAATTTAACGCTTTATCCCTGTTACCTAATTGGATAAGTCCAGCAATGGTATGTAGTTTATTCATATGTTCATGATTTTGTACGCGGAGAGCCTCAACGAACGCTTTTACTCCTGTTAGTTCTTCAGCAATTTTGGTAACTTCAGTGCGATCTTGGAATATCGCAACCGCTCCAAGCACGTTATGGTTAAACAAGATTGGAACCCGATTACTCATAAGGTTTGTATCATTTACCGTTAATTCTTGATTAAAAATAGGTCTCTCTAATTCTAATATTTCTGGAAGCCTAGTATCATATAGAATTGATTGAATAGGCTGGCCAATCACATCTCCAGAAACCCCCAACATTTCTTTTGCTTTATGGTTAAATACAGTAATCCTTTTTTCTGTATCTATAGCAATCACCCCTTCATGCATGGCATTAAAGGTAGCTGTTCGCTCTTCTAAAATGCGTTTTAATTCATAGGGTTCTAGATGATACATTTGCTTTTTGATGTGTCTTGCGAGAAGCCCAGACCCACTGATTCCAAATAATAATGTAAGGAAAAGCATGATAAGGATCTCTTTTTTCATATCAAGAAGTAGTGCGGAGAAACGAGGTAAGAGATTTCCGACAATAACCACACCAACTTGTTCTGATTCATTATTTAGAATGGGAACAAGCGCACGCACAGCCAGACCTTCTTCTCCTTTTGCTAAAGTCGTATAGGAATGACGTGCAAAAGCTTCGTTCTCATCCTCCCCACTAGAATAAGTCCCTATCATTGAGTGATTTGGGTGAGAATATCGTTTTCTTAGATTATTCAACACAACTATGTAATCTGCATCATTAATAATTCTAATCTTATCAACGACTGGATTAATGTTTTTCCACCCATCTTTTAAAGTGATATTTTGCTTAATTTCCGGAAGTTGAGCAACTGTTCGTGCAGTGATCATAGACCTTTTTCTAAGCTCTTCTTTTTTCAAATTTTCCACATTTCCTATTAGAAAAATGCTTGAAATTAAAAGTGTAAATAAAACAACCCCGAAAGAAAGAATTGTAATTTTCACCTGAATAGGAAGCTGCTTCATCGTCATACGGCATATCCTTTCATAGGTAATATGGGTATTGTAGCATGATTTTTCAGATATGTTACAATTTTTAAAACAATATTATGAGGTGGCTTATGAGAAAGAAATATTTGGTGTTTTTTATGGTACTATTACTGGCAATTGTGTTTACATATCTTTATTTCAATAAGGAAAATAAATATCCATATGATGATGAGCAAGCTGGTTTAAATGAACAAATTGTTATTAAATTCAGCCATATCGTTGCCAAAAACACACCGAAAGGACAAGCTGCAGAGAAATTCGCAAATCTTGTTCAAAAGAAAACCAATAATAAAGTAAGGGTAGAGGTATATCCAAACGGTAGCCTATATTCTGAAAAAGAAGCTATTGAAGCTTTAAGACAAGGGTCCATTCAAATGATTGCACCTGCGACGTCAAAGATGTCTACATTTTTCCCTAAGCTAGAACTTTTCGATCTTCCGTATGCTTTTCCAACTTATGATGCGATTTATGAAGTGTTTAATGGAGAAATCGGAACCGAGTTACTAGAATCAATGGAACGTGAAAATTTAGTAGGATTATCTTACTGGAGTAATGGTTTTAAACAAATGACAAGTAGTAAACGTGCATTAGTAAATCCTAATGACTTTTCCAATCATCGTTTCAGAATTATGCCTAGTGATGTTATTGAACAACAGTTTGAATCTCTCAATGCTCAAACGAGTAGGATTTCTTTTAACTTAACATATCGAAACATCGAACAAGGCTTGATCGATGGACAAGAGAACACCATCTCAAACATATACTCAAAGAAATTTTATGAAGTTCAAGATCACATGACGATCAGTAATCATGGGTTTCTAAGCTACGTTGTCGTTATGGACCAGGAATTTTGGGATAACCTTCCTAACCCTATTCAAGCCGCTATTAAAGAAGCAATGAAGGAAACCACTGCTTGGAATCAACAGCACGCAATGGAAACAAACCAGCAAGCCTTAAAATTACTAAAGAAATCCTCAGATATTAAAATCCATACATTGTCAGTAGCTGAAAAAGATGCATGGAGAGAAAAGTTTCAAGCTGTATATGATAACTTCGAGCCTACTATCGGGGAAGAATGGATGGATCAACTTATTGGGGAATGAGAACCTTTTAATTATAAAAAGCATGTGGTTTTCTTTTCATTTCTGAAAAACCACATGCTTTTTAGATACTATTACTTCTCCAAAGCCTCTGTCAATTTCGGCACAATTTGCTTCTTACGAGAAACAACGCCTTCTAGAAGAGCGGTATGATCTTCTAATTTAACGCCAAATGCTTCTCCAACAGCATGTCCGGAATCACCAAGTGCAACGGCGATGGAATTACTGTTTAAGATATCTGTAATGACAAGTAAGAACAAGTCTAAGTCTTTTGTTTCGATGGTTTCATTCATCGCTTTTGCTAGTTCTTCTTTACGAGCAAGTACTTCATCTGTATCAACAGCATTCACCTGAGCTACCTCTACTTTTTTACCGCCCATGTTGAACTCTTTGGCATCAAGAGAGATCAATTCTTCACTTGTTTTCCCACTTAAGTCAGCACCTGCTTTAAGCATATCTAAGCCGTAATCATTCACATCTACGCCAGCGATATCAGCTAGTTCACGAGCAGCGACAATATCTTCTTGTGTGCACGTAGGTGATTTGAATAATAGAGAGTCTGAAATGATAGCAGATAGCAATAGCCCTGCGATATTCTTTTCAATTCTCACGCCATTTTCTCGATACATTTTGTTCAGGATGGTGGCTGTACAGCCTACTGGTTCAGCACGGTAGTATAAAGGATCAGCCGTTTCAAAGTTTGCAATACGGTGATGGTCAATAACCTCTTTAATACGAACTTGATCAATATCATCAGCACTTTGTTGACGCTCATTGTGGTCGACAAGAATAACCGTGCTTGTTTCGTTTGCAACACTTTGAACAAGACGAGGTGCTTCTGCTTCAAACGTATCTAAAGCATATTGCGTTTCTCCGTTCACTTCACCTAATCTTACAGGCTCTACCGACTCACCAATTTTGGTTTTTAAATCGGCATATGCGATCGCAGAACAAATCGTATCTGTGTCTGGATTTTTATGTCCAAAAATCAACATCTTTTCCATGAGTTCAAACTCCCTTTTCTAATCATTTATGTACGGGTTTTAGTTTATCACAAGATGGTTTATCCCACACATTCGTTTATATTCCCGCTTATATTTCCTGAATATTCAGTATATAATAAGAGTACATAATTTTTAAGATTTCTTCTCGTTTCTCTTTCTCTTGCATACAATAGTGGGATAGATCCTCTAGAAAGGATGGTCGTTATGAATATGGAGACATTTGTGGGAAAAGATGACCTCTTTATCATTCGTACAGCATTTTCAATCCTTAAGCAGCTTGAAGAAGATATTCAACAGAAAAACCTTCGAAACTATGAACAAACCAAGAAAAAGGCTAAGAAATTAATCAAGGCTACCATTCGTGCTTATAAGGACACGAAGGTGTATAAACTGTACAAAAATGCAATATGGAACATCATTAAGCCCAAAATTATTGAAATGCAACGGACTTATCGATTGTTGTCTCTTTCTTAGCAGGCGACCCTAATGTGTGGGGTTGTCTGTTTTTGTGTGTTCACCTATATCGAATCAAAATAAGCTGCACTTTCGATCATAAGTGTACAATCCTTATAATCTGGTAATTCAATTTCAAATATAAAATCCTTGTGCTTTATAAATGGCTTCAAGTTAGACCAGGCAATGTCGCCTTTTCCTAATGGGAGCGCATCATGAACCTCTGTCCCTTCACTATCCACTACATGATAGTGCTTGGTAAAAGGATAAGCTTCTTTTAAATCCTGCTTTAATTTTTGGTTGTCTCCTCTAAATGACATAAAAGAATGACTGACATCATAGCAGACGGGTAAATTCAGAGGTTCGATGATGTGCGATATCCAATAAGGATTCATGCTTGAGAAGATCCCTTCAGGTGCATTTTCGAAGTAAAATCGATCATTTGTATTCTCTCGAAGTTTTTGAAGGGCCTCTTTTAATTCATTCGATTTTTGAAGCATCCGTTTCTTGTTTGTTGGATAAACCCTTCCACTTTCACAGTCGTCATAATGAGGATGAACCACACAATAAACATCCTCTGAATGACAGATTTCATCCAAAACCCTACAAGACCTTTTATAATACTCCATAACCTCTGTGTCCACACTTAAAATATCAAGAAACTTCCCATTCACTTTCATTGGATGATGCAATATGACTTTCACATCTTTTTGCTTCAGGTCACGAATTACATTTTGTATATGCTTAGGGTCATCGATATCCGCTTCGAATAATTGTAGCTCTAGTATATCGGGATTATAGGAAAGTCTGTTCTCTATTTGTGCTTGGTCTAGTGAGCATTTTAGGTTATGTAAGTTTTGCTTCACCTCATACACCCCCCTCCTACTTTTATTCAAACATTATCATTTTAATTCAGTTTACTAAAAACTACCACTCCCACTATATTGAAGATCTCTAAAGTGAAATGCTAGCATAATAGATAGCATACATAGAAAGGTGAATAAAATTGCTACAACAAGACAACGTCGTTTCCATGTGGAGATGGATGCTTTATTTAGTCCTTCTAGCCATCCCTCTCGTGAACATTATTACACTATTCGTTTTAGCATTTGGTAGCCAAAACCAAACCGTTCGTAACTATGGTAGAGCATCACTTATCCTAGGTGCGATCGCTATTGTTATCGGCTTCCTCGTTGCGATGACGGGTACACAAATGTAAGGAAGTGCCTGACCCCCACTCTGCTAATACTTTAACGCAGTGGGGGTCAGGCACTTTTTTTATTCCTCTGCATGTAATGGGATTTCAATTTCTTTTTTCTGATTATCCTTTTCAAGGGAATATACGATTTTTATCCGAAACGGTTCTTCCCCTCTTAGGAAATCGCCCTTAGGTATGGATCTCTCTATCGTTGTTACATCTCCAGGACCATGACTTTGCGAATAAACATCAACTCCCTCAGTTTTTTGAGGTTGACCCTCATAATTTATAATTCGCCTATTGCTATAAATGAGCTCCAATTGTTGATTCGTATTATTTGTAACCTTCGCCACTACATCAAACTTTCCACTGATTTTATTATATGTAGCTTCCACATCAAATTGGATGCCGTCCTTTTCAACGGTTCCTTTGGCTTCTTGGATCTGAGGACTACAGGCGACCAGTATGCTGAAAGAGATGGCTAGGATACTGAGTAAAATCATTCTCCTCATAATCAATTATCTCCCATTCCTGTTTCCCTTAATTTATCATGTATGGACCTTGTCATCTACTTGCAGGTGCCTGACCCCCACCCCGCTAATACTTTAACGCGATGGGGGTCAGGCACTAGTTATATTTTTCTGCAAATCTCGTATATATAATAAAAAAGGGTTGTACTTAGGAGGGCTTGTTTTGAGTGTCCCCATTTGGAATGTGGAAGGTTTTAAAGAGAATGATCGAATTATGCTAGATAAGCTGGTTGAGCGCAGTATTAAAAAGAAAAAAGCTGAGACACTTCATCAAGGGATTCTGACCATTTTCGTTATACTGGCGGCTGCCTTTATGGCTTGGTTATTTCAGTTCGGTGTTCAGTCCTCTTACACGGGAGATGTTTTAAGTCTGATATTCTACCATTTCAGCGATACGGTGAACATGACCGGTTACCTTGTTCTTGCTCTTCTCTATGCTTACTGGAGGCAATTGCACAAAAAATTTAAGAAGGAAAAGGACAAGTACGAGAACTTAAGAAGTGAAGTAATTGAAAAGAAAGATAAGTATTGGTCATTGGAATACAGCGACGATCTCCTAGCCAAGCTCGTATCCGAGTTAGAGGGTTTTCACAAGATTAATGTGAGTTATAAAAGTTAATAGATTGGTGCCTGATTAGTGCCTGACCCCCACCGCTTTAAAGCGGTGGGGGTCAGGCACTATTTTTAGGCACTATTTTTCATGTACCTTCCAACCAAAATTTGTTAATATATGGTTGAATGAATAACATTAGGTGGGGTTACGATGAAAAGGTTATTTGGTATTACTCTATTTATTCTTTTGTTCGTGTTGGTCGGGTGTAAGGAAGAAGTAACAAAGGATCCTGCTCCAACACAACCAAAGGAAGAACAAGATACAAATGAAGATCAATCAAATTCACCAAATGATAAGGACGATTCTTCTGAGAAGCATAAAGGATCAACAAAGAATCCTATCAAGAAGGAAGAACCTGAAAAGCAATATCCAGTTCTAAACGAGGATATTACAACATTCGTGCTTAAGGATGGGACGAATCGAGAAGCAGATAGTCTGATGCTTTCAACTGAAAAGTCTCACCAATTTAACGTACATTTTGACCAACCTATGATAACCGAAACGGTAGAAAAAAGCATATTAGAAGAGTTACCTTCTGAAGCAACATTTGAATGGAAAGACGCACAGAACCTATCCTTAACCGTTCCCTCTATTCCATTAAAAAATCGCCATACTAGAGTTGAATATATTAATTTAACTAAAGCAGTAACGAAATCCGGAAAACGTCTTAATGATGAGAATAAGTTTAGAATGCTTCTATCGAAGCCCAATCAACTGTATTCCTATTCCCTTAACGCTAGTAAGGAGCAAAAGCTTTCATCTTTCCAGACTTATTATTTTAAAGCTGAACCACTAGCCGAAGATGCATTTGTTCTTTTTCAACGCACGGAATATTGTGAATGTGATGCGAATTATCCAGAATTAACATATTTATATAAGCCGGGCAAAGATCCTGTGTTTTATCCAGAGGGAATTAAGATGAACCCAATGACTGAAGGACCACTTATCGTTGATCCAAGAGGATTCTTTTTATCCGAGAACTCTCCTCATTATGATCAAGCAACCCAATACCGTGTGAATCCAGAAGGTTTTGTAGGTGGTGCACGGGTTATGCCTGATCAAAAATCGCTCATAATGGCTGTTGGGGATAATAAGAATGACGAAAATTTTGACCTTATTGTTCATGATTTATCTACTCAAAAACAAGATAGATATAAAGACGTGATTCCAGGGATGCCCAAAAGTGCTTTAAATGGGAACAAAACTCCTATCAAATTTTACTCTTACGGTGACCATATTGGTTTTGTTGCCCATAGCGAGCCGTTTAACAAGTCCTATTTCTATGACAAAAATACCGGCGAAACCAAGGAGCTTGCCCTAGATGGTAAACGTCAAGCCCATTACTTCTATTTCTCTGCAGACGGGAGCTATCGTTACATCAGAGATGAAGGCATTTATAAAAACGACCAACTCATCAAACCTTTAAAAAATGGAGACGTCCACTGGTCTCCTCAAGGCAACACTTATGCTTATAGGGAATATACGGAAGACAGTGATGTGGATTCCTATGTCCTAAGTTCTATGGACCATCCAGAACTGAAAAAAGAATTCACCTTAAAACTAGATGAATATATTCAAGGCTTCACACCCAATGCAAAGCAACTCATAGTCATGAAAAAAGATCGCTAAGGAGAGCTTCCTCTCTTCAGCGATCTTTTTGCGGGTGCCTGACCCCCACTCCGCTAATACTTTAACGCGGTGGGGGTCAGGCACTATTTTAATCTACATATACTGTCGTTTCCTTGGGCTTGGTCTCTGCGATAATGTTCCCATTTCGAACAGAGTAACGTACAGCAGCTTGCGTTCGAACGGCTTCGTATTCATTTTCGGCATCTAGTACGATGAAGTTGGCCGACGTGCCCTCTTCTACCCCATATCCTTCAAGGTTCAACGTGCGAGCGCTATTTTTGGTGACAAAATCAAGGGAGTTCACGATTTGCTCATAGCCCATTAATTGTGCGAGATGAATACCCATATGCAACACTTGCAGCATATTCCCTGTTCCAAGTGGATACCATGGATCAAAAATGTCATCATGGCCGAAGCACACATTTAATCCAGCCTCTTGCAATTCCTTCACCCGAGTCAGTCCTCGACGTTTTGGATACGTATCGAATCTTCCTTGCAGATGAATATTCACTAAAGGATTCGCTACAAAATTAATATTCGATAGCTTTAGCAGTCGGAAAAGCTTTGACGTGTAGGCATCATTATAGGAGCCCATCGCTGTCGTATGACTGGCCGTTACCTTGTGGCCCATGTCTCGCTCGTAAGCTTCTGTCGCTACCACTTCCACAAATCGTGACTGCTCATCATCAATTTCGTCACAGTGAATATCGACAAAAGCATCGTATTTTTCTGCTAGTTGAAACGCGATCGAAAGGGATTCCACCCCATATTCTCGAGTGAACTCAAAGTGCGGGATGCCTCCAACACCGTCTGCGCCCAATCTTAGTGCTTCCTCTAACAACTCCGCCCCATTTGGGAATGAGAGGATTCCTTCTTGTGGGAACGCCACGATTTGCACATCGACGTACGCTGCCATCTCTTCTTTTACTTCTAATAAAGCTTTCAACGCTGTTAATTCCGGATCCGTGACATCTACATGTGTGCGAACATGTTGGATCCCCTGCTCAATCTGCCATTTCAGAGCTTTTTTTGCCCGGTCCTTAACGTCTTGTAAAGTAAGCTTTTCTTTTCGCTCAGACCATCTTTGAATACCTTCAAATAAAGTTCCGCTATGATTCCAATCTGGATCGCCAGCTGTTAACGTCGTATCCAAGTGAATATGCGGTTCAACAAAAGGTGGGAGAAGAAGCGCTCCCTCTACATCGATCACTTCTTGTCCGTTTTCATGAACATCTTCCTTTGTGATGCTCTGAATCTTTCCTTCTTCCACGACAATGTTCCACTGACCTTCTTTTCCTCGTAATGTTGCCTGCTTAATAATCATGAACAACCTCACCCTTTTGGTTTAAGTCTTTTTCACTTACATATTCCATAACCTTTGTGACTGCAACGTAGATCACGACAGAACCGACAAGGGCATTTAATGGTGGGATGCCTGGTAGCAGCTTAGCGGATGCTACGCCAATGGCCCATGCTATGATTGCAACCCAGTTCACCTTTTTAAAGTTCATATTTTCAAAAGCTCCGTAGTTCCCACGTTTGATTAGGAAGTAGTCTGCTAGAATGATCGCTCCGATTGGAGGTAAAGCAGAGCCTAGAAGCGTTAACCAGCTGACAAAGTTGTTGTATAACCACATTGCCGCTAGTGTCCCGACTACACCATTGAATACAACCATTTTGCCTTTTGAAATCTTCGTGATGCTTGAAAAACCTAAGCCTGATGCATACAGAGCGTTATCGTTTGTCGTCCAGATGTTCAGACCTAGTACAAGGATCGCTGGGATGATAAATCCTTGAGCGAACATCACCTCTGAGATGTCTGCGTTTCCTGTTGCGATGGCTCCAATGGCACCAAACACAAACATGAGAGAGTTACCGATGAAAAAGGCGATTACCGTGCTCGTTACGGCTGAACGTTTTGTTGTAGAAAAGCGCGCAAAGTCAGGCGTAAGCGTCCCTGCACTGATGAATGAGCCGATGCAGATGGTTAATGCTGCAGCAAAGCCCATCGTATTTTCTGGTTGATATTGCATAAGCCCTTCAAGTCCATTTAGTGTTTTCGTTGCTTCAAAAACCGAAAAGCTACCTAAGACCGTGATTAACGGTACTGCTACAAAGCTTAAGATCGTTAATGCTTTCATGCCGAAGAATGCTGTGAACGTCATCAGTATTCCGGCTATGCCAATCAGCCAGTAAGCGTCAATGCCTGTGACCTTTTGAACTGGGAGAGCGAACATCGCAACCCCTACACCGAACCAGCCGACTTGTGTTCCACCTAGTAGAAAGGATGCGAGATAAGATCCTTTTTCACCAAAAGCATAACGTGTTAACAGATGGGTTGATAACCCTGTTTTTGCCGAAACATACGCTAAAGCTCCAGTATATAAGCCAAGAATAAGATTCCCTGCTAAAACCACCGCCATAAACTGCATGAAGGTCAATCCATTCCCTAGCGTTCCGCCTGACCACATGCTCGCTGAGAAAAACGTGAGCCCCATCATCACCATAAGCATTTTCCAAAACCCATTTCGATGAGTACCAGGCACCGCCTGTAATGAAAAGTCTTGATCTGTTTGTTTCATGTCGAATTCCTCCAGTATCTTTTTGATGATACTGGTACCATAAGTTTTCTTGGCACAAAAAAAGCTTCCTGCCGTCTAGCGACAAGAAGCTTTTTGCACAAAGAGACATAGGTACACCTATTCCATTCCATAGACGTAACCCTACGCTCTTCACACATATCCGCTGTCCTTGCCAGCCTCACGGGACTGAATTAAAGGTACCAGTATTGATTTGTTGATATTATGTCAGATTGCGTCAAAGTCGTCAACTCTTTGTTTATTCCCAAAATCAACATTCCACATAAAAAACCTGCCCCCCAAAGGTAAGTAGTTCAGTTTTGGAGTACAATATTGCAATTAGTACTCCTTAATTGAACTACTTTTTTATGTGAAAATATAGTCGAAATTGTAGGGTAAACTGCATGTTAATTTGCATAACTAATTATGTGATTTAGAGGATTTTTGGTAATAATATGGTAAAATGAATTAAAGAGCGTTATTCAACTAACGGGGCAGTTTAGTAAAAGAAGAAATGTTAATGTAACAATTGGAGGGATAACAATGAAAAAAATTTCTTTTGTTAGTTTAATGATTGCATTAGTATCTATCACTCTGTTTGGGTGTTCTTTAAATAATGAAGATGAAATAAAAACAACAAGTGACTGTAAAACACCGCCGAAAAAATTAGAGTGGGATGGAAAAAACTATGATTTAGAACAGGAAAACACTTCAGTTGAACCAGTTATAAAATTGGGTTATATGGTGTGTGAAAATGGAAACTTTTCTCTTAGTAATGACCCAAATAGCCCGATAACAATTTATAGTGGTAGTGCCCCAAATGATAACAATATTGTTGTTTATGGTTGGGATGAAGCTGTATTATACCATACTGATGATAATAAAAATTAAATAATTTTATTATGCTAACGGGTGCAATAGTGAAACAAGGAGTTGTCGATGCGGTAGCTCCTATTGTGTTAAAGAAGCAGTGTACTTAAGTAAGATTTGGTATATTTTTCTTTAATTATTAAGGTATAGACAATGTTAAAATTGCCTTCGAAAGGTTGAATTTTATGTCTATACAAAAGTGTCTCAATTGCGGTAAACAATTTTTATGGAAAGAAGTACAAAAAGCTATTTTTTGGGGTTATAAACCAATAGAATGTCAGCAGTGCGGTACCAAGCATACTGTCACCATGAAAACTAGGACTTTAATTGCTCTTTTTGCTGGAGTGACAGTCTTGATTGTTGATTTTATCAACATTTCTCTTTATTTAGATATAATATTATCAGTAATGGGAATTCTTAGTATCGGTCTTCTCTATCCCTTTTTTGCAAAATATAAAGTTAGACTAAAAATAAAATAATTTTTTTCACAAATAAGTGCGATTGCTGAACAAGAGCAGTCGCATCTTTCATTATCGGAGCAGAATAATAAAGAAGAATTTAATTTTGGTCGAAATGTTTTAAGGAGGATTTTAATGGATTTCAGTTACGTTTTGCTTCTTGCCATTTTCTTGCTAAGTATATTAACTATCTTATTGAACGTTATTAATAAGGTAAAGCTCCTAGAAGCTCGTGTTAAAAGTATGAACTATACTTTAGACCAGATAGCTGAAAAATCGAATATACCTGAGAATCCAGTGAATAAAGATTTACGGTACTTGGTCGAAAGTGAAAAAGAAGTGGAAGCAGTTAAAAAGGCAAGAGAAGTTTTTGGTTTTTCATTATTAGAGGCAAAAAAATATGTTGATGAAATAAACAAAACGTAATATCTTCTTCAAGTAACGGGTGCGTTAATTGAATAAAACAATAAAAAAAAACGCTCAGATATTAAAAATTTCTGAGCGTTTTTCAGTACCAATTATATTTAAACAGATCAGGTTCTCCTCTTAAACATTCGCCTGTGGTTTACGGAATAGCGCTCGAACCTTATGTCCATACAGCATCCAGAAGAATCTCAACGCAACGATCGTCCAAATGACTGCTCCTAGCTTCATGGAAGTTGAGTATGCCATATCTAAGCCTTCTGGTGCGTAAAAGATATAGACACTTGTAGCGCCTGTCATGAATAGCGCTGGTACACTACAGATCCAATGGAATTTGCGTTGCTTCACCAAGTACATCGCGCCGGTCCATAGCATAACCGTCGCTACCACTTGATTCGTCCAACCAACATAACGCCATAGGAAGCTATAATCCATTTGCGTAAGTAAGAAAGCTGGTACGGCTACAACAGCCATTAACCCTAGCAAAGCACCTTTGCCTTGTAGATCTTTTTTCGTCACTTGTCTTACTAAATCTGCTAGCATCATACGAGAAGAACGTAGCGCTGTATCACCAGTAGTGATTGGCAGAATAATGACACCAAGAATCGCTAACACACCACCAAAAGATCCTAGCGTTGTGATCGAGATTTCATTTACAACAGCGGCCGGTCCACCAGCAGCGATTGCTTCCTGGATGCCACCTGTACTTCCGTAGAACGTCATCCCCGCAGCTGCCCAGATCAATGCAATGACACCTTCAGCAACCATAGCACCGTAAAAGACTTTTCGACCTTCACTTTCCTTTTTAAGCGTACGTGCCAGGATTGGGGATTGCGTGCAATGGAAACCTGAGATTGCTCCGCAAGAAATCGTCACCATCATTAAAGGCCATACTGGCATGCTGTCCGGGTGCAAGTTGCTAATCGTTAGGTTCGGAATTGGATTACCGAAAAAGAACATTCCCACACCGATAGATACCGCCATAAAAATTAAGATGGCACCAAATACCGGATAAATTTTTCCGATGATTTTATTGATCGGCAATACAGCCGCGATCGCTAGGTAAGCAAAAACAATAACGATACTCGTTGTAAATCCTAGAGGGGTCACCTCACTCATCAGCTGTGCTGGACCCGCTGTGAATGCAGCCGCAACTAGAATCATAAGAACTATGGATACAATATTAATGATTGCTTGTGCACTTTTGCCTAAGTATTTTCCTACAAGAGAAGGATATTGTTCTCCGTTGTGTCGTAGTGACATCATACCTGCAAAATAATCATGAACCGCCCCACCAAAAATGGTTCCGACCACGATCCAGATAAATGCAATAGGTCCATATAAAGCTCCCATTAGTGCTCCGAAAATCGGTCCGAGCCCAGCGATGTTCAATAACTGGATCAGACTCCCTTTCCACCAACTCATTGGCATGTAATCAAGTCCGTCTTGTTGTGTGTAAGCTGGGGTTTGTCTCTGGTCATCAACCCCAATAATTCGTTCTACCACCTTTCCATAAACAAAAAATCCTAATAATAACAATGTGATGGATGCAAAAAACGTAACCATCGCTGAGCCTCCCTTCAAAAAGATATTAACGAGAATTCTAAAGCGCTAAGAAGATAATTACAAGCTATTTAAGAGAGAAAGTTTAGAAAATTTTAATAAAAACGTTTTCATTTTCACTTTTCCCAAAATACCTATTGCGTAAATTTTCAGAATCCTTTATCATGGCTATTAAAATTTTCCACAAAAAGGGGCTGAAGATATGGTAGATCGTAGAATTCGTCAAGAACTCGCTTCCACCAAAAAAGAAAAACCTGCACCAGATCAATTACAATTCGGTAAAGAATTCACGGATCACATGTTTATCATGGATTACACACCAAATGAAGGATGGCATGATGCGCGAATTGTACCATATCAAAATATTAGTATTGATCCCTCAGCCATGGTCTTCCACTATGGCCAATCCGTTTTTGAAGGATTGAAAGCATATCTCTCCCCAGAAGGAGAAGCTCAATTATTTCGACCGGATATTAACTTAAAACGTATCAATAACTCAAATGAACGAATGTGTATCCCTAAGATCGATGAAGAGTTTGCGCTTGACGCTATGAAGGAACTTGTAGCTCTCGAAAAAGATTGGATCCCTGAAGCAGAAGGCACTTCTCTTTATATTCGTCCATTTATTATCTCAACCGAGCCTTTCCTTGGCGTAGCGCCATCACACAACTATAAATTTATCGTGATCCTTTCACCTGTTGGCGCGTACTATAAAGAAGGCATTAACCCTGTAAAAATCGCAGTGGAAAACAAATACGTTCGAGCAGTAACCGGAGGAACAGGTGAAGCGAAAACAGGCGGGAACTACGCATCCAGCCTTAAAGCCCAAGAAGAAGCGAATAAAAATGGCTACGCTCAGGTTCTTTGGCTAGACGGTGTCGAAAAAGAATATATTGAAGAAGTCGGCAGCATGAATGTCTTTTTCAAAATCAATGGAGAAATCGTAACACCTGAACTGAACGGAAGCATTTTGGAAGGTGTAACAAGAAGTACAGCGATCCGATTGTTAGAACATTGGAACTATCCTGTATCCGAACGAAGAGTTTCCATGCAGGAAGTTTATCAAGCGCATCAGGATGGCCAGTTGGAAGAAGCTTTCGGAACCGGAACTGCTGCCGTTGTATCCCCTATCGGACAGCTATCTTGGGGTGATCAACACATGGTCATCAACGAAGGCCAAACCGGAGAAGTTGCAAAAGCACTATATGACAACGTAACCGGCATCCAATACGGAACAGTCGAAGACCCATTCGGTTGGATTACAAAAGTGAACGAAACCAGTGTCGTAGAACAATAAAAGTGCCATAAAAGTGCCATAAAAGTGCCTCTAAAAGTGCCTGACCCCCATCGCTTTAAAGCAGTGGGGGTCAGGCACTTTTTCATGTTTAACATATCCTGCACCTTGGAACATATTGTATAAAAGATCATTAAAGGAGGCATTGCATGACTAAATTATCTCGTGTAGTTGCACCTACTTTAGCTTTGGGTATGATCTTTGGTGCAGGAAGTGTTTCAGCAGAAGATAGCTCTGTAACCATTGAAGCAGGAGACACTCTTTACGAGATTGCAAATGAACATGATGTATCATTAAACAAAATCTACGAATTAAATCCGAACCTAGAACCTCGTAACTTACAAATCGGAACAGAAGTCCAAATAAGCGTAGATACGGGGAACGACAACAATAATTCAAGAGAAGTCTTTCATACAATAGAGCCTGGGGAAACGATGCAGAGCATTGCAAACCTTCATAAGGATTTAACCTTAGAAAAATTAAAGGAATTAAACCCTGACCTGGAAGAAGGCAATTTAGAGGTTGGTACAGAGGTTCAAGTAAGAGAAATGAATAAAGAAGATGGAAAAGTGTATCACACCATAGAACCAGGAAACACACTATATGGGATTGCTGAGCTGTACGATGGCGTTACAGTAAATGAAATTATGAACTTGAATCCTGATATTGATCCACGTAGTTTATCTATTGGATCAGAAGTTCGAGTAAAGTAACCTGAGAGAGACAAAGAATCGACAGGAGATGCGAAATAGATTCGCATCTCTTTTTTATAAAAGATCTATTCTGAACAAAGCGAAATATGATGCTGCCTAACCATAAAAACTAAAGTTGTCTCTCAGTCTATTACCGATTTCGTTGTCCTCTCTTATGTAAAGTCCTTAATAAAAACCAAGCAACTATTAGATATAAAATATACAATCCGATAGCAAATAGCTGGTTAAATAACCATGGTATAGTTCCCATAAATAAATCTGCTGCATTTGATTGGAACCATCGAAAAAGAAAAATAAGGAATAGTAGACTTATCCCTATAAGTGTATTAAAACCATTTGTATGGCTCTTAAACTTTCTCATTATAAAAAAACCAACAAGGAAACTTCCTATACATACTATTAATAAATAGATAAAAAACAAATACACAAGATCCCCAAGGTTCATCAAAGCCCTCCCTAACCAATTAAAACCAAGTTTAATGTGATAACATAAACACAAGTAAAGCAATTAAAAAATAACCTAAAAACCTTTCTTTACCTTTGTATTTTCTTTCAATTAGGAAATATAAAATAACTGCAATTAACACTGAAGCGAGTATGTCTACAATCATCATAATCCTCTCTTCCCCTTTATAGTTTGTAACGATTTTGATACAGTTTTTCTATCTTTCTTTATACCAAAAACATTTCCGTCTTCATTGCTTCAGTTACATTTTTATATCCAATAATAACATATATATCCACTTTTTAAGGGTTCAAGAAATAATGGTATTCACTTTATATCATCCTCTTTAAATATAAAGCTCAACACTCCAAGGGTCCGTATCTTTCGCAACATCCCATTCATCAAAAAAGCACCTGGACAAATGCCCAAGTGCTTCTCCCTTATTTCCGTTTCATCGCATTGGCAAGGTGCTCAACATCTGTCCCTACGACCACCTGAAGGTCCTTACTATTCAGCTTAAAGACACCTTTAGCTCCTGCGTTTTTCAATCCGACTTCATCAACTTTCGCCATGTCCACCATTTGTAGGCGCAGGCGTGTCACGCAGTTATCAAGCACAGCAATATTTTCCTTGCCACCTAATGCTCTGAGATAATGATTCGCCTTTTGTTCATAATCGCCTCCCGAACCACTTTCCGTAAACTCCCCTTCCACTTCCTCTTCACGCCCTGGTGTTTTCAAGTCCAGTTTGACGATGAGGAAATAGAAAATGACAAAATAAAGCGCTCCATACACCAGTCCTAGCATCAACAATACGATTGGTTTTTGAGCGATCCCAAAATTCAACACGTAATCAATCGCACCGGCCGAGAACCCAAATCCATGATGAATATCGAGTACTGTAGCCAGAGACATCGATATCCCCGTTAACACAGCATGCACCACATAAAGTAATGGAGATAGGAACATGAACAAGAACTCCACCGGCTCTGTAATGCCTGTTAAGAATGATGTAAAAGCCACACCAATTAACGCACCAGATACCGTTTTTCTACGATGTTTTTTAGCAGCCGCAATCATCGCAAGTGCTGCAGCAGGAAGACCGAACATCATGATTGGGAAGAATCCAGCCATAAAGATTCCTGCACTCTGATCCCCAGCGAAGAAACGAGATAAGTCTCCTTTTACAATTTCACCTGCTGAGTTGGTAAACTCCCCAAACTCGAACCACACGAGCGTATTCAATACATGGTGTAACCCCACTGGAATAAGCAGGCGATTTAAGAAACCAAACACCCCAACCCCAGCTGCACCAGCATCGACAATCCATTGACCAACATTATTGATGCCTTCCTGAATCGGTGGCCACACATAGCCAAACACGCCAGCTAAAATCAGCATCGTTAGAGACGTGATAATCGGTACAAATCGTTTTCCACCAAAAAATCCGAGCCAATCAGGCAGTTTGACCTCACTATAACGGTTGTACAACAGCCCGGCCACAATACCTGACATAATACCTCCAAGCACAGCCATATTAATATCCTCATTAATCGCTGTAGCTCCTTTGGTCAACACAAAATAGCCGACAGCCCCAGCCAAGGCCGCAGCACCATGTCCATCTTTTGATAGCCCAACAGCCACCCCAATCGCAAACAACAAGGCAAGATTAGCAAAAATCGCGTCCCCAGCAGCAGCCATAAAAGGTATGTCTAATAAGTCCGGTTGTCCAAGTCGCAGTAACAACGCCGCCGCAGGAAGTACCGCAATCGGAAGCATCAGCGCCTTCCCAATTCTTTGCAAGAATCCTAACATCACACGCATCCCCTTTCCATAAATGGTATTTATCCCAAAAGCTTATACTGGTTGTCTCTACCAATTTATGAGCTTGTTTAAAGGGATATGATGACTTTTGTACCAGTACGAAAAAAGTGCCGAAAAAAGTGCCTGACCCCCACCGCTTTAAAGCAGTGGGGGTCAGGCACCTTTTACACCTCTCCGTTATACCATTGAAAGTACCCAAGGCTCCAGGATGTAAAGGCAATTAGGACAAACATTCCAATCATTACGACTAAGAAGATCCAATCTCTTTTTCCGGTTGCAAAGGACCGATAGAAGCTTCGGTTTCGGTCACCCGTAAACCCTTTTGATTCCATAGCTATAGCGGTCCGCTCGGCCTTCCTAATAGCACCGGCAAGCAAGGGAATCGAATAGCGTTTAAACTGGACAAAAGATTCCTTCCAGCCGTTCGCTCTACCTACTCCTCGAATTCTGTGAGCCGCACGTATGTTTTTGAGTTCTTCTCGCATCATCGGCAAAAATCGAAATCCTGCAAGTATCCCGTAGGCTAATTTGGGAGATAGCTTACATTGCTGCATTAGACTCAAAATAAATCGCGTAGGGTCCGTTGTTAGAATAAATAATAAAGATAACATGGCAAAACTTAGAACCCTCAACCCAAGTGAAAGCGCCGTGAAAAGTGACTCACGCGCGAATGTCATCCCGAAAACCTTTACCATATCATCAGGATTAACAGGCTTCTCCCCAAATACGAGCGTCGTCCAAAACATCCCGAACGCAATAATAAAAAACGGGATTAGAAAGAGTCCATACTTCTTCAAATTAACCTGACCAAATAATAATGTAATTGCAATGGTCCATAGCCCATATAAAAGCGGGGTAATGGGATCAAATACTAGCGCTAATAAGAGAACGAGAACGACAATCGTGAGTGCTTTCATACTAGGATTAAGTTGTTGAAGACGCATGACGATTCACTTTCCTTCCTTCATCCTCTTCTATAACTGCTTGTATCGGGCGCTCTAAATGCCAGCTCTCTAATACATCAGAAGGTTTGTTCCACAACTCTTGAGGTACTCCGTCAAAAACGGTTTTACCACTCTCAAAGACGACAACCCGATCTGCATAGTCGTGGACTAATTCCATATCATGTGTGATCATGACAATGGCTGTATCTTCCTCATTTTTACGACTCAATAGATTCATAATCTCTTCTGTAGAACGTCCGTCCTGACCAAAAGTAGGTTCATCTAAAATTAGAATTGCTGGGTCTTCAATAGCCATAATCGCCACACTTAACCGTCTTTTCTGACCCTGACTTAATGTAAATGGATGACGATACTCAAGCCCATCAAGCTGACATTGTCTTAGAACTTCCTGAACTTTCATTGCAATTTCTTCTTCAGACTTATTTTGAAGACGCAGACTATAAGCAATCTCATCATAAACCTGATCTGTAATAAACTGATGCTCTGGATTTTGAAAAACATATCCTATTTTCCTTCTCAATTCAGCCTCTCTCCAACTTTGAAGAGCTTTTCCGAAAAGATCAATGGAGCCTTTTTGCCGTGTTTCTAATCTGGACAAAATTCGAGAAAAAGATGTCTTCCCGCTTCCATTCGCACCTACAATGGCCATAAACTCGCCCTCTCTCAAAGAGAAGTTCATGTTATCAATAATTCTCTCATTGCCTTTAGACCACTCAATGTTTTCTGCCTGTAGTATGACCGGCTGATCATGATACGTTCTTTTCTTTGGTGGGACTGAAACGCCGCCCATCCTTTTTAACTCTTCAACGGTCAAAGGAAGATGCGCACGATCTATTTCACTTTGTAAAGCTAACTCAGTCGCTTTAGGCAGACAAATCCCTTGCTCTTTCATAAATTGAACATGTTGTTGAATACCGTTGCGGAGGGGGCCTTCATAAAAGATTTCACCCTGCTTATTCATTATGAGACTTCGATCTATTAAAGGGATCCATCCTTCCAATTGATGTTCAATCACAATCATTGAAAAAGGCTGTTTCTGCTGCAAAAACTGAATCGTTTGAATAAAATCCTTTTTCGCCAGAGGGTCGAGGTTAGCTGTAGGCTCATCTAAAATTAGTACATCAGGCTGAAGTGCCAAGACACAGGCAAGTGCTAATTTTTGTTTCATACCTCCGGATAAAGAATGAATCGATTGTTCTTTATAAGGAAGCAGGTTAACAAGATCGAGCACCTGATCAATTCGTTCCTCCATCTCCTCCACAGGTACACCGATATTTTCTAAGCCAAAAGCAACTTCATCCTCAACGGTCATCATGCAAAATTGACCTTCAGGGTCTTGAAAAACCACGCCTACCTTCTGACTGAGTTCACCAGGAGAAAATTCACTAGTAGGTTTCCCGTTAAGGGAAACCTCCCCTTCTAGCCTTCCATCCAGTTCACTTGGATAAATCCCATTCAAACAAAACGTTAACGTGCTTTTTCCACAACCACTCGGACCAAGTAAGAGTACATTTTCCCTTTGTTGTAACTGAAAGCTGATTTCAGATAACACAGGTACCTGAGCTTCTTCAAAATAAAGGGATAGATCTTGCACATCAATTAGGAGATTAGGAGATTTGTTGAGCTTCATTGTTTTGGCTCCGTACTTCTTTTCCTAAAGCAAAACCTGATAAGACACCTGTTTTTGCTAGACCATCACTAATCATTTTTCCTAAGATCCCGGCAAGTAACGCTCCACTTACAAGACGTACGCCAAACATGGCTGTGACATACCCTGTTGAAAGCGCCGCATATCCTGAAAGATAAAAGTTCCAAATGAAACTTGTTACCGCAGAACCCATACCTGCTAAAACAAGTACTTTCGTGGTGTAGTTTTTCCAGCGTGTTGCAGCAAAAGCAGCCTCGGCACCAACACCTTGAATCATTCCCGAGATAATCAGCATCGGTCCGACTGCACTTCCTAACAAGACTTCAACCGTAGCCGCAATCGTTTCAGACAGAAAAGCAGCACCAGGCTTTCGAATGATATAAGCTGCAATTATTGAAACAATAAACCAGATCCCAAAAATAAGGTCATAGCCAATTGGTCCAAAGAACCCTACTAATAACTTCCCTACAGGTAGAAACGCTAGATATACAACTGCAAAAACCACAGATAGAACTGACATCACAACAATTTCTTTTAGCTTCCAGTTGGCCATTTTATTTTCCCCCTTTATGAGATGGACTATTTGCTGATAGAGATACCGTCATGACCGTGTGGGAACATCCACTCTCTTTTGTTTTTGTAAACACTTGCTCAAGCCCTTTGAAAATATCATTCGCTTCTCCATCCAGACGGGTAGCGTAATGTACGCTGGATACATCCACACCGAGCTTCGCAATTTCTTGAACCTGGTGATAGATGACGTCCATATAATCTCCATCTCCCATCGGGTAAAGAGCAAACTGACACGCAGTCGGCTGTTCGATGGTTTTCGTTACATCTTCATTCAAACGCACATCATCCTCAGCTAAGTAAACATCCCCCTCAGTATCTCCTGGGCAACCGATCGAAAATGTTCCACTGAAGGCAACGTGTTTACCCGTTTTCGCTGCATGGACAAAAATCGCATTCGTCACATCAAAAATATGCGATATTCTTCCACGTACACAAGTACTCACATCATCTGTTTCCATCCATACTTTTGATGTATCCACTTCCTCTAATGCACCTAAAATCACATTCACAAAATCATCTGTCATGGGATGAACTGAAAAACGGCATCCCGCGATTTGACTTGTTCCACATGCTTGTTGATTACTCATAATCAAAACCCCTTTTCTAATTTTTGATTTAAGCATAAAAAAACTGCATTCACCCAAGATAGGGGAATGCAGTTTTCGTCAATTGATTAAATACATTTCGTATGAAAGATCGACTGAAACCTGCACTTCCCCACGCTAGTATTACCTAGTTCGGGTGCCAAGGGTCAGAACGAATCCTCTCAGCCGTTTTGGAAAAACAGCTCCCCTAGTGCTCAAACGTATATGCAGTTATAATTGCTTCTATAAAAATAGTAAAACAACTTCACTCATATGTAAAGTGCCTGACCCCCACCGCTTTAAAGCAGTGGGGGTCAGGCACTTTTTCTGATTCAGGTGATACTGAACTTAATGCAGGCGGTCCTTGGCCGAATTCAGGCGATCGAACCTAAAGTTCAGGCGATCCTGATCCAGGTACAGGCGCGAACGCTCGACTTTCAGGCGAAACTCCCCCATATTCAGGCGCTTCCCTCATACTCGCTATCCTTACATCCATCACTCCGCAGGATATACTTCCCCCAGATTAACAAGACCCCATTCACTATGAGCTTTGCCGATTTCTGCTTGGATCATCATACCAACCTCTGCAAATTGCACAGCACCTTCTGGGATCGAAAGTGTACGATGTTGATCATCTGAATTCAGAAGGACTAGGCTATCCTTATTGATTCCCTCTACTAAAAACAGATCCATATCATGCTCAGTTTCAGCTCCAAACTCAAGCTCATAATTAGGATATTCTGGGGAATCCATAATGGCATTCTTCATTCGCACTGCATTCAAGATCGAACCTTCCTTCTCTTTAAGAAATGCAGCTACATCTTTCCCAACATTCAAGCCTTTTTCCTTGTCTAGCCACTTCGCGAAAGCCTTCACTACTGAAATGAAATCTTTTGCATACGTTAAGCTGGCATACCCAGCTTCCTCAAAGAATCCTTTGACCAAAGCATTTTTCCAGAAGTTAAACTGACACTCATCCCAGCTCTGGATCTCGCTTACCTCAAGAAGCTCACGAATAATAGCCAGACTATCTCGATACTTCCGCTTCGTCCCATCAGACTTCCCATCGACTTTTTCACGATAGAAACGCAGTAAGTCCTGTACAAAAAACAGATTCTTCGTTTCATTCGTAATGCCTAAATCCTCATACTCTGGAATATCTTCTTCCATTACATACGCTTCTCGCTCAATCGGTGAATCCACTGACCTAAACTCGGTTACACGATCCGCTCCACCTGTTACAAAAGCTGAAAGAGGTAACCCAAGCTCTTTTCGTGGTTTATTAAAATCAGCAGTGACATCCACTTCGCCAACTTGTTGGACCACGTTTCCATAAACCATATACTCATTTTGCTTCAGCCAATCATCAGCAACTTGTTCGTGGCCCTCATTCACAAGCTCACGTAGCGATTTATAATGATATTTTGGAATCGGTGCGTCCACATTTAATAGCTCTTCATTTTGCGCATACAAGGCAAAATATGAAGGGATGCCATCCTGAATTCGTACCGTCTTTGGCTTGATCTGAATCGGTAAGTTTCCAATGGATGTAACCTTCTCATCCTGATAGATAAACACGCCGCGTGCCTCCATCAGTTTCTTGAAGATCGCATTCATATTTTCGATTCCATACGTTTGTACCGTAAGCGTTCCATTTTGTATGGACAGCGCTGCATACACATCCGCTATTAAAATCTCACCATTCATCTCATTATCCTCATACGCTTTCCAGTTCCCTGTCCACGTGAGTTCCTTACTCGATTCTGTCCACTCATCGATTTGGAAGGAATGATCATTCACGAAAAACGCCGCAGCACGCTCTTGATCCTCGACACTAAAGAAGTACTTATACTCCTTCGCTTCATACTGCTCCCCTTCAGGAACGTTATCCTCAATCGATCGATGAAGCGCTGCGAATACCTCAGGATAATAGTCTATGAGAACCTCATCGAGAGAAAGTCCTGTACTCTCCTGGATCTCCTCAGCCTTTAGCTTCGCATTTCGTAACCCATGAGGTCCCACCATGACACGCATGCCGTTGAAATAATAAACGTCATCTTTGGGCTCAAGTAACCCCAGCGCTCCGTACCAAGGTTTTACATACGAAATATGCTCCTCGGACTTAGGTGCTGCATAGGTATCTTTTGTTACGATATCTTCAAAAATCACATTCTCCTCTTGGTCCTCAATGGCCTGCACAAGCTGTGGCTGAAGCTGCATCCAACGCTCAGCCATTTCACGCTCATCCTGATCGAGACGATGGCCTTGTTCTTTCACAAACCATTCAATCCCACGAAGCCCATTTTCATAACGATGGAAAAAATACATCCAGAAATGTGCATAAGGCTTATGCTGCTGCAACACACGGCCGCTTCGCTTATTAAATGTGGTTTCAAGTTGATACGTCTCACCTGCTGAAACCTTGTCATGTATAAAGGATCTCAACTTACTTGTCAGTTGATTTTTCTGTTGAAGGAAACGCTCTTCCTTCACTTCTTTTAACTGAACTACCTGCTGTTTATTCATACAGCATTTCTTATATTTCTTCCCGCTTCCACAAGGACACGGATCATTACGACGAACTGACTCACTCATGTATCTCTTACTCCTTTTCTTACAAACGTACAAAAAGCCTAATCATCAAACAGACTAGGCCTTTATCCCACACGCTATTATAACGTAAAATCTCTTTCTTTGCTTGTTCCATCTTTATACACCCAATTCAATGGTAAATATATAGGAATTATCCAAATTAAGTATATAAAACTATTGACACAAAAGATAAATTTCTTAATAATTGCAATTAATTAAATTTTCAAAATTTTTATATCCACTTACATAATCAGCTAAAACTTAGAGGTATGAACTTTTTTGTTAGCGCTTTCAACAAGGAGGAAATCAGATGATTCTCGTTTTACTATTTTCGGTTCTAACCATTTTATCAGTATTCTTCGCTTTGCATAAAAAGAAACCCATTCTATTAGGGCTTCCTTTTCTAGCTATATTTACTTTTATGCTTATCAAAATTATGTTGGTTCCTCTTCCCTTTTGGGAAACCGTCCGCTTTATTTTTAACTTAAGAGGATAGCTAGAGATTCGCACTGAAGGGAGGTGAAAATGTGAAAAAAGTAGAGAAGCACGTTGCAGATGGATATTTTCGAGCTAGGATCATTGCCACAGTCATTTATTTATTCTTTTGGTTTATCGTTTCATATGGTGTAGTCCTTTTTGCCGAACCTTTATCTAATTATACGATCAATGGCATTCCATTCCATTATTTCATGGGTGCTCAGGGTTCTGTATTAACCTTTATTCTCCTCTTATTTGTCAATGCGATCGTCAGTGACAAAATTGATCAAAAATATGGAATCGATGAAAAGCAAAATGAAGCCATTAGTGCAGGTCATACAGTAGATCATTAATTCTTGCTAATTCGATATAGAAGGAGGAGAAACATTGGATATACAGTTTTTAGTCTCACTAGCTCTCATTGGATTAACATTCGGTCTATACATATGGATCGCTATCTATAATAAGGCCAAGGCTACTTCAGACTTTTATGTAGCAGGCCGAGGAGTTCCACCTGTTTTTAATGGGATGGCCATTGGCGCGGATTGGATGAGTGCCGCTTCCTTTATCGGAATGGCTGGTACCATTATGATCCTTGGCTATGATGGTCTCGCCTATATTATGGGGTGGTCAGGTGGTTACCTTTTGCTTACCTTCTTACTAGCTCCTCAACTACGAAAATACGGGCGTTATACAGTACCTGAATTTATTGGTGATCGTTACAAAAGTGATACAGCTCGATTAATCGCTGCTGTAGCTACGATTATCATCAGCTTCACCTATTCCATCGGACAGTTATCTGGCTCTGGAGTGGTAATCGGTCGTTTACTAGAAGTAGATGCGGCTGTCGGGACATTAATTGGTGTTGTATTAATCGCCTTTTATTCAGCCTTTGGTGGTATGAAGGGAATTACATGGACACAAGTTGCGCAATATATCATTCTCATCATCGCTTATTTAATTCCCGTAATCTTCATGGCTCTTCAGCTTACTCAAAATCCTTTACCGTGGATCTCATACGGAGAAATTATAAGTGAATTAGGTGAATTGGATCGAGAGCTTGGCATATCAGAGTACCTCGTTCCTTTTACTGAAGCAACCAAATGGCAGTTTCTTGCCCTCATGTTTACTTTGATGGCTGGTACAGCTGGCCTTCCGCACGTTATTGTACGCTTTTACACTGTTTCAACTATGAAGGCAGCGCGTTGGAGTGGAGCATGGGCCTTATTATTTATTGGCCTACTTTATTTATCTGCTCCTGCTTATGCAGCATTTTCCCGTTTTATTTTAATGACAAAAGTAGCAGGCAGCGCTATTAACGACTTACCTGCATGGACTACGGCTTGGGTCGACACAGGAAGGTTATCTGTAGCCGATAAAAATGGTGACGGTGTCCTTCAATGGGCCGAAATCGTCATCAGTAAAGATATCGTCGTTATGGCAACGCCGGAAATTGCTAACCTCGGTATTTTTGTCATTGGACTAATGGCTGCAGGTGCCATGGCTGCTGCTTTATCTACAGCAGGTGGACTTATGATTGCCATCTCAGCAGCGTTATCTCATGATATCTACTTCAGAACGATCAATCCAAACGCAAGTGAGAAAAAGCGATTAGCTGTAGGTAGATGGTCGATTGTGATTGCAACTGTCATTGCAGGCCTGACAGCACTAAACCCACCAGGAGCCATCACACAAATTGTCGCCTGGGCATTCGCCTTAGCGTCAGGATCTTTCTTCCCTGCCCTTTTATTAGGTGTCTGGTGGAAACGCGCAAATGGCCCAGGAGCTATAGCTGGAATGGTCGTGGGCTTAACCGTGACATTAGGTTATATATTCGCAGCAAAATACGGAGGCTTTACGATCCTAGGCATTATCGACACAGGTGCCGGAGTGTTTGGCGCAGCATCAGCCATACTCGCCAACGTCATTGTATCCCTCGCCACAAAAGCACCATCTCAAGAAATACAAGACGAAATCGTGGACCTGCGTTACCCAGAGCAAATGACGTATAAGGATGGAGAAGTTTGGATGAATGAATAAACCGAAAAGCGGAGGCGCCCGGGTAATTTAAGGTGCCTGACCCCCATCGCTTTAAAGCAGTGGGGGTCAGGCACTTTTTATATAGTAAACTCCTTTTCTTGTTGAGAATTCCCTTCATATACACGTTCTACAAAGTGACCCTCTTCTCTATTTAAAAATACAATTGTGGAAGCTCTTGTGCCGTATTGAGGTGTCTGAATAAATAGTGGAGAAAGATTACGCTCCCATTCAAGCGGAATTCCTGTATCAGGTAAATCTTCATCAGATGCAGGCTCTGCAAGTTGTAAGCTAGAAAAGATACATTCCTTCAAGTTTTCACCTGACCCGTTCAGGCATTGCTTCAACCCTTCTTTCCCTTTCGTAACTTTTGGCCAAGGCGTGTCCAGCAAATGATTACTCAGCCCATACACACCAGGTTCGAGCACTCGAATCTTATCTTCTCTGTTGGAAAAATAGAGAAGCGACTGACCATCATAAACGATCAAGTTAAAACCAGGATACTGATCTTGTTTATTTTGTATAGCCTTCAAATAGCTATGCGGATCCTTATCATCCATTAAAAATCCACTCACGAGCTCTCCACGCGACCGCTTCCCTTTGGTTTCTTCCCCAGGATCTCGATAATTCGTTAGCGCAGCAAAACGCCCTTCTTTTGTCACACCCATCCACGTCCCCATCTTTTCTAAATCACGCCCTGCCAAAATGTGAGGCGCATCCTCCCAAAAATGAGCTTGAGCCGTGGGACGTTCGTAAAACTCATCACGGTTAGCAGCTACAACCAAATCGTACGTATCATCTATCCCATAGGCAAAATTAATTAAACACATGCAAGTCATCTCCTTGCTCCGTAAAAATATGATTGCGTCTTATTATAAAGGATTAGACGTTTAACCCCAAAGAGAGGTGATTGATATCCCTAAATTGGTACACACTAAGAAAAAATTGATCCATAGGAGGTGCACCAGTGGAGAAAAATGACGCACTCGCCTACACCACGATCGCCATGAACGAATTAGGTTACAGCCGCCGAGAAATTGAAAGCATCACAAACAAAATGCTCGAAGTCCTTGAACAATATGAAGAAAAAGAAGCAGAAGATAAGGCAGATGAGATCTTATTTTAAAAGTGCCTGACCCCCACCGCTTTAAAGCAGTGGGGGTCAGGCACTTTTCTGTTCAAATAGGTCAATACTACCATACTGAAGTCGGGTTAATAGTTCTATTTTCAGAAAATTCATGCATTATAATTGAAATTATGAAACATTTACCTCACTATATAAACCAAATATTGAATTGGAGGGAAAAGTTTTGAAATCAGTAGTAAAATTTTGTGTAGCATTGTTGATTTTATTTAGTTTGGGCTCTAGTTTTCTTCATACATCAAAAATCAATGCAGCTACATTAGAAGTAGGAAGTAAGCTTAAAGAGGTATTAAGCACAGAAGCTAGTAGTTATATCGTTGAGGCAGTCATTACTTATCAGGAAATGCCAGCAGAATCAGATTTAGACCATCTGAAAAATTTAGGATTAACTACTAAAACTTACAGCAAACTTCCAATGGTGGCTATAACAGGAACAAACAGTCAAGTAAAGGATCTACTAGACGGCAACTTAAACGCCCTTTCAATCTATTACAATAAGAAATTAGATTACTTTATGAAAGATAGCCGTAAGCTGGTAGGAGCTGAGCGTGTTTGGAATGATCTTGGCTACACTGGAAAAGGAACAACAGTTGCAGTGGTAGACAGTGGAATTGATGCAACCCATCAGGACCTTCCGTATGGAGATAAGGTTATTCAAAATGTGAAATTTTTAGTCGGTGAAAGCATTTTTGGTGAGGAAAGTCTTTATTTAGAGGATGTCTTGAATACAGATACATCTTCAGGTCATGGTACACATGTAGCTGGTACCATTGCTGGAAATGGAACTGCTAGTGACGGGTTGTATGCTGGTATTGCACCAGATGCGAAGTTAGTTGGACTTGGCACTGGAGAAGGAATTAATATTCTTTGGTCTCTTGAAGCTTTTAATTATGTGTTAGAACATCATGAGGAATATGAGATTGATGTGGTTAGCAATAGTTGGGGAACAACTGGGGATTATTCGCCAAACAATCCTATTAATGTAGCTTCCAAAAAACTACATGATGCTGGTATGGTTGTCACGTTTGCTGCAGGGAACGAAGGACCTGAAAATAACACATTAAACCCTTATTCAGCGGCCCCATGGGTGATATCCGTTGCTGCAGGAACAAAGGATAAGCAGCTAGCAGACTTCTCCTCAAGAGGTATTCCAGGTGATGAGTTTGTTCACCCAGATATAACTGCACCAGGTGTTGATATTGTTTCAACAAAGTCTTCCACGGGACTAGTGATGAATACTTTAGGTACGACTACGGATGTTAATTATATTGAGGAGCAATATCTCCCATATTACACAACAGCAAGTGGAACAAGTATGGCAACACCTCATATCTCTGGAATTGTGGCATTGATGAGAGAAGCGCAGCCAGATCTTCATCCGGATGCAGTATTAGATATTATGGAAAAGACAGCAGAACCTATGAGTGGCTATGAACTCCATGAAGTAGGAAAAGGTTATGTAGATGCTTATGCGGCAGTGGAACAAGCGTCAAAAACTAAGGCTACTACTGGAAAGTATAAGGATAAAGAAACCGGAAAAACATACGAGACCTATTTTGTTACGAATTCATGGGATAGCTCTATTGGACCTGGCGCCGCTGATGCGGATGCAGCGTCTCATGATTATTACACGATTAACCTAGGTAAAGATGCTGTAAGTCTTAACGTTAAAATTGAATGGGTATCTCCAACCAATGATTTAGATTTAGAAGTTAGAGACCCAAATGGTGATTTAGCAGGATCTTCTGGAAACGCTTTGACCACAGTAGAAGAAACCTTTATTCCTAACGTAGTAGAAGGCGACTACACAGTAGATGTGATAGGCTACTTAAATACAACAGAACAGTACACTGGAACATACACAATTGAAAGGATATTGAAGTAAATCATATTGGTGCCTATATTGGTGCCTGACCCCCACCGCTTTAAAGCACTGGGGGTCAGGCACTTCTTTTTGGTGATACGATCAACATCGTAATTCCTACAAGTAACAAGGAGATGCCCATCCAAGATAGTAATTCTAATCTTTCTCCAACTAAAAACACGCCTAATAATGCGGCGGTTAACGGTTCTGCCAATGAAAGTGTAACCGCAGTTGATGAAGGTGTATGAATCAATCCTCTTGCAAACAGAAAATAAGCAAGCCCAGTAGCTATTATCCCAAGATGCAGACTAACCATTAAACCTCTAGCCTCCGTTACCCAAGACATATCATACACAAAAAGAAATGGGAGCAACAAAAACGCACTAAGTGTAAACACAATTGCAATGACCGATAAAGACGAATGCTCCTTTACCAGCTTTTCACTTACCATTGCATAACTTGCAAATGATAAACCAGCCCCAAGAGCCATCAAGATGCCATATGGGTTAACCTGAACGGAGCCCGTATTGATAAAAAGAAGCGTACAACCAAGGATCGATAGAAAGGTAGAATACCACCAAACTTTAGACAGTCTTCTTTTCAAAAACACCCTTTCCAGTACGCCCGCTAATATCGGAGCACTTCCAATCGCGATGACCGTCCCAATAGCTACCCCCGTAATATGTACCGCAGAGAAAAACATGGGTTGATAGAATGCCATACTTAAAGAAGCCAATATTGTAGCTTTAATCGGCCAATTCTTTAAATTTACCTGTCCTAATAACAATGCCACAAACAATAATGAGCCCCCACCTACCGCTAGTCGCATCGTTCCAACTGCAATAGGGTGAGCATTTTCTGGAGTAAAGGTTTGTGCCGAGCCCTTTGTCCCCCAGAGTATAGCTGCTAATAATACTAGAAATGTTGAGAATTTCCCTTTCATTGTGTTCACTCCGATCAATTAAGCTCGACTGTTGAACCTTCTTGTCTCTTGTACAAGAAGGTTTCTATAAATGACATATATGCCTTTTCTTTAGCATGAAGTTTTTGACCTGCCTAGAAAAGAAAAAATTTATTAAATAGAGTGCCTGACCCCCACTACTTTAAAGCGGTGGGGGTCAGGCACTTTTTATGCTCATGTACTCATGCTCTTCACCATATGTTAAACTAATTGATGTAAATATATTCCATCGATATTGAAAAAGGAGGGGCTTTACAGATGGACGTACTCTGGAAATCCTTACTCATCCTCGTCGTACTATATATCTTTTTAGGAGCCCTTTATGCTATTGCATTAGCCAACACCCCTGAAGGACCAGGTCGAAAAAAGATGTTCTTCGGATGGGGCGCTTTTATATCCTACTATATATTTATGTTTCTTCATGAAATCTTTGGGAACCAACTATATATCTATATGTTCCACTTAACGGTTTTTCAAATCATCCAATACCTACTAGTCCCGATCGCTATAACCTTCTTCATACTCGGAAAAATAGAAAGAAACAAAGCAAAAGTCAATTAAAAAACACCCGATTCTGGGTGTTTTTCTACTCTATAATCCAATCACATATGCAAAAAACTCAACCGATGCTACAGCCGCTCCAATAAATAATACCGAAGCCCCTGCACAACCTTGTCTTTCCTTCATATCCTCTTCATACTCTTTTGCACAATGCTTACAAAGCGTAAGCCCCATTTCCTTCGCCTCTTCTTCCTTCACCTTCTGCGCATCCTTCTTCCCTTTAAGAATACTAGAAGATGTCGGACAATCATCATCAAAATAATGATAATACTTCCCTGACTTCGTTATAAAGACTTCATCACCGTGATGCATATTGTTCTCCCCCTTTTATTTATTGGTGCCTGACCCCCACCGCTTTAAAGCACTGGGGGTCAGGCACCCGCAAGGAACTCTACACTAATACAACAAATAAACCAAAATCGGGCTAACAATCGTAACCATAATTGCACTAACTGTCATAGCTACTGTACTGATCGCCCCTTCTTGTTCACTGTTCTCCATGGCTTTTGTGGTACCAATCGCATGAGAAGCACTTCCAAAACCGACCCCTCTACCTAGGAAGTGGTGAACCCCACTCCATTTTAAAACGAATGGCCCTAATATAGCCCCACTTATTCCAGCCACCATAACAAAAACAGCCGCCATGGAAGCGATCCCACCCAATGATTGGGAAACTTCCATCGCTATGGGTGTTGTAGTGTTTTTAGGAATAATCGAATAAATAATAGCTTCATCAAACGAAATCCATTTTGCGAGTAATAAACCCGTAGACACCCCTATAACGGCCCCAACAAAAACACCTACCAAAATGCTCACACTATATTTCTTAAGAATCTCCCAATTTTTATATAATGGATATGCTAAAGCCACAACACCAGGCCCAAGAAACCAATCAATCCACTTTCCCCCTACCATATAAGTTTCATAGGGGATATGGAAGACAAGTAGAATCGTAACCAGAAATGCAGTGGAAGGCAAAACGGGTAACAGAAAAGGATTCGGAAACTTTTGATACAATTTTCGTGATGCAAAATAGATAAGGATCGTACTAATGAACGTGATGATCCCGATTAAAATGCTCATACTCCCGCTCCTTCTGTCTGACGATATACTGACTCACCATTCCGGAACACACCATCACAAGCAACGTACTACACAATGCGATCGGAATGAGGAAAAAACTCTTCCCAGCAAATAACTCTAAATATTGAATAATGCCAACTGTAACCGGTACAAATAACAACGCTAAATGCCGAATGAGTAAATCAGCTCCCTCGTTCACCCAGTTCACATTGACTTTCTTCGTTAATAACGTAACAAAGAGTAGCAACATGCCGATAATACTCCCTGGAATAAATAAATGGAATAACTCCTGGATCCAACTTCCGATCAAATAAAATAGAATTAACACAGCGATATGGCCCATTACTTTTAAAACATTCATATGAGCCCTCCTCTCGATAAAACAATCCTCATTACGAACAAGAACCAGCCCCCAAAGACTGGTTACAAAAAACATTTCAATATCATTAGATCCTCTTACATACGTTCAGCTCTTTCTATTGTAAACAGAGGTAACGAGACCCACAACAGATTCAATAAAATTTTTTGATGGCGAACCTCTTAACTTTTGTTATAATAGACAAAATATTTCGTACATTATTAAAAGGATGAATGCATATGCCAATCAATATTCCTGAACAATTACCTGCAAGACATATCCTTGAAAAAGAAAATATCTTTCTCATGGAGGATGAACGAGCCGTTACACAGGATATTCGACCATTAAATATCCTTATTCTAAACCTAATGCCAGAAAAAGAAAAAACAGAGAGACAATTGCTGCGCTTGCTCAGTAATTCCCCACTACAAGTGAATGTAGAGTTTTTACACACCTCTACATACGAATCCAAAAACATAAGCAAATCCCATTTAAGCCAGTTCTACAAAACGTTCCATGAAATCAAAGACAAACGCTACGATGGCATGATCATTACAGGCGCCCCTATCGAGCAACTAGATTTTGAAGATGTAGCCTATTGGGAAGAGCTGAAAGAAATTATGGACTGGACCAAAACGAACGTCACTTCCGTCCTACACATTTGTTGGGGAGCCCAGGCAGCACTCTATCACCATTATGGGATTAACAAACATCCCCTGCACGAAAAACTATCAGGTGTATTTCAACACCGCATGATGCACCCGACTGTCAAATTAGTTCGTGGAATGGATGATGTATTCTTAGCGCCTCATTCCCGCTACACCGGTGTATCAGAGGAAGAAATCGAAAACCATGATCAGTTAACGTTATTATCTTCATCTAAGAACGCTGGCCCATTAATGGTTATATCGAATGATGAAAAGCATGTGATGATAACAGGTCACATTGAATATGAATCTACGACACTAGCAGAAGAATATGAACGGGATGTAGCAAAAGGATTAAACGTTGAAATTCCAACGGGCTACTTCCCAGAAGACGACCCAGACCAACCCCCATTAAACCGTTGGCGCTCACAGGCTTACCTCTTGTTTTCTAACTGGTTGAACTATTATGTATACCAAGAAACACCTTATGAATGGGGATCTGAGAGTTTGTGGAGTATATAAGCTAACCATGAATGACAAAATAAAAAAGCTACCCTTTGGTAGCTTTTTTATCAATTGAATGTAACTTACGATATTAAACTCTCGGATAGTCTTCTTCATCAGAGTTCGGCTCAACAACCATATCTCCTGCTTGGTATAAATTTGAGTTATTCCCGTTAACTAAGAAACTAGATCCTCCAGCTAATAATAAAATCACCAAAATGCTAACTAATACTTTTTTCATAATAAAAAGCCTCCTAAATTTTTATTTAATAAAAATAAACTTTCCTTATATTTCATAGATGCTTGCTTATACTTGTTGATATTTTCATAAAAAACGCCTAACAAATGTGAATATCTTGCGGTGTATTCATCTTTATTCTTTTCTTTAAAATGAGGTATTGTTGTCGTTAAACAATACTCTTCAAAATCATCAGATTGATTAATATATTTATTAATCGTATTAAAATGAATATCATAATCTAAAGATAATACAACAGAATTATTCTCATTAATTTTCATACCTTCGTTAATCCAAATTCTACAATTCTCGATATCTGATATACGTAGATACTCATTAATCAGGCTAAATATAGTTGGTAGAAATTCTTGTTCTTGCACGTTACAGTCTAACTTATAGTAATAACTACTTTTCAAACCTCTGATGGCTTCCTCAGATTCGCCTTTTTTAATATTTAAATAAGCCATATTATGATGGACTTTACTTAGTAATATCTTGTAATCTAAAGAATCAGCAATTTTCTTAGCTTTTAAATAATTATTCTCAGCAAAATCGAAGAAGTCCGTTCTCCCATATGAAATACCTAACAATAGGTGACATTCAGCTAACCTACTTAGGTTATAGATGTTTTTATAAACCTCTAAAGCTTTCGTTGTAAAATAAATGGCTTGTTGCTCTAAACGTAATCTTGAGGAAGTCATGCCCAGCATATAATATAATTCAGCAACATCCCATTCTTCTACGTTTATTGTCTCATTCAATACTCGCTCTGCTTTTTTAAAAGAATCTAAAGCAAAACTAAAATATGAATGAAAGAAATAATAATACCCACTTATTCTATAATAGAAATAACTTTGCTTATCATTTAATGAATCAATGTCATACTGCAATTCTTCAAAATACTGAATGCCATCTTCTGTCCTACTGTTTAACAAAAAATAGTAAGCTTCAAAAATTTTAAAATAAAATAACGTTGTCAAATCAGTAGTAACATTAAACCTTTGTTTATTGTTATCATAGAATGCTTCAGCATCTGCGAAATTTTTAGTAGTAATGTCTTTATACCAGTCCATAAGTTCACCTACCAAGGTCTGATTACTTATGAACATTTCATCCTTTATATTTAGTCTTTCTTTAAGGAGTGATAAAACTTCAGTACTAGGCTTATCTAAATTATTTTCAATTTTAGATAAATAGGATGAGGATATGATCCCCTTAGCGAGTTCCTCTTGGGTCATTCCTTCCAAAACTCGATAATATTTAACAATATCTCCTATATTATCCACACGATCAACCCCCTGTTTATCTACTCCAATTTTATCATAACCTTCTGATATTGGAGTGAACAGGAAGCTGATAACATCTATTTACCTACGTCATTTGACGTATATGCCATCCTCACGACCTAATGTTTTTACAAATTCTACATATTTATCATTTGTAGATATGAATAATTCAAAAAACTTGGTACTTTCAACTTTATATATATTTTTCAAAACGTCTTCCCCATAATACTCTGCAATTCTTCGTGCCATATAAATACCAATTACATTGATTAATGGCATTCCTTTATCCTTAAGAGAATGATTTAATGTAGGTAGCAATTGATTAAAGTTTTCCTCATCTACAAAACTAAACAACTTATATAATAGTTCAAAGGACTTTTTAATATAAAAGTCATCATTAATTTTATTGGCATAAGTAAAATAGTTAAAGTTGTAGGTTGGATGCTCATCATTGAAATTCATTAAATCCTTAAGAATCGCATAATTCCCTATACCTTCATTTCGAATTAACAATTGGATCAAGTATTTATAATTTGATAGGTTTTCAAAATCCCTTTCAGCTTCATTCGCCCAATCTGTATTATTGATCGATGATATTTCATGATAAAAAACATGTGTTAAAAAGAGATTTGTTTCAACCTCATGTGCCTCTGGAGATAACGAAAATATTTGAGTACCTTCTTCGATACCAAAATTAATTTTGCCATAAGGAAGTAAAACCACATTTAAATCATGTTCTATAGGATCCTCTATTTCAGGAAAGAACTTTTCAATATTCCTGATAGAATGAAGCTTTTGATCTACGATATAGCTTTTAATCTTATTAAATTGCTCAGTATCGTTTTCGATATCTCCATCTGGAACACTCAATGCTTGATAAAAGCTTTTATGGAGGCCTTTAGCTTCTACATACTCATTCCACTTCTCAACATAGTGTTCTTTTCCTTGATTGACCAAAAGATCCACCCATGTACTGTCTATAGTGACCTTCAACTTTAACATGTTGTTACCTCCTAAATGGGTTATCTCAAGTTATTTGCAAATTGAACCAATTGTTCACTAAAAGCTTGGATTCTTTCTCTCATGGCTTCATGGGTGATTTCGTATTCATTGTCAATTAAATCATAATCCTCATTGCATGTAGCGACTTGCATAGGAATGGCTACACCTAACAATCCTCTTGCAACTAGGCGTAACTGCCCTAATGGTTCTGTGCTTCGAATCCCCCCACTATGAGTGAATAATCCAACAGGTTTTAAGTAAAAGTTTTGAATATTAAGGTGATCTAATGCGTTTTTCAATAATCCAGAAAATGAATTATGGTAATTAGGAGAACCTAGTATAATGGCATCCGCTTCATTGGCACTAGCAACAAGTCTTTTAACTTTTTCATCTGGATGGTCTTCAGGATTTTTATGATAATCTGCATCGGCCATTGGCAGATTTTCTTTTTTCAAGTCCCAAATTTCTGTTTCTACAGATAACTTGTTTAATTCCTCTGCTACTTTCTTTAGTCCTCCCAAAGTATGTGAAGGCTTTCCTGCACTACCTGCTAATAATAAAACTTTCATGATCAATTCCCTCCATTAGGATTCTATGGTTTGTTTTAAGTTCTCAACTGAATGTTGGTTTTGAGTTTGTTTGTTTTTGTAATTCCACCAAAGTAATAATCCAAGTGTTGCAACGAGTGTTAATCCAGCTGATATAGAAAGCGTAGAACCAAGACCTGTTAGAGATATCAAACCTCCTATAAAGACGTAAGATACGGAATCCGTGATATTTCCAATTGTAGATCGAACTGCCATAACTTTTCCCATTAGATCATCAGGCGTTCTCGCTTGTAAGATTGTCGTTAATGTTGGACCACTTATCGCAAAAGAAAGCCCTAAAAGAATTCCTGAAAAAATCACTAGATACCATCCATAACTTAATGAAATCATGAGTAATAAGTAGCATCCCCCCCTCAAAAAATACCCTGAGAAGATCCATCTGTCTGGGTTTTGTATATTTAATTTCCCCATTATTAAGGAGCATATAGAAGCTGAAAGGGCTATAGTTGATAGCAAATAACCAAAATATTGTTCTTTATCAAAGTTCAGTGATTCTATTAAATTCGGAAATACTAACTGAACAATTCCATCACCAATAATTAACTGAACCGTAAAGGCAATGATCATGATCGTTACAAAGATGTCACCTCTAAAAATATACTTAATGCCGGAATAAGCATCTTGAAGAATTGTTGATTTATTCTGGTTTTCTTCTTGGTGATTAGCCGCTACTGATTCAGGAAAGTTAATGAAAAAGATACAAATTGCTGAAATTAAAAATGTTGCACTCGTTACATAAAGTAAAACAGGCACATTATCCGTAAAAATCAAGGCTGCCCCACCTAAAGATGGCCCTAAAACAACACTTAAATTATTGGTTGAATTAATATAAGAGTTTACCTTCGTAAGCTCATCTTTATCTTTTATTAAAATAGGCACACTAGCTTGATTAGCCGGAAAAAAGAATGCTCGAAAACAAGTAACTAAAAATCCGACAATCATGATATATACAATGGGTAAATGATTAAAAACAAGTTGATATAAAGGAACACTCAACACTAATGCAGATCTTGCTATATCACAGATTAGCATTAGTTTTTTTCTGTCAACACGATCTACAATCACTCCACCCAGAACGCCTAAAAACAAATAAGGGAATGTAGAAACAAACAGTACAGACCCAGCAGCTAATGCGCTTTCACTATAATTAATGGCTAGTAAAGTTAAAGTGAGCGTATATATGGCAGAACCAAAAACTGAAGTTGAATCTGCGGCCCATAATAAATAAAGATTTTTATTCAATGAGGGCAACCTCCTTATTGATTGAAATGTTCATACTCTTTTGATCGATTAAGGTATTTATATAATCTTGTAAACTAGGAGCGTTTTGATTAGATTTAAAATATTGATTTCGATCAACGTCCCGTAATAAATGGAATACAGATTTGTGAGCAGAAACATTCCATGGTATCCAAATGTTATTGAACCAACTCTCCACAGCTGTGTACTCTTCTGATAATGTTCTTAACCATGTTCTCACTATATGATAGAACTGTTCTTGTGAATCAGTTTCGCAGGGTATAGCCCAGTAAATATAAGAGCCTTCAAAACCTTTACATATGCTTTGTGTAATACTATAAGCAAGGCCAGCTTCTCTGACACGCTCAACTAAAGAAGGAATTGGCCCATTAAGCGCAAATGCAGCTTCCTGGATCTTTAAAGATTCAAATACTGGGTTAGGTAATTTATAAAGAACAGCCGCACCATTTTCAATGGAATTCAATCTGCTACCCTTTTGGAACGGATCTGATAGTTGTGGAGTTGGTTTTGATCCCTGATTGAATAAAAACTTTTCAATAGAACTGACATCAACCTTGTTACCAACTACACTGATCCCTTCTATAATAAAGGAATCCACTTTTTCTGTTTCTCCAACAAACAACTCAAACATCTTATACTTTATTCGATTTTCAAAACTAGAATAGAAAACTTCCTTGTTGTCTGTATTCCAAACAAATTTTTCATTTACAAAATCCAAATTGTTAATAAAAGCTCGTAATCCATCATTGTTATAAAAGGTAAACGTTAAAAGTGTATGAACCCCTTCATATCTAACACTTGTTAAAAAGCCAACCTTCGTGAGCCTTTTTATTTTTTTAATATCTTCCTTTACGAGCAACCTACCTAATGAAAGGCTATTCACTCTTAACATAAGATGAATACGATCTGTTAAAGGGCTTGAAGAAACGGTTAAATACCTACCATTCATTTCTTTGTTATACACTAACTCTGGTACTACGTGTTTATGATCTTTTTCATTTCCAATATCTCTTGCTGCAATGTGAGATGTAATAGAGAAACTAAAACGGTTCGATAAAAGGTTATGATTTCGATTCAACTCTTTATAACTTGGAAAGCCATTACGTATAAAAGTTTTATATAATGGATTCAATCTGGACTCTAAATTCTCATGAAGATTATCAATCTCGAGTTGAAGTAATGCTTGGGCTAAACGATACTCTTTATAAGACACCTCTTTAAAGAGCATCTCTTTTGCTTGTTCATTCAGATCAAAACCCCTCTTGTTATCCAGAATAATAGCTCCATCCGAATGGTATAGGGTGATGTGCATGTGTACTTCGTCAATTGAAGAGATTCTCTTTTCCCATACCTTCTTAAGTAACGCAAAATTAATCTCATCAAAACTCTCAGTTCCAGGTAATCTATAAGAATTGATATAAACCTTCTCATTATGGAGATATGTATATGTACGAGCTTCAGCGAGTTCATTTTGAGATATTGATGTGTTGAAACTCTCTGTAGTATTGAATTGCCCCTTCGCCTCTATTACATTACGAATCTCTTGTTCTGACCAAGGTCCTATAATGTATAGATTCACAGGCGCGTGTACATATATATCAATTCCTTCCATTAAGTCTTGTTTCGTGATCGATAGAATATTGGATTGACTTCCAATTACAGGTGAACCATAGCTCTCATCATGAAATAAAGATGAGTTCCCTTCATTAATAATGGTATATGCCCTACTTTCGTGCTTTTCTTTTTCTTCATTTTTTATGATTTCTCGTTCTTCTTCGATATGGGCGTTATTGAATGAAATATAAGGCAAATGGAATAACCTTTCGCCTGATTGCTTCAACTCATCTTGATGAACCTTCGTTTGAAATTTGGTTTGATCTTTAGATGTTTTAGCAGTCAATTGATTATAGAACTTACCACTATGTTCACGATGTATCAGGTGTTCGATGAAATGCGCCACTCCATTCTTTAAACCTGTCGTAGAACTTCCTACTTCATATTCAATCCCCACTACTCCCTCCTCCATACTAGGGAGGTATTGGTGAAATATATCCTTAACCTTCATCATTATAGAAATCCCCTATCATTTCCAAAGTACTTCTTAAATCAAAAAAACCCTTGGGCTGAATTTGTTTACTCAGATTGTTAGTTACATGGTTATGACTTTTGTCGTTATAGGTTATACGGATCTCTTTTTCATATGCTTCACATAAATGTTCTAATAAGGTATTTACTTCATAAAATTGATGACTTCTTACATTCTTTTCACAAAGACCATTGTGATTCTTATAAGTTTGATAAATGACTCTACTTAAGTCTCTTACATCTAAGATTTCTAAAGAATCTTGGTTACTTTCAACTTTTATGGGTTTATTAGAAAAGTATATATTCCGAACTAACTGACTCATCCAATTCCCACTCACCTTAGGACAGGGACCTAATACTCCTATAGGTCTAATGATATTTACATCAATGGTCGGGTTCAGATCATGTAATTTCTTATATACATGTTCATTGTATAGCTTGACTGTCCCATACATTGAATTGGGTTTTGGTTTCACTTTATCCTCAGGCATGTGATCCCCATAGACTCCCAAAGAGCTAATATAGGTTACGCTTTGGACACGTTTTGAACTGGATAGAGCATATAAGATCGATAAATTTAACTGAGATTCATTGTAAATAGACATATGAGAATCTTTTTCCAAATGGTTTTTCATCATACCCGCACAGACAATTACATTCTTTACATGATCATGATCGATGACGGTTAATAAGTCTTCCTCATTTAAAATCATTTTGTCTACTATCATGTCCCTGTTCATGTTGCTCACTTTTTGAATATAGGATCTGTCAGGTTTACCACCCAAAAGGATAACTTTTTCACCAGATGCACTAAATTCCTTTGCAACAAAGGAGCCAATCATTCCCGCTCCAATAATTAACGTAGTCATTTAGCTACCACTCGCTCACTTTGTATAAAATCTATAACTTCTTCTATCGCATATTGAAATTTCTCATGTTCTAGCGCTACATTTATCCTTATAACCTGTTCACCTGTAGTGCCAAAAGGAGCACAAGGTGATATTAAGACTCTCTTTTCCTTAAATATTTTTTGCTCAAATTCAATGGAATTCATATGGAGCTTCGAAATGTCTAGGCAAAGAAAAATTCCGCCTTCTGGTACAAAAAATGAAATATCATGTTCATGTAAACGGTCTACAATATAAGTAATATTATCTTTTATTTGCTCTTTCACATGATTTGGAAAATCTTGTTCATGTTTTAGTACATAAGAAGCAATCTTCTGACCTTGCCACGATACGGACATCATGGTTCTCCAGTGATATAAAGATAATGTTTTTATATACGCTTTATTCATATGTATTAGGAAACCTACTCTAAAGCCTGCCATCGCATAAGATTTAGAGAAGCTATATAAAAGAAACGTTCTCTCCGGAATATAATCGACTAAACTTGGGACAGGATCATCTTTAAAAGAAAAATCTCGATATACTTCATCTGATATGCAATGGACATTGTATTCACTGCAGAGGTTAGCGATAATTTCAATTTGCTCTCTGTTAAATAAAAATCCATTTGGGTTATTGGGATTATTCACGATAACGAGCTTAACGCCCTGTTCCAATCCTACTTTTATATCAGAGATGGTTTGCTCCCAATCACTACCCCAGCCTAGTCTGTACCTATAAACGTTCATGTCATATAATTCTGCACTCTCACTATATAAGGGAAAACCAGGGTCAGGAATTAGAATGGATTCACCTTTAAACATTTGATAAATAAGATTTAGCCCCATCGTAGCCCCCTGAGTGATAAGGACATTATCTAATTCAATACTAGAAAAGTTATGAGAGAAATTCGTTAGGATATCCTTCCTTAACTGTGTTAGTCCAAATGGGCTCGTATAACCTCCCCATTTCTCAAGACAAACGGCAGCAGAATACTTTCTCATGTTTTCACTCGGTTCAATTGCTACACTTCCTATTGATAAATCAATAATCTGTTCCAATAAAAACATCTCCGTTTACGTTCTTTTAAATAGATCAATCCCACAAAAATCTAAAGGTAGCGTTACATAATGACTAAAAGAATCATTGGTTTTAATAAATTCATGAAAAGCAGAGAAATCCTCTTGAAATTTATCAACTAGTGGATCGTGAGCTAAAATAATCCCACCTTGGCTCATCTTATCCTCCCAAATTTCAAGCAAGTCGATATACTCTTTCTTGGACCCATTTACATCAATGTCTAAAAAGCATAAATCTATGGAATGATCATCAATACAATCCATTTCCTTTAATGCATCTTGATTTTCAATAGAGAATGTTGCATTTCCATTTAATGTATTCTTAATTCTCATAAGGTTTTGATTGGCTCCAACGCAAGCCTCACTATCAATATCAATACCAACAACATTTCGGTCTTGATTATCTATCCCACCACTTAATAGCCAGCTAAGGGCATACCCATAATAGCTTCCAAATACGACAATATTTTTAATACGGTTACTACTGCTTATGGTGTATAAGAATCTCTCCATAATCGGTGTGATGGTTGTACCTGGTAAGGATATATTGTTTAAAACCTGTTTTCTGATATACCTATATTGATCATTACTAAACTTGCAATCTTCGGGAACAAAATGATTTTCAGTCAACCAATCAAAGATCTTTTTAATTTTGACTTCTTCAGCTGTACTCGTTTTCACTCTACTGCTACCCCCATTTGCTCTATTGCAAGATTCTTACCAGATAAATAGATATTCTTACTAATTTCTTTTCTTTCTTCCTCACTTGACCCTCTAAGGTTTCCTACCATAATTTCATCTGGCAAAACGATAGCACCGAGTGATGTGAACAGATGATTAACATGCTGAGTCCCATACACAGCATCTGTGTTACTAGCACCGACAGTGATAACCTGAATCTTCTTCCCAGAAAGGATATTTCTTTTTTCAGGATCATCATATAACGGTCCACCAAACACATTGATCATGTTCACAAATGGTCCTGCAGCAGACCTCCAATAACATGGAACAGATACAATAATGTTTTCCGCTTGTAACAGACACTCTTTAAAATGATTTAAATTATCATCTTCGTATTCTTCCAGCGATCTCCCATCATAAAAAGGAACGTCCATATCTCTTAGATCAAAATAGGAATATTCACTTAATCCTCCATCTTCCATTCCTCGTATGAAGAGCTTTGCAATTTCCCTTGCAGCTGATTGGGAATCTTGCCCTTTTGGAGGTTTAATACTGCCGCAAATAACTACATTTTTATTCATTTAAAAACTCCTAATATCGTATTTTTTAAATAGTAGTGTTTAATTATGAATTAAATAGCTATTCATATCGATTTTTGGCTTCGCTTCCAAATCAAACAGTGGATAATAGGAAGGTAACTTCGTCTTAGGTGAAGGAAGGTCACAGTCTTGAATAATGTCATATAGATCTGTACTATTTTTGTTAAGCAGTTCAATTTGATAATTTTCTGCAATAAATAGTTGCTTTAAATAGGCAACAGCTTCCTCAAATGAATGATTGTGAATCGCAACCTTCAAATAACCTTTAGACAACTTATCGATCATTTCTAAATCATTTAATGATTTAGCTAGTTTTAATCCATTCGCAAACGCATGTAGAGCCTGACTATAGTCTTCTTTTTGCAACGAAATATAACCAATAGAATAATTAATGAGTTGATAAAAGATTCTTTCTTTCATGAATTCTGCTTCGGACGAAGATTGTTGAAGATAATCAAGAGCTGTATCATATTCTTCTTTCTTCCAATGCAACATTCCGGTTCTGAATAGATAGAGGGAGTCTGCCTTTTTGACACCGTCACTCTCAATATAAGAATACTTAGCAAACATGTTTTCCCAAAATTCTAAAGCCTTACTATAGTCTTTTTTGATTTCCAATAAAAAGGCTATGTTACTGTACAAGTTAAACTTTAAATAAAGGGGCCCTTTCCCATGATCGTTCTTAATAATTTGTAATGCCTCAAGTTCTCTTCTGAGCGTGCTCTCAAACAATTCCTGTCTTCTTTGCTGGGTTTCTTGCATCCCTTTCGTTGCATCCAAGAAACTAATCCCATTAAATAACCAAGCTTTTTCAAGGCGTACCTCTTCGTCCTCTGTTTCATCACGTAATAACTCAAGGCCTTCGTCATAAAGCTTTTCAGCTAAATCAAAGTCATAAAATCTCTTTGTTGCGAGCAAGCCACATAAGTATTTTAAATGTGCTTTCTTTGATACACTTTCCGTTATATTTAAAGCAGTCATCAATGAATCATAGGCTAGTTCTGGGTGGTTTAAATTCACATGAATGAGACCAAGAATTCTGTAAAGCTCTTCATTGGCATCATCACTCTCAGCAAGACTCTTACAAGTAAGCAATCCATACTCATAATTCAACGTTACAAGTGCTAACGCTGCATTACTTAAGGGATTTTCAGCAATACTTTTATACTTCATTTCTTCCCATCTAATATCTGAAGCATTTTCGTTGATATCCGTTAACTGAAGATCGGCAGAAATTTTGTTAAAAATCATGTACCTTGCCCTGATGATATTGTTAGTTATGTCATCAAATGATGTCTCAAAGTCTTCGAAATGAGTTCTCCCACTAAACCCCCATGCTTGTGTAAGGATGTTACCTGGTACAATTTTTGCAATATGATACAAAATCCTTAAAGTGGGCCTATCAAGCCATTCTGAATCTTGAATAAAAAGATATAACTTTTGATTCATTTGATTGAAATAACTAACCATATCTCTTTTCAATAGTTGAGTGAAATTGTCAATTAGATTGATGGAAGACATGGATTCTCTGCTAATTCTACGAATAATGCTATATAGAATAGAATCTGAAGAGAATTGAGTATTCTTCCATTCATTCATGAGCTTTTTATAAGCACTCTTACAATCTGAGCTTAGTATTTTGGCTTTATCCAACTCTTCTACGATGAGGTTGATCCCATGGTAAGGGTAAAAAGAGCGGTCCTTCACATGAATGTTTATCTTATGTGTACTAAATTCGTCTCTAAGATCTTGAACATGTAAGTTACTAGTCCACACCATATTTCTAGAGGTAATATTGGTTGATGCGGTATATGTAGATTGCTGGCTCATCACTTAACACCCCTTCTTGAATTTAAGAGAGGGAGAAATAATATTTCTCCCTCATTAGGTATTACCAAGCTTTAATCATAAGAGCAGTTTCAACATCTTCTTCAGTAGCTTCTGATTTAGAAACTTCAATTTGAAGATCTTCTAAAGATTCTACAATGTCCTTTGGTAGTTCTTTCATCATAAACTCCTCCTTTGTTAAGTAATAATACCCATGGGTTTCAAGCAAGAAAGATAATGAAATATTCTCAATCTTTCTAACTATTTAAATCATACCACTATAAAATCCTTGATTTCTAGGGGGTTGAGCTTGGGAAAGAACCACTGATTTAGCCTTAAAAACTAAAGAAATTATGAGAACTTGCACAGGTTTTTAGAATTAGTATAGAGAAAAGTAGATTATTGTAGGTGCCTTACTTGTAGGTGCCTGACCCCCATCGCTTTAAAGCACTGGGGGTCAGGCACCATTGTACACACGCAAATAAAAGAGCCTTCTACAATACAAGTGATGATGTAGAAGGCTCTTTATTTACTTTACATGAAGTAGTATTTTACCTGTACTCTTTCGGCTTTCAATAAATTCATGAGCTTTGTTGGCTTCTTCTAAATTGAACTCTTCCCCAACCATGATTGATAGTTTTTCTTCTTCCAATAGTTTAAATACTTCATTAGCTACACGCTTAAGTGACTTCGGTCGTTTCTTTCGTGTATTCCCTAAACTAAACCCTAGAATCGATCTACAACTTGAATGTAAATCTTTTGTTTTAAATTGACCAACTTCTCCACTAGAGTTTCCAAAGTGCACTAACCTACCATATTCAGCTAGACACTCCAAACTCTCTTCTGAAACTGTTCCTGATACAGAGTCTAATATGATATCGACTCCTATATCGTTTGTTAGTTTATTTACTTGATTAGAAAAGTCTTCATACAACAGGCAATGATCTGCACCTGCTTCTAAAACTGTAGACATCTTATTTTCAGAACTAACCGTACCAATTACCTTATCAGCACCTAGGAGTTTAGCAAGCTGTACCGCTGTCGTGCCAACCCCACCAGCTGCAGAATGTATTAAAACATTTTCACCCTCTTGTAGGTTAGCCAGGTCGTTAAGAAGAACATAAGAAAGGAACGATACGATTGGACTGGCAGCTGCCGTATTCCAATCAATCTTATCAGGAAGTACATAGGTTAAGTCTTTGCTAGCAACTACAAATTCAGCATAGGATCCGGAAGATGGAAAGGCAACTACTCGATCCCCTTCTTTTATATCCGTCACGTTTGTTCCAACACCTACTACGACACCTACTGCATCTAACCCTGGGATAAAGGATGAGTCTCCTCCACCTTTTTTCCCTCTACGCTTCTTAATGTCTGCAAAGTTTACACTCGTTTTTCTTGTTTCAATTAGGACTTCATTTTCGTTAAAAGATGGTTTTGGTACCTCCTTAATCTCCAATACTTCTGGACCACCAAAACTTTCTACCACAATCGCTTTCATTATAAAACCTCCTGATCTTGGATTAACCTGCTTGACCATTAAATTCTGCTAATCTATTTCACAAAGCTTAAGTCCGAGAATTATTTATTCATTTACTCAGATCACTAGCATTTATTAAGTACCATTTTTTGTGAAGTTTAACTATTTTCAATATATCATGTGTTTACCTTTCTGTTATATTGGGAAAGTGAGGTTGAATAATAGCTTTAATCAGGTATTTATTACGCTACTTGTGCAACTTTATCGAATAATATTCTTACAAAAAGTGCCTACAAAAAGTGCCTGACCCCCATCGCTTTAAAGCACTGGGGGTCAGGCACTTTTATGTCTAGGCTTATTCACAAGGAAGATACCAACCAATATCAAACTTCCCCCGATAAGTGAGGAAATATGAGGTTTCTCTTGTAACAAAGCCCATCCTGATAATACACCAAAAAGCGGAACCAAAAACAAAAAAGCACTCACTTTTCCTGGCTCCTCCCTTTCTAATAGATAAAACCAAATGGCGAACTGAACGATCGATGCCATGATCGCAAGCCAGAGGATAATGAACATCGAAGACGGGGTAGCTATAAATTTTATGGACTCTATAAACATACTACACACCAAAATCAAGAGCCCTCCAAACAACATTTGATAAGCTGTCATCACCCATGTATCAAAGCTTGGCCCCCATTTTTTCAACAAAAACGTAGCAACCGTCCATGAAATAGCTGCATAAAATCCTAATAACGTTCCCGCTTCCATAAGATCTAAGCTTGCTCCTAATGTAATAAACACTCCGAGAAATCCAACCCCAACACCTATCCACTGCGCTAACCGATACTTTGCCTTTAAGAAAACAGTACCAACAATCACAACCAGCATGGGACTGGTAAACACCAAAATAGAAGCCTCCCCCGCCGTTATCGTTCGCATACTAAGAAACACAGCTCCCATGACGCCAGCTGTTTGAAAAAAGCCAATTACCGCAAACTGAAACCACTCCACCAGCTTTACAGGATGCTTCCGCTTCAAAGCAAGCACAACGAGAGACATGATGACCCCAGCTAACGTAAATCGAACCCCGACCAATAACAATGGGGACATATACACGAGCCCCATTTTCCCAATAGCAAAAGATGAGCCCATTAAGCCAGTCGTTAACACAACTAAAAACCCGAAAAAGGATTTATTCATCGACATTACTCCTATGGAACATTATCGTTATACTAATGGTATTCTGCGAACTGGACCTATATCCTTCTTTCTTCTTCGACAGGTGCTAAAAAAAGTGCCTGACCCCCACCGCTTTAAAGCACTGGGGGTCAGGCACCTTTTTTTAGGCACCTTTTTTTAATATCCTTTCACCATATCCACTTGATTCTCTAATGGGCGATCGTTTTCAATATTATCTAACGTGTCTACAAAACATTCCACTGCATCCTCTGCGGTTGTTACTGCTGAAATATGCGGGGTCACGATGACCTTTTCATGATTCCAAAATGGAGAATCCTTTGGTAATGGTTCTTCTCTAAATACATCTAAGATGGCCTTTCTAACATGATTTTGATCGATTGCTTTTAACAGAGCACCTTCATCAACCGTTGCCCCTCTGCCTGTGTTCATAAAACCAACATCATCAAAATTAGAGAATATCGACTTATCAAACAAATTTTCAGTTTCTGCTGTATTAGGTAGCGTACTAATCACCCAATCAGCATTTTGTAATACATTATTCAATTGATCTCGATTATCAATCGATACCACCTGTTGAAAAGGGTCCTTAGATTTCCCACTTAAAGAAACACCACTCACTTTTGAACCGAACGTAGAAAATACTTCAGCTATTTTTTGGCCAATTGCTCCTGTCCCAAATATAACGATGGATTGATCCTTCAATTGACCAGGTGTCGCAGGTTCCCATGATTCCTCTTTTTGCTTTTCCGAAAAATGTTCGTGCATTTGTAGATCTTGCAATATGTAACTTAAGCAAAACTCACCCATCCGCTCACCAAAGGAACTAATCGTTCTTGTAAACAGAACATCATCCTTCCACTCGACTTCAGACATAAAGCGATCGACACCGGCATTTAAGGAATGAATCCATTTTAGATTGCCAAAATGAAAAGAAGGAAAAGGATGAACACAGACTAGTGCATCAGCCCAATTTAAATCATCACTTGTTACGTCCTCTTCACTTAAGTATCGAAATTGCTTGTTTAAAGATCTTCCACTAATCAAAGCTTCAAGCTTTTTATAAATCTTCCCGGTTACTAAAATATTCTCAATCTGCATACGTTCTCAACTCCTTATCTTCTAATCATATACTCAAATAATCCTACCTGTCACTTGAAAACATCCCCCATAGAAGGTCAAAATTCCGTTTTGAGCTATAGAGCTAAACGTCTATGTTCCATAAGACTTTCTACACGCCTCCAATTAATTCCATGAGTCAATCATCATATTTTAATAACAATCTGTTTAGTTTCAATGAACGCAAGGAAAACAATATGTGAAAGATTATAATAAAATTTAAGAAAGGGTGACTTCTATGCCTACATTGAGAGAGTACATGACCACTAGTTTAGCTACTGTTCCTTCTTCTGCTGATCTATACACACTAGCTAAGCAAATGAAGGAATACGATATTGGATTTCTACCCGTTGTAGAAAATGATAAAAGTAAGTACACAGGAGTGGTAACGGATCGGGATATTGTAGTTAAAGGTCTTGCGAAAGAATCTGCAGAGAATGTCACTGCTTCTGATATTTTAACAGAAGATGTTGTAACGGGTAATCCTGATATGAACGTGGAAGATGCAGCAAGCTTAATGCAAGAGAACCAAATCAGACGGTTATTAGTCATTGAAAACGAGCATGTAAAAGGTGTCGTCAGTCTAGGTGATTTAAGCGCAGACGGCGAAAGATCCCTAGCTGGTAATATCATGGGTGAAATTTCAAAAGGATATGGAAACAATTAAGAAAGGCGCAAAAAAAGTGCCAAAAAAAAGTGCCTGACCCCCACCGCTTTAAAGCACTGGGGGTCAGGCACCTTTCAAGGCACCTTTCAACTTATAAAAACACAAAATACATCATAAACATTCCAGCAAGAGCGTACATAATCGGGTGAACTTGCTTCCAATCTTTTTTCGCTAACATCGCAAATGGATAAAGAATGAAGCCAAGGGCAATTCCCGTTGCTATACTGAAAGTGAGGGGCATTGTGATAATCGTGACAAACGCTGGAATCATGATTTCCATCCTGCTCCAGTCAATTTCTTTTACCTCTGTCGCCATAAGACCGCCAACAATGATTAGAGCGGGTGCTGTTACTTCAGTTGTAATGACGCCAAGTACAGGTGAAAAGAACAAAGCAAAAAAGAAGCAAATCGAAATGACTACACTCGTAAAGCCTGTACGGCCACCAACCGCAACTCCGGCAGAGGATTCAACAAACGAAGCAGTTGTTGAGGTACCAAAAATGGCCCCTGCCACTCCAGAGGTAGAATCCGCTAATAGAGCACGACCTGCATTTGGAATTTGGTTGTCCTTCATAATACCCGCCTGACTGGCCACAGCAATGAGTGCACCAGCCGTATCGAAAAACGCGACAAATAAAAATGTAAAAATAACAGCAAGGATTTCAGGAGTAAAGATATCCCCTAAGTGCTGAAAAACAACCCCAAATGTTGGCTCAAGGCTAGGTACCTCTCCAACTACGGAATCAGGCACATCTACTAATCCAATACTCATACCTAGAATACTAGTGAGCACAATCCCATAGAAAATACCTCCACGAATCCCGCGCACAAGCATCATCAAGGTAATAATAAAACCGAACACGGCCAGCGCAGTCCCTGGAGAGGTCAACTGACCAATTGATACCAACGTTTCCTCGTTACCCACAACAATTCCTGCATTTTTTAAACCGATAAAGGCAATGAAAAAGCCGATGCCTCCTGCAATCGCATGTTTTAAATCTTTCGGAATAACATTAATGATTTTCTCTCGTATCTTAAGAAGACTCAATATCATAAAGATAATGCCCGCAATAAAAACTCCCGTTAAGGCCACCTGCCATTCAATTCCCATACCGATCACGACAGAAAAGGTAAAGAATGAATTCAGCCCCATACTTGGCGCAATACCAACAGGAAAGTTTGCCATAAGCCCGATTAAAAGCGACCCAACAATGGCAGATAAAGCAGTAGCCGTAAAGAGTGCCCCTTTATCAATGCCAGCCTGACTCAATATAATTGGGTTAACGACTAATATATAAGCCATAGAAAGAAACGTGGTGATTCCCGCCAACGTCTCTTGTTTATAATTCGTTTCACGTTCCTTAAACTTAAAAAAATGTCTCATGAAGTCCCTCCTGGTTGCAAAAAAAAAACACCGGTACACTACCGCTGCTTATACAAAGGGAAAGAAACATAGATGTTCTCCCCTTGTAGACGAGCTATTTCCGGTAGCTGGTAGAAACGTTCAGGCCCTATTCCTGAACTTATACAAGGTGCTGAATCTTTTATTTACTTTAATAAAGAGAATCATAACAACCAAGAAAGCAACCGGTCAATGATTATAAAAAATGTGTGTGAATTGACTTTATTCTGACAAAAAGGTGCCTGACCCCCATCGCTTTAAAGCACCGGGGGTCAGGCACCCAAAAACACCTATTCTTTTACGACTTCCAATTTAATGTTATCCAGTTTGTCAGCTTAAGTTTTTCGCTAAGAAAACGTTGATAGTTCGCATTTTCCATTGTCACCTCGATTTCACTTGCCACAGAAGATCTCGCATCAAATGAAAGCTGATACGTGACGCCTTTCACCAATTCAAGCCCTAGATATTCTGGCAAGACAACGGCTTCTGCTTTCGCACCATTTTGAGTCAACGCATGCCAGTACACAAGGCGTGAGAAGCCCCCTTGATCGAAGAGAAAAAATTCGACATACAACGCCCCTTCTTAGGAAGAGAAATGGTTGTTTTCGTTGATTTAACACCTTTTCCTAACCGAATATCTAACACATGTAACTGTTCCAGTATAAAAATTCCTTAATATGTGCTATTTCTGTAGGGAGCATAAGGATGGCTATCATGTTTATTCCCAAAAAGAACAAAAAAACCCAGAAGAACGAATTCTTCTGGGTTTCTTATGTGTGCTTGGCGGCGTCCTACTCTTGCGGGGGCGAAACCCCGACTACCATTGGCGCTGAAGAGCTTAACTTCTGTGTTCGGCATGGGAACAGGTGTGACCTCTTCGCCAAAGCCACCAAACCTATGTAGTTGAAGGATATACCTTCAAAACTAGATAAGAGACATC
>NZ_KE384337.1:33365-88935 GCF_000425225.1 Pontibacillus marinus BH030004 = DSM 16465 | reverse complement strand
CATTATTATCTCGAAACCAAGTCTTCAACAATAGGGGGCTATAATAGAACAAGTCCCCATAACCAGCGGTCAACCTAATATATCTTCACTGATATAAAATAAAAATTTTTCTAGCTTGGTCTATTTTGCCTGAAAGCTCGTATATATAGTAGTACAAACCATCATAGGAGGGGAAAACATGCGGAAGCGTGCTGCTTTAATTTACGGAAGTGTGATTACAGGACTTACTCTTCTTTCAGGGTGTGTCTTTCAAGGGGAGCAATCGTTACAAGAAATGGATCCACCACAGGAACAAGCGAGTACAGGTCAAAATAACGTAGAAAATAGCGAAACAACATCAAACAATGGACAAGAAACCAATCAAGAACAAAACCAGGTAGTCGTTGAGACAAATGAGCGTCAGCTATACCTATTAGATGCAAATGGAATGGTGGTACCACAAACCGTATTACTACCAGAAACGGAAACAAAGGAATATGCAAAACAAGCTCTCGAATACCTAGTCAAAGGTGGACCAATCACCAATGTATTACCTAGTGGATTCGAAGCGGTATTACCTGCTGGAACAGAAATTAATAGTCTAAATCTTATGAAAGATGAAGGTACACTAGTCGTAGATGTATCAAAAGAATTTTCTGAATATCGACCAGAAGATGAATTGAAAATCCTGCAAGCTATGACATACACACTTACTCAATTCGAGAGTGTAGAACGAGTTAAGCTACAAATTAATGGTTATGATACAGACGTTATGCCTGTAAATGGGACACCAATTTCTGATGGATACTCACGTGCCAATGGAATCAATCTTCATGTGGGTGATGTAGTAAACTTAAGTGACAGCAAGTCCGTAACGGTTTATTATCCAACTCAACATGATGACAAAGTTTATTATGTCCCTGTAACAAAACGAGTAAAGGCTAATGATGAGAATGTATATGAAACGATTGTACAAACTCTAGTAAATGGTCCTGGCTTTGATCTCAACCTACAGCAAGTGTTTAACGAAGGGGCCAAATTAGTGGAAAAACCGAAATACACAGATGGCGTTTTGAAACTAACGTTTAATGAAAATGTTTTAAACAACTTTGATGACCAAGCTGTACTATCCACAGAAGTAATGGATTCCCTTGTGCTCTCACTAACTGAGCAGCCTGGTGTTGAAGCGGTATCTGTAGAAGTTGAAAACATTGACCAAGTATTCAGTGAGCAGGGAGAAGTATTAGCAGAACCTGTTTCTCGACCACAAATGGTAAATACACGCCGATTTTAATCTGGATGATTGGTTATAATAAGAGAGGGAAAGAGGCTACTAAGAATAGCCTCTTTTTTCTTGATCTATAATAAAGAAAATCGGGTTTTCCTTACCGATATAAGTGAAATGAAGCAGAGATTTATGTTAAGATGAGCAAGGATTAATAAAGGAGGAGCAAATCATGAGAACGGATAATAGAAACAATGATGAATTAAGACCCATACATATGGAGCGCGACTATGTTAAACACCCAGAAGGTTCTGTCTTAATAACTGTTGGGGAAACGAAAGTGATTTGTAATGCTAGCATAGAAGATCGTGTCCCTCCTTTCATGAGAAACCAAGGGAAAGGTTGGGTAACAGCGGAATATGCAATGCTTCCTCGTGCTACTCAACAACGAAATATTCGTGAATCATCCAAAGGGAAAGTATCAGGTCGTACAATGGAAATCCAACGTCTTATTGGACGTGCTTTACGCTCAGTAGTTGACCTTGAGAAATTTGGAGAGAGAACGGTATGGGTAGACTGTGATGTTATTCAGGCAGATGGTGGTACACGTACAGCTGCAATTACTGGAGCATTTGTTGCCATGACATTGGCTTTCGGAGAATTACTTAAACAAAATACAATCAAAGAACTTCCAATAAAAGACTACCTCGCTGCTACATCTGTAGGTGTGTTAAAAGATGAGACAATTTTGGACTTGTGTTACGAAGAAGATTCTCAGGCACAAGTAGATATGAATATCGTCATGACAGGGAATGGAGAGTTTGTTGAATTGCAGGGAACTGGGGAAGAAGCAACATTCTCCTATACGCAACTTCAAGAAATGGTTGGCCTTGCACAAAAGGGGATTAAGGAATTATTTGATCAACAAAAAGAAATCCTTGGAGATCTAAATAAGCATATCGATCGCAATCGCCAACAAAATTCGTAAAAGGGGTAAGAGGCATGGACCGAATTGTAATTGCATCGGGAAATCAAGGGAAAATCAGGGAATTTCGTCAACTTTTCTCGAAATACGGAATTGAGACGATCGCTATGAATGATTTGGATGAAACACTACCTGATGTAGAAGAGACTGGGGAAACATTTGAAGAAAATGCTCGGTTAAAAGCCGAAACGATTTCAGACATCATACAAGTTCCTGTTCTTGCTGATGATTCTGGTTTAGAAGTAGATGCTTTAAACAAACGGCCGGGAGTATATTCTGCTCGCTTTGCTGGGGAGCAGAAAGATGATCAGGCAAACCTTCAAAAAGTGTTAAATGAACTTAAAGGGAAAGAAGATCGTGAAGCACGCTTTGTTTGTGTTTTAGCATTAGCTAGACCAGGGAAAGAAACGGTGTATAAACGAGGAACATGTGAAGGCCAGATTGGCTTAGAGCCTCAAGGAGAAAATGGATTTGGTTATGACCCTGTTTTTTATCCTAAAGGTTTTAACCGAACCATGGCACAACTTTCCTCAGATGAAAAAAACAGCATCAGTCACAGAAGTAACGCGCTTAAACAATTAGAAGGTTGGTTAAGTCAATCTGAGTAAGGAGTGATAAGCGTGCCAAAAGTTTTAATCGTAAGTGATAGTCATGGGCTAACAGAGGAAGTGCAAACCGTTAAGGAAAGACATAAGGATGAAGTCGACGCAATGATTCACTGTGGTGATTCTGAACTGGATTTTGATGCGGAAGAAATGAAAGATTATCAGAAGGTTAGAGGTAATTGTGATTTTGATGATCGTTATCCAGAAGATATTGACCTTGAAGTTGCCGGAATGAAATTCTTAGCAACTCATGGTCATCTATACCGTATTAAGACGACGTTGATGCCTTTATCTTATAGAGCAGAAGAAGTTGGAGCGGATATTGTTTGCTTTGGTCATTCTCATATGGCGGCAGCTGAAAAAGTGGATAATCGATTATTCATTAATCCAGGATCCATTCGATTGCCAAGAGGTATAACAGAAAAGACTTATGCAATTGCGTCATGGAATGGAAAGTCCGATGTCAAAGTTGAATTCTTTAATGTTGAAGGAGAATTAATCCCTTCAATGACGGTAGAAACTTCACTTCAGGCAGAAGAATAAAAAAACTTCTGCCTGAACCCATTGACATTTGAAGCATATGTTCGTATAATAATTCTTGTTCGCTTGAAACGCAAAGAACAAAAAATTAATAAAACAAGAAACATTTTTCATAATAAGCATAGGATTTATTATGCGGGTGTAGTTTAGTGGTAAAACCTCAGCCTTCCAAGCTGATGTCGTGGGTTCGATTCCCATCACCCGCTCCATACATAACCAAATAAATAATCCTGAACATGTCCCAGTAGCTCAGCAGGATAGAGCAACGGCCTTCTAAGCCGTAGGTCGGGAGTTCGAATCTCTCCTGGGACATTCATAACAAGTTGGAGCTACAAAGTATAAGTCTTTGTAGCTCCAACTTTTTTTAATAAATTTACTTACTCAATAATCCCTGTCCCTGTAATCTCAGCCTTAACATTCACCCGAAATTCAATGTCAGGATAGATCGCGTTCCATTTCTCCATTTTCTCTTCTTTGCTTCCCCTGTGTGTAGCTCTATAGCGTAAGCCAAATCCAAATGGGTCTACTCCTGCTTCTTGAAGCTTTTCAAAAAGATTTTGGACACGCTTTTCCATGTTTTTTGAAGTGACTTTTTCATATTTTGGTAAGCTTTCACTCTTTAATTCGGTTTCGGATTCTTCAATAAACCCCTTCATTATAATATCGTATTTGATATAGGGCTTTTCAGTATTAGTGACAAGTTTGTAACTTGTTTTCATTTTGTCTAAAGCGACGATGAAGTATAACTTTCCTTCAATCACAATTGTACCCATTTTGTATTCATTAAAAATAGAATTGAAAAGCTTTGTTTCTTCAGGGGTCAGATCTAACATGTTTTCTTTTTCACCATTTATGATTTTTAATTTGTTTACTCTAAATTTCTCTTGGACAATTTCAATAATTGGTAAAATGGGATCTGTCCCTTTTTCCACTAAAGCTCTTCTTAGCTGATATAATTGCACAGTTGTAACGTAAGATGATTTAGTGCCTGTTGTACTGAATGTCAGCAGGATATTGTTTGAAGGAATTTTTTCTCCTTTAGGACTTAATTGTAAAATGTTAATGGTATCTGTTTTAGATAAGGCTACATATGAAATTTGCTGAATGTCCCTTCGTCTTATAAACCAATCCAACACGCTTTGTAAGTCTCGTTCTAAGAGCTCTTCACTCAAGATGATCGTTTTTAATTGACCAAAATCAATTTCTTTATCTACCCGAGATTTTATTATTCGAACTGCTTCTGCTATTGTTTTAGCTTCTTCTGTTATAACAGTAAAATCTCTTACCTCTTTTGTTTTTTCAGCATTAGGAATTGCTAATTTTAAATTCACCTTTACGTATTCTTCTTTTTCTCCAGGGTCAATACCAACAGCAAGTACAAAATTGCGTTTGTCTATATCTTTAAACCCACATCCAGTAAGGGTAAGGGAAAGAAGGATTAGCATAAGAATAGATGTAAAAAGTGTATTAATTTTCATGCTCTTTTCCTCCTAGCGATCCAATACATTAATGCTACTGACAATATGCTTGCAGGTATTAAAGAAATATAATATACCTTTGCAATTTGTAGCTGTTGATGGATGTTTAGTGTAATAGAGGTTGTGGTAACACCAACAAAAAACACAAATGATACTAGGTAGGATGTCACATTTTTCTGTCTGAACTTTATTTTAGGGAGTATAGCTTTAAAGATATCAAGGCTCACATGCCATGACACCGTAGCTCCAATTAGAGATATACATATATGAAAAAATAGAAAGATAAATAAAACTCTTTCAATAATCCCATATTCCATTTGTAGAGAGTCCGTTGTGCTAATCCAAGGGTAAACATATGAGTTAATTCCATCGATCCCAGCCACTCCAACCGGTATGACAATAGATGTTAGGACTATGCTTAATCCAAGTAAGCCAATTAGTATCATTCTATACCAATTTAAATAACTTCCTTTACCAGAAAAGAACTTATTAAATGTAGCTAAATAAAAGAAACCTAGTAACGTATAACAAGATGCCCCTATACTTTCCCAGGAAATTTGAAATCTTGCTTGAGGTATTAAAGTCCGAATCGAATCCCAGGATAAAAAAGGGTTGATATACGCTAGGACTAGGACCAACAGGAGCAAAGGTAGGTTAAAGAATAAAATGATTTCAAGAAAATATAGGAGCCGATCACTTTTAACAGCTGCTCCAGCTATTACAAAAGAGGTAAATAGAATAGCAGCTACCAAGTTAGGCATATCTGGATTGATAAATCTTTTCGATACCTCTATAAATGCGTTCAAAATTAAATAGCCTGTACCAAAGAAAAGAATAGCAACTAAGAATAAGTAAGGGCTACTAATCCATTTAGGTAAATGGGAGGAAACAATATCAGCTTGCGTCCTCCCAGGGAATTTTTCCATAGATGATGTGAACAAATACATTAAAAACAGGCCTAAAAGTGTACCAATTAAAATGGAGAACAATACTCCATTATATCGATGAGAAATAAGGATTTTAGGGACGTACACAACTAAATTCGTAAATAAATTCACCAGGATTAGATAATAAAAGTAACGTCTCATTTATATGTGCCTTTCTTTAAATAGTTAGGAGTTTCACTGAATGTTAATTTAAAATACGGATTTCCCATGCTGCTTAAATGAGTTAGATACAAAATGATGCTCATTAATCCAACGATTAATCCAATCAACCCTGTTACTGCTGTTAAAAGAAGTAAGTAATACTTTTCTAACCTCATAGCAAAAGACATTTGATTAATGGGAATAACGAAGTTTGATATGGCTACCGATGCTACAATAATAATCATGATATTGGATACTAATCCCGCTTCAGTTGCCGCTTGGCCAAGAATTAAACCTCCAACTGTTGTAGCAGTAGGGCCGATCGTTTTAGGTAAACGAATTGAAGCTTCTGTTAGCATTTCCATCATTATCAGCATAAGAAAGACCTCTACAAAGGAAGGGTATGGAACAGGGGCGCGACTTCCTGCAATGGATAAAGCTAATTCCACTTTAAACAACTCTGGATTGTAAGATGTGAAACCAACATAGGCAGCAGGAAGGGTTGTGCTAATCGCAAGTCCTAGATATCGCAATATTTTTAAAAACCTGCTCACCCAGTAAGGTTGATAAAAATCACTCATGGAACTAAAGAAATCCATGAAGGTAGAAGGGATAATTAACGCAAAAGGGCTTCCTTCAACTAATACAACTACTTTTCCTTTGTAAATATTATAAGCAATGCGGTCAGGTCGTTCAGATATCATGATCGTAGGGAAAATATTTTTATTCTTTTCAATGATCCGTTGATTTAACTCTTCAGCTGTTTGAAAGAACTTATCTTTTTGAATTGATTGCATTTCTTCATATAATTTATCTAAGAGATCTGGTGCTACCTTATTGTCATCATAAAGAATTTTTAATCTCATTTTCGTTGTTTGATCCTTAGGAGATACATCTTTAATTTTTAAACCATTATTGTGATAACGATGCCTTATTAAATTAATATTGATGTCAATATCTTCACTAAATCCAGTTTGTGGACCTACTATGGTTTTCTCAACTTTAGTTTCTGTAAGAGGTAATGTTTTGTATAAAGTACAATCGAAAACTCCGGCCCATTGATCCGAGAGTATAACCATATGTCCTCTAAGAATGTCTTGAACTGATGCTTCTATTGTAGGTTGTTCTTTAAATGAAAAGCCTTCTGTAGCTGATAACTTATTTTTAAAAACTTTAGAACTGTCTTGGCTAACGGAGGGTTCTATAATATCGGAATAAAACATTTTCGTATCAGTAATAGTGGATAAATAAAAAATATCAATGTTGGTAGATCCTATTTGGTATGATTTCTGTATAAAGTCTGAGTTATGTTTGAAGGATTCTTGAAGTCGTTGATTGAGTTTTACCTTCACATTTGAATTGCGCACATATTGAACCTCCAAGTTAGATAAGTCATTACCTTATTGTTGGTATGTGCGAAAAAGTTTTTTCCTATTCTTAATAAGTTTTATTATGGCGAAAGTTATGGTACGGTTGTATGTAATTAGATGTTTCAGGTCACCCTTTCTAATAAAAGGGAAATGGAAAGGTAAAGATAAATAAGAGGAGATTGGTTTAGTGTACATAAATCAAAACTGGATAAAGAAGGAGGGTAGATTATGACAGAGAACAAAGCGGATGTGGTCATGTTTCCTAAATGGAAATCTTCCCTGGAGCAAAAAGGTCGAACTGCGCTACAAGCTAAAAAGTATAAAGAGGCTTTGGAGCATTTTGAGCAGCTTATATCTTTTGATGCAGCGAACTCTGAAGTGATGACGGGTAAGCTGATTTGCCTAATGGAGCTGGGGCGTTACGAAGAAGCGGAATCCATATGTAGAGAACTAATGAAAGAAGATGAGGAGAATTACTTTCAATACTTACATATTTATTTAACGGTTTTATTTCAAACCAGTCAATATGAGGAACTGTTAGACCTCTTAGACGAAGTATTCGAATCAGAGGAAATTCCTCATGAGGTAAGAAAGCAGTTCTGGCAATTATATGACATCACGAAAAAACTTAAAGAAGATGAAAGCAGCGCAGAATACTTAGAAGATATTGATGAGTTTATTGCATCACTTGATTCGAAGGATGCGAAAAAACAATGGAGATGTTTGTCTAAGTTGAGAAAACAAGATATCCATCCCTACATCAATGAACTTGTACCTTTCCTGAAAAAAGATTACATACAGCCTGTTATCAAAACGGCAATGCTTCAATGGATGCAAGAACAAAAGGTAGAACGAAATGTGGAGGTAACGAAACTAGGGGAAACCAAAGTTGTTAATCCTTCAAAGTTAGATGATATCCTATCTCATCCATCTTCAAGGCAAATTTTAAATTTACTAGATCCAGTTGAGCAGGATAATCCAACCTTATATGAGTTTATTCAGCAACTATTATTTCGATACATGTATGTGCGTTTTCCTGTTATGCCAATAGATGAGGAAACACCATCACTTGCTAAGGCGTTTTTTGAATTAGGAACTTCATACTTACAACTAGACCATTATCCATTTCCACTTGAAAACTATGGATCGAAAAAAGAAGTGGATTTATGGAAACAACAGATTGAATACTATGAAGCGAATTACTTCTCCGTATTAGATGAATCGTAATAGGCATAAGAAACTACATATCTATGAGTATTGAAAGCAAACAATATTATGTTATAATATAGTGGTTGCAATTTAGAGAGTGTCTTTCTTACAAATTAGAAAAGACTACAACAAACATACAAAATGACTATTAAATAGATTTTGGAGGGAAAATCATGTCTGCAAAATGGGAAAAATTAGAGGGCAATGAAGGTCAACTAACAGTAGAAGTTGATTCTGCTGAATTTGATCGTGCTCTAGATCAAGCATTCCAAAAAGTAGTAAAACAAGTACAGGTACCAGGTTTCCGTAAAGGGAAAGTACCTCGTCCAATTTTCGAACAGCGTTTCGGCGTTGAATCTCTTTATCAAGATGCTTTAGACATCATTCTTCCGGAAGCATACTCAAATGCTGTAGAAGAAGCGGGTATTAACCCAGTAGATCGTCCAGAAGTAGATGTTGAGCAGATCGAAAAAGGTAAAAACTTAATTTTCACTGCGAAAGTAACTGTGAAGCCTGAAGTAGAACTTGGCGACTACAAAGGTCTTGAAGTAGAAGCACAAGATACAACAGTTACAGATGAAGACGTTGAAGAAGAATTAAAGAAACAACAAGAGCAGCAAGCTGAACTTGTTGTAAAAGAAGAAGGCACGATTGAAAACGGCGATACAGTTGTAATGGACTTTGAAGGTTTCGTTGATGGCGAAGCATTCGAAGGCGGCCAAGCAGACAACTATTCTCTAGAAATCGGTTCTGGCACATTCATTCCAGGCTTTGAAGAACAGCTACTAGGTAAATCTTCTGGAGAAGAAACAGAAGTAGAGGTTACATTCCCTGAAGAATACCATGCTGAAGAGCTAGCTGGTAAAAAAGCTACATTCAAAGTAAAAGTTCATGAAGTGAAAACAAAAGAACTTCCTGAAATGGACGATGAGTTCGCTAAAGACGTAGACGAAGAAGTTGAAACGTTAGACGAGCTTAAAGAAAAAACAAAGAATCGTCTTCAACAAGAGAAAAATACTGAAGCAGAAAATGCGAAGCGTGAAGAGCTTGTTAACAAAGCAACAGACAATGCTGAAATTAACGTACCTCAAGCAATGGTTGATTCTGAGCTTGACCGTATGGTTAAAGAATTCGAACAGCGTTTACAAATGCAAGGTATGACTATGGAAATGTACTCTCAGTTCACTGGTCAAGACGAAAACGCGCTTAAAGAGCAGATGAAAGATGATGCTGAACAACGCGTTAAAACAAACCTTGTATTAGAAGCAATCTCTGAAGCAGAAAATGTCGAGGTAACAGAAGAAGACGTTAATGCTGAGCTTGAGAACATGGCTTCTATGTATCAGACAAATATCGACAACTTGAAGCAGATGCTAGGTGGTAACACGGACGCTGTTAAAGAAGATCTTAAGATCAAAAAAGCGATTGACTTCCTTGTTGCTGAAAGCAAGACTGCATAATGTAGAAAACAAGGCGCGATATGTCGCGCCTTGTTTTTAAATATTCATGGGAACGTTTTCTCCCAAAATGAATTATAAAAACGTGTGTTTTTGAGAAAAATATGATAAGGTTCTCAACATAAGCTGATGCTTTACATACACTAGGTGTATCATGTTAAGCTAAAGTTGACTTCTAACATACACATGTACATAATGAATACATATGGATTAAGTACTGTTTAGAACATGACCCCTTTTACTTTTCGTACCATTTATATTTTGATATGATACTGGAAAGGCACATAATGTTTACACGTTTTAGAGTTTGTTCAAGTTATTTCGGGTAAACTAACAGAAGAACTTCTGTTGCACATGACCCATGGTAACAAAAGCTCCTAAATCAATTGGAGTGTTACTTTGAGCACGCTCTTTTGTGACTATGTATAGATTAGGTACCATATACTTTGTGAGGTGAAAACATGTTTAAATTTAACGAAGAGAAGGGACAATTGAAGTGTTCTTTCTGCGGAAAAACACAAGATCAAGTCCGCAAATTAGTTGCTGGACCTGGCGTATATATATGCGATGAGTGTATTGAACTTTGCACAGAAATCGTTGAAGAAGAACTTGGAAGCGAAGAGGAAGTGGAATTCAAAGAGGTTCCAAAGCCTCAGGAAATCAATGAAATACTAGATGATTATGTCATTGGTCAGGATATGGCAAAGAAATCCTTATCTGTGGCAGTTTATAACCACTATAAACGTATTAATGCAGGCCAGAAATCAGATGATGTTGAGCTTTCTAAGAGTAACATCTTGATGCTTGGACCAACTGGTAGTGGTAAAACATTACTAGCACAAACATTAGCACGTATTTTAAATGTACCTTTCGCTATTGCAGACGCAACATCTCTAACAGAAGCAGGTTATGTAGGTGAAGATGTTGAGAACATCTTGCTTAAACTAATCCAAGCAGCTGATTATGATGTTGAAAAAGCTGAAAAAGGTATCATTTACATTGATGAAATTGATAAGGTTGCTCGTAAATCTGAGAACCCATCTATTACACGTGACGTTTCTGGTGAAGGTGTACAACAAGCCCTTCTAAAAATTCTAGAAGGAACGGTTGCAAGTGTACCTCCTCAAGGTGGTAGAAAGCATCCTCATCAAGAATTCATCCAGATCGATACTTCCAATGTGTTGTTCGTTGTGGGTGGAGCGTTTGACGGTATTGAACAAATCGTTAAGCGTCGTTTAGGTAAGAAAGTAATTGGTTTCGGTTCTGAAGACCCAGGTGCAGAGGATCTAGATAAAGGTACAGCTCTAACGAAAGTACTTCCAGAGGACCTACTACGTTATGGACTTATTCCTGAGTTCATCGGTCGTCTTCCTGTTATCGGTGCACTTGAGCCACTAGATGAAGATGCTCTTGTTGAAATTCTAACGAAACCGAAGAACGCATTAGTAAAACAATATCAAAAGCTATTCCAAATCGACTCAGTTGAGCTTGAGTTTGAAGAGGAAGCATTACGTGAAATTGCACGCAAAGCAATTGAACGTAAGACAGGTGCGCGTGGTCTTCGTTCCATTATTGAAAGCATCATGCTAGATGTAATGTACGAATTACCATCTCGTGAAGATATTGAAAAATGTATTATCACAAGTGATACAGTTACAAAAGACAACGGTCGTCCAAAGCTTGTCTTAAGTGATGGTACAGTTAAAGATGAAAATGAAACACCTAAAGAAAGTGCTTAAATAAAGGTATCTTTAAAAGGTTCCTAATAAGGGGCAATCAACCTAAAGAAATCCTACCCATGTTTGGTAGGATTTCTTTGTTTTAGAGAGGAAGACAGTCCACAACATTCATCATCTTAGAGGGTGTGTTGTTTTCTTAGTGGAGTTGTGTTTAATGTGGACAATTGAGGAGATACTAGCTGATAACATATAAGATTATTGAGGTTGTTCGAAAAGTTATGGAATAGTAGTTATTCTACTACCACTTTTTGATCGCGCTCGCATAGGTACAGGAGGAATCTTCATGTCATTAGCTGGTATTGCCCTTTTTGTCCAATTGTTCTTTGGGGTTGTTATTGGGCTTTATTTTTGGAACTTACTAAAGAATCAACGAACACAAAAAGTAACAATTGACCGTGAATCAAAAAAAGAGTTAAGTGAACTACGTAAAATGAGACAAATCTCACTATCTGAGCCATTATCTGAAAAGGTACGTCCTCGTTCCTTTAAAGATATTGTGGGACAACAAGATGGGATTGAGGCGTTACGTGCCGCTATATGTGGTGCGAACCCCCAACATGTTATTGTGTACGGACCTCCAGGGGTAGGGAAAACAGCTGCAGCAAGGCTTGTCTTAGAAGAAGCTAAACAATACGTAGAATCACCATTTAAGCAAGATGCTGTATTTGTTGAACTTGATGCAACAACTGCACGTTTTGATGAACGAGGCATTGCAGATCCTCTGATTGGCTCTGTTCATGACCCAATTTATCAAGGTGCCGGTGCAATGGGACAAGCGGGTATCCCGCAACCCAAACAAGGGGCTGTATCAAATGCTCATGGCGGAGTGCTCTTTATTGATGAAATTGGAGAGCTTCATCCGATTCAAATGAACAAACTGTTAAAAGTATTAGAGGATCGCAAAGTCTATTTTGAAAGTGCATACTATAGTGAAGAGAATCAGCAAATTCCTTTACATATCCATGAGATATTCAAAAAAGGGCTTCCTGCTGACTTTAGACTTATTGGAGCCACAACACGTACTCCTGAAGAAATCCCTCCAGCAATCCGTTCACGCTGTTTAGAGGTGTTCTTCAGAGGCCTTGAACAATCAGAAGTGATTGAAGTTGCGAAGCGAGCAGCTGAGAAGATCCAGTTCAATGTCGAAGAAAAAGCATTAGAAGCTTTAGCAGGGTATGCTCGGAACGGTCGTGAAGCCGTAAACTTGATTCAAATCGCTACAGGTATTGCTAAAAAAGCAGAGCGTGATACCGTTACACAAGCTGATATTGAATGGGTAGTCGACGCTTCACAATTAGAGCCAAGATACGAGAAAAAGGTATTTGCGGAAGACCAAGTTGGCGTAGTAAACGGTTTAGCTGTATTTGGTCCGAATTCTGGTGCATTATTAGAAATTGAAGTGACCGTTCTTCCGACAAATCAACAAGGTACAATTAACATTACAGGGATTGCAGAAGAAGAAAGCATTGGCAATCAAAGCAAACAGATTCGCCGAAAAAGCATGGCAAAAGGCTCTATTGAAAATGTGTTAACGGTATTAAGGTCATTAGGCGTTCCTGCTCATGAATATGATATTCATGTTAACTATCCTGGTGGAGTACCGGTCGATGGTCCTTCGGCAGGTGTTGCAATGGCCTTAGGGATTTATTCCGCTATTAACAAAATTCCGGTTAGGCAAGATGTAGCTCTTACAGGTGAAATTAGTATTCATGGACATGTTAAACCTGTTGGTGGGGTAATGGCTAAAGTAAAAGCTGCTAAACGAGCTGGAGCGAAGAAAGTCCTTATTCCACATGACAATAAACAAGAGATGTTTGAAAAGATTGAAGGGATCCAAATAATACCTGTTAAACACATTCAAGAAGCGTTAACATTAAGTTTAGCAGGAGATATTCAATCATTATTGAAAGAAAAACGAATTTTTCAAAATCGATCACAAAGTTTGTAAGAAGGAGTTCAAGTCAGTTTTAACGCCTTAAAGCTGACTTGAACAAATTTCATGAATCCACCTAGGAGAAATGAAACATTTTACAAAGATTTTTGTTTTCATTATACTTTTAAAGAACCATATCACATGCAAGATTTATGAGTAAGCTCACAGGATATTAAATGAATCACATATAGGCAGATTCGCTCATGTTTTTTAGATAATCTGTTTACAATATGTTCGAGTCCGCTCAATTCTTCTTGTAATAGGGAATATGGCATACATATGGAGGTGTCAGAATTATGGCTGAAAATAATATCATTCACATCCCCCTCCTACCATTACGTGGTCTTTTAGTTTACCCTTCGATGGTTATGCATTTAGATGTGGGTCGAGATAAATCTGTTAACGCCGTTGAAAAAGCAATGGTAGAAGATAATTTCATTTTTCTTGCTGCCCAAAAGGAAATAAGTGTTGATGAGCCTGGGGAAGAAGATATTTATAAAATTGGTACGTTAGCGAAAATCAAACAAATGCTCAAGCTCCCAAACGGAACGATTCGTGTTTTAGTGGAAGGGCTTAACCGCGCAGAGATCCAAGAGCATTTAGATGAAGAGGAATACTTCAAAGTTGCGATTCAAAATCTTGATGAGGAGCATGGAGATCAAGTTGAAGAGGAAGCACTTATGCGTAATCTTCTCCAACAATTCGAGCAGTACATAAAAGTCTCGAAAAAGATAAGTGATGAAACCCTTGCTTCTGTTAAAGATATCGAGATTCCAGGACGTCTAGCAGACATTGTTACATCTCATTTGTCATTGAAGATAAAGGATAAGCAAAAAGTTCTTGAAATGGCGAATGTAAAAGAGCGTCTACAGCACATTATCGATATTATTAATAATGAAAAAGAAGTACTTCATCTGGAGAAAAAGATTAGTCAGCGTGTCAAAACGTCTATGGAGCGCACACAAAAAGAATATTACTTGCGTGAACAAATGAAGGCGATTCAGAAAGAACTTGGCGATAAAGACGGAAAATCTGGTGAAGTTCAAGAATTGAAAGAAAAGATTGACGAGTCTAATATGCCAGAGCGTGTTGAAGAAACAGCTCTTAAAGAGTTAGAACGCTATGAAAAGATCCCAAGCAGTTCAGCTGAAAGCTCTGTTATTCGTAACTATATTGAATGGCTTATCGCACTGCCGTGGGTGGAAGAAACAGAGGACAACCTGGATATCCCGCGTGCAGAGGATATATTAGATGAAGATCACTATGGTCTTGAAAAAGTAAAAGAGCGTATTCTTGAATACCTAGCTGTTCAAAAACTTACAGAGTCCATTAAAGGGCCTATTTTATGCTTAGTAGGGCCTCCTGGTGTCGGGAAAACATCTCTAGCTCGATCAATTGCACGTTCTATGAATAGAAATTTTGTTAGAGCTTCTCTGGGAGGCGTTCGTGATGAGTCTGAAATTCGCGGACACCGTCGTACGTATGTAGGGGCAATGCCAGGTCGAATTATCAATGGGATGAAGAAAGCAGAAACGATCAACCCTGTGTTTCTTCTAGATGAAATTGATAAAATGGCGAGTGACTTCCGTGGAGATCCATCTTCTGCGATGCTAGAAGTATTAGACCCGGAACAAAACAGTAATTTCAGCGACCACTTTATTGAAGAAACATACGACTTATCCAACGTCATGTTCGTTGCCACTGCGAATAACATGGCAACCATCCCTGGACCATTGTTAGACAGAATGGAAGTCATTTCAATCGCTGGTTATACGGAATTAGAAAAACTTCATATTGCAAAAGAGCATTTGCTGCCTAAGCAGGTTAAAGAGAATGGTTTAAAGAAGAGCCATATGCAAGTGCGTGAGGAAGCATTACTCAAGTTGATTCGTGAATATACACGTGAAGCAGGTGTTCGTGGTTTAGAGCGTGAACTTGCCTCCTTATGTCGTAAGGCTGCTAAGCTTATTGTTTCTGATGAGAAAAAGCGTGTTGTTGTGACGGAAAAACAATTAGAAACACTGTTAGGTAAGCCTAAATTCCGCTATGGACAAGCTGAAACAGAGGACCAAATTGGAGCAGCTACCGGATTAGCTTATACAACAGCAGGTGGAGATACACTCTCTATTGAGGTTTCAATGTACCCTGGAAAAGGAAAGTTAACCTTAACAGGGAAGCTTGGCGATGTAATGAAGGAATCCGCTCAAGCTGCCTTCAGTTACATTCGTTCAAGAGCAGAAGAATTAAACATTGATCCAGAATTCAGTGAGAACAATGATATTCACATTCACGTTCCAGAAGGGGCGACTCCAAAAGATGGTCCTTCAGCAGGAATAACAATGGCTACAGCACTTGTGTCCTCTCTGACAGGACGCCCTGTGCGAAAAGAAGTAGGTATGACTGGGGAAATTACACTTCGAGGACGTGTTCTACCGATTGGTGGGTTAAAAGAGAAATCACTGAGTGCTCACCGAGCAGGTCTAACAACGGTGATCATGCCTAAAGAAAATGAAAAAGATCTAGAGGACATTCCGGAAAGTGTACGTGAAGGATTAAAGTATATCCCGGTTGAACATCTAGACGAAGTATTAAAGCATGCATTAGTGGAGGAGAAATCATGAAAGTCAATCAGGCGGAGCTTGTCATAAGTGCCGTTAGTAAGAAGCAATATCCAACTGAACCCCTGCCAGAAATTGCTCTGGCAGGTCGTTCGAATGTGGGGAAGTCTTCATTTATTAACAAGATTATTCAACGTAAGGCCTTAGCACGTACGTCATCCAAGCCTGGTAAGACTCAAACGTTAAACTTTTATAAGATTAACGATGCTTACTACTTTGTGGACGTTCCTGGCTATGGATACGCAAAAGTATCGAAGAAGGAACGAGAAAAATGGGGCAAGATGATGGAAGAGTATTTCGCAGAACGCGAAAACTTAAACATGGCCGTTCTTATTATTGATATCCGTCATGATCCTACGAATGATGACGTGATGATGTACGACTTTTTGAAACACTTTGACCTACCTGTAACCGTTATTGCTACAAAGCTAGATAAAATTAAACGAGGTCAAAGAGCCAAGCACTTACAGCGTATTATCCAAGTCTTAGAGCTTGAAGAAGAAGATACAGTAATTCCTTTCTCTGCCGAAACAGGTGAAGGAAAAGATGATGCATGGAAAGCTATCTATGCACACTTAAATAATTAGAAATGAACTCCCCCTTTCCTTTGATGGTAAGGGGGGGTTTTTTGATCAAAAATTGCATTAGAAAACGCCTAGTCAAGGACCAGGCGTTCCATAAAGATTAATAATTTATTTCTTTTTGATCAATAATATGTATAAACCAATCGCAATTAGAATCAGTGGCCAAAATGTTTCAATGAAGTTTACAAAAACCGTTACCCAGTAAAACCATTCAGGCTTATTGGATACAAACATGGCGAAAAGTGCAATAATGACTAGTATGAGTCCGGGAAACAGACCGTGTTTCGTTTTTTGATATCGCAAAAGAAAGGCTATTCCGATGATTAATGGATACATTCCCCAGTGGTCAAGCCAAAAACTATAGGTTTGCATGCCATGGAAATGGACACCTAAGCCCAACAATATGGCTCCAATAAAGATGGTTTCATATTCATTGGCAATGTAGCTATGTAGAAGTAGCGCAACACCAATAATCATTAGAATGGTTGTCCAAGAATAAAAATTTGTAATAATTGGGATTTCTAGTTCTTTCAACATGAAATATGCACCAATTCCGATCAGTAAAATGCCAGTAAAGGTGTGTTGTTTTTTCAAAAGAGGGCCTCCTATCCTGCTGTGATGAAAACGGTGTTCTTGATTGTAATGGTACGTTATGTTAAGGTACTAACGGTATTATTTATAAGGATAGATCAACATACATTTAGCTATATCGTACCATAACGTTTCAATAACTGTTCACATTTTTTATAAAAAAGGGCTACGTTCCCATGTTATAATGAAACAAGATGATAAAAAAGAATGAAGGTTTAAGTTTGTTGGGGGTGTGAAGTTGTGCATGTATTAGTTGTCGGTGTAAATTATAAAACGGCCCCTGTTGAAATTCGTGAAAAGCTTACATTTTCTGAGAATGATGTGACGGAAGCTATGAAATCCCTCAACCATCAGAAAAGTGTGCTAGAAAATGTAATTATTTCAACCTGTAATCGCACAGAAATCTACGCTGTGGTCGATCAACTTCATACAGGTCGTTATTACATTAAGCAGTTCTTAGCTGATTGGTTTCAGATTGATAAAGCAGAATTCTCTCCATTCCTTTCTATGTATGAAGCGGATGGAGCTATAGAGCATTTATTTAGAGTCACATGTGGCCTTGATTCTATGGTCATTGGAGAAACGCAAATTCTTGGCCAAATGAAGCAGTCCTTCTTACAGGCTCAAGAGGCGAATACGACAGGCACAATGTTTAATCAACTATTTAAGCAAGCGGTGACGTTAGCAAAACGTTCCCATAAAGAAACAGAAATCGGGGAAAATGCGGTTTCTGTAAGTTATGCTGCCGTTGAACTTTCGAAAAAGATTTTTGGCGACCTGTTAAATAAACATGTTGTCATTCTTGGTGCTGGAAAAATGGGCGAGCTTGCAGCGAAAAACTTGCACGGTTCTGGTGTGAAAAAGGTAACGGTTGTGAATCGTACTTATGAAAAAGCGCAAGAGCTTGCTGCTGAGTTTAATGGACAGGCTAAATCCATGCAAGACTTAAATGAAACATTAGAAACAGCTGATATACTGATTAGTTCAACAGGAGCAAGTGATTATGTGATTACGAAAGAGTCCTTGCAATCTGTGCATAAGAAGCGTAAAGGACGTCCCCTGTTCCTTGTTGATATTGCGGTTCCACGGGATCTTGATCCATCACTTGATGACCTTGATTCTGTTTTCTTATATGATATCGATGACTTACAAGGAATTGTAGATGCAAACCTTGAAGCTCGTAAAGAAGCAGCAGAGGCCATTGAATTGATGATTGAAGCAGAAATTGTAACGTTTAAAGAGTGGTTACAAACGATTGGTGTCGTGCCGGTAATTTCAGCACTTCGCAATAAAGCGCTCAATATCCAATCTGAAACGATGGAAAGCATTGAACGAAAAATGCCAGACTTAACTGAGCGTGAAAAGAAAGTACTGAATAAACACACGAAGAGTATTATCAATCAAATGCTTAAGCAGCCTATTCTTCAAGCTAAAGAATATGCAGCTGAGCCCAATGCTGAACAGCAATTAGAGATGTTTAAGCAGATCTTTGGTATTGAAGAAGAGGTTCAGCAAGAACTGCAAAAACAACAAGCGAAAAGTCAAAAAGCCATCCTGGACAGCGATGGGAAATTATCCTTTCAGACTGCTCCAAACGTAACTAATTAAAAGGGGAATTTCCTTTATGTTCGAATTAAAATGGCTTTATGAACTCATTATTATGGTTTATTGTTTAAGTTTGATCGGCTATTTTATAGATTTTATTCAAAATAACCGGAAGGCAAACCGTATTGCCTTCTGGTTACTTTCTATGGTTTGGGTTCTACAAACCTTTTTTTTATTGAGCCAGATGCTTTTGAATTCGAATTTTCCGATAGCCACAATCTATGACGGACTCTATTTTTACTCATGGATACTCGTAACATTTTCATTAGTGATTAACCGTTTGTTTCGCGTGGATTTCTTTGTGTTCTTCACGAATGTCTTAGGATTTTTCATGATGATGCTACACATTTTCTCACGAGCACAGCATGATGCCACAGAACAAGCGCTTCGCCTTGTGAGTGAATTACTTGTAACCCATATCACTCTAGCGATGGTATCCTATGGTTTCTTCACTTTCTCTTGTATTTTTTCCGTGATGTATTTACTACAATATCGTTTATTAAAAGAGAAAAAATGGAGCAAACGTTTAATGCGTTTAGGGGATTTAGGACAATTAGATGGGTTATCATATATCGCTGTGGTACTTGGAGTGCCCTTACTTCTCATTGCCATATTATTAGGTTTTGTATGGGGGTATATTTCAGGAGATACGGTGTATATCATTGATTCAAAAACAGTTGGTTCCATTATCGTATTAATGGTGTACTTAGTTTATTTATTTATGCGTGTTGTGAAAGGGTATCAAGGAAGAACGATGGCTCTTTATAACACAGGCGCATTTCTATTTTTACTTGTAAATTTCTTTTTATTTGGCACATTGTCAAACTTTCACTTTCTATAAAGGTCAGGAGGCACTTCGATGCGCAAAATTGTCGTAGGTACAAGAAAAAGTCAATTAGCATTAACTCAAACAAATTGGGTGATCGAGCAGATGAAAAGCATTGCTCCTTCATATGATTTTGAAGTAAAAAAAATCGTAACCAAAGGCGATAAGATTCTTGATGTCACACTCTCTAAAGTAGGCGGAAAAGGATTGTTCGTAAAAGAAATTGAACAAGCCATGTATGATAAGGAAATTGATATGGCTGTTCATAGCATGAAAGATATGCCTGCAGAAACACCAGAAGGTCTAACAATTGGATGTATTCCTATTCGAGAAGACCATCGTGACGCATATATTGCAAATGACAATGTACTGCTTAAAGATCTTCCTAACGGTGCAATAGTCGGAACGTCCAGCTTACGCCGTGGTTCGCAAATTAAAGCATCTCGTCCTGACCTTGAAATTAAATGGATTCGCGGCAATATCGACACACGCCTTCGGAAGTTAAAGGAAGAGGACTATGACGCGATTATCCTTGCGACAGCTGGTTTAAAACGTATGGGTTGGTCAGATGATGTCATTACCGAATATTTAGAACCTGATGTATGTGTGCCAGCCGTTGGACAAGGTGCGCTTGCAATTGAATGTCGTGAGGATGACAGTGAATTACGCGGTCTTCTTGATCAATTGAACCATGAATACACGTATCGAACGGTCATTGCTGAGCGTACATTCTTAGATCTTTTAAATGGTGGTTGTCAGGTACCGATCGGTGGATATGCTTATCTTGATGGAGACGAAATTGTCCTTACAGCTATGGTAGGTACATCAGATGGAACGACGATCTTAACCGAGCAGGTACGTGGTACAGATTCTGTAGAAGTTGGCCGTGAAGCTGCGAATCTTATCATTAATCGTGGCGGAGCTAAGATCATTGAAGAAGCTAAAGAGGAGCTTGACCAATAATGCTTCCGCTAGAGGGAATGCGAATACTTGTGACGCGTGAATCACAACAAGCGAAGCCCTTTACAGATATGATTACACAGCGAGGCGGAATTTCAATAGAAATTCCGCTTCTTGTGTTTCAACGATCCAATGATCTGACCACCAAACGAAAACTGGAACAAGTTTATGATTATGAATGGATTGTGTTTACTAGTTCCAATGGGATTCATCATTTTTTTGATTGGTTAGAGGAACTAGAAATAGATCAATCCTATTTAAGTCAGAAACGTTTTGCTGTGGTGGGCGATAAAACAGCTCAGTCTCTGTTAGAGTACGGCTTTTTAGCAGATTTTGTTCCTGATATATATACCGGAAAACAACTAGGCGAATCCTTTGCAGAAACAACGAATGACAAAACTTCTCTCTTAGTTGTTCAAGGAAACCTTTCCAAACAAACAGCAGCACAAGAATTAAAGGAACAGGGCCATAGGGTCGAAACAGTCACTGTGTATGAAACGCATGTAAATGTTAAAATAAAAGATGGATTGCAAGAGGAACTTCTATCTCATTCACTAGATATTTTGACATTTACCAGTCCTTCAACAGTTCGAGCTTTTTGTTCTCTTGGAGAAGGTGCCATAACAGAAGATACACTGTCTAAGCCATGTTTGTGTATAGGTTCTACAACTGAGCAAGAAGCAAAATCTTATGGTTTTAGCCATGTAGTCGTTCCACACACATTTTCTATTGAAGGAATGATAGAAGCGTTGGAAGCTTATCAAAAACGTCACAAAGAGGGTTAAAATCCCCCTTAGAAAGGATAAGATACATATGAAAGATCTACAATTTCAAAGACATCGCAGATTACGTACTACAGACTCTATGAGAGCACTTGTACGTGAAACACACTTGCAAACACAAGATTTAATCTATCCCATTTTCGTGGTAGAAGGTGAAGGAATTAAAAAAGAAGTACCATCCATGCCAGGAGTATTTCACCTTTCACTTGATTATCTGACTGAAGAAATGAAAGAAGTACGTGGTTTAGGCATTCGTTCAGTAATTGTATTTGGCGTACCAAAAGAGAAAGATGAAGTTGGTTCTCAGGCTTATTGTGAGACAGGCATTGTTCAACAAGCCATTCGTCAAATTAAGCAAGATGTGCCAGATCTAACGGTTATTGCTGATACGTGCTTATGTCAGTACACAGATCATGGACATTGTGGCGTTGTACGTGATGGTGAGATCGTAAACGATGAATCTCTTACATTGCTTGCGCAAACAGCTGTGAGCCAAGCGAAAGCTGGTGCAGATATCATTGCTCCTTCAAATATGATGGATGGTTTTGTGGCTGCGATTCGTCAAGGATTAGATGAAGCAGGGTTTGTAAACACACCAATCATGTCCTACGCAGTAAAGTTTGCGTCTGCCTTTTATGGACCATTCCGAGATGCAGCGCATAGCTCACCTCAATTTGGGGATCGCCGTGCTTATCAAATGGACCCAGCAAACCGTTTAGAAGCTATTCGAGAAGCGCAATCTGATGAAGAAGAAGGAGCAGACTTCCTAATCGTAAAACCGGGTCTTTCTTATATGGATATTATGCGTGAACTGAAAGATCGCTTCCCACTTCCAATCGTTGCTTACAACGTAAGTGGTGAATATTCTATGATTAAAGCTGCTGCACAAAATGGATGGGTGAACGAAGAAGAAATCGTTCTTGAAAAGCTAACATCAATGAAACGTGCTGGAGCAGACTTAATTATTACGTACTTTGCAAAAGATGTAGCCAAATATTTATCTCAACAATAAAGGAGTGGTAATGTGCGCGAATTCAAACAATCTCAAGAAGCATTTCAGGAAGCAGTTCAATATATGCCAGGTGGGGTGAACTCCCCCGCACGTGCCTTTAAATCAGTAGAAATGGATCCACTATTTATGGAGAGCGGCAAAGGATCTAAAATCTATGATATTGATGGTAACGAGTATATTGATTATGTGCTAAGCTTTGGCCCACTAATTTTAGGTCATGCTGATGATCAAGTAGTAAGTCGTTTAAATGAAGTGGCTGCAAAAGGGACAAGCTTCGGTGCACCAACTACACTTGAAAACGATCTAGCAAAGCTTGTTATTGATCGTGTGCCATCCATTGAAATGGTTCGCATGGTAAACTCCGGTACAGAAGCGACTATGAGTGCATTACGCTTAGCTCGTGGATATACAGGTAAAAACAAGATCATTAAATTCGAAGGAAACTACCATGGCCATGGTGACTCCCTTTTAATTAAGGCGGGTTCAGGAGTAGCAACACTAGGTCTTCCAGATTCTCCAGGAGTTCCAGAGGGTATTGCTAAAAACACGATTACAGTGCCTTACAATGACCTTGAGAGCATCCGTTATGCTTTTGAAGAGTACGGTGATGATATAGCAGGTGTCATTGTAGAGCCTGTCTCTGGAAATATGGGTGTTGTTCCTCCGAATGATAATTTCTTACCTGAACTTCGTAAGATTACAGAGGACAAAGGTTCTCTTTTAATTTTTGATGAGGTTATGACAGGCTTCCGTGTGGATTACAACAGTGCACAAGGCTTTTATGGTGTAACGCCTGACTTGACTTGTCTTGGAAAAGTTATTGGTGGAGGTCTTCCTGTTGGAGCTTATGGTGGTAAAAAAGAAATCATGGAGATGATCGCTCCAACTGGTCCAATTTATCAAGCAGGTACTCTATCTGGTAACCCACTTGCTATGGCTGCGGGTTATGAGACCTTAAGTGCTCTTACTCCAGAATCTTATGATGAGATTAATCGTAAAGTTGATCGTTTAGTAGAAGGCTTTACAAAAGCGGCAGTGGACCACAATATTCCATTAACCGTAAACCGCGCTGGTTCAATGGTTGCATTCTTCTTCACAAGTGAAGGGGTTTATAATTATGATACAGCGAAAAAAGCGGATACGGACCTTTTTGCGAAGTTTTATCAGGAAATGATTCAAGAAGGCATCTACTTGCCACCAGCTCAATTTGAAGGATTATTCTTATCCACGAAGCATACAGATGAGGATATCGAAAAAACAATCGAAGCTGCTGAAAAGGCATTTTCACGTATTGCGAAATAAACCATTAACGCCCAGGGGATCCCTGGGCGTTTTTTATGTTTCTTCCACATAAGCCCCCGTTTATGGAAGACTTAGCTTCGAGATAAAGCGCGTTTGGTTCCGTTGCTTTTGTGGAGAGCGGCGGGCTGTGGGGGGGGTTGGTTTCCCCGGAAGACCGATCGAGCTTCCTCGTCACTTCGTTCCTGCGGGATCTCGCTCGCCCTTTCTACCGGAGGAGTCAACCCGTTCCACAGCCCACCTTAGCCGAATGGAGATTAACGGAACCTCCTTAGTTCAGGGCTGAGGTGTTCTGTTTCCAAGTAGTATAATCCTGTCATGACAAGGGTCTGAACAACTTCTCTTACTATGATTTCCAAAAAATCTGAGGTGAGGAAAGCTAAATTATGGTCCGTTAGTTTCCATAATCGCGTGGAGGGAAGGAAACGGCAAACTGTCGTGGTACAAAGGGAAGACGAGACCCCGCAGGCACGAGGAGGCTCGGCTTTTCTTCCACAACAGGCTTGCCGTTTCACTGACCGCAACAAATTACACAACAGCAACGGACTCCTCTCAGTTTCAAGTCTTCAACATAACTGCCAGATTGCTGAACTACTTCTACTTTTTACACACCCCCTAAAGCCAAAAACAGAACCATCCCCTGTTCATTAGTCATAATTGGACTTCCTCCCTCATATAGTTGTAAGGACATAAAAGATCGAGAGGTCCTGTATGGAATTGAAAGGAGGAAAAGGATTTGACATACGATGATCAGAATGTATTTTCGTTTCATTTGAATGAGTCCCTTTGGTTCAAAAGAGGACAGGAAGTAGACGAATTCATGGGCATTTCGTTAGAACCTGATATTGCAATTCAGGAAAATGATGATACTGTGTCCATTCGTGGTGTCATTGAATTAGCAGGAGAATATTTTCAATCAGAAAGCGCTGAAGGTGATAGTGATCAAGAAGAAGAATCGCAAGTGCTTTCCTTACGTGATCATGCATCAAAACGTACGATCGAAAATATTGATACACATGAAGATGGGGTGAGCGAGTTTTATCATCGTTTCCCGGTCGAAGTCTCCATTCCAAAACACCGTATTCACTCGTTAGAAGACGTAACGGTAAGTATCGACTCGTTTGATTATGAATTACCTGAACAAGGTCACCTAAAGCTTAATGCAACTGTAGCGATTCATGGAGTACAAGAAGAGCGTACCGATGAGGCTTCTCAGGTAGAAGAACGAGAAGCTGAAACAGAGCCGGCAGATGAATTAGAAGAAAGTTTTTCAATTGACCAAAAGTTTGTAGAACCTGTTCAAGAAACAACGCAGGATACTTCTGATACAACAGAAGAGGAAGAGGATGCAGAGGGTCGCTGGAACTTTAAAAAGAAATCTCAATCCTTTGCTGAATTCTTTGGTCAAGAACAAGAAGAAGATCAAGGTGATGATGAATATGAAGAAGAATCACCAGAATATTACGATGAAGAAGAAAGTCGAGATGAGATAGAGGTTAAGGAACAACAGAGCGATTCGGATTCTGATGACGAAGAAGCACCTGATGCTCGCTATCTAACCTCAATGTTCCAAAGGGAAGAAGAGCCTTATGCCAAAATGAAGATGTGTATTGTACAAGAGCAAGATACCCTTGGCACAATCGCTCAACGGTATAAGGTGCCGCCAACGCATTTGAGTCGTGTGAATAAATTAGGCGATGAAGATGTCTCAGCTGGCCAAATTTTATATATCCCGACGAAACAATAAGTATGATAAGCGAGAAAGGGATCCTTTCTCGCTTTTTCAATTAGGGGAGGGCAGAATGTATGAAAGATGTCCTAAAAGAGGTGTTAGCTTACTACGGTTTAAGTATGGTTGATTATGAAGCTTACACTTCTAGAGTATATAAGGTTCGAACCCATTATGGTGATGTTGCGGTTAAGCATTCTCGGCTGACGGATGAAACTGTCTATAATTGGCTTGAAGTATATGAACAAGCTAAAAATCATAGAATCCAATCTTTTATTCCGCTATATATGACCTCAGAAAAGCAACTATTTGTCCGAAACAAAATGGGGATTTTTTATGCGATGCCGTGGGTTGATACACCCCATCGTGATACTCCTCCATATCCATTTGAGGCTTTATACTCGACAATGGGTGAGATCCATCGACGTACATCTCATACAGAAACGGTAAAAAGAGAAGATTTTGAACCGTTTATCGAACATCAAAAAAAGCAATTAGAGAGCTGGCGTGAACGTCTAGAGGAAGCTGTTATACAGTTTGAAAAACGTCATTATATGCCACCCTTTGAACTACAGGTTTGTACACATTTTCGTAATGTCATGTATGCATTTCAAAGAAGTGAAGAGTGGTGTGACCGTTTTTTAGAAGATATTGATGAAGATAAAACGTTCCGACAAGCTCTGAGTCATAACCATCTTAAGCCGACTCATTTTTTATATGATGACAATCAACCTTATGTATTAAATTGGGAACGTGCTTCAATCAATCATCCGATGCATGACCTGACGACATATTTTTGGCAGGTCATGCGCTACCATGACGCACCTATTGATCAAATAACAACAACGTTCTCATCTTATGAAGACCAGTTTCCATTAAAGAATAGTGAACGTAGCTTGCTGGCCATCTACTTACTTCAGCCTGATCATTATATGGAGCAAATCGAGCGATATGTAAATGGTGCCCGAGAAGGTGGGCAACCGTTTCGTGTACAGAAGCTCGAGCGATCTTATTTTGTTTTAAATAATGCCTTACAAATTGAAGAACAGCTCGAGCAAACGCGTACGTATATTCAACAAGAACAGGAAGAAACCTAAATCCATTCAAGCTGAAAGGCGATAAACAAACCTACTAATATACCGAGTAAGAAAACATCAAAGGTGGTTGGGAATAATAAAGTTCGAATGATTTGGAAGATTAAGATGGGTAACGTACATTTTTCTATAATAAACAGCCAGTGGCGACACCAGGGTGGAAGTTTATAACGATAAAACCGTCCCATTGCACCTACTCCTTCCATTTTTACGTATTTTTATTATCATATGCAAAGAGTGAGCCCAAAAGTGAAAAAGTTTCGCAAAAAGATTGACTTCTAACAGGGAAAGTGGATAAAATAACAAGTACAAATCGATATCTAAATGCCGTGAAGGGGAAGAGTATGAGAACAATCCTTAAAGAGAGGGAGCCATTTGGTGAGAGGTTCCTAGGCACTTGAACTCAGAATGTCGCCCCAGATGCAGTTTCTTTGAACAATAGTAGAAGAAACCGGAGTCCATCCGTTAATGTATGAAGTGTACAGACAGACGTATGTCGTTTGTAAATAAAGGTGGTACCGCGAATCCTTTTCGTCCTTTTTCTGGGATGAAAAGGATTTTTTTATTGTTTAAATCGTGGTTTCCCTTCATGGCCGTTTAAAAATAAGGAGGCAAAAACATGGAACAAAACGAAGTTTCCCTGCCAACGAAGTATGACCCGAATGCCATTGAGCAAGGTCGTTATCAGAAATGGGTAGAGGGCAAGTATTTTGAAGCGAAAAATGACAAAAGCAAAGAGCCATTTACAGTGGTTATCCCGCCGCCAAACGTAACAGGTAAGTTGCACCTTGGTCACGCTTGGGATACAACGCTACAAGACATCATCACACGTGTGAAGCGCATGCAAGGCTATGATGTATTATGGTTACCAGGAATGGACCACGCAGGTATTGCAACACAGGCTAAGGTTGATGCAAAACTTCGTGAACAAGGCGTATTTCGTCACGATCTTGGTCGCGAGAAATTCCTAGAAAAGTCTTGGGAATGGAAGGATGAATACGCATCTTTCATTCATAAGCAATGGGAGAAGCTTGGTTTAGGTGTAGATTACTCTCGCGAGCGCTTTACCCTTGATGATGGTTTATCTGAAGCGGTTAAAGAAGTATTCGTAAACCTTTATGAAAAAGGCTTAATTTACCGTGGTGAATATATTATCAACTGGGACCCAGCCACAAAAACAGCGTTATCAGACATCGAAGTTGAATATGAAGATGTTCAAGGTCACTTCTATCACATGAAGTATCCGTTAAAAGACGGAAGTGGTCATATTGAGATTGCGACTACACGTCCTGAAACCATGCTAGGTGATACGGCTGTAGCGGTGCACCCTGAAGATGATCGTTATAAAGACCTTATCGGTAAAACGGTTGTTCTTCCTATCGTAGGTCGCGAAATTGAAATCGTAGCTGATGACTATGTAGATATGGAATTCGGAAGCGGTGCTGTTAAAATTACACCAGCTCACGATCCAAACGACTTTGAAATTGGAAACCGTCATAATAAAGAACGCGTTCTTATTATGAACGAAGATGGTTCAATGAACGAAAATGCTGGTAAATATCAAGGTATGGACCGTTTTGAGTGCCGTAAGCAGCTTGTTCGTGATCTTCAAGAGGAAGGAATCCTATTCAAAATTGAAGAGCACCTGCACTCTGTAGGACACTCTGAGCGTAGTGGAGCCGTTGTAGAACCTTATCTTTCCACTCAGTGGTTCGTTAAGATGCAACCTCTAGCAGACGAAGCGATCGCCTTACAAGAAGGAGACGATAAAGTTCAATTCGTTCCAGATCGTTTTGAAAAACCGTACCTGCACTGGATGGAAAACACACGTGACTGGTGTATTTCTCGTCAGTTGTGGTGGGGTCATCGTATCCCTGCTTGGTATCACAAAGAAACAGGGGAGCTTCATGTAGGAAAAGAAGCACCTTCTGACATTGAAAACTGGTACCAGGACGAAGACGTTTTAGATACGTGGTTCTCATCTGCATTATGGCCGTTCTCTACTATGGGCTGGCCTGACGAAAACGCAGAAGACTACAACCGTTACTTCCCAACTGATGTACTTGTAACTGGTTACGACATTATTGGATTCTGGGTATCTCGTATGATCTTCCAATCCTTGGAGTTCACAGGTCGTCGTCCGTTTAAAGACGTATTAATTCATGGTCTTGTACGTGATGCTGAAGGCCGCAAGATGAGTAAGTCTCTTGGTAATGGTGTGGATCCGATGGATGTGATCGACAAATACGGAGCTGACTCCTTACGATATTTCTTATCAACTGGATCAACACCAGGTCAGGACCTTCGCTTCCAGTGGGAAAAAGTTGAAGCAACATGGAACTTTGCGAACAAGATCTGGAATGCTTCTCGTTTCGCATTAATGAACATGGATAATCTTCAATACGATGAGATCGATCTGACAGGTGAAAAATCCATCGCTGATCAGTGGATCTTAACTCGTTTGAACGAAACCATCGATCAAGTAACGAAAAACATCGATAAATACGAGTTCGGTGAAGCGGGGCGTCACCTATACAACTTTATCTGGGATGACTTCTGTGATTGGTATATCGAAATGGCGAAGCTACCACTTTACGGTGAAGATGAAGCGAAGAAGAAAACAACTCGCTCGATCTTAGCTTACGTATTAGATAACACGATGCGCATGCTTCATCCATTTATGCCATTCATTACAGAAGAAATTTGGCAGGCACTACCGACAAAAGGTGAATCCATCACAACAGCATCTTGGCCTCAGGTTCGTGATGAGTTCCACAACGAGCAGGCTTCAGAAGAAATGAAACGCCTTGTTTCCATTATTCGTTCTGTTCGTAATATTCGTGCTGAAGTGGATACGCCAATGTCTAAGGAAATCCAGCTTATGATTAAAACATCTGATGATACAATTGCTGCCGAGCTTGAAAAGAACAGCAACTATCTTGACCGTTTCTGTAATCCAAGTGAGCTAACAATAGGTGCAGACATTCAAGCTCCTGAAAAAGCGATGTCAGCTGTTGTAACAGGTGCAGAACTGTATCTTCCGTTAGAAGGTCTCATCGATGTTGAAGAAGAGATTGCCCGTCTTCAAAATGAATGGGAAAAGTGGAACAAAGAAGTTGATCGTGTTCAGAAGAAACTTTCAAACGAGAAGTTCGTTGATAAAGCACCAGAACACATCGTTCAAGAAGAACGTGATAAAGAAAAAGACTACCTTGATAAACGTGAGAAAGTAGAAGCGCGTATTCAAGAGTTGAAGTCATAAAGCATACAAAAACCGTTTAGCCCTTTTATGGGTCTAAACGGTTTTTATTTTCCTGCAGATATAAGAGACGTATAACTCCAAAATATTGATTGAGCTTTTCGTATATAAGGTTCTACTCCCTACAACATCCTCAATCTCATTCAATAATAATTGGTTTTTCTCGTCGAAAAGAAAATCTATGCCTACCATACCAAATTCAAAAGGAGCCATAACTTTATGTACAAGCTGCCTTTCCTCCTGGGATAGTTCATACAACGAGGCTGAACCACCAAGGGTGTAGTTAGCTTTGAATTCATTTGCGTTTTCCCGAAGTATGGCACCGACAATTTTGTTTCCAACCACAAACACCCGTAAATCTTTTCCTAACTGTGGGGCTGGTTTTTGAATGACAAGATCTTGTTTAGGTTCGAAAGGGAGTTCAAGTAAATCATCTTTATTTTCCACCCAATACACATTCCTGCCGCCTCTTCCATGAACGTCTTTCGCGATAAGTGGGAAGGAAAAAGGAATGTAGGGTAAGGCCTCTCCTTTTAGAAAAAGGGTATCAACCATCGGGACTCCTTGCTGAGTTAATAATTGATGCGTTTTGGCTTTGTCATTACAAATCTGAGCTACGTGAGAAGAATTAAAGCAAGGCACGCCTAAAAGCTCTAGCTGTTTAGTAAAAAGTGGATCTATCGTGCGAACGACAGCAAAATCAGGTAGGTCTATCCTTTGACCTTCTTCAAAGCAGACGAATTGATGCTCCTGAACACCTATATGGAAAGACTCTCTAAGTTTTAAATGGAGAGCTAACCCTTGCTTTCTCGCTTCCTCAATAAACATATCGATAAATGAACGGTTACGGTCAGCATCTTCCTTTTTGTATATCAACCAGCCGGTTTTACTCATTTTATTTGTCTTCCTTTCGGGCAAACCATTCTATGATATAGTTGATCATATCATCTGCAACATTAACGCCTGTACAGTTGTATATGTTACGAATATGAGCGTTTCCATTGATCTCACATACAATAGGCTCGTCATTTGGACCGAACAACAGGTCGACTCCAGCAAAATCTGCACCGATGGCTTGGCTCGCTTTAATGGCCAAGTCTTTTTCTTGTTTAGATGGTTCATAAGGTTTCATATGACCGCCAGCGCTTACGTTTGCTCGGAAATCATCATCGGCATATCTGAGCATAGAAGTAACCACCTGATTTCCGACCACATTTAAGCGAACGTCACGTCCATAACTGGATGAAATAAATTCTTGAAATAGAAACGGCTTGCCTTGTATTTCTTTAAGCTTATCGAACATTTCTTCCTGGCTATTTATCAAATAAACTTGCTCACCAAACGAACCATATGCTTCCTTTATAATCAATGGAAAGCCAATTTGCTCACAAACATTTTGAAAGCTCTCCGCATCGATTTCTTTTGTACCAGGAAAAATTTTTGGCCCTAGAATCGTCTTAGGAATGGGAATACTGTGTTGAGCTAAAAGCTGATACATCAAACCTTTATGATCACATGCTTCGATGGCAAAGGAAGAGTTAAACACAGGAACACCCATCTGTTCAAATTGACGAGCGAGAAGAATATCCTTGTCTCCAAATACAACAAAATCGGGTAAGATATCTTTTTCTACGATGTCACTTTTACCGGTTCCAAGCAACGAAAGTAGGTGATGGTTTGGATAAACGTCCATCTCCATTTCTTTTCTTGAAGCGGCATCGCGTATCCATTTGGCATAATCTAAAAACTTATCTCCTGGCAAATGGCCATTATAAACAATCCATCCAGTTAACATAAAAAACATCCTTTTTATAATAAATTCCTATCCATTTTAGGAATATCATTTATTCTATGCAGTATTTGTTCTATAGTAAGAAAAGAAACATATGAGGAGGCTCCAGAGATGTTTTCATCAATTCAAGAGGCTCAAACTTTTATACAAAGTCGAAAAAACTTAGGAATTCGTCCTGGCTTAGGTCGAATGGAAACGATGCTTGAAAAATTACAACATCCAGAACAGGCTATAAAAGCTATACATATTGCAGGTACGAACGGAAAAGGTTCTACTCTAACGTATATAAAGCAAGTTCTAATGGACGAGGGTCTACGGGTAGGTAGCTTTGTATCTCCTTCCATGGGAAACATCCAAGAACATATTTTCATTCAAAATGATCCAATTTCAGATGAAGACTTTATAGAACTCGTTAATGAACTCTATCCTATTGTAGAAGAAATGGATCAAGAAGAAAATGGACCTACTGAGTTTGAACTGATTGTTATGATCGCTCTATTATATATGAAAGATCAAACAGACATTGTTCTCCTTGAAGCAGGAATGGGCGGAAGAGAAGATTCCACAAACATTCTTACTCCCATCTTGAGTATTATAACAAACGTGGGATACGATCATATGCATTTCCTCGGAGATACACGTTCTGAGATTGCATATCAAAAGGCAGGCATTATAAAAGAGGGCGTACCTGTTGTAACAGGGGTTATGCAGCCAGAGGCGAAACAAGTTATTGAAACAATAGCCCAAGAAAAAAAAGCGCCATTATTCAGTTTAGAAAACGAGTTTACGATCTCTTTATCTACATATACAAGTGAGTCTAGAATAATAGAAGACGTAGTGCTCGGTATGAAAGGGCCCCATCAATTCAGAAATGGAGCAATAGCCCTAAAAGCTCTTGAACTGATTCTTGAAGATTTTGATGACATGAAAGTAAAAGAGAGCTTAGCAAAAGCAGGCTTGCCAGGTCGTTTTGAACATATACACGATAAACCAACGATTATTGTAGATGGTGCACATAATTTTGAAGGGATTCAAGCTTGTATGGAAACAGCCCAAGCTTGGTATCCGGATAAAAAGAAGCAAGTATTATTCGCGGCGTTTAAGGATAAGCCAGTGAAGCAGATGATGGAATATGTGAGTAAGCATGCTGATACGATCACGCTAACAAGTTTTGATCATCCAAGGGCTACTCGTATCCAGGACTTAAAGGCTCAATTTGACGGTGAAGTTTATTCGATAACGGATGATTGGGAGGACTTTATTCGAGATTTTGTTGAAATAGATAATCAAGATATTCTTTTAGTAACAGGTTCATTACATTTCATTGCTAAAATCCGACAGTTTATGAGTCTTTACGACTAAAATGCGTTTTTTGTTTAAAGGATAGGGGATATGTTCGTGAAAACTTAAAATATGTAGCTATACCTCGAATTTATGCATGATTTAGGTGTACTGAATTTTTTGAAAACATAGGATTTATGTGCTATGCTATTAGTATTATTTAAAATTGAATTTTCTGTATAATTAAAGATAGAATTCACATAGAATATTAATAATAGAAAAAAAGCATTGTATTTGAAGATTCGTATAGGGAGATGCTTGCAAATGATTTCTAAGCAGAGAGAAGTTGGGGTTTGGGTAGCATGGGCGTTATTATATCCAACCATTCTAATTATGATTTACAATGTTTTTCCGTCAACAACTTTTGATGGTAACTGGTTTGATTTGATCTCATTTGCTGTTCTTATGAGTATTGTGGTGATGTTTCCTATTATCGTTAACGATACTCCTGTTTTCTTTATTCATGGAATATCAATTGCTGTGTTCCTCTATTATGGTTTGTTTGCAGAAATGGTTTTAACTCAAATCGCTTACTTTACATCTTTTATGAAACTGCGATTGCCAAAGAATCTGTTATATAAAATCCCTCTAAATCTTTTAATGTTTTTAATGATGTCAATAGTTAGCGCTCTAGTTTACTATTCCTTAGGAGGAGAACATGGCCAAACTGCAATGAACTCACCTGGAGATATACTCCCTATTAGTGGTTATGTGATTTCGTATTTCTTAACGAATCAACTTATCTTAAGTTTAGTAAGAAAGTACTTAATGAGAGCACCTCAAAAATTCTTGAACAAAGGATTTTGGTGGGACTTTTATAATACACTTTTTGTAATTCCAATCGGTTTTGTGCTTTTTATTCTCTATGTGGAAATTGGAACTGAGGCCATTTATTACGTAGGAGTCCCATTTGTAAGTTTATCGTTTATTTTAATGTTGTACTATTCCAGTAGACGGATTAATGGATATTTACAAAGAACGAGTGAAATTGGGCACGAGCTGACTGGAAAATTAGAAGCTGATGAAGTGTTGGATCGATTTGTTGAGAGGATTTCAAGCCTGTTAGATGTCGACTATGCCTATGTCTATGATGTGAATCGTGATGACCCTAATCATGAATACCTTAAATTAATTCGTTTTTATGATTCAGAGCATCATGAAAATTTACCTAAGGTCACCCTTAATAAGTTTGAATCCGTTAGTGGTAAGGTTTGGGGGAATGCTCAAGGACTTCACTATAGATATAGAAATCAGTGGGCGAAACAAAAATCGGATGCTCAAGGTTCATTTATCCCTCAGGATGTAGAGAGTGTTATATCCATTCCAATCGAACGTGATGAGCGTGTTGTAGGCGTACTTACATTAGCTTCAAAAAAGAAGCGCGCATACGAAAAATATCAGTATATGATAGCTGATATCTTAACAAACTATCTAGCGGTTGCATTGTTAAATGCAAGAAACTATGAAGAAACAAAACGTAAAAGTGAGATATGCCCATTAACGAAATTATATAATTACCGTTACTTTGAAAATCATCTAGAAAACTATTTTAATGAACTGAATAAACAGAATCGAGAAGAACATATATCAATTGTATTAATCGATTTAGATCATTTTAAACAAGTCAATGACTTATACGGGCATGAAAGTGGAAATGAAGCCCTCTGTGAGTTAGCGGATCGGTTAACCAATATCATTGATGATAAGGGGACAGTGGCACGTTATGGTGGAGAAGAGTTCGTGATATTACTACCAAATGTAAATCAAGAACATGCCTATCACATCGCAGAAAATGTGAGAAGAAAGATTGCAAATAAACCATTTGTACTTTCTGAGCACATTATGGATAAAAATGAACCTGTTCAAGTTTACTTAACGGCAAGCTTAGGAACAGCTACTTACCCAAAAGATTCCGAAGACCCAAGAGAACTTGTCCGTCACGCAGACCGCGCCATGTACATAGGCGCCAAGCGCAAGGGACGTAATAAAGTAGCAGCATATGAAAAAGTAGAAACGGCTGAGTGAATGCTCAGCCGTTTTTAAATACTCTGACATGATATAATAGGGTTGAATTTACCTAGGAGCGATTCTATGAAAAATTACTTTACAAATGAAAATGGCGGGGCATTAGTGTATGTATTACTAATTATTTTTTCCCTTGCTATATTTATGCCCGTAGTATTCTCTCAATTATCGCAAGATCGCTCACAAGTTATGAGGATAACGAATGAAGTACAGGTAAACCAAGTGTTAAATACAGCAATGAATAGTTACTTAGAAAACAATGAGATTCTTCAGAGTTTATGTAATAACGAAGACTTATATTTACCTGATGGAGGAAAGGTTACTTTAGACGTTACTACAAAGACGGTGAACGATAGGGATATGTCCTGTCAGACAGGAAATCAAGCGTATAAAGTGGTAATGAAAGCTTCTTCAGATGGTTATTCTGAAACATTAACCCATATGGTGAATAGTGGAAAGAAACTTCCTCCTTGGATCTATGTTGAAGATCTAGGGAATGGGGAATATCTTATTTGTGGCTTTACACCCAAAGGAACAAACAATATAGCATTTGATATTAGAGATGATGGTGCTACAGCTTGGAATTATTGGGATAGTGTTGCTTCATTTACAATGCTTTCAAGTTCGGATATTAAAAACCGCCTAGAGATGCCGGATATTAATATAACCGATATTGATGAGCAAGAAGATCTCTTGTCAGACTTAAGGCAATCTCTTGGGAGTTACCTGTTCTTTTTGAATTATCAATATGGTCAAACTTTTAACATTGAGTACACGAATTCAAAAGGAGAGGTAGCATTTGGAGACTTCAAACCCAACTTTAACTTTTATGCATTTACTAAGAAGTATTCAGCGACGAGTTCACAAGTCTTAGGGGCTATCTCCAATTTTAATAGTGGTGAGAAAAGTGATCGTATGACTTCTTATCTTGATGTTACTGCAGCAAATGGGGACGCTGTTATTCGTATCGGGCCTGATGGTGAGATTGAGTATATAGAGATGGAGAACAATATCGAAAAGCCGGCTGATGAAACCCTTATCGTTACGAATAGTGTTGATTTTACAAATACAGATAAGGAAAACATTGATTTATCTGCAGGTGAAGTTGTCATCCAAGATCTTGCCTCACTCAGAGTGGCTAATCAAAGCAATCCTACATTAAACATTACATCAAAAAGTGGCGATGTTGTAATACAAGGTTCATTAACGAACTATGCTACAGCTAATGGAGGTGACTTTACTGGAATTACTATTCAATCTGCACAGGATATTGATGCACGTTGGTCTGATTTGTATGCTGAAAGAAGAATTGAGTTTGATGCAGCGGGAAGTATTTTTTTACAAGACGCAATTTTAGAATTTAATAAAAATAAACCAGAATTAAAATTGTATGCCGGAAATGACATTTTCTTAGAAGATTTAAGTGTGATTGTTCCCCCGGATACATTTGATTACAGTGGTAACCCATGTGGAACATTAAAGTCAGGAGATTTAGCTGGAACAGTAGATTTCGGAACTTGCCCTATAAAATAAACCTCCTTTAGTTAGGAGGTTTATTATAGTTCTTGTTAAGAGGGGTAACCGTCCATGAGATCTCTTTTTCACTAAGGATTTCCTCACCACTAGTTCTAACAGTTATATCCTCTAATATGAAAAGGAGAGTAATCCTATCCCTAATAGGATCATCTTGTGAGGGGCTTGCATTCATTACAGTCATGTCTCTGACATTCTCAAGCTTTTCAACAATTGCATCACTGGAATAGGTTTTGATACTTGAACAAGAATTACATTTAGCAATCGTTAATTGATTCAAGGAACTATCAAATAAAATACTAAAAATTACTTCGTCTTGGTTTTTAAATCTAAGTTCATTTGAATCCCAATAGTATAAGGTTATGGGAGATGATAAGTTTCTTGATAATACAGTATTTAATATATGGTTTTGAGATCGATCCACAATTTCTTGTTCTTGCTCTTGTACAAATTGAAATAAAAATATAAATAAACTCATGGCCAAGGTAATGATAATCCCGCCAATTGCGAGTCCTGCCAATAGCTCTACAAGTGTTACGCCCTTTTGATTTTGTAGTCTTTTCAATTTGGTCCCTCCCATGAAACCGACACCGTAATTTGCTTTGCAGTGCTTGAACCTTGTCGATAAGCTATGCCTTGTATGGAAACATGGTGTTGTAAATTAGGTAAATATGTATTAGGAATAGGGTCGCCAAGTTCTGTTTCAATTCTTGAGAGTGTATAGCCATTATCCTGGGTGTAAGCAGTTTGACTTAAGGAAGAACTGAGTTGGCCAGCTTTCATTTCCTCAACAGTCGTTTGCAGATGCCTCTGAGCTATCATAATAGCTTCTTCCCTATTTTTAGATTGAACATTTTGCACGCTCGAAAAATTTATAAATGAGTAAACAACAATCGATATAATAGATAAAAGGAGCATGGCTGCCATTACTTCAACTAATGTAAAACCTTTCTGATTTCTCAATTTAACAAACTCCTTATAATAACCTTAGATTAAGTGCTTTCCAATAAACTGTAAAAGAACCAAATCTTTTAAATCTAATTTCTTTATTATACAATAAATTAAAAATGAATATGTTAAAAGTCATAGACTAATAGAATGAGGTGAATAGATTGGATAACATAATTTTTGCTAGCATCGGTTTTTTAATCCTGCTTTCTATAGTCTATTTTATTCCACTTGGTATATCCATGAAAGGAAAAGCGACCTTAGTTATAGCTGCTTTCGTTGTATCTTTAATTGGCCTATTATCTTTACCTTTATTTCAGTGGTGGTACATACTTATACTACTAATCACTTTATCTGGTTTATTAACAATATTATTACAAAGAGCGGTTAAAACATCTGAAACTTTTCAGGAAGACTATAATGAAGAAGTTAATAATCATTTATTAAGTAAAGAACAAAAGGATACACTCCAATCACTGGATGATATTGAAGAGGAACAGCCCGATATAGATAAAGGCAGCTTTCATCATGATAATGTCATAATGGATTATGAAGATATACAAGAAACACATGATTATGTTCATGAGTCTTATGAAACAATCCCGGAAAAAAAGTTCGATCAAGTAGATGAACAAAATAGCTATACAGAACCTGAAGCGGTAACCGATCTAGAAGAAGTTTCTCAAAACAGACAAAAAGAGAGTGGAAGAGAAGCTTCTAACATGGATTCTGATCAAGAAAGAGTTGAACCCAATCCAATAGTAGAACTTTCACCAGAAGAAGAACTTCTTGCTGCACGTCAACAAACACAAGAACAACCTAAACAAGATAGAGAACTTAACTCAGAAACTTCTTCTTTATTCAGTGACGATCAAGAAGATTTTGTAATAGATGAGTTTAAAGAAGAGGAATTGGAGAAAAAAGACCTAAAACAGCATTTTGAAGAAAGAGAAGGTTTTGAAAGCTTTGGTATTGATATCATTGAAGAGCGAGAGGTACAGTTACAAGGCTCTGATGTCTTGAAAGAGGATCGGTCAGAATTTACGGACTTAGAAGATCTTTTAAATCAAAGGGATGATGAACATGGTCAAAAAGATTCTTAAACGTTATGTGAAAGGATTTATTATGAAAAAAGGCAAGCATATGATTAAGCAAATCGTGTTTAAACGAATGCGCTAAGGGGGCTTACAATGGGAAAAAGTAATTTAGGTATTTTTCTATTTCTTTTATTATGTTCTAGTTTTCTTTTCACTTTTTCTCAAGTGGGCCCTTTAGCATATAATCAGGTTTTCGGGGAGCCACAAACATATGAAGCTGAGACAATGGTGGGCCCCGTACATATCGGTGGATTAACAAGATCCGAAGCCCGACAGAAGCTTGCGTCTCAGACTTCTGATTGGAAAGATACCCATAACGTTACACTTGAGATGAAAGAACAAAATATTGTATTTCAACAAGATTTTATTCAATTCGATATTCCAGAGACTCTGAACCAAGTCGAGGATGGAGAAAGAAATTATTTTGTTGTGGAGATGAACGAATCCTATTTTGGAGTTCTTCAAAACAAAGTAGGTACGGACTTATATAATCATATTTTAATAAACAAACTATCCACAAAAATTACAGCTAGAGCTGAGGCACTACATAAAGAGCCATTACATTTTTCTATTTATCAGTATGTTGAAGACGGAACTACGCAGCTTTATGAAGTGGTAAGTGAGTATAGCATCACCCTGAATGAAGAGATGGATGTTACAGACTTAGTTAACGCTTTAAATGGAGCAGTAGTTCAAAACCAAACACCCTTTTCTCTTCTCTCATTTGTGGAAGAAGAAATGGACCAACCTTCTTTAAATGCAGTAGCTACAGCGGTCTATGGAGCTATTCTGGAAACAAACTTTATTATAAAACAGCGCCACATTTCTACTAAACTGCCTTCTTATGCAGAATTAGGGAAAGAAGCGAGCGTAAAACCCAAGAACAATCACGATCTTGTTTTTACGAATCCTAATGAACAACCTTATCAGCTTAATGCAGCTGTAGAGAATGGTGAGCTGATTGTAAAAGTTTTAGGCTACCCTCTTCCAAACAGTTATGAGATAACGTTAGAAAATAGTCGTAAGATTCAACCGAGGACTATTGTTCAATTTTCTGAACGTGTTCCAAGTGGCGAATCAAATGTAAAAGTTGAAGGGCAAGAAGGTACTTCAGTGGAAGTGTATCGTTTCGTAGAGGATAAAGGAAAAGTCATTCAAAAAGATTTCATCTCTGATGATTACTATCCACCTGTAAACCGCATCGAAGTGAGATATGGTACCAATGACCAACCACCAGAAACGGAATCAGGTTCAACAAACAATTCAGGCGGGTTTTCGCCTGGAGGCTCGGACGACAATCAAGCTCCAACGTTTAATGAAAACGAGAATAATCAATCGAATAACTCGGGCAATTCTTCATCACCTGATGGAGATTCAAGTGAAAATAGTGGAGAGAATGAATCAGACAGCAATGGAAATGAAGGGACCTCAAATGGGAATGATTCCAATCAGGCTCCAGATGACATCTGGGAGGAACCTCAAGGGAATACAAAGAGTACAGAGAAATAAAAAAATCACTGCTGCGGAATCAAGGGGGAAGCCTAATGGCAAAGCGGAAGCGTTTAGGTGATTTATTAAAAGAAGCAGGGTTGCTTACAGAAGAGCAAATTGAAGAGACGATTCAATCGAAAAAAAGTGGGCAAAAACTAGGGGATGCCTTACTAGAAAAAGGCTTCATAACAGAACAACAACTTATTGAAGTATTGGAGTTCCAACTAGGCATTCCCCATATTTCTTTATATCGCTATCCAATTGATACGAACCTGATGACCATGGTGTCTAAGGATTTCGCGCGTCGAAATATCCTTATTCCTTTAAAAAAGGAAGAGGATGAATTGGTTGTTGCAATGAATGACCCGATGGATTACTACGCCATTGATGACCTGCAAATATCAACGGGCTTTCAAATTTCACCGGTTATTTCAACCAAAGATGAAATCTATCAAGCCATCAATAAGTATTATAACTTAAAAGAAACTGAGATTAACGTAGAGGAAACGGACGATCCTGATGATGCTCCAGCCATTCGTTTAATGAACCAGATTTTACAAGCTGGGGTTCAAATGAAGGCAAGTGATATACATATTGATCCTCAGGAAACAAAGGTTTTAATTCGTTACCGTGTCGATGGTGTTTTAAAGACAGAGCGAACATTACCAAAATCGATGCAAAACTCTTTAACGGCCCGTGTGAAAATCATGGCAAATTTAAACATTACGGAAAACCGCTTACCTCAGGATGGGCGTATCAAAACCCACGTAGAAATGACACCTGTTGATTTACGTATCTCGACGCTCCCTACGGTTTATGGAGAGAAAGTGGTTATTCGAATTTTAGACCTTGGAAGCGTGTTAAACAAGCTATCTGAATTAGGGTTCAACAAGGTCAACTACCGACGTTTTCTGAAGTTAATTGAACAACCTTCAGGCCTAATCTTACTTACAGGGCCTACAGGATCAGGGAAATCAAGTACGCTTTATGCTTCTTTAAATCACTTGAATACCGATGACGTTAACATTATTACCGTTGAGGATCCCGTGGAATATCAGATTGAGGGGATCAATCAGGTGCAAGTGAATAGCCAAGTGGGACTTACCTTCTCGAATGGCTTGCGTTCCATTTTAAGACAAGACCCGAATATTATTATGGTTGGTGAGGTACGTGACTCGGAAACAGCGGAAATTGCTATTCGTGCATCTTTAACAGGTCACCTCGTTTTCAGTACGTTACATACCAATAGTGCAATTGCGACCATTCCACGTTTAATAGACATGGATATTGAGCCATATTTAGTTGTGTCTTCCCTGTCCGGTATTGTAGCTCAAAGGCTCGTACGTAGAATATGTCGGGACTGTCGTGAACCCTATACTCCTACAGAAATGGAAGCAAACCTTTTCCAAAAAAGAGGGATCAAAGCAGATGAAATATATAAAGGTAAGGGATGTAGTAGCTGTCAACAAACTGGGTATCGTGGCCGCATGGCGATCCAGGAAGTGTTGGTTGTAGATGATGAAATTCGACAAATGATGATGAACAATCAGTCTATCGCTCAAATTCGCCAATATGCTTGGAAGAGTGGCATGATTTTTCTAGTAGATGATGGACTGCTAAAAGTAAAGCAAGGATTAACCACAACAGAAGAAGTACTACGTGTGGCAATGGATGAATAAGGGGGGATCGAGTCATGAAAGAACGGTTCGATACATTATTAAAAGCAGCTTTTGAATTAGAAGCATCTGATATCCATTTAACAGTAGGAGTACCACCTATTTTTCGTTTGCACGGTGACTTGAAACAGTACGGGAAAGATACCTTGAAACCAGATGAAACAAAAGGGATGGCAAAAGCGATTTTATCAGAGTCTTTATGGAATCAATTCGAAGACAAAGGGGAAATCGATTTTTCTTATGGAATCCCTGGGCTTTCACGCTTTCGTATAAATGCTTATCATCAACGGAACTGCATCTCGATGGCGGTGCGAGTGGTTCCAACAGAAATCCCGTCGTTGGAGACGTTAAAAATGCCAAGTACTCTTAAAGAAATTGCTGGTAAGCCTCAAGGGTTAGTACTCGTTACAGGTCCTACAGGAAGTGGGAAATCGACATCGCTAGCATCTATGATTGATTATATGAATCAATCCATGAGAAGACATATTATAACCCTTGAAGACCCGATTGAGTACTTACACTCTCACCGATATTGCATCATTGACCAACGCGAAGTTGGGTTCGATACACAAAATTTCGGTAATGGCCTACGTGCCTGCTTACGTCAGGATCCTGATGTCATTCTTGTTGGGGAGATGCGAGACTTAGAAACGATATCTACGGCTATTACAGCTGCAGAAACCGGTCACTTGGTCCTGGGGACATTACATACAACAAACGCAGCCTCAACGATTGACCGAATCATTGATGTGTTCCCTCCAAGCCAGCAAGACCAAATTCGGATTCAGCTTGCTAATGTCTTGCAGGCGATTGTTTCTCAACGTTTGTTCCAGACGAAGGATCGAAAAGGACGACGAGCAGTAACAGAGATCTTGATGAACACTTCAGCAGTGAAGAATCTAATCCGTAATGAAAAGATTCACCAAATTCCTAATGTAATGCAGACGTCTAAGGCACAAGGCATGCACACACTCGAGATGTCGATCAAGTCACTTCTAGAGGAAGGGGTTATTTCCTCTGAAGTAGCTACTCCTTTTTTAACAGAGAGGGAGACGTAAATGGCGTACTTTAAGTACAAAGGCCGTGATGTTAAAGGGAAGTTAAAGCAGGGTCGTTTAAAGGCAGATTCCAAACGAGAAGCGGTTGTGAAACTTCGTACGGATGGCGTATCCGTCATATCCATCCAAGAGCTTAATAGTGTTTTATATAAAGAGATAAACCTGGGACAAAAAATTAAGATTAAAGATTTTGTGATTTACTTAAGGCAGTTCGCCACGTTAATCGAGGCAGGAATTCCACTCGTACAAGCTACCTATATTTTAGGGGAACAAACGAGGAGTAAGCCATTACAAAAGGCGCTCCAATCGATTGCAGAGGATTTAGAAGGTGGACACTCCTTCTCAGATGCCGCAGAAAAACATCGTAAAGTTTTCCCTAATCTGTTCGTTAATATGATTCGAGCAGGTGAAGCGGGTGGTAATCTGGATGAAATCTTAAATCGTATGGCAAATTATTATGAGAAACAATACAATACGCGTCAAAAGGTAATTTCAGCGTTAACCTATCCGATCGTTGTTGGGATTATTGCTATTGGAATTGTAATCTTCCTTTTAAGCTTTGTTGTTCCACGCTTTGCAAATATGTTTGTGTCTTTTGGAGGAGAAGTACCTCCGATAACTCGGTTTGTTTTAAGCTTGGGAGACTTTTTTTCAGTATTTTGGTGGTTGTTCATTTTGCTACCCATTCTTATTTATTCAGGTATGGTGTATGCGCGCAAACAGAGTGACTCTTTTGCATACTATACAGATTTAATAAAACTGAAGATTCCATTATTCGGATCACTCATGCAAAAGGCTGCCCTATCTAGAATGACACGGACGTTAAGCTCGTTATTCAATAGCTCAGTACCTGTACTGCAAGCTGTGCAAATTACAGAGCGAGTGGTAGATAACAAGATCATTGAAGGTGTGCTTCGACATGCTAGACATTCACTTGAAAAAGGGGAATCTATGGCTGGGCCGATGGAAAAACACTGGATATTTCCTCCGCTTGTAACCCAGATGATCTCTGTAGGTGAACAATCGGGAGCATTAGACCAAATGCTTGGTAAAGTGGCAGATTTTTACGAAACCGAATTAGACCATGCAACCGATCGAATCAAAACCTTAATCGAGCCGCTAATGATAGGGTTTTTAGCCTTAGTGGTTGGGGGGATCGTTGCGTCTATAGCTATTCCTATGTTTTCTATTTTTGAGCAAATCCAGTAACAATTCATAAAAATGTCATGTTTAGTGTGGTAAATTCGTAGGGTATCTAATATAATGGTAGTAGAAAAATAGATTCAGATTTATGTCGAAGGAAGCGTTGAACGGTTCGTCTGTATATGGGCACTTAGACGACCAGGAGCGATTAGTGCAACCGGCCAATCATCAAAGTATGTACTTTTATGGTTAGGTCGGTTTTTTTAAAACATAAAACTTTTTTAAACAAAAAAGGGGAGACACACATGGTTAACAAACTAAGAAAAATATTGAGGAACGAGAAGGGGTTTACATTAGTTGAACTGTTAGCGGTTATTGTGATTTTGGGAATTATTGCGGCGATTGCTGTGCCGGCTATTGGGAATGTGATTGATGATTCTAAAAGAAAAGCACATTTATCGAATGCTCAAATGATGTTAGAAGCGGCAAGGTTATATAAAGTTCAAGTGAATACTAGTGCTACACAAGTTACTTACCAGAAATTAATAGATGAAGATTTAATAGATGATGTGACACCTCCTTCTGGTGGTGAAGATTCTTACAATGAAACTTCCTCCGTAGTTATTTTTCCGAACACTGTAATACTTAAAAACAGTGGTGGTTATAATTATTTTTCAGGTAATCCAAAGTCAGCTGACCCTGATAATGATGTAGAATTAAATCCTAACCCTTAAAATCCTATGATTATTCAAATTGTTTATTTAATTTATATATTAGGTTTAGGCCTAACATTCGGCTCCTTCTTCAACGTGGTCGGACTGCGATTGCCCCTCAAGCAATCGTTCGTCCATTCACGTTCACAATGTCCAACATGCGAATACACATTAACTTGGCGGGATTTAATTCCCGTTTTTTCTTACCTTTTTTTACGTGGGAAATGTCGAAGGTGTGGGACCAAAATATCACCTATTTATCCGATCGTAGAATTAACGACAGGGGTTCTATTTGCTGTAAGTTACTTAATTTTCGGATTACATATTGAACTATTAATCTCGCTCATTTTTATTTCCATGCTCATGATTGTGTTTGTCACAGACATCACCTATATGCTCATACCTGATAAACTCCTTCTTTTCTTCCTGCCCATCTTCGTTATCTTAAGAATCATTCACCCTCTAAACCCTTGGTGGGATTCTTATATAGGCGGTTTGGCTGGATTATTCACATTAGCTCTGATCATTATCCTTAGTCGAGGTGGTATGGGGGCCGGAGATATGAAGTTAATGGGGGTTATTGGTATTGTTTTAGGACTTCAGGACACATATCTTGCTTTCTTTTTTGCAACACTCTATGGTACGGTCATAAGTGGAGGATTGCTTTTGTTGAAAAAAATTGATCGAAAGCAGCCGATTCCATTTGGTCCTTATATTATACTTGGGGCTTTAACGGCGTATTTTTTTGCCGATTCTATAGTAAAGTGGTATGTCGACACGTTATGGTAAGGTAGGGATCCTACTTGTTTGGATTACATAAATCAAAGAAGCGCGTGAACATCGTATTAAAAGACCATGTGATTCGTTATATGGAAAGTGATTCAACTGGCCTGCAAGGGGTTACGAATTTTGGAGAAAAGTATCTTCCTTTAGGCGTGATTGAAGAAGGGAAAGTGAAGGATCCAACTACGCTCGAGCTCATATTAGATGAGCTTATTCGTGATAGGCGTTGGAAGGGAAAGAAGCTCTATTTTTGCGTACCTGATGCTTCTGTTGTTATTCGCCCTCAACTCGTTTCACTAGATCTAGCGGAAGAAGAAATAAAAGGGTATTTATATATGCAGCTTGGTGATCAAATCCATTTACCATTCGAACGACCTGTTTTTGATTATAAGTTGCTAGGTGAAAAAGAAGGGCAACAGGAAATCCTCATGTTTGCATATCCAGAAGACCGAATTCGGACGTTTGAAGAGGTTTTTAAGGAAACCGGTTTAAAGCCACTGGTGGCAGATTTATCTGCTTTATCGTTGTATCGACTCTATTATTCTCTTGATAAAGCAAAACAGAAGGATCATTTGTTGTCACTTCAATGGAATGTGGACTCTATTGTTTTAACCGTTTTCCATGAATGTCGTCCGCAATTTATTCGCTATATGAGAACGAGTCTGGACGGTGAGTTTTGGCAGGAGGATGAAGAAGGGGATGCTGGTCTAGTCTGGATGGATGATAAAAACACATTAGAAGGCTATGAACAGGATCAGTTACGAGAAGTAGAACGCATAATGAGCTTTTACCGTTTTTCAGTTACAAAAGGTGAAGCGAATGTAACCAACATTTTATTATCTGGTGACTGGCCCAATATGGAAGAACTATATGAGCATTGCAAAGAGAGGTTTGATATTCCCGTAGAATGGTTTGATTTGCAGCCTGCATACGGACAAGAGCTTGCCTCTTTACCACCACGATTTGCAGATGTTTATGGTCTTTCCATAAAAGCATAGAGACGACAAAGGGGTGCAACATGACGATGATTGTAGAAATCAATCTACTTGAAGAAAAAGAGAAACGGAACATCGTCCCCTTTATAATCGCTTTTATTGGCATTATTTTACTCTTGGCGACAGTGATTGCGATAGGACTGCAAAAGCAAGCAATTGAGGCAAAACAAGAAGATATTCAAAAGGAAATCCAAAGTGTTCAAAAGGAACAAGAGGAATATCAAGAGATTTTACGAGATGAAACACAGGCGGATCGAAGACAGCTTCAACAAGCAGTTGATCAAGTGGAAGTGTCCATCTTTCCTTCCGTTTCACTATTAGAACGCATGATCTCGTTGTTACCTGAGCGTGGATATTTTGAACGCTACATATATACCAAAGATAATAACTTACAGCTTATTGTTCGTTTTGATAGTTTGCAAGAGGTTGCGGCTTACACGAATACCTTGCTGCAAGAAGATGCAATTCAAAATGTTGAGTTGAGTAATATTACAACAGAACAAATAAGTGAACAATATGATCCATTGGAATATCGCCCTCGTTATATTGCCAATTACGAGGTCGATATTGATGAAGCCAAGTGGAAAGAGGAGGTTGATCAGGATGAAAGCTGAATGGTCTCGCCTCCACTACATTCTTTTAACACTTGTGATTGTAGCGGGAATTGGTGTGTTTCTCATTGCACAAGACATCTTTTTGTCACCCGCCAATCAAGAGCTAGATAGACTTGAAACGAGCTTAGAGAATGAAGAGAAGATTTTACAAACACTACGTACAAAAGAAGAGAACCGAACCACAATTTCATTTCAATCATCACGAGAAATGCAACGCAAGTTACCGGTTCTTCCTGTACAAGACCAAGTATTAATCTCATTAGATAAAGCAGAAAGCCTTTCAAATAGCTTTATTCAAAGCATTATGATGGAACAAAAAGAAAGTGTAAATTCTGAACTAACGGAGGATGAAGACCTTTCAAATGAAGTTACGGAAGAACAACCAGGTCAACCAGATGGGAAAACAACCAAAGTTTCAGGAGTAAGAGCATTAACCTTTAACCTTGAAGTTATCTCACCTGAATTCCCTGATTTGCTCTCCTTTTTACAAGAGTTAAATCGTTTATCTCGATTGGTTAGTATCGATGCGATTACCTTTGAAGACCAAGACGAAGGAGAGCGCTTGACTCACCTTGTTACATTTTCAGCTTATTATTATCCAGCATTGGAAAACTTACAAGATGAATTACCACAGTATCATTATGAGCCTCCGTCAAATAAAGATAATCCACTTGATCGCGAAGACTCAGTCGTTACAGATCAGGAACCTGATAATGATGAGGAAGACTTAAATCAAGAAACTGATGATGAGGAACAAAATCGTGATTCTCAAGAAGAAGCTTCTAGTGATGAGGAAGACGAGGTCTCTCAAATCACTGAAACACATGTTGTGCAATCTGATGACACACTCTTCAGCATCATTAAGTCCTTCTATGGTACGTATAACCGATCAATGGCTGAACAGATCAAACAGGTGAATGGAATGAAGACAGATCAAGTAAACAAGGGAAGTCAAATTAAACTTCCTGTACTCCAGGGGATTGATCCTTCAGAGAAAAATATTGCTGTTGAGGGTGATCCGAAACTGCATAAGCACGTGGTCCAAGAGGATGAAACGCTTTTCCGTATCATCAAAGAATTTTACGGAACATACAGTAAAGACTTAGCTAACCGCGTGAAATCTGTGAATGGACTATCTTCTGAAACCGTATATGCTGGAGAAGCTGTGTTGCTCCCAGAACGTTAAACCTATCCTTCTATTAAAGGATAGGTTTTTTTGGATTCATAACCCGGCCGCTTCCGCTTTAGTTCTTTTGCAACATTATGAAGAAAGATGACGAAAAGACATGGGGGTCTACCGACAAAAGTCGTCTCCTTTTTCTTTTCTACTATGATAGGGTAAAACAAACATAGTTAGAAAAGAGGGGTTAACGTGGACAAGGGTAACAAAATTTCTGTGCGCATCAATGGTGAAGATACGTACCTCGATCGTAAGGAAGGATCGGAAGCTCAAAAAGAAGTCCAATTGGCTCAAGATGAACAGGCCTCAGCGATTGAAGATTGGATGGAAGAACAAGAGAAACAAAAAAAGAATGCTTCAAATGATCATGATTCGAATTCGAACGACATTTCAGTTCTGGAGCGTACCTATCCCGTAAAGAACAATCGATTTGGCGTTCCCAAAACGATCAAACGAATGATTATGGCAGGGGCTTCTGCCGTCTTAATTGGTGTGGCGCTTGGGTATATGATGCTCCGTATTTTTGCAGGTATGGAATCACCTGAAGCATCATCATCAACTGCGTATCAAGATGATGTCACTCAACAGGAAGCGGCTTCTGGTAAGGAGACGACGAATGAAGATTCGTCTACCAAAGGTGAAGCGGTTACAGATAAGGGAAATGGAGGACAAGCTGTAGCTGCATCAAAGACCACGATGACATTCCCGACAGTAAGTGCATTTGTTGTACAAGCCGGGATTTTTTCCACAAAAGAAAAAGCTGAAATTATGCAAAGTGCGATAGCAACAAAAGGGTTCAAAACCTATGTATGGCCTCGTGATGGACAATTTTATTTGTTTGCAGGAGTAGCTGGATCAAAAGCTGAAGCTGAGGAGATGGCTACTTTATTAAAAGCTCAAGAAGTAGAAGTGTATGTGAAAGATTGGAATGTGTCTGGCACTGAAAAAAACGTTGCTCAACCTGAAGGAAAATGGGTACAAACAGGCGCTAACGAGTGGCAAACCTTATTAAGTCCTGCAGCTTCTCTGATTATTTCTGGATCTGGAGATGCTGGAGCACTGGCCAAACCAATGAACTCTTTAAAATCTAGCATCCCAGAAAATATAACTGAACAAGCAGCTCCACTTCAACAAAGCTATAATCAATATTTAAGTGCAGTTCAGTCCTATCAAACGAATCAAACCATTGCGAATTTATGGGCCATTCAGGTCTCATTGCTAGGTGTCTGGTATGGTTACGAGCAATATGTTCAATAGAGTGAAATGACATTTCTAAAACAGATTTAATGTTAAAAACAAATATTAACCAATTGAAAAGGTTATTTTAAGATCGAGTAAAAGTGCAGTTTTGCTATTTTCATGTTTTGATCCTTCGATTAAGGTGAAGGTATGATAGATAGACCCTGAACTCTTTAGAACAACTAGAAAAGGATGATCAATGTGAACAACCAACTGATTTTAGCATCGTCTTCTCCAAGACGTAGAGAATTACTAAATCAAGTCAATATACAGCACATAGTAAGAAAACAAGATGTAGACGAATCAAACGTGCCTTTCTATAACCCTCGCACTTATGTACAAACATTGGCTGAGCGAAAAGGTCGTTCTATCGGATTTGAATCTGATCAAGAGGTCATCTTAAGTGCAGATACGATTGTATGTTATGAAGACAAGGTTTTAGAAAAGCCAAACACACGTGAAGAAGCCTTTCAAATGCTACGCAGTCTAAGTGGCCAAAAGCATCAAGTTTATACAGGAGTTATGCTACGCTCACCTGAACAAGAAATGTTTATTGTGGACCGAACGACTGTAGAGTTTTGGCCACTCTCAAAAGAAGACATTGAGTTGTATTTAGATACAGGTGACTCTTTTGATAAAGCAGGTGGCTATGGCATTCAAACAGAAGGGGCTATGCTCGTTAAACAAATCTCAGGTGACTACAATACGGTAGTAGGGTTGCCATTATCACGTGTTGTACGCTCACTTCGAACATTTGGAATTTATCCTAGCATCTCAGAAATGAAGTAAGGGCCTCAGGGGAATTGAATGTAGGAGGCGATGTTTTGACAGATGTCCCCATGTTAATGAAACAAGTCCCTGAGGAGGAACGGCCACGAGAGAGGTTGGTTCACCTTGGGGCAAAACATCTTACTAATCAGGAGTTACTAGCCATACTCATTAGTAGTGGATCAAAGCAGGAATCAGTCTTATCTCTATCCCAACGCGTATTAATTCATTTTGAAGGGCTATCTTTATTGAAGGATGCCACAATTGAAGAGTTAACAGCGATAAAAGGAATTGGGGCAGCAAAGGCAGTAACGATCCTAGCAGCCCTAGAAGTTGGGAAGCGGATCCACTCACACAAGCCTCACGAACGTTATATCATTAAGAGCCCGGAGGATGGCGCTGATTACGTGATGGAGGAAATGAGAGATTTGAAGCAGGAACATTTTATTGCTATGTTTTTAAATACGAAAAATCAAGTCATTCACAGACAGACCATATTCATAGGTAGTTTGAATGCCTCTATTGTACATCCTCGTGAAGTCTTCAAAGAAGCTGTGAAAAGATCGGCGGCTTCTGTAATATGTGCTCATAACCATCCCTCTGGAGATCCTACGCCTTCACAAGAAGATATCCATGTAACAAGACGCTTAACGGAGTGTGGAAAGATGCTGGGTATAGAACTTTTAGATCATTTAGTAATTGGAGACAGAAATTTTGTCTCACTAAAAGAAAAAGGGTACTTGTAACACTATCTATTTCTTCCTATTTTTCGTATAATTATATAGACAATCGATTCTTTAAGCGCCATTTGCTGAATGAAGCAATGGCGCTTCTTGTGTGCTTTATGTTACATAAAAAATCTTGAGTCAAATTGATTAATTATTGGTTAAATTTGTGTTTTCCTTCCCATTTTTCGGGAATTGATTAAAATAGTGTTTGATATTTATGAATAACCATATAGTAAGACTTGGTTTATATACAGAAAGGAAGATGAACGTGGCAGGTTTTGGATTTTCACAGGATTTAGGTATCGACTTAGGTACAGCAAATACATTGGTGTTTTTAAAAGGTAAAGGTGTGGTGGTGCGTGAACCATCCGTTGTTGCTAAAAACTCAGCTACAGGTGAAATTCAAGCTGTGGGTAACTCGGCTAAGCATATGGTTGGGCGTACACCAGCGAATATTTCCGTCATTCGTCCTATGAAGGATGGCGTAATTGCGGATTATGATACAACTGCAGCTATGATGAAGTATTACATTAAAAAGGCTCAAAAAACGCGTTCAGCGTTTGCTCGCAAACCAAATGTAATGGTCTGTGTGCCATCTGGAATCACCATGGTTGAAGAGCGTGCTGTCGTGGATGCTACAAAGCAAGCAGGGGCAAAAGACGCATTTCCAATTGCAGAACCATTCGCTGCTGCAATCGGTGCAGGATTGCCTGTTTGGGAGCCGACTGGTAGTATGGTGGTAGATATCGGTGGAGGAACCACTGAGGTTGCGATTATTTCTCTAGGTGGAATCGTTACAAGCAAATCAATTCGAGTAGCTGGTGACGAGATGGATGATGCAATTATTCAACACATTCGTAAAGAATATAACCTTATGATTGGAGAGCGTTCTGCAGAAACGTTAAAAATGGAGATCGGTTCAGCAGGAAAACCGCTTGAAGATGAAGAATTGGATATAAGAGGTCGAGATCTGGTCACAGGACTTCCTAAGACAATCACGATTTCTGCGAGTGAGATTGCTGGCTCTTTACAAGATACAGTTGATCAAATTATTGACGCAGTCAAGGTAACGCTAGAAAAAACACCTCCAGAGCTATCTGCGGATATTATGGATCGTGGCATTGTCTTAACAGGTGGAGGTGCGTTGTTGAAAAATATTGATCAGGTCATTAGTGATGAAACCAAAATGCCTGTATTCGTCGCAGAAGATCCACTGGATTGTGTAGCGATTGGAACAGGGAAATCACTAGAGTATATTCACCATTTCAGATCACAGCCTAATGTAGCCTCCAGAACTAGCATGGATTAAGTAGAGGTGTAACATATGCCATCGTTTTTTCGTAATAAACGTCTCATTTTAATTCTCTTCAGCTTTATTCTTTTGGTGGCATTGATTGGATTTTCGATGAGAGATCGAGACAATTTAACTTTTCCAGAAGAATTTCTAAAGGATACAACCGGCTGGGTACAAACTGCTTTTCATACTCCGGTGCAGTTTGTAACTGGAATCTTTGATAACATAGAGGATATCCAAGAAACGTATAAGCAAAATGAGTTATTGAAATCACGCCTGTCAGACTTTAAAGGATTGCTGTATGAAGTTCAGGCGTTGCGAAAAGAAAATAAAGAACTCCGGAGCTTGTTAGACAAAAAAGAAAGTATTCGAGATTATGAGCCTATCCAAGCGTCTGTCATCGCTCGTAGCCCAGAACCTCATTGGTTTGAGCAACTGACCATCAACAAAGGTCAAAAGCATGGGGTTAAGCCTGACATGGCTGTCATTACAGGAGAGGGCTTAATAGGTAAAGTGCAGACGACATCAGCGATTACGTCGACTGTTCGTTTGCTTACGGGCTTTGATCGGTCTACAAGAATCCATGCCATGGTACCCGAAAACAATGTGTATGGTTTGATTGAAGGAGATCAAGAAGACGATGAGAGACTTATGCTCAAACATATTCCTTATGATGCAGAGATTGAAAAAGGTCAGATGGTCGTAAGTTCGGGTATGGGTGGCGTATTCCCTCGTAATCTATTAATTGGTAAAATTGAAGAGGTCATCATTGATGAATATGGATTGACCCAAACCGCTTACATAAATCCAGCGGCCAATTTATATGATATCAACCACGTATCTGTTGTTGATCGGGAAATCTACTCTCCTCCATTGGATGAAGAGCCAGAAATGAAGGAGGAAGACAAGGGGGATTCAAGTGAATGAAACGCTTATATCTCCCTCTGATTCTCTTAGTTTTTCTTGTATTGGAAAGTACAGCGATTGATTTTTTGCCCAATGATTGGGTGATGTCCAATTATCACATTATCCCTCATTGGGTCTTAATTATCCTTGTGTATATCGCGATATTTTACGACTATGATCGTACGTACTATTGTGTGTTATACGGGATTATATTTGGATTTTTAGTTGATTTACTCTATACAGATATGCTTGGGGTTTACATGTTTGCATATGGGATGATTACATATATCGCTCACGGATTGAAGAAGCTTCTTCATGCGAATTTGTACGTCACCATTATTCTAGCCATTGTCAGTGTCGCTCTTGCAGACACTGTCCTTTTTGTCCTCTATACGCTTGTTGATGTAACAAATATGGGATGGGATCCTTATTGGCATATTCGCTTAATTCCTACGATTATTGCGAACCTTGTTTTTGCACTCTTTTTGTATCCCTTGTTTCCAGGTAAGTTACAACAATGGTCGGAAACCCAATTAGAAAGACCAAAATCCGTGTGAAAGGAATTTTGATCATTAGAGTCGAATATTATGTTTGAGGTGAAGCTTCCGTGAGTAACAAGAAGCCAATCGTAACGATAAAAGGCACAAAAGATGGACTAACACTGCATATTGATGATACGTGCTCTTTTGAAGATGTGTTATATGAGCTCGATCAAAAGATTTCACAGAAATATATTGATGAGGATCAGCCCATGGTTACCGTCAATATTCAGCTTGGTAACCGCTATTTAGATGAACAACAAGAGGAACAGCTAAAAGAGCTTATACGCAATCACAATAAACTCGTCATTCAGTCCGTGAACTCGAATGTCATCACAAAAAACGAAGCACTAGAATGGAAAAAAGATAAGGAAATTACGCCCATTTTTAAAGTTGTCCGTAGCGGGCAAGTGTTAGAAGTGAGAGGGGATCTTCTTTTAGTAGGGGATGTGAATCCTGGAGGAAAAATAATCGCATCAGGGAACATCTATGTGATGGGAAACCTTCAAGGAATCGCTCATGCCGGTGTGAACGGAAACAACCAAGCCGTGATTGCTGCATCCTACATGAAGCCGAACCAACTACGTATTGCCGATTACATTAGTCGTTCTCCAGATTATGATACAGAAGGTGTCTATATGGAATGCGGATATGTAGATGAAGGTCAAGAGAAGATCATGATCGATCGTTTGCAGCTTCTTGCACAGAAAAGACCTGAAATGAATGGGGTAGAAAGGAGAATGCTAAATGGGTGAATCGATCGTTATAACATCAGGAAAAGGTGGCGTGGGAAAAACGACAACCACAGCCAATCTAGGAACTGCATTAGCATTAATGGGGAAAAAGGTATGTTTAATTGATACAGATATTGGACTGCGTAACCTTGATGTTGTGATGGGGCTCGAAAACCGCATCATCTTTGATATCGTAGACGTGATTCAAGAGCGTTGTCGTCTGAATCAAGCATTAATTAAGGACAAGCGTTTCGACGACCTATCCCTGCTTCCTGCTGCTCAAACAAGCGATAAATCGGATTTAAATCCTGAAGGCATGGTCAAAATCATCAATGAGTTAAAACAAGATTATGACTACATATTAATTGATTGCCCAGCAGGTATTGAACAAGGCTATAAAAATGCCGTAGCAGGTGCTGATAAAGCCATCGTTGTAACAACACCTGAAAAATCATCTGTACGTGATGCAGATCGTATTATTGGTCTTCTCGAACAAGAAGATATTGAACCACCACGTTTGGTCGTCAATCGAATCCGTAGACATATGGTTGAAAACGGCGATATGTTTGACGTGGATGAAATTGTTACGATTCTATCCATCGATTTATTAGGCATTGTTGCAGATGATGATGATGTGATTAAGGCATCAAATAGTGGGGAGCCGATTGCTTTCCAACCAAATACGAAAGCATCCATCTCCTACCGTAACATCGCACGCCGTATCTTAGGAGAATCTGTACCACTTATGTCATTAGAAGATGAAAAAGGGGTATTTACAAAAGTGAAACGGTTCTTTGGAATACGCTCGTAATTTAAAATATGTAGATAATAACGAGAGCATCAAATTGCATTGCAATTTGATGCTCTTTTTTTGGTTAGTGAAGTATAGGGTTCCATTCCTTGGAGGAGTAGAATCCCACGCCCGGGGAGTAGAATCCCCCGCCCGAGAAGGAATCCCACGCCCAGGGAGTAGAATCCCACGCCCGAGAAGGAGAATCCCACGCCC